>JAQTMH010000001.1 GCA_028714495.1 Patescibacteria group bacterium
AAAGAATCCGACCAGACCGGCGTGTCGGGGCTTTTTCTTCAAATTTTTCAAAGCTAAAATCAATCCCAAAATCAAAATCAGGCTGGCGATAAGGCTGACTTGAAAGAATGTATCCCTGTTCTCCCAGAAATTGGCAAAGAATAGATTCTTGGCGCTGATAAAATGCCGATGAAAATCGTAGGGTCCGGTATAAAGATTGTCCAATTTCAGATACTGCCGTTCGACTAAGGCCGGCAGCCAGAACCAGGCTGAGACCAAACAGCCAGCCAAGCCAGCGCTGAGTGAAATTAAATAGCTTTTCCAGGTCCTTGGCGTAAAAAACAAAACGAACAAGGCCACGATCGGCAAATAAATCAGAATCGAAATATTGTGCGAGAGCAGGAGCAGGGCGACCGAGAGCAGGCTTAAAAACCAGTATCTCCAGGAAAAGGCTCGGCCAATTTTATAAAAGGCGAAAAACAGCAGGGGTAAAATCGCCATTGCCAAGTATTCGGCCAAGGCTCCCCGAGTGTAAATCAGCCCGAGGTGATAAGGAAAAATCAGATACAGAGTGGCTGATAACAAGGCCGCCCGCTGTCCGAAAAATTGGCGGCAGAATAAATACATAAACCAAAAACCCAGTATGGTCAGCAAGATAACGGTCAGCTTAACCGAAATCAGAAGCCCAAATCCGACCAGATGAACCGCCTCGGCCAGATAAAAAAACAGCGGCTGATTGAAACTAAAAAGCGGGCTGCCATAGCCGACCCAGACATTCGGCGCCCAGCGCGGTAGAAATTGTCCGTCTTTTATCCCGATATCGAATTCCGACAGCCAAACCGGGTAAAGTTCAAGATCGTGATTGTAGGGCCAGCCGCTTTTCAGTAACGGAACAATGGCGATGAAAATCACCGCCGCGCTTAAAGAAAATATGAATAAACTTTTTTTGGTTGGCCAATGCACTTGATACCTCCCGTGATATGCCTTCATTGTAGCCCAGCCACTCCGATTGAGCAAACTGGCCGGATTGGATATGTTTTGATATACTGTATTTGAATAATTAATCGCCCAGGACCATGAAAAAAGCAAAAATAATTTTCATTGTGATAAATATCGCCATTGTCGGTTTTCTAATTTATTTTCTAGCCAAGCTAGACTATGCCAAAATCGGCGATCTTTTTGTATCGTCGGATAAATGGTTGTTAATCGCGGGGCTCATTTTTTATCTGGCCAGCCTTTTTTTCAAAATAACGCGTTTCGCCGCGGTCACCAAATATTACGGCTATACCTTCTCTTTCAAGGATACGACCTTCATCCAAATGGTCGGAATCGCCATCGCCATGATGACGCCCGGCCGCCTGGGCGAAGCTTCGAAAATCTACTTGCTCTACCAGAAAAAAGTTCCGGCTCTGACGGGCACGGCTCTGACGATTTTTGAACGGGTCTTCGACTTTCTTTTTTTGAGCCTGGCCGGCATGTTCTTCGCCCTCCAATTTATGAAAGGCTCAAAACTGATTTGGGGATTTATCCTGTTAATCTTCGTGATGTTTGTCCTGTTGATTTTGCTTCGCAATCTTCATTGGCTCAAGCGTTTCGTGCCCAAGCGTTTCCAGGGACTATATGAAAAAGTGGCCAGCCTGAAGTTTACCGGCCAGAATGGGCAGCTCAGCTTAATCATCGTCTACACGGTTCTGACATGGTTTACCCAGTCGCTGCTTTCCTGGTTTACTCTCCGCGCCCTGGATTATCATGTTTCGGCTTTGGCCGTTCTGGGAGTTGAAGCTATCGGAACCTTGGCGGCGATTCTCTCATTCCTGCCCCTTGGCATCGGCGCGATGGATCTCTCAATGATTTTCCTGTACTCCCTCCTGGGAATCCCGAAAGAGGTGGCCACCATCGTAGTCTTAGTTTCCCGGACTATCGGCTTCCTGGCTCCGCTGGTCATCGCCCTGATCATGACCAACGCGGCGCATACCTCGCTGAAAGACATTCGGACCGGCATGGCTCGGCAAAAAACCTAAACCACTTTTTGATGCGAAAAACCCTGCTAGAGACAGGGTTTTCATACGGATCTTGTTCAGTTGTAGTTTTGTTTTCCTATCCATAAGTATAGCGCATTTTTGACCCTTTGTCAATAAAAAATTATCAGGCGCAACAAAACATATCATATCTTTGACAGTCGTGTAAAAAAGTATTATAATTCCGTTGCATGAATTCACCAAAGATTGACTTTCAGTCAGCCTCAAAAGAAAAGGTATTGCCGGCTAAAACCCCGGCTAAAAAAACCAAGAAACGTTGGCCTGTTTTATTATTGAAGATTAGCCTGTATAGCTTGGTTTTCTTGATTATTTTCGGGTTTTCGCTTTCCTACCGGGTAATTTTATCAAGCGAGGGAATATTCAGCCGGCAGAACATGAGTTTCTTTGACCAGATCAAACACTTGGTCACCAGCGGCGACAAACAGATCAAAGGCGAGTCCAACGACCGAATAAATATTCTGCTTTTGGGTTATGGCGGAGCCGGCCATGACGGCGCCTATTTGTCGGATACGATAATCGTAGCCAGCCTAAAACCCTCAACCAATGAAGCGGCTCTGCTCTCAATCCCACGCGATCTCTACGTTTCGATACCCGAGTATGGCTGGCGAAAAATAAACAACGCCAACGCCTTTGGCTATCTGGCCGACCCGAAGAAAGGCGGCGAAACGCTTCTGGCCGACGTGCTGGAAGATGTTTTAGCCCAGCCAATCGATTACTACGCCTCGGTTGACTTCTCCGGCTTCAAAAAACTGGTTGACTTAGTCGGCGGCGTGGAAATCAATGTCGACAGTACTTTCAGTGATTACGAGTATCCGGATAACAACTACGGGTATCAAACAATTTCTTTCAAAGCCGGCCTTCAAAATATGGATGGCGATACGTCTCTTAAATACGTCCGCTCCCGCCATGGCACTAACGGCGAGGGCTCTGATTTCGCCCGGTCGCGGCGCCAGCAAAAGGTATTGTCAGCTTTGAAAAAAGACATTTTTTCCCTTGGTACCCTCATCAACCCAAAAAAAATAGTTGATATCTCCGAAACTGTCGGCAGTCATCTAAAAACCAACATGGAGGTCTGGGAAATCGTCCGGCTAGCTGATTTACTCGGCGAGGTCGATCCTGGCAGCGTTATAAACCGGGTGCTTGATTCAACGCCGAGCGGGCTGCTTTATTCCGAAACTACCATAGACGGCGCCTATATCTTGAAACCGCGCGCCGGCGACTACTCTGAAATTCGAGCCCTGGCCAAAAATATATTTCAATATTCTTCGGTTAGCCAGGAAGCGGCCAAAATCGAGGTCCAAAACGGCACAAAAATCTCCGGTCTGGCCGAGACCACGTCTGACCGTCTGAAGGAACTCGGTTATGATGTCGTTAAGATTACCAATGCCGAGGAGCTTAATCTGGCCGAAACCCAGATTTACGACTTATCGCTTGGCCAAAAAGCTAAAACCCTGGAGCTTCTGAAGTGGGAGCTGAACGGAACCGTCATTTCTTCATCGCCTTTCTTCACCAACGACTCTGAACCAACTGTCTCAAATCAGACTAACGCGGAGCATACCTTAGCCAATTCTCTCTATAATCTCTCTAATACGCCCGCGCCCCAGACCAGTGACGCTGATATTCTGATCATTCTCGGGAACGATGCCTACAACAGCAGTCTTCCGATAAATTCTTCGGTTCAGGAAAAATCTCTAACCAATCAGTAAGAAGCGCTCTCTCGCAAATGACGACTGTGAAAACGGTGGCCCTGATCGGCCGAACTAACGTTGGGAAGTCGACGCTTTTCAATCGGCTGATTGAAGAAATGAAAGCGATGATTTCGGATTCTCCCGGCACCACCCGCGATCGAAATGAAGCCTACGTTATTTGGCGCGGAAACGCTTTTAAACTGATTGACACTGGTGGAATAGACATTGATCAGAAAAGCGAAATTGAGCGGCATATCGTAAAACAGATTTCCGCGGCCGTAAATTTAGCTGATGTCGTTTTGCTGGCAGTTGACGGCCAAACCGAACCCCAGCCTCAAGACCGAAAAGCCGCTGAGCTGATCAGGCGTTCCAAAACCTCCGCCATTTTAGTTATCAATAAAATTGATAATCAGAGACAACAAAACAATATCAGCCCGAGATACCACCAGCTGGGATTGAAGAATATTGCCCATGTCTCAGGTCGGAATGGCCGGGGCACTGGCGATCTACTCGATATCATCCACCAAATACTTTTTTCTGACTCCAAACAGGTTAGCGCCGAGCCTAAACCCGACTTGTCCCTGGCTATTATCGGCAAACCTAATGTCGGAAAATCATCACTGGTCAATGCCCTGGTTGGAGAAGAAAGGGCCATTGTCACCCCCATCCCCTATACCACTCGCGAATCTCACGACAGCTTGGTCCAATTCGAAGGCCATTCTATCCGCGTGATCGATACCGCGGGCTTGAGAAAAAAAAGTAAAATATATCAGGCTTACCGCAAAACCAAAACCCTGGAGAAACAGAGCGCGGCAAAAGCCCTGGCGTCAATCCGACGCTCTGATGTCGTTCTCCTCGTGATAGACTTAAACGAACCGCTGACTCTCCAGGATAGAAGATTGGCTCAAGAGGCTTTGGAACCGCAAAAGGGACTCATCCTGGTCGCCAATAAATCAGACCTCCTGCCGGAGGAGCGCCGGCAACAATCGAAGCTAATCGAAAAAGTCATCCATGAATCAATACCGTTTCTCTCCTGGGCTCCGGTCGTCCTCGTTTCAGCCAAAACCAAGCTAAACACCCAAAAAATTCTGCCCCTGGCCTTAGCCGTGCAGTCCGAGCGGAATAAAACCATCAAACAGGCCGAATTAACCGAATTCATCCAGGCATTGATCCGCCGCCAAAAACCTCCCCTGGTTACCGCAGTACGATATAAAAGCGTGGATTTAAAAATCGCGCAGACCAATGTCGCCCCGCCGACTTTTCTCATAACCACCGACGTTCCCGGCACCTTGCCAGAAGCCTATATGAGATATCTCGAGAAAAACCTGAGAGAGCGATTCGGTTTTGTCGGAACGCCAATTAAACTCCATTTTAAAAAATATCAAGGTCGAACATGAAATTAATAGTCGGCCTGGGAAATCCCGGCTCCAAATACGTAAAAACCAGGCATAATATCGGCTTTATGGTCGTCGAAGCCCTGGCTCAAGACGCCAAGCTGAAATTTCAGTCCAAAGCGAAATTAAAAGCCGACGTGGCGCGTGGCGCGATTGATTCTCAAGAAATCATTCTGGCCAAACCCACGACCTATATGAACCTTTCCGGTTTTTCAGTAGCCAAGCTGTTAAGCTTTTATAATCTCAAACCGGCCGACCTCTGGGTAATTTACGACGATGTTGATATTGAATTCGGTTATCTGAAAATCAAGCCTTTCGGTTCGGCCGCCGGCCACAAAGGCGCTACCTCTATCATCGAACAGCTGGCAACGCAGAAATTTCCCCGCTTCCGGGTCGGCATCAAGCTCTCCACGGCCAACGAGAAAGACGCCCAGTACCATAAAAAATCCACGGCTCGTTTCGTGGTCCAGCCATTTTCCCAAGCCGAGAATAAAATACTCCGAGGGGTAATCCAAGAAACCGTTGACGCTGTCAAACTAGCCCTGGCCAAGGGTCTGCCAACGGCGATGAATAACTTCAATTAGCAATTCAAAATTTATAATTCAAAATTAAAAATGTTGGTTGCCCAGCAAAAGCTGGGCTTCATTAATTTTACATTTTGAATTTTGAATTTTAAATTTCTTCCTACATTATTACTTCTTAATTATTAATTCTGAATTTTAAAATAAAAGGGGGCAGCCCTCAATCATTGAGAAACTGCCCGTGTTCGAATGCTTGACTTTGCGAGCGAGGGGATTTGAACCCCCGACCTCCTTGTTGTCCCCGGCTAAATGGCTCTCAAGAAAGCCACCGACCCATTAGAACAAAAACTCGGTGTTGACAATCGGCTAATCCCTTGCAAGAGACAGCCGACTATCAGCCTTTGGCCGGCCGTGTCCCAAGGGCTCTAACCAAACTGAGCTACGCCCGCATTACTTCCAGTTTGAATCTCTTGCCCCAAATAACGTCTTAAAGTCGAATATAGCTTAAATATTGATAATTGTAAAGTGTTATCTCGTATCACCTTTTAGTTAAAAGGTGTATAAGGAAGCCCATCTCGAGCAGAGTCGAGGGGTGGGCATCAATCATTTTTAATTCTTAATTTTGAATTTCATAAAAAAAGACCAGCCTTTTTTCATTGGGCTGGTCGGATCGAAAGATTCGATGGTGAAAGTGTCTGATCGCGATTTTCGTGGAAACCGATCAGGCGTCTTCTTCTTGTCGGATGCCGCAGCTTGCGTAAAGCCTTGGCTTCAATCTGCCGGATACGCTCCCGAGTCACATTGAAGAAAGCACCGACCTCCTCCAGGGTTCGGGGGAT
Source organism: Patescibacteria group bacterium (assembly GCA_028714495.1). Lineage (GTDB taxonomy): Bacteria > Patescibacteriota > Patescibacteriia > JAHIZJ01 > JAHIZJ01 > JAQTMH01. Next base: position 6,461 of record JAQTMH010000001.1, read on the forward strand.
GCCATCTTCGGTCAGACCGAAGCGGAGCCGGATGACCCGTGCTTCCCGTTTCGTCAGTTCGTCAAGCAATCGTTCCTCAGCTTCCCGCAAAAGCCGATTGGCGACAATGATGTTCGGATCAGTAGCGCAAAGATCAGGCAGGACATCCACCAGAGATGTTTCGCCATCCTCGTCGATCGTTCGATCGAGTGAGAGGATCGATTGACCATAACGAAGCAGGTCTTCAACTTTTTCAACCGGCGTATCCAGTGCTGCAGCGACCTCTTCGTCTGTTGCGAAACGTCCGAGCCGAAAGTCCAGTTTTCTTCTGACCCGGGCAGCTTTGTAGATAGCCTCGATCTGATGGACCGGTACCCTGACAGTACGATCCTGATCGGCAATCGCTCGGCTAATCGCCTGCCTGATCCACCAAGTAGCATAAGTGGACAGGTTATAGCCCCGGCGCCAATCATAGCGATCGACCGCGATTATAAGCCCTCTACTCCCTTCGCTGATGCGATCTTCCAAATCAAGTTGTTCCGAGTACCTTCTCTTCGCTATCGAAACGGTTAATCTACCGTTTCGGGTGATCATTTCAGCGCGCAAAGGCACATAACGCTCAAGGGCTTGATTAACCGCCTGTATCGCGGCAACCAATCCCTGGCCGTCACAACCCAAGCTTTGTTCTAAGCGTCGCAGCTGTCGCCGATAGTTGCGCCGCTGTTTGACATTCGGATTTGAATCGTCCCGCCATAGCCGTTCAAGCCCAGCGTGTCTTTCCTTTAGGTCATAAAGCTGTTTCAGCTGCTTCAACGCCAACGGCCACCACTCATGACGTTCCCGGCGCTTGATAGAAAATCCCAGGCGGCGGCCCTTGGCCTTTGGTTGATAGCCGTTTGAATTCGCTCTGACCCAGGCGTCGAATTCAGCGGCCAGAGGTGGAAACCGCAGCAGGATATCAAGGACGGTTCTTTGCTGATCCTCCATCTCCCTGGCCATGGCCAAGTGCTGGGCCTTAGTCGGGTAATGATGACGACAAAGACTGGCAAGACACGCGGCCACCCCATGCAGCGGCCGTCGTCCATCATCTTGGTCTTTCTCCATCATCCTCGCCAAGCGTTTTGGTTGTCCGCGAGCCGCCGAGGTCTGATCTCGTTGAATCGGTATATCCAGCCGATGAAGCAGGTGGCGCAGACCGATTGGCACGCCTCGGCCGTTTCCGCCGGTAAGACATCGGCTGATCTGGCCTTGAGAGACATAGCCTTGTTTGACCGCCAGTTCCAGCACAGGCAGAAAATCGTCCGGAATCACGATTTTCAGCTGCTCAAAGAGAGACTGGCGCTGACTTGGATCCATGAATGACCTCCTTGTCATTTGTGCCGCGCCTTCTCTCTGGCGCCCTTGTTTACGGTTGAAGAAACGTTACTTAAGTCAATGAACTAACCTCAGCTTACCAGATGTTTTTTTCTTGTCAATGAAAATAAAAAAGCCAGTCTCTTGTCCAGACTGGCCCTGAATGAACGATTTGACGCGGTTGTCAACCCTGGGCAATACTCATAGCCGCCTTGGCTTCATCCACGTTGAATGTGATATCGGTGCCGGCCACTGCCTGGGCTGCCTGATTCAGACCAGCCAGGAAATTAGCCAGCCCGCCTCCGCTCCGCTTGAGAATCTGCTGAGTCATTTCTCTGGTTTTGTCCGGATCCCAGGCGCTCATCCGGGCCAGAGAGGCTAGCTTCGTTCTCAAGGCCTCGTCCGGACTGGAAGCTCCTTCTGGCCTAGACGTGCCTGCTAGAGAGTCTATCCCTCTGCTGGCACGAACCGGCTGATCCGTTCTGGCGCTGGCTGGTCGCCTGCTCGGCACCGTGGTTCTGGCCGAAACTCCTCCAGCCCTTTGTCTGACACGCGGCGGGAACTGCTTCAGAATCGACGAACACTCCGCCGTCGAAAGCGATTCCAGTCCGGCTTTCTTCAGGATCGGGTTGGCGAACAGGCCGAAATCCTCGTGAGTCGGATAGTCGGTAACCAGACGGCGCATCGTTACATAGAGACTCTCGCTTCCCTGTCTGCCCGCCCCAGCCAGGCATCTCACCTTAGCTGAAAGCGTCGCGGGTCGCCTGCCTTTGCGAACAGACCTCTTCGGCTCTGGTGCCTCTTCACCTTGAGTCGTTTCTTGTTGTTCATCCATCAGTTCCATCCCAGACTCGCAGAGGAAAGTGCGGCCGATCCACAGAACACGGCTGATCAGCTCTGACTGGTCCAGCTTGAGGCGCTTCTGCACTCTCTCAAGCAGCTCCCACCGAACCAGTCCCCTGTTCGCCATCAGCTCGCAGACCACGGGATGCCACTGGGTATTGCGCGACAGGTAACGATAGAGCGCAACCAGTTCTTCCGGCGTGAGAGGTAGAAACAGATGACATCGCCGCAGAACCTCACCAACATCGAACATGTTCCCACTCATCAGAACCTCCCTCGTCCCTGGGTTTATGTCTATAACTGAACTAGTACGGCTCTGGATGTTTTTCAAAGAACAGACCAATCTTACAGAATAACCCGCTAAGCTGTCAAATAAAAAAGGCCAGCCGCGTAAAAACGTCTGGCCTGTCGGATACTTCGAATGTGCGCAGGGCTTGTCTAGGTCAGCTGGTGGTACTGACCGAACGAGAAAGCTCTCACCCCCATATTCCTCAAGATGGGGTTAGCAAACTCACAGAACTGCCTCGGTCCCCGATGCTCGGCCAGAAGCCGCTTCAGCGTCTGACTCCGCGTCTCGCCACGCTTCTTCGTCTTGCTGACCAGACAGTCCACCTTCTCCCGAAGCGTCGCCGGTTCGCCCTTCGTCTTCGTGGTCCGTTGCTTCGACTTGCTGGCAGCCTGACCCTTGGCTGTGGACCGACGACGGTACTGGCGCCTAGGCTTGGCCTCGGCTCCCTCGGTCGGAACATCCGTCCCAGACGCCAGCCGAACAGCCGCGACCATCTGCGTCAACCTCGCATAGAAAACGTCCTGCGGGATCTCCGCGGCCAGTCTGACCTGTCCGGCGAGCTCCATGTCGACTTTCCCGCCGCTTTGCCCGATCTGAACATAGAGCTGATGGCAGGCGGGATTGTGGGAGAGAAACAAGTAGAGTTCGGCTAGGCCCTCCTCGCTCAGAGGCTGTGCCAACGACGAACCGATCTGTTCCAGGTCTACTAATGACCCCTTTCCCATGGCTTCTTGCCCTCCTCTGTGAAAGAACCGACTTCTACTACCTTTCAACGATCAGCTACCTTTGCCTCCTTTTCAGTTCTCTGGCGGCTGGAGCTCGATGGTGGCCGTAAAACGCTGCTCCACCCAGGCATCAGAGAGTTTGTCCAGAAAATCCGCTCCCAGTGCTTCAATCAGCGAGACAACCGTCCCGCCAATCGTCTTGTAGATCACCACCGTGATGTCAAGTTCCTGCCCGTAACGAAACGTGGCTGGCTTGATATCCATTCCCCGGCTGCCCGTATAGCTGTCCGACAAGACGACAATCGATGGTTCTACATGATCCACCACGTACAGCCCGATTGCCCGGTCATTGCCGTTGATGAAAGTGATGGTCTTGCCGGCAATGGTGCCGAAATTGAACTGAAGTTCGACATTGCCGATCTTCTTTACCGTGACATCCGTGTCAGAGCAAGGCCTCAAGACTTCTTTCTCGCCACAGCCCACGGTATTCGATAGCAGGATAACCAGCAACAGCCAGGCCGGCCAGGCCAATATGGCTGCTACCACGGTTCTCAACAGCTTTTTCATGACCCACCCTCCTTCTATTGAAATGGGCAGAAATACCTAGGATATTACCAGTTTTCCGAGAAAATTACTTTATCGCAAAAATAGGAATATTGTCAACTTACTTTTTGTAGTTTGACCATAAAAAAAGCGGCTCTCGATGTATTGATCAGCCGCTCAGATGTCCTAATAGAACGGGGCCAGGCTATGCCAGCAAAGGTCTAACTCGAAAGAGCACCTGATTCTTGCTGACTGTTTGTCCTTCCTGAACCAACACGGCTGAAATGGTCCCCGCTCTATCGGCGTTGATTGCGTTATGCATCTTCATCATCTCAACCATACACACTTGTTGCCCGGCCTGAACAGTCTGGCCAACCTCGACAAATGGCTTGCCTCCAGGACTCGGTCCCAAATATGCGGTTCCTTGAAACGGCGACAGAATTAATGTCTCCGTTACTACTTGGCCGCCTTGATCCGGCCCATCCCTCGGGGTTGTGGCCTGTCCCGACTTTACCACATCGATGAAATTCACATAGCAGTCTTCTTCATCGTCGCCGCTACCCATGGCTTCCTCCTAGATTTATTGCTTGCCTGGTGTTAAACCCTTTTCCTTACCAGCTAATTGAACAGAAGGAGCTGTCTCGATGTTATCGAATATCCTCAATATTGTAAAGAATCCCACAAAAAACTAGCCTATTTTGGCTAGTTTATGTCTGATCTTCAAATTACTACCAACAAGCGCAAGAATCCGCCCGATAAACGAGCTTCACCTTGTCTTGCGGGCTACTCGAGCAGATAGGAGGGGTTCCTGCTGTTTTCGCCGCTTGCTGGCAGTAATTAAAAGGTCAAAACGCGGGATGTCCTAGCTTAGCAAATAATAAATATTTGTCAAGGGGGTATGTTTTGAAATCTTATTATCCCCTTGTTCCCTTGTTTCTTTTCAAAATTCATGCTAAACTAAGGGTAGTACATGAAAAAAACGCATCGCCTAGAGGCAAGCTCTAAAGGTGTTTTTGCTTTTTCAGGACTGCCTTCAGAATCTGCCCAAACCCACTTTTTAGCCCATCTTAACGCCCCAAATTTAAAACATGAGGCGGTTTTGTGGTTTGTGCCAGAGCCAAAAGACGCCAGAAGGCTGGCTTCGCTTTTCCGATTTTGGACCCTTGAAAGCTGGCCCGACCCCCTGCTAATTCCTGGGGAAACCCCGGATTCGCTCATCCTCTGGCACTTACTAAACGGCCAACCAGGAATCATCTTCCTGCCAATCAGCCTGCTCGACCAGCCTACTGTCTCGCCTGAGACCTTTTCCAAAGAGGGTCTCTCGCTCCGACCCGGCGTCAGGTTTTCCCCGGCTGAGATCTGCGCTGAATTAGTCAGGCTGGGTTACGATTTTAACACCAAAGCTGAAGCGCCCGGGTATTTTGCCAGGCGAGGCAATCTTGTTGACGTTTGGCCAATCCAAAATAACCAGCCGGTCAGAATTGAATTCGGCCAAACGGTTATTGACTCACTGACGGTTTACGACAGAATTACCGGTAAAATCGGAGAGTGTTTGGAGATGGCGCAAATTATTCCAGCCCGAGTCGACCAATATGAATCGGCTAGCATTTGGCTGGAATATTTGAAAACCGCCAAAGAGAAAAAGCGCCTCTTCATCTACGCTGACCCGGACGAACTCGATCTGAAAACCCCGCATTGGTCAGAGGTCAAATTGCTCATCAAGTCCAAACCGCAAATTATTTTTTATCCCCTGCCCGAAACCAATACAAAAGACCTGGAATATTCCCACGCCCCTCTCTACCATGGCAACTATAAATCGCTGCTGGCTGATTTGAAAAAGTGGCAGCGTGAAAAATATACCATCTATTTCCCTGATTCGCTTCAGGTCGCCTTGGCTGATCTCTGGCGCGAGCATAAGCAGGAAGTGGAGCTTAAAGCTCAGTTTCTTTCTTCGGCTTACCTCGACGACCAGGCCGAAGGCTTTATCTGGCAAGCTAATAAAACGGTTTTTCTGACTAAACGCGAAATTGTCGGTTTGCGCGATCATGAACCAGCAATAAAAAAACATCGGCTCGACCTCCATTTTATCGCTGAATTAAAGCCGAACGATTACGTAGTCCACTTGGATCATGGCATCGGGCATTTTCGCGGCTTAGTGAAAAATGTGGTGGATGGAATACCCAAGGAGTATTTCCTCCTTGAATACGCGGCCAAAGACAAGCTTTCGGTGCCGATTGAACTGGCCTATAAAATAGATAAATATATCGGCTCTGAGGTGCCGAAGATCCATCGCCTCTCGAATACCACCTGGTATCAGATGAAGTGCCGAATCAGCCAAGAAGCGAAAAAAATCGCTGGCGAGCTTTTACAGCTTTACGCCCAGCGCGCTACTGCCACGGTCGAGCCTTGGCTGCCGCCAACCCCGGCTGAGATAGAGCTAGAAAAAAGCTTTCCCTTCGATGAAACACCAGACCAGCTTCAAGCCATCCGCGAAGTGAGTCAAAATCTGGAAGGCGACACACCAATGGACCGGCTGATTTGCGGGGACGTGGGTTTCGGCAAAACCGAAGTGGCAATCCGGGCTGCTTTTAAGGCCGTGATGAACGGCAAGCAGGTGGCGGTCATGGCTCCGACCACGATTCTGGCCCAGCAACACTATGATACCTTTGTAAATCGCCTGAAGAAATTTCCCGTAAAAATTGAATCTTTGAGCCGTTTCAAAACAAAAAGCCAGCAAAAAGAGGTGGTGGCAAAATTAAAAACCGGCGAAGTCGATATCGCCATCGGCACGCATCGCCTGCTGTCATCGGATATTGAATTTAAAAAGCTGGGTTTAATCATTATTGACGAGGAACAACGCTTCGGCGTCCAGCATAAAGAAAAGTTAAAATCCTTGAGAGTCAACGCCCACATTCTGACCTTAACCGCCACGCCGATTCCGCGGACCCTGAATCTCGGCCTGTCAACCCTGCGCGACATGAGCGTAATCCGTACTCCGCCAGAGGGGCGCCAGCCGATTGAAACCATTATCCAAAAACACAACGAGGAGACAGTTAAAAAAGCCGTCAATTTTGAATTAGCCCGCGGCGGCCAGGTTTATTTCCTGTATAATCGGGTTGAAACTATCAACCTAAAGGCCAATCAGCTGAAAGAGCTCGTTCCCAAGGCTAAAATCGGCGTCATTCATGGTCAGTTGCCTGAGTCCCAGCTCGCCCACACCATGTCCGAATTCGACAATCGAAAAATCAACGTGCTGGTTTCGACCACCATTATTGAAAACGGTCTCGATCTGCCGAATGTCAATACCCTGATTGTCGAAGACGCGACTCGCTTCGGCCTGGCCCAGCTTTATCAGCTGCGCGGGCGGATTGGCCGGGGCGACCGGCAAGCCTATGCTTATTTTCTCTACCCCCAGAGAAAGCTTACCGGCGAGGCTAAAAAAAGGCTTCAAGCTATTCTCGAGGCCAAGGAGCTGGGCTCTGGCTTTCAGCTGGCTCTGCGCGACCTGGAAATCCGCGGCGTCGGCAATATCCTCGGCAGCGAACAGCATGGCCGGGTCAATGCCGTAGGTTTGAGCCTATATACCCGCCTCCTCAGCCAGGCCATCGAAGAGATTAGAACCGGACAGCCGGCAAAAATTCTCCGCGATATCGCGATTGACCTCCCGCTGCCTATCACCATCCCAGCTGACTACATCCCCCTGGAAAACCAGAGGCTGAAAGTTTATCGCGAGCTTTCCGAAGCCAATGAACTTTCCGAACTTGACGAGCGCCTCCAGGGCGTGGAAAAACAATACGGAAACTTGCCGCCCAATGTTAAAAACCTCCATTGGCTGCTTAAGCTCCGGCTGCTGGCCCAAGATACCAACATCGCCTGCCTTGATACCATCCACGTGACCGAGGCTGGCATCGTGAAGCCGCGCCTGGTTATCAAATTCAACGCCCAGTACACCCCGCCGCAAATAAAAGATTTGCTGGATTTGAATTCCAACTGGGTGCTGGGCGAAAACCAGGTAAAAATAGATTTTGAGCTACTGGATAAAAAATGGGCTCCGGAAATCGAGCAGGTGGTGGAAATATTTAGAATAAAGGAGTAAGGCTAAAATAGAAGAAGGTCAGATAATTTCAAATACCTTATTTTTTGATTTTCTCCCGGCAATCAGACTGACTCTGGTCGGCGGCACCTTTAAATAATCAGCCAATGCCTTGATTATCGCCTGATTAGCGTAATTTTCAATGGCTCGCTCTTTCACCGCTACGATAAAATTGCCATCGCTTAATTTTTCGATTCTGGGCTTTTTTGAATTCGGTTTTGACAAAACACATACTTTCATATTGATACCTTTCTCTATATAGCCATACTATCAATCTACTTGGCTAGTGTAAATACCAATCTTGAATACTTGGGGGTTTTTTGTTTGTGAATATTTTTAACAAATGAGTAGATGAAAAAATATAATTTACGTTTATTATAGGGTTATTAAATGGCCTAGCCATTTGTTCTTTTGTCAGCAAAAGAACCAAAACTGCTGGGGGTAATAATTCACTCTCATTGGCATGGTTTCTCTGTACGGTCTACTCTGACGTTCAGTATTACCCCCAGACCCCCAGTCCGCTTGGCATGGTTTGCTAAAAATATTTATTATTGCTACTATATAAAAAGAACGCAGGGAGAACCTGGGTTTTTTGTTATTACCCGGATCTACCTGCGCGCTTGCGAGGGCGAAAGAGCCAGAGAAATTCCCCAGGGAAGGAGAAACGCTAGTCCGCCAGCAACCAGGCCGATGAGTGACAGAAGCGGCGTGATCAAAATGAGGAGAACTGCCAGAATTCCGTAACCCCAATACTTCAGGTTCTTTATGACCGAGCTCATCCCAGCCTCCTGCTACTGCTAGCCTTAAACCTCGCTTAATCACCTCAACTCTATCTAAACCAATATCCCAAGTCAAGCCCATGGAAAAATACCCAATCAAAACAATCACCCTCCAAGACAAAGCTTATCCCAGCCTGCTGAAAGAAATTTACCATCCGCCAAAAATTTTGTACTACCGAGGGAAGCTGGATGAGCCTGGCCAATACATTCTCTCAGTCGTGGGGACTCGCAAACCCTCTGCCTATGGCCAGCGCGTAACGCGCGACCTGGTTCAAACCATCGCCTCCAGGAATATTCTGATCGTGTCTGGACTGGCATTCGGCATCGACGCCCTGGCTCATGCCGCGGCCATTGAAGCCGGGGGTAAAACCTGGGCAATCCTGGGTTCTGGTCTGGATCAAATCTACCCAGCCACCAATCGTTTCCTGGCTGAAAAAATCCTGGAAACCGGTGGCGCTCTGATTTCAGACTATCCGGCTGGAACGCCTCCTTTGAAACAGCACTTCCCGGCCAGAAACCGCATTATTGCCGGTTTAAGCAAGGGTACCCTAATCGTTGAGGCGCCAGACAAATCAGGCGCTCTGATTACCGCCAATTTCGCCCTGGAAGATAACCGGGAAGTCCTGTCTGTCCCCGGCGAGATATTTAATCAGAATGCGGTCGGTACGAACCGCCTGATTAAACAGGGAGCGAGACCGGTTGTTGACGCCGCTGATATTTTGGAAATATTCGATCTGGAAATTGTCCCGAAAGGCGGGAGAGAATCAATATTTCAACCCCAAACCCAGGAAGAGAAAATAATAGTCGAAGTCCTGCAGGCTGGACCGCAGACAGTTGACCAAATCCTGGAGAAGTGTAAACTGGAGATTAGTATTATTAATTCTACGCTCTCGGTTCTGGAAATGTCAGGCAAGATAATCCAGACTGAAATGCAAACTTACGCCTTGAATCTCTAAAAAATGGCGAAACAGCTTGTCATCGTGGAATCTCCCACCAAAGCTAAAACCATCTCCCGTTTCCTCGGGAAGGCTTTTATTATAAAATCATCAAACGGCCATGTGCGCGATTTGCCCAGGAGCAAAATGGGCGTGGATATTGAGCATGATTTCGCACCGCAATACGTGATCCCGACGCGCAGCCGGAAAACCGTCACCGCCCTGAAAAAGGAGGCCAAAGCGGCCGATTCCATTCTCTTCGCGACAGACGAAGACCGCGAAGGCGAGGCCATATCCTGGCATTTAGCTCAATTGTTGGAAGTTCCCGATGAAAAAGTTAAGCGGATTACCTTTGAAGAAATTACCGAAGGCGCTATCAAAAAGGCGGTGGTGAATCCGCGCCGAATTGACACAAACTTGGTTAACGCCCAGCAAGCCCGCCGAATCCTAGACCGGCTTTTGGGCTATGAACTCTCTCCCTTTCTCTGGAAAAAGGTGGCCAAGGGCTTGTCAGCTGGCCGGGTGCAATCCGTCGCCTTGAGAATCATCGTCGAGCGGGAACAGGCTATCTTGGCTTTCAAACCGGTGGAGTATTGGCTAATCCAGGGAGAATTTGACAAGTCAGACCATTCAGAACCGCATATCACCGCCCGCCTCTTTCAATACAAAGACAAGCGCTTTGAGAAGCTTTCTCTCACCAGCAAGGACGCGGGAGAAAAGGTTGTCAAAGATTTGAAAGATGCCACCTTCGCGGTCCACAAGCTTGAGCAGAAAGAAATGAGGCGCTGGCCCTTGCCGCCTTTTACCACCTCGACTCTCCAGCAGGAAGCTAATCGCCGGTTTGGTTTCTCAACCCGGCAAACCATGTTTTTAGCTCAAACCCTTTACGAAGGTCTTCCTGTGGGCGATGAAGGCCCGGTCGGTCTGATTACTTACATGCGAACCGACTCGGTCAATCTGTCTGAAGAATTTCTATTAAAAGCCGTGAAATTTGTCAAAGATACCTACGGACCAGACTATACCGGCTCCCAGCCTCGGCGCTATACCACTAAGCAGAGACTGGCCCAGGAAGCCCACGAGGCCATCCGGCCAACCGACGTCACCCGCACTCCGGAAAAAGTCAAACCATATCTTGATTCGGCTTCCTACCGCGTTTATTCCCTGATCTGGTCCCGGGCCGTGGCCTCGCAGATGACCGAGGCGGTTATGGATCAAACGACTATCGATATAAAAAGTTCCAGCGATTATATCTTCCGGGCCACGGGCAGCGTCGTGAAATTCGACGGTTATCAAAAAGTTTACGTGACCAACCAAAAAGACGTGGTCCTGCCAAAAGTCGCGGCCAACGAACCCCTGAACCTCCTGGATTTAAAACACGAGCAGAAATTCACCGAACCGCCCAGCCGCTTTTCCGAGGCTGGCCTGGTCAAAGCCCTTGAGGAATACGGCATTGGCCGGCCGTCAACCTATTCCCCGACCATCTCAACCCTGGTCGAGAGAAAATACGTGGAAAAAGAGCGCCGCCGGCTAAAACCCACTGAAATCGGCATCCTCGTCACGGATTTGCTGGTCAAGCATTTTCCCCAGGTGGTTGATTATAAATTCACGGCTCAAATGGAAGAGGGGCTTGATTTAATCGCCGCCGGGAAAAAAGAATGGGTGCCTCTGCTCAAAGATTTTTATACGCCCTTCAAAGAGCATCTCACGAAAAAAGAGCTTGAGATTTCAAAGAAAGAACTGACCGAAACCGCCACTGACCAGGTTTGTGAAAAATGCGGCAAGCCCATGGTTATAAAAATGGGGCGCTTCGGCAAATTTATGGCCTGCTCCGGCTACCCCGAGTGTAAAAATACTAAGCAATTAAACGGCGACGGCACCGGTCCGGAAGCTGTCGAGCTGACCGATGAAAAATGTCCGGAGTGCGGCAAACCCTTGCAGCGGAAAGTCGGCCGCTTCGGCCCCTTCTTCGGCTGTACCGGCTACCCCGATTGTAAATTCATTAAAAATATCGAAAAGTCCACCGGCGTTAAATGTTCCCAGTGCGGCGAGGGCGATTTAATTGAGAAACGAAGCTTCAAAGGCCGAACCTTTTATTCCTGCAACCAATATCCCAAATGCCGTTTTGCCCTGTGGTCAAAACCCACCGGCGAAAAATGCCCGGACTGCGGCTCACTCCTGGTCTACGCGAAAAAAGGCACTATTGCCTGCTCCAGCAAGGAGTGCAAATTTACCAAATCAGCCGACGAGATAAAAACGGGATAATTACCAGTATTCGTTTCATTATCGAAAAAATATCACTGTTTGCCAGCCCACCCGGCAGACAATTATTCGAATTCAAGAAGATAGATTTCCTGGGGTCCATAAAGAAGCGCTCTTGCCTACAACCAGGGCAATCGCGGAATTGCCTGAGTTTGGGAGTGCCTCAATTATCTTTATTCCGTCTGGAATAATCAATAGCGCTTGACTCCAATCCATTTCAGTGCTACATTAACAAGCTCATTTGCTGTTTGAAATCACGATCCCTAGACCTCCAATCCCGCGTCGCGGGTGATGAAAGGAGTCTGTCCATGAAAACGGGCCTCATTACCTGCGCCGTCCTCGCCCTCGTACTCGCTGGCTGCGGCGAGAATGGAACCGAACCGGACGAGCACGGCACCATCATCTGCCAAACGTTGCCGGATAGCGCGGCCATCTGGCTTGACGGTATCGACACCGGCAAGGTGACGGATGCCGAGCTGACCGACATTGACTTTGGCGAACATGTGGTTACCTTCACGATCCACGGCTACCACGACTATGCTGAAACGGTCACAGTCAATGCTTCCCCCGTCATGGTGTACCGCAATTTCCCGGAACATAAACCGCCTGCCCTGCGCGTACTGTCAAATCCGCCCGGGGCAATCATCACGCTCAACGACACGACACTGTCTGTTGTCACGCCGGCGGTCTTCCCCGACGTTCCGCTTGGCTGCAACGACCAATGCGACGTCTACCTGCGCTTGCCAGGCTATTACCCGCATTTTGAAACGGTACTGCTAGACAGCGAGAACACAATCACGGTCTCAGCCACGCTCGAGCCCTGCCCGGACATCGACCTTACGTTCGCGCGGAACGATACGCTCTATGCCATGAAAGCCGACGGCTTGACGCGGCGGGTGCTGGCGACCGGACTGGGCAATGGCGGCCTGTACCAGGTATCGCCCAACGGCCAGTATATCGCCTACTCGGCTATTACCGGTATCGTCGTCGCGAATCGGGACGGCAGCATCAGGGCTGAGATGCCAAGTCTGTACGGCGGAGATGACTACGCCTGGTCAAACTCAGGCGACCAGCTCGTCTTCGGCCAGTTCGTCGACGGCATCTATCTTTACGACGCGCCGTCGAACACTACCCGGGAGATTCTTGAGACGCGGGGCTTTCTCTACGACCACAGCCCGACTTTCTCGCCCGGGGATTCATATGTCGCCTATGTCTATTACGCCGACGGGAACGACGCCGCCATCAAGGTGATGCGAGCCGACGGAAGCGAAGCGCGCACGGTCTTCTCGCGGGCCAGAACCAAGTATGACGCGTCGTCGCTGCGACTTTGTTGGGCAGCTTCCAACGCGATCATCTGGACCAACACCAGTGGCATCTACCGGGTGGATCCGAATGCCGGAACCAACGAAAAGGTGGTAGACGCCTACCTGACCTCTGTCGCCTATTCACCCGATCGGACGAAATACGCGTTTATCGAGAGCGGTGACCAACACGGCCTGTACATCGGAACGGTCGGCCAGTGGGATCGCCGCCGCCTGCTGGACACCCACGCGGACGCGCCGCGCTGGCTGCCTGGGAATGACTGTCTTCAGTACTGGGGAGACGGCCATCTCAAGTTGATGTCCTCGGACGGCACCACGCACATCATTGCTCCATAGTATAACAAACCACCGCCTCGGCTTAACAGCCTGGGCGGATTTTCTTTTTTATAAATTCGGGATAGTATCACTTGCCAGCCCGGTAGATAATCATTCGAATTCGGGCGGATGGAATAGATGAGGAATCCATGATTATTTTATTTTAGTTTAGGTCTTCTAATAATTACTCTTGACAGAATCATTTTTCTGCGCTATACTTTTTTGTTCATAATGTTTAGTTGAACCCCCCGTTGCGAGGGCCTCGCGACACAGTTCATTTGGAGGGACAAGTGATGTCAAAGACATACCATGACCTGAGCGATGATGAGATCAGGCGGGCCGCAAGGCAAATCGTAAGCGACTCCTCAAGTGACGATGAGATCAGGGCAGGCCTGCGTGACAAGCTGGGTTACCCCTACAGTGCAGCTATCACCTCGTGTCAGCCTGCTGACCAGGTCGGTCGCGAGGCCCGAGCCATAGCGCAGGGTCTCGGCGGTCTCGTCCGCAAGGACGGTGCCATGGTGATGGTGATGATGCACAGCCCGCGGGGTGACACGATCTCGCTCTGAAGTTGCCGCCGCCAGCATCGCAATAGGCTCCTCGTGGCATTCGCCGCTTGGAGCCTCTTTTTTTAATACAGAAAAATGATGCCCTGCTTCAGACGGAATTTAGAATATCCTAATAAACAAAAAGGATGAAGATATATTGCTCATTGTTCTAGCTTGTACAAATCTTTTGTCAAAACCCACCGGCGAAAAATGCCCGGACTGCGGCTCACTCCTGGTCTACGCGAAAAAAGGCACCATCGCCTGCTCCAGCAAGGAGTGCAAATTCACCAAATCAGCCGACGAGATAAAATAACCAGGATATAAAAAATCGCTTCATTTCTAAAATGAGGTATTTTATTGGTGTATTTGTTTATTTATTCTAGAACTGACTTTTCAAATTCGCATATTCCGAATATTTTCTCAAATTCGGTTGTGGTTTTTATCAGCTTTCCATGAGGGAAAATATTTCGCAAGAGCGGTTTATTTTTAATTCTGGATATCATTTCATCGGTCGGCCGCCAATCAATCCCCGCCTGATCAAATAACATTTTCAGCTGGTAACACTCCTGTTTCATTACTAATGATTTCAAATCTTCAAAATCCAGTTGGCGGATCTCTTTATATATTTCAGTGGCTTTGAAGGAAAATTCGTCAATAAGATTATCGATGGTTATCGCATCCAAAGGTTTTTTATCCGCAGATACGGCAAATTTTTTCATGCCCTCAACCGGGCTTAGCCCGTGAGAAATCGTATGGCAGCCGACAAAGGATATTTCCAATTCCACGCCCGAATAAACGGTATAAATGATAATTTCTTTTGCGCTCGCCAAATATCTTTTTGGCCACAACTCTTTTGGTCGGAGATTGGGAAAATGACGGATTAAAAATATCTGTTTAGATTCTAAGTGATAAGGTCCATAAGCGTCCCAGCCGAGATCAGTAACCAAATCATTATAGAGACCATGGACAAACGAACCAACCGCGGTTATTAGTCGTCCAATTTTTCTGGCATATTGAATATCGGCTTTATTCCATTTAATATTCTTTATCAATCCATCAATCTCTGATTTTGTCTGAAACGGATTTGATTTAAGAGCGAATGGATCGTCCGGGCAGCTCTCCTTGAGCAGACGCGCGAAAAAATTCGCGACTAACTTGTAATCCTTCAGATAATACTCTTTATTTTCTGCGTGACTGGCATGATAAGAGGATATCAGCTTCATGAGAATCGCGCGCATGTTTGAAGGCGGCGGCAGTATTTCTCTAATCTCATTAAAATGTCTTGATTCTAAGTCCAATTTTGTGATCGCCTGCGAGATGCGGGCGATCCACAGGTCATACCAAAGAGGGAAGAAATGATAAAAATCAAGCGGTTGAAACCCCTCTAATACCTGCCCCTTGAGCAGGTTTGAGGCGGATCTTGAAAATTCTTTAACCCAGGTCATATATTTCTCCTTTTTGGCCGTCGACCCGGATGCGCCTGCCGTTTTTTATTTTTTCGGTTGCCTTTTTCGTATTAACAATACAGGGAATTCCCATTTCGCGACTGAGTATTGCCGGATGCGAAGTAATCCCCCCGATGTCCGTAATAATTGCCGCGGCTTTTATCATCGCGGTCACCATGGTGGGGTCGGTAATGGCGGCTACCAAAACATCGCCCTCCTTGAATGAAGACGGGTCGTCCCCGGAATGAAATATCCTGGCTGCGCCCTCGGCTATTCCCGGGCTGGCGCCTATGCCTTTTAGCAATATTTTTTTCATGTTGTAGAATAATCAGATATTTCGTCTAACGTTCGCGTCTCATGCGCTGTCCGCCTCCGTTTGTCAAATACGTTTAAATATTGTCCAAATTTCCGTGTAGCACTACCGAATCTACCGCGATAAGTTCTTCATAGTGCGGATGGTCTTCGTGTATCGGATTAAGTAAAAATATTTTCTTTTGAAGAAAGATGGCAACAGATAGTTCCATTAAAGTATTTGACCCAAAGTAACCCTTAATACCCTTCTTCTCGTGGTTTATTATTAATATGGCGTCGGAACTTTCGATCCTTTTGAAATGAAACTTGGTCCAAACAGGTTTCATTGCTAACAAATTTTCACGGCCATTATTTTTCTGATACCACTCCTCGGTAACTAATGGATCTGGAACATAAATCTCATGGCCTTTTTTCTTTAAATGTTCAGCAGCCTTGCCCATTTCTTCCGCAAAGGTGGCACTTCCACATATTGTAATAATCATAGAATTGAAAATATGTTGTGCGCTGTTAGATATATTTTCTGCAATTTTTGCTGCCGCAATCGCACTTAAAGTGCAGCTGTATATCGGCTACCGAGTAATCTGATGTGATTTCCTCGCCTTTTTTAATATCTTTGATCGCCACATCGCAGTTATTCCCTACTTTGGTATTTGGATCGCAAGAGTGATTTACAAATCGCTCAGGCTTTTGTTGCAGCAGGAATTCACCAGGCGTGTAGTGTGAGACATGGTGCCGTTCAGACTCAGGCAGCCTATCCACTTCTTCTTTTGTCAAAACCTTTTTAGATTTCCATTTCAACACTACTTCACCGCGTTTGAAATTTCGTATGGCAAAAACCCCCTTCTTATTGAGTTTCGATTTTTTTACAACAATATCTTTTGACATAAGAAATGAGGAATGGTGTATAACATTTGTGTCTCATGCGCTGTTAAGTTATTCCTAGCTGTTTATCTAATGGGGGATTTGAAAAATATACACGTACCGCAGTACCAGGTTCCATATATTCTATCATCTCAAAGTTGCCTTTATCGATTAGTGAAAAGCCCTTTTGATTAAGATGTGCCTTTTTGAATTCATCATAGTTAGACAGGGTGAAATCAGCATCACCCCGCTCAGGCCTGGTGGGATCAGGTTTGCGTATTTTAAGCAACTGTAGGTTCCCGGCCACAGTCGGTAAAGGTGCAATTTGAAAAAGAGGACCGGTTTTTGTTTCTTGGACCACCTTTCCTAACTGCCCAGCAAGATTAATAACTGAGGTATATTCCTCATCGTTTTGGCAAAAAATGCAAGCATAATTCACTGGAGCAGGGTCATTGACAAACTTCCGTTTCAGTACTTCAGCCTGAGCGATAATATCTTGTATGGTATTCTTCAAATCATCTATGTTCATATCTTATGTTTAATAATCCTATGCGCCGAAGTGTATGGCTGATAACGTTTGCGTATATCTGATGTCGTGCGTAGCGGGATATAGGCGGAGGCTCGCCGGAGGCGAACCGGAGCCAGATATACGCTGTTAGATGGTGTATGCTTTTCTTTTCTCGACGATGAGTCGGGCTACTTTTCTGTAATGAACAAATTTTATTTTCGTCTTGGCGAAAGGGCATAGGGGTCGGGGGTGAATGCCCCGTAGGCAAGACACGTTATCATGGTAATTCTGGAAAAGTAACAATACCGCCTATCCCATTTTTTATTACATCGCGACACCTTTTTGCAAATTCTTCATTCTTTGTCTCTTTCACATATTTTGCAACACGGAAAAGGTCAGCAGTTCTTACTAAAACACAATTTGATGATTTCGCTGTATTAATACATTTCGTCGTAAATTGTTCTGCTCGTTCAGATGGTTTCGTGAGTCGAAAACCATTTCCGAATAAAATACCAACCGCGGGGTACTCCACCTCGCCTCTTTGCAGATCCTCATGAATATTTACAGCAAGTTGCCTAAATTTATCAATGTTTATCGCGGAAGTATCCTTGCCTTCGGCCTCACCAATAAATCGATCTTTTTCCGGCGAAGTGATAATGTGATCTAATTCAAGATTACCATCATTATAGTTTTCCGAAGAATACCCTAAAATTTCTAGGGCGGTAGTAATTGCATTCTCGAGTATCTTTCCTTTTTCAAAAAGTAAATCTCTTAATTTAATTTCCTCATCAATTTTTTTCAGCAGTTCGTTCTTTTGTGAGATGAGTTTTTCAATTTCCTTTGCTTTATTTTCAACACCTTTATGCAAAACCTCCACTTGTGCCAATCGAAAATCTATCTCGTTTGTCCAATCAGGAGGAGGAGTTACATCTCCGCCTTTTCGGAGCGCTTTATCAATATCAACTAGTGATTTGGCTAAAGATTTACCAAACTGAGTTGCCTTTTTCGTCCAGTATTTATTCCTTCCCTTCCCCTTAGATTCAGTAAATTTTTTCTCATCGTAACTTATATAAGGCAAAACGATCAGATTGCCACTTTTAACCTTGAAGATTGCTCCTAAAAGCTTTGTCTTATCCTTACCTGTAAAAAGAATCTGCGCCTCAGGCGTGTTTTCTATATAGAGCTGATATCCTAAATATTCTTTAAACTTATCGTAAAAATCACTAACTATTGGGTTTCCAGAAAATGTAACGTTTTTTCCGGAGGCGGATACTAATGTTCCGATACTGATTGGTAAAAAATCATAGTTAGTTTTCGTATATGTACTGTGTAAATTTTCGCCTTTCCTGGGGTGTGATACTCCAGATGAAAGCATCTGAGTTTTTTCTTTGGACAGAATGATAAAAACACTTTTTCCAGATTGTAAAAAATCTGCTATTTCTTTTTTGAGATGAGAAATTTTTTCCTCATATTCACGTGATGTTGGAGCATTGTAGCAACCTCCTCCTGACGAAAATTCGACCCAACTCCCTCTTGGATATAGTTCTTCTGGTGAAATCAATAATATATCAGCGTCCATCAGGGACACATCATCATAAAAATCAATATAACTTTCATCCAATGTTGGTATTGTATACCCGATTGTGAAAATCAGTTTTTCCATAGTTGAAAATAATCCTTTTCGAGGTGTAGCTGGGAAAGCACCATAGCCCCCCCTTTAAAAAATTCGAAAATAAAATTTGTTCATTGCAGATAAAGTATAGGCGTCAGCCGTGAAAAGAAAAGCATATGCCATATAACTCGTTTTTATGCGAATAAAGTGTGTGATATACCCCAATTATTGCATATTCTACGAAATATGGCTAATTATCGCCATAAGTGGATATATAAAATCACCCCGCTTAGCGAGGTGATTTCTTTATCTGCTTGGATTATTTTTACTTATAGCGTTACGCCAAGATCCTGGAGCTTTTGCTTGATCGTGGCATTATTCGGGTTATTGTCATATATTCTCTTGAAGAGGGTGATCGCCCCGTCTCTATCTCCCTCGGCGAGAATGATTTCACCCAGCTGATAAGCCGCGTTAGCGTGGTTGGGCGAGATATTCAGCACGTCGACAAACATCTGCTTAGCCTGGTCCTTTTTATCAGCCGCGAGATACAGCTGTCCCAATTCATATTTAATATCAACCACGTCGGGGTAGCGGGTGGCCAAGGCTTCCAGTCCGGTCGTCGCCTTGCTTGGATCGCCCAATAATTCATAAACCACTTCGTGTTTAAATTCCGCGACCGCGTAATCAGTTTTTAGTTCGGCGGCTTTCTGATAATAGGTCTGGGCTTTGGCATAGGCCTGCTTGGACTGTTCGGTAAGCTCGGCGGCCTGATCCTTATTGTCTTCGGTGATGCTCGCGGCAATGGCTTGGCCCATCAGCACGGAGTTATCCCCGGCTTCGATATAGGCCAGGGGATTGTTTTTGTCATGCTCAATCCACTGGTCAAAAATACCGGACAAATCAGAATACACGCTCGGCACCAGCTGATCCAGGCCGGAATAAATGCTGATAAAGTTCTGGTAGGCCATCGCGTCTGTTTTATCCAGGCTGAGGCCGTCATTTAAAGATATCAAAGCCTGGGTCACGAGCTGATTAAATTTAGTGGCATCGCTAAAATTCTGATCAGAAGCCAGAATCTGAATTTCCGTTACTAGGCTCTGGGCGAGCGCGAAATGGTAGGCTGATTCACGATCATTGAGCTCAATTGCCCGGTTGAATTGCTTCTCAGCTGTTTGATAGTCGCTCTGAGCTAAAGCCCGGCTGCCCCTGACGTAGTGATTCTCCGCGAGCCAAACCGTGCCAGCCACGTAAAGAAACACCAGCCCCAAAACCACCACTAACGAAAATATTATGGAGCTCATAAAGCCGCTCGCGCCGGTTGGCTGGGTTTTGATAGTTTCCTCTTTATTTTCAGTCACCGTACAGACGCCGAGAGCGATCAGCAGCCAGAGGGTGAAACTCAAGATGAAACAATACGGGTAAAAGAAACCCACGGCGAATAGCATTGCCCAAGCCGTGAAAAGGGTGGACCTCAACATCCAGGTAAAAGCCTCGCTCCGATCTTTTATCGCCTGGCGCAGCAACTTAATGCCGAATCTGACTAATAGGAAGAGCAGCACAATCGTGGCTAAGGTGCCGGTGGTTATTAAAATCTGCAAGAATTCGCTCGAGCCTTTGATAAAGCTTAGGTTCCACAAGTCTGTATTATTGAAGGCGATCGGACGGTGAAGCGCCAGGGCCCGGTCAAAAAGCTCAGGACCAATTCCAAAGAGCGGCGAGCTCTTTAGAGTCGAGGTAGCGACCGACCAAGTGGTTTGCTGGCTTAAGACCACGTCTTCAGACAGACTAATATCGGTCAAACTCGGGACATCGACAAAAATCAAAACCGCTGACAGCACTAGCAATATGGTCGGCAGGATCACCCAGCGGGATTCCAGCTCCCGCGATTTAAGAGTGAGGAATATCAAGAAAACAAACAGTCCGCCGATGACCGTGTACCAGACTAAATTCATGTCCAGCAAAAATAATACGGCAAAATCGATCAGACAGCCCAAAGCCAGGAGGAATCGCGGTAGGGGTTTTTTGACAAACATTAAAAAGCCCAACATCAACGGCAGCACCACGGCCATGAAAATCCCCAATACCAAGGCCGAATTAAAAAGCAAATTAAAGCCCTGCGTTTTGGTCGTGTCCGAAAGGAAGACATAAACCTTGAACATCTGCAAAAGCGCCACCAACCCCACGAGCGCGCTAGAAACCAGAAACGCCACGACCAGTTTCACGATTTCTTTCAGGGACCGAAAATTATTCACCACTAAAAAGTAAAACAAGACAAAAAACATTACCAGAATAAAAGTGTGATGATAATAATTTGTCACGCCGGCCAAACTGACATACCAGTTTTTCGAAAACAACGTAACCACCAGGTAAATCAGGCCGAATACTACCACCGGCACATCCAGGAATGACCGGCGGAAATTAACCTTTTTCTGAAAAACCATCTGCCCCAGCCAGGCCATAACGCCGATCAGCGTCAAAATGCAAAAAAGCAGGCTCTTATTAAAATCAAAAACGCCGGGCGTGGCGGTTAAGAAGAAAAGTGGCGTGAAAATTACGCTGAGATAGACTGACGCCTTAATAATCAGATTAGCCCAGGAAAACGATTCTCGGTGAAAGAGCGAAGAAAAAAATCGCGGTTTTTGGGTTTGAAAGACTTCCATATAAAGTCCTATTCGTTATTAATTAATCTATTAGTTAGCGAGCGAAGTTCCTCCTCCGAGTAGTATTCAATGACGATTTTGCCCCCGCTCCCCTGCTTGGTAATTTTTACCTTAGTGCCGAGTTTTCCGGCCAGCTTTTCTTCCAGGCTTCGGATTTCCGGTTCCGGACCGATTTTCCGGCGGTGGGCTTTGACGCTGACTGAGCGAATTTGCCCCTCGGTTTGGCGCACGGTCAGGCCGTGAACGATGATCCTTTTTAAATACTTCAGCTGTTCCTCGGCGCTGGATAAACTTAAGAGGGCCTTAGCATGCCCCTCCGAAATGGTGTTCCCTATTATAGCCTCTTTCACCTCTTGAGGCAAATTGAGCAGCCGCAGGGTGTTGGTAATCTGACTGCGGCTCTGGCCGACCTTTCTGGACACCTCTTCCTGGGTTAATCCAAATTCATCGATCAGTTGCTGAAAAGCCCGGGCTCGATCCAAGGGATTTAAATTCTCGCGCTGGAGATTCTCGATCAAGGCTATTTCCAGCTTTTCATTATCTCTCAGGGTACGAATAAGCGCTGGTATGGTTTTCAGGCCGAGCATTTTTGACGCCTGATACCGCCGCTCTCCGGCAATCAGTTGATAGCCATTTTTGCTTGGCGAGACCAGGACCGGCTGAATTATGCCGTGCGCCTTAATC
Organism: Patescibacteria group bacterium; assembly: GCA_028714495.1. Lineage (GTDB taxonomy): Bacteria > Patescibacteriota > Patescibacteriia > JAHIZJ01 > JAHIZJ01 > JAQTMH01. Next base: position 28,526 of record JAQTMH010000001.1, read on the forward strand.
GAATTGACTAAATCTTCCAGGTCGTGGCGATCCATTTTAGAACGCGGCTGTCTGGGATTCGCTGAAATTTCTTCCAGCGGTATATCGACAACTTCTTTCTTGCCCATAATTGGTCTGGTGCTGACCGCTTTGTCGGCGCGTTCCGGGATGAGGGCGTTTAATCCCCGTCCGAGGCCCTGAAGTTTATTCATGGTTTAGGTGTATTAATTGGTTTTATTTCAGTATCGATAACTTCTCGGCCCAGCCGCTGATAGGCGTTGGCTGCCCGGGAGCGCAGAGCGTAGTCCCGAATCGGCAGGCCGTGGCTGGGCGCTTCGGCTAGTTTGATATTTCGGGGAATGACTGAACGGAAAATGCGGTTGGGAAAGTATTTGTAAAGTTCTTCCATTACTTCCCGGGTCAATTTATATCTCGGATCATACATAGTCATGACCGCGCCCAGAATCTGCAAATCACTGTTTAGATTGTTTCTTACCAAATCAATCGTATTCAGAAGCTGGCCCAAGCCCTCCAGGGCAAAATATTCGCACTGGACTGGAATCAGCACCTCCCGCGAGGCGACCAGGCCATTGATCGTCAATAAGCCGAGCGAGGGCGGGCTGTCGATAATAATATAGTCATAGTCTGACAATACTTCACGAAGATTGTCTTGCAAAAGATACTCCCGGCGCGGCAAATTTACCAGTTCGACTGTCGCCCCGGCCAGAGAAATGGTCGCCGGAGCAATTTTATAGCCGTATAAATGGGTGTCGCGAACAACCTCGCTCAAGGACGTCGGGGTCAAGAGAACCTCGTAAATGCCCCGGTCTATTTCTCGGTGGTTCAGGCCTAATCCGCTGGTGGCATTGGCCTGCGGATCAATATCAATCAGCAGGACAAATTTGCCCATGGCGGCTAAAGCCGCGCCAAGGTTTATGGCCGTGGTGGTCTTCCCCACTCCGCCCTTTTGATTGACAACCGAAATTATCCTGGACATTATCCCGGGTTACTGCTTAACTAATGACCTAAGTATAAAATAAAAATGGTATTATTTCAATAGCGTTAATCAGCAATTTTTTATCAATAATATTCATTGACAAAAAGCTAATTTTTCCTTACGCTTACTGCTGAAAGCCGGAGTGGCGGAACCCCGCACTACAACTCACTCCGTTCGTCGAGTACGGGGCAGGCTGGCAGACGTATCCCGCATCTGTGGTGGGCGAGTGGCGGAACTGGCAGACGCACAGGACTCAAAATCCTGCGAGCGCAAGCTCATGAGAGTTCGATTCTCTCCTCGCCCACCACTAGTGCGGGATATGCGGGACTCTAGCCCAGTACCGGAGCAGAGCGACTGGTACTGGGCAAAATCGTGCGGGGATGATCCCATGTCGATTCGACGGAGTTTATCCTGACGAATGTCAGGAATCGGCGGCACTAACTACCTGAATTTCTCTAGCGCACGGACACGTCTGATGACTTGAGATAAATTACAATTCACCTTTTAGTTAAAAGGTGAATTGAGACCCGTCGACGGCACCAGCTGGTGGTGATTACCGTTCCTTGATAAATATTCCAATATGCGCTATTATATAAACCACGGATAATATCCGTTAACGTCGCGGGGTGGAGCAGTTGGCAGCTCGCAAGGCTCATAACCTTGAGGTCGCCGGTTCGAGTCCGGCCCCCGCAACCATGAACGACTCGCTGACGCTCGCATTCATGGCTTGCGCCAGACATAATCGACACACTGACGCTCGCATTCATGGCTTGCGCCAACAAGATTCGGCGAGTCATTCATGCCTTGAACCAAAATACATTATTTGGTTCAGGGCGATTAAAGTGATGGCACGGGAGATAAGGAGTATCATAAGTGAAAAACTGGTTCTATGTTTATGTCCTTATCAGTCTACTGGATGGCATGTTCTATCTTGGTTATACGACGAATCTCCGACAGAGAGTTATACAACACAATAACGGACTGAATGTCTCCACCGCTAAACCTCGTCCGCTTCGTCTCATCTACTATGAAGCTCATCGATCACAAGAAGATGCATTTCGCCGGGAAAGTTATTTCAAAACAGCCAAAGGAAAGATAATGCTTCGCTATATTATCCGTTCATCTTTAAGAGAGCGACAAACTCAAATCGCAAAGCTGGGTACCGCCGATGGCGTATACCCGAGCGAAGCGAGTGGTATACGCCAGGGTAGCTCAGTTGGTTAGAGCGTGGGACTCATAAGCCCAAGGTCGTGGGTTCGATCCCCACCCCTGGTACCATAAACGACTCGCTGATGCTCGCATTTATGGCATAAGCCAGTAATACTCGACATATTGACATTCAGATTCGGAGCTTGCGCTAGCTAAGGTTCGGCGAGTCGTTTACGCCCTGAACCCGACCATGGACCATAGCGGTTCATGGGATTGGTTTAGAGCGAAAGTGAATGAAGGGCTGAAGTATATTTATACCTGTAAATAGGTAAAATGTTTCTCACCACTCACGCGGCAGCGGGCGTTTTAATCAGTCAGAGGTTTGATTCGCCCCTGTTGGTTTTTTTTATTTCGATTTTTGCCCATTTTGTCATGGATTTTATCCCGCACGGCGATGAAAATCTCTATCAGGAATGGGATCCGAAAAAAAGAATGCGGGCCGCTCGGGTAAGTGTTATTGACTTCCTGATCGTCGTAATTATGATAATGGTTCTCTATCGCACCACCGACCTGCCGCGCTTCGGGCTGGTCAGCGCTGGTTTGGCCGGATCGCTTTTACCCGACCTGGCCTCAAATTTTTTTCCCTTGCTGCATAAAAAATTCCGCGAGGTTTTCATCTTTCGTTCGCTTGGCTTCCTGAGAAAAAAGATTTTTCTGCTTCATCCGATTATGAAAAGACAGGACATTTGGCATCGTTGGTTCCACCGTTTTTTTGACCACTTTCTGGACTACCGCATTTCTCCAGTGGCGGGCATAGCGATTCAAATTATTATTATCGCGATATTTCTAATCACTGAAATTCGTTGATATGTTTATCACGGTCCACGCCTCCTGCGGTATTTTTATCAGCCAGGCGGTTAAATCGCCTATTTTAGTTTTTTTACTGTCTTTATTTTCACATTACCTTCTGGACATTATTCCCCACGGTGATCGGGACTTAAGCGAGTGGATCGGGAAAAAGCCGGTTCGACTTTTTAAAATAGAAGCGATCGACCTGACAATACTGGCAGTCTATTTGGGAATCCTTTTCTGGCAAGGCTCCGAATCCAATATATTATTATTGGTAATTAGCATAATCGGCGCGGCTCTACCCGACATCCTGTCAGAAATACGCCATCAATCAATAAATAGTCTGGCGACTTTTTATCGGCAATTTCGTCTGCTTGATCGCATCAGATTAATAAAAGGATTCCTTAACTGGCAAAACCGCGTTCATGATAAACTTCATTGGCTGATTAAAACAAACATGGGATGGGTTGGGGGAATTTCGATACAAGTAATACTGGTATTGATGTTTTTCTTTCTTACTGCCAAATTTTTTAAATAAAAAAGGGGCAGTTTCAGATGAAACCGCCCCATTAAGAATGTGCATTCCGGTGTCAGTCATCGGAACAGGGGTCTGCCCGGTGGCTCAATCACCTTCAACCGTACCACGACCTCACCTTCGCAATTGTTCGGATCATAGTACAGAGTTCCGTCGTCCTGTTCGCGGCACCTTGAGGGGTTGAAGTCCACCCAGAGAATCCCTCCGGGCAGAGACACCATCCCTTTATAGATGCCGCTCCACGTAAAGGGAGCGCACCATTCCCCATCGCCGATGCGATACATGAAAGCGCCGCATGGCACATCCCGGTTTTTGAACCAACCGGGATGTTCGTAATCCCTGGGGTATCTCGGCATTCCATTGCCCAAGGTGTCGCCAGACACAGAAACCCAGCGTTCCTTGTGCTTTTGATTGCCCCAGTATTTGTACACTACTCCGGGGACTTTCTCCCAGACCAATCGCGACCCGGGTCGAAGTTCGAGATTGCCTTGGCCGATCTGAATAGGATGCGGTCCTTGCGACCGGGTGTCGAAGCGGATCAGGGCGCCGTCAGAACTTCTGGGATCACCTTCGAGTATGGCGTACTCGACTGACACGCCCTGGGTGTTTCCGGGCACTCCTTTGGCTGAAGGGAAAACGAACCCCTTGGCGTTGACCAACGTAAGCACCAGCAGGATCAGGTAGAGAATCTTGATGGCCAAGTTCCAGCGCCAGGCAATAACCACCGCCATGAGAGCGATGACGACTGCATAGAACGACCAGACTGGTCCGATTGTACCCAAATGGCTTAGTGCGCCCTGAACCGCGCCGGGTAAGATATTGGACAAACCCCGAGGAATCAAGAGAAAGAGCACCACAAGGGTCAACGCAACCTGGAGTAACATGATGAATCTGCCCCCTATTCGTTTGATGAATAGGGCGTAACCTAAGGTGCCAAGTAACAGAATGCCAACGATGAGTGTGATGACGTTGGAAAACTTGTACCGTCCGACTAGGATTCCGACAACCACAAACGCGATGAAAAGACCAGAAAGCCACTTGGCATTACCGTCCCATAATAGATAGAGTCCCCAGGGTCTATCTCCGCGTCTGGGATTTTTCGGGACTATCAACCTAGCGATGAACCAGAGAAAGGCAAGCGCGCCGATCAAATACCACATTGCTAGTCCTCCTCCTTCAAAGCAGCGGCAGTCGTGGCCTTAGAGTTTACCAGGCCACAGACACAAACGCCCGCCTGGTTGGTTAGGGTTTCTTCCCCTTACCCGATTCGGTATCAACCTCTCTTGTGTCTTCAGGTGCGGCTCTCCCGGCCTTTTTCAGTAGCGTGGCCAGTAAAGCCTCGCTGGTACTACTTTCGCCAATCTGAACAATGGCCCCACCCTTGGCCGCGGCAACTGTGTCAAGCCGAGCCAGATCCCGACCCAGCTCTGGACCCTTGTCAGCGTAGGCTTGTACCCGCTGTCTGATGAAAGCAGCTTCGCCTCGACCTTCAGTTTCCCGGGCGACGGCTTTCCGTTCAGCCACAATCTGCATGGACAATAGATCTTTTCCTTCCTGGTCCACGGGATTGACTTCCTCAATTGCTAGAGCAGTAATGACCACGCCGCATTGCTGTAAAGCCATGCGCAGGATATCGGCTTTCCGGCTATAGACGATCAATTGACCGTCGGCGCCAACCGTCTGCTGGGCTGTGTCTTTCGTATCCAACACTTCGATCCGATATCTCGGCTTGCCCGTCTCTTTGTCCTGAGGCATGGGTGTCACGCAGACCACTCGCTTATTGCCCTTGACCCCCTCAATGATGAACTCAGCCAATGGCCCCCGTGCGTCAAAAACTGCGAAAAATGGTAAGGCCCTGCTCAAATCTCTGGTTACATCCGAGGCATTAGTGATGACGACCTTACGCCAGTTGTCGATCTCGAAGTAAGCCTTATATACATTTCTCACATTGACATAGAGAGTCATGAAGAACTCAACGGCCGGACCATCGGCTGTTTCAGCCTTTACCACATGAACGCGCAATTGAATCCGGCCGAGGCCGATTTCCTTGAATTGAAGGGTTTCGGATCCTGGTATACGAACTTTCACGCCCTTGTCGTCCACTTTATCAGTCCAGGTTTCGATTTGAACGGTGTGTTCCATCACGGTATCCCAGGGCGCCCCGATCACACGCAAACCGCCCAAGATCCCGTGGCGCGGACTTTGGACATTGCGGCAGTCAGCAATGCACCAATCAAGCATATCGGGCGGCAGTCCGGGGATTTCATCCACCAGCTCTTGATGCGTCATGATATCGTATTTCCAGAATCGCTCTTCATACGCTGGTATGTGAGAGATGGCATCGAGGATTCTCTGGGCCTCAGATTCATTAAAGGCGACAATCTGCCTAGCCAGTTCCAAATCGCTTTGTATGTTGCTGGCTTCGCTCGTGATCCCACGGAAAGGCTCGGCGTCACCCAAAGCTGCCCGCAGAGCATCCAAGACATCTTTGACCTGTGCTTTACGCGAACAGATCAGGAAGTACAGACAATTCAGTCTCAAGGCCGCCTGGGTAGTGATCATCCGCCGGTTTCTGAAGGTCCAGCCGACCCTCAAAAACATTCCTTTTCTGACGAATATCATGGCAGCGGCTTCTCTGATGTAGGCGAAGCAGAGCTCTCGCTTAGCTAAACCATCAACAACATAGATGGTGGTAATCAGCCAAGCGATGAAGATGACCAAACCGACCAACCGATCTGGTATCAAGGCGCAAAGAAGAAAAACCACGCAGCTGGTCGCAATGAAGATGAGAAAATACCAGATTTTCAGCGTTTGGTCATCAAGGGTGTAAATCCAGCGATCCAGCCAATGGCTGAACCGCTGATGGACTTTCGATTTGGCGACAAGGTGTAGCGCCAAACCGATCACCAGAAGGGTGCCAGTGGCGCCAAACAACATGCGCACGTTCTTGCTGATCACTGACGTATGCGCCAGCGACAAGGCAATACCGACAATTCCGAGCACCGCCCAGACAACAACAATCCAAATCTTGTGCTTAGACGCACTTCTTTCAACTCGCAGGATTGTCTGCCACAAGCCGGTGCCGGATTTCTTCCAACCGTCTCCAGGCATCTTGATTGCCTTTCTTTTCCTCCTAGCCACTCGATGGCTCTCAATCAAATCTCTGATCTGCCGTTGCCGAACAGTTTCTTCGGATCCCGCCACCATCTGTCTCATGCGTCTGGCCGCCACGACTCTACGCCAACAAACCGTGGCTATAAAGCCAATTACGGTGACAGCCAAAACAACGATCAGGACCACTAGCGATTTAGGCATAGCGAACCTCCTTCTTTAGCCCAGAGCTGATTAGCTCTTTTCTTGCCTGGTTAGCGAAGTTCCCTTGGTCATTAAGACCCGATCTATCTGTGAATTGTCAATGGACAAATCAATCACTTAGATTGACCTTCGATATTTACATATTTATTACTTTTTGTCAAGGTCAGATACGCACAATATAAAAAACGGGTTTTAGCCCGTCATTCTAATTTTGCAAGGGAGTTAAATTGTCTAGCCCGCTTGTTTTGCCTTCCTTTTTAAAAATAGCGCAAGCAGTCCAATCGCGATAGCCCCAAGCGAGAAGAATTGGCTTGGATGCAGGCCCAACCAGACAACCGGATCAGAGCCCGGCAAATCAGTGGCCCTTAGCATGTCGGAGAAAAACCTAAACAGGCCATAGAGAACAAAAAACACGAGAATTAACCGCCCAGACTGTTTCTGAAACCAGGGCTTATTTCTCAGCCAGACAAAAAGCCCATACACTACCAAACCGAAAACAATCTCGTAAAGCGCTGTCTCGTGGCGGATAGTGCCGTCAGCGGTTTTTATTCCCCAAGGCAGAGCTGTAATCCGGCCCAGGTGGTCAAGAAACAGAAAACACCCGATCCGACCGAAAGCCAAGCCCAGCGGCAAAACAAACCCGATCGCGTCAGCGAAAGTCCAGAAAGGGAGCTTTTTCAGTCTCAAGTATGCCCAACCGGCAAGCACCGCGCCGATGAACCCGCCATAGATTCCCAGCCCGCCTTCCCAAATCTTCAAAGCCTCGATAAGGTTGTCGTGATAATAACCCCATTCGTTAAAAACATAAAAAATCCGTCCCCCAATCAACGAAGCGATTAATATCACTATGGCCAAATCTAAAACTGATTCGCCGGCTAAGCCGCGTCTCCTGGCTTCACGATAGCCTAACAGCGTGGCAGCCAGAAACGCCAGGGCGACAGAAAAACCCCAGACATTTATCGTGACAGGTCCAAGATTAAAACTGTAGATTTCAAAATAGGGTATCATCTAAATCTAAGTATAATAAAAATATCGATTTCCTACAACAAAAAACCGCCCGAAGGCGTCTAGAACTTTGCGACTATTAATTATCAGGCCAGAAGTTTAGATGTATTTGAATACGATACGCATTTTCTCTTTCTCAAGCATGTCACCGCAACGGCAGGAACCAGGATTCTTCGCCTCAGTCCAGCACGACGGACAAATATAGCGCGAGCGGTTTAACAGGCGCGCCCTGGCTGCGGTTTTCCGATAATGGACTTTGACTTTCATATCAACCTTATCATAGGACAAACGGGTTTTATCTAGAAGTTGACGAGGTGTTGAAAAGCCATCTTTTACGGTGAATAAACCTGTTGAAAAGAACAACGCCTGGGCTAACCTTGGGATTAATTTATCTCACCGTTTATTTCAGTATTAACCGTGTCTGATTCCAGCTCTTGCCCGGGCAAAAGATAATTAATGATGTCGACGAAGTTTTGAGCTGTCAGAGCTCCTTCAGCTTTATAGCCATTGAAGAAAAACGTCGGGACGCCCCTGATGCCGGCAGCCAGACCCGCCTGCGTATCCGCCTGTACTTCCTTTTGATAACGTCGAGACTCATAGCAACTCTTGAAATTATTTTGATCGAGACCGATATCTCCAGCCAATTTATATATTTGCTCGTCATTTAATAGCTCGCTCTGCAAAAATAAACGGTCGTGCATTATCCAAAATTTGCCCTGCTCATTAGCGCACTGGGCGGCTTCAGCTAAGCGGCCCGCTCTCTCGTCAGAATCCGTAACGAAGTCCCGAAAAATCAATTTGACACTTCCGTTGTACACTGACACTATATCCCGAATAGTCTTAGCGGTCTCTTGACAATAGCTTGAATGCCAGTCGCAAAATTCAACAATGGTTACCAGAGACGACGTTCCGCCGACAGCCGGATCATCCGCGGTCTCAACCGAATAGGGACTGCCGAGAAATATTTCTTCTGCCGTTAAGTTGGCTTGAGCTTGATTGGTCAGCTCTGAGACGGACTTCCCGAAAACCAATCCTTGGCAGACGAGATAGACCGCTGACAATATAAAGATTATGACGAAGGCTATCGCCAAAATCCCCCACCACCGAGCAAACCACGGCAAGGAACGTGATTGATTTTCTGCCGGCCGATCGGACATAAGCAATTCAAAGACGCCCCTCGGTTAGAGGCAGCGTCTTTAGATCAAATTATTTTGAGAGTAGTTGTTTGACTTCGGCTTCAAGCGTGGCATAGGGAACCGCGCCACCAAGTGATTCATTGTTCAGGAAGTTTCCGGGTGTGCCCTGGACGCCTTTTGAAATTCCCAGCTGGGCGTCAGCGTCAATCTTATCAGCGTATTTATCTGAACTGACGCAGTCATTGAATTTATCAATATTCAAGCCAAGTTTGGTGGCAGTTTCTACGTAAAAGTCGGCGCCCAGAGAATCTTGATTCGCGTATAGCTCATCAGCAAAGCTCCAAAATCCGTCGTTTCCTTTCTGTTCAGCCGCGCACTCTGCGGCTAAAGCCGCGGGTTGAGCCTCGGCATGGAAATCGAGAGGAAAATGTTTAAAGACCCACCGGACATCGTTCGGATATTTCTCTAGAAGCTGGTTCATGGTATCGTGGAATTTCGAGCAGTATGGGCATTGAAAATCAGACCACTCCAGAATAGTCACTTTAGCGTCAGCTTTACCGCGAACATAATCCTGGTCAGTCACCGTGTAATCAATCTTTTCTGGCACAGCCGCGGCTTGATTGGTATTGACTTGGGCGTTGGTATTGGCATTGGTATTAACCTTTTCGGTGCCGGCTACGGAACCGTTTGTGTCATTTGAATTATCCATTCCGCCCTGGATGTAAACGGTCAACAGGACAAAGAAGCCGATTGTGCATAAAAGCATCACTCCACCGACTAAACCGGTTACAAAGCTGGCTCTAGGCGAAAGACTGGCAAAAACGCCTTTTGGCCCCTGAGATGGGGTTTCGTTGTTGTATTGGGACATTGATTTTAGTCTCCTCTTTTACATTAATTAAATTGCTCTCTCCTATGGGGTACAGTGTAACATAAAATATATTCTTGTCAAATTCACATGAATGCTATTTTCCCCATAACCCTACGTCTAACCCTACATCAGCAAAAAATAGCTCGGGCCGACTACAATATCAACCTGAATTTATGGTCCTTGAAAACAAAAACGGCCATATCCCGCAGCCAGGAGGTTTTGGCTGAATTATTGTTTTTTGTATTTTTTCAAGACGTAGATAATCGCCCCAGCTCCGAGAATCGGCCAGACAATTAAGAATATTGACCAAAAAAGCAGTGAGTTTGTTTGGCTAGTCGCCTGGTCTTCCTGGCCAAGCTGGTTCAAATAATCGTCGAGCAGCGTTTGCGGAGAAGGGCAAATATTTGACTGGCAATAGAGAATTTCTTCTTCTATCCCGGCCACGACATTCACGTCATAGCCGGTAAATACCTTCGAGCCGATAATTACGGTCGGTACTGACAAACTAGTCTGTCGGTAAATCGCCATAAAATCCTGAAATACCGCCTGCTTATGTTCATCGGAACTGACGTCAACTTTGGCTATGGTCAATTCGGGATATTTGGCGTCCAGCACATTAAGCGCGTCAGTCATTCCCTGGCAGGGTTGGCAATCGGTATTTAAAAAATAAAAAATCTCGATCGCCTCTTTAGCCTGAGCCGCCCTGGGCAAAATAAAAAACGCGGCGAAAATAATAATCAAAAACAGCTTTTTTGGCATATCTTAAAAGTGTATTACCTGCCCAGGTCTAAGATGCCGGTCGCCCCTTGATTGGGTTTGACCCCCGGGCCTTCTCGGAAATCGGGGTTGCTGATTTTGGGGCTTCCGGAAGTTTTTAAAAGACATCGGCTCCCGAGTTAAAGCCTCTTTGAGGCTGATCGGCGTCGGGATTGATGATGCTTCTTCGACAATCTTCAAATCCTTTTCTACCGGCGCTGCTTTGGCTTCCTTTTTTCTTTCGGCTGGCGCGTTTTGATCACCGGCCATAGCCTGCAGAAAATTAATTCCTTCTCTATTCTTGTCTGGCGCTGTCTCGCGCGGCTTGACCTGCCGTGTTTCAGGCCTCGGACTAACTTTCCCTCGACCCTGCTCGGGATAAGCAGTCGGGGCATTTCTCTCAACCTTGCCCTGAAATACCATTTTCTCGATTTTTTCTTTTTCTTCGCGCCGCTGTCCATTTTCACCATTTTCCCCTTCCTCCATCTCAGCCATGCCGCTCCAGCGCATTATTTTATCCTCAACTACCGCCCGAGGCGTGGCATAACGCTCTCGCGAAACCCGGATGATCTTCTCGAGATTTCCCTCCTTAGCTCGGCTGTGAAGCGGGGGCAGGCCATGAGCTGAGAATGGCTCTGAAGCCACTCCGTCAATCATCAGCTTGAGATACATCTCAAATTTGGTCAGGTTTACCAGATCATTCTGCATGAAAACGGGTTCAAATTCTTTTTCGAGATATTCCGCGTCAGTCGCGCCAACCCGGAAAGCCACAATTGTGCCGACATTGCCAAAAACCGCCGCCTGGACTTCCTCGTCAAGCTGTTCAATGTACTGGTGGGCGATAATCAGGTCAAGGCGGTATTTCCGGGCTTCAGACAAGATATTGGCAAAACTCTCAGTGGCAAAATTCTGAAACTCATCAACGTAAAGAAAGAAGTCGCGCCGTTCCTCCTCCGGAATGTCAACCCGGCTCATGGCCGCCAGCTGTAATTTCGTGATCATCATAGCGCCAAGTAAAGCCGCGTTATCCTCACCGATCCGGCCTTTAGATAGATTCATAATCAATATTTTCCCGGTATCCATGATTTCCCGCATATCGACTGAACTCTTGGTTTGACCCACGATGTTGCGAATCACCGAACTGGATAAAAACTGGCCGACTTTGTTTTGGATTGGCGAAATCGCCTCGGTTCGGAATTGATTGCCATAAGCCGCGTACTCCTCAAGCCAAAAGGTTCTCAAAATCGGGTCGTTAATTTTTGACACGACTTTTTTTCGATATTTGTTATCAACCAGTAGCCGGGTAATGCCCAAGAGAGTTGAGCCCGGGTATTCCAAAAGGGATAGAACGGTATTGCGGAGTACGTATTCGAGACGCGGGCCCCAGGAATCAGCCCAAATTTTCTTGAAAACTCCCACTAGACCGGAGGCCACCAGGTGACGGTGGACTGGATTGACTGATTCGAGAACATTGAAGGCAATCGGGTAGTCAATATCGGCCGGATTGAAATATATCACGTCGTTGATCCGATCGGCTGGAATGTAATCCAATATTTCCTCGGCCAAATCACCGTGAGGATCAACCAGCGCCACGCCCCGGCCAGCCGTGATATCAGCCACGATCATCTGTTGCAATAGCGTGGTCTTGCCCATGCCGGTTTTACCGATGACATACATATGCCGGCGCCGGTCATCTAATTTAATGCCAAAACTCCTCCGCTGATTACGGAAATTTGTCTGGGCAAATAGAGCAATGTCTTTGTTGTCGGTGTCGTCGGGCATATTTTATTCAAACGGTAAATTTGATGGCGGCTTACTTTTGAATGACGGCGGCGGTGTCTGGGTTTGGGGAACCGACGGCGTTGGCGCTGGCGCCGCTTGAGGGGCTTGGGCCGGAACGCTGGTCACCGGTTTAAGCGGCGATCCAACTGATTCTATCGGCAAACCAACTGGCGGCTCACCGCGCTTGCTTTCGATCCTCTTCACCAGCGGCGCCTTCACGGTCAGGGTCGGGAAATGGAAAATGCTGGCTAATTCTTCCGTATTCAAGATAATGCCCGTACCGGCTAGTCGTTTCTTGTAGTTCTTGACTAGTTTGCGCTGAAGTGAGTGTAATCTAAGTTTTTTGAAAAAGATAAAGTTGGTCTTAGTAAAGGTTCGCTTATCAGGCCTAAAGCTATTCATGTCCATGGCCGCGAATTGATTGAGAGAACCGAATATCGCGTTGATTCCGATGCCTTTATTGACTAGCTCTTTTTCAGCCACATAAACGTAGCGGAACTTGGTTTCGAAGGATTTCTTTGAAGTTTTTATTTGAATGGCTTCAACGACAGATTTTTCTCTCGGGGTGAGCTGCATCATCCAGTTCTTCGGCTGATTTTGTGGCTTTTGTACTTGTTCTGACGGCGATATCAGAGATGCCGTAATTGTTTCATAGGTGCCATGAGTCACTCCGCCAACTGAACCCAATAGCCCCTTGCTTACGACTTTTTTCTCGCCAATAATTTTATTAATAATTGATTGGGCTTGGCTGAGGTATTTCTTACCCTCGGTCGGCCGGAGCACCATCTGGATCCAAATTTGCTCACCCTGCTTGATCTTGCTTAATATTTCCAGGAGCGAGGCCATCGGATCGGCAAACTGCTGCGACAGACTGTGCTCAAACTCAATATAGGTTTTTATCGGGTAGGGATTCGGCCGATTAAAGCTAATCACCGAGCCAAACGCTTCATATTTATCATTAGGATATTTTACCGGAATATCAGCCGTGTAATCCTCCACTTCGGTTATCACGGTCTCGGGATACTGAGCGTAAATGGCTGATTCAACTAAATCACGATATTTTTCCGGTGTCCGAATTATAAACTGGATATACCCGCCGATACTCACCAGCTCGACGCTAATCGTCAGCTGGACCTTACCCTTGATATATTTTTCGACGATATTCGGCACGGAAAATACTCCGAAAAAATGGGAATATATGTGTTCGATCGCCTTTAAGTTCGGCTCAATCTCCCGCGGCACGTCTATCGCCAGCAAGACAAATTTTGTCGAGGCAATAAATTTATTCCGGATGGTTAAAAGCCAGTAATCCCAAAGGATTAAAACCATGCCAAACACGAAAAAAATCCAGCCGCCATCAATAAAAAACTGCCAAAGAAAAGAAAACGGTAGGATGTCAGAGACGGAAAAAGCCGTTGAATCAATGGCTGTTGGCATATGATTTTTAGATTTATTTTTCTTTAGCTGTTTGTTTTTTGAGTATCGGCCTCTTTCGACGATCCTGGCGTCTGTGCAATAGTATAACGACCGTCAGATTGTTTGGTAAATCTCTTTTGATCAGTCAGGGCGAGATGAATGGTATTTCGTTTTACCATCCGCTGGGCTAGAACACCTTTGACAATCTCATCGCGAGTCAGCGACTGATTGGCTCGCTTCAGAACCTCAACGATAACATCGGCCACGACGCCCGGTTTATAGCCCCACTCTTTCAAAGCATAGATGCCCCGACCGACTAAGACATATCGGTCGTTAAGAATTAATTCGTTGTGAACCGTCGGCGGGTAGGCTTGACGATTATCAAAATGAATTTTGTTTATTCTTTCGGCAATCTGAGTGAAATGCATCGGTTTGCCTTCTTTCTTGAGCACCAGGTAAATTTTGTCATTCATGCGGCGCGGCACTATCGTCCCCCATTCGGTCAAACCGTATTCGCCGAAAGGATTCCGACTGACTTTTTGGCTCATGGTCAGATAACCGACAATTGTCTGATCGCTTATGTCCGAATCCGTGTTTGGATCTTTAACCGAATGGGCCGTCTGAAAAGCCTGGATGAAATCAGATTCGGAGAGGGGCTGGTTCTTGCTTTTGATCAGATTGATTAATTTATCAATGACCCTTTTTACCTTCTCCAGCGATACTGTCGGTAAATACCACGAAGAACGGAAATAGTCGTTAGCTGGCTGGCTTACGAAACGATCGCTTAAAAGCTGCGAAATGATGAATGACACTGATTGCCGGCTGATCGGTGTATCAGTGGAGAATTCAAAAAGCTCTTCCATTAGCCTCTCTTTTGACATAGCTCCGCCGTTTTGTTCGAGGACGGATTGAATCGCGTGTTCAATCGGTTCAATCAAATTGGTAAAGTTTTTTAAACCCTTTGTTTTTTTAATGGCCGTGCTCTCGATTTGACGGATCCGTTCTCTGGTTAGATTATAAAACTTCCCGATTTCCTCAAGGGTTTGCTTGGATTTACCATTTAAACCATAGCGGCGGCGCAGGATATCCTCCTCTTTATTGCTCAGCTGTTTAAGCAAAGAGGCGGCCACTTCGGGTGGGTTGAATTCCCTCAATTCCTGGCTCTGTTTGCTGGAAATTACTTTGTCGAGAATAGACTCTTCCATGAATATTTTACCTTATAATTAGGCCAAATTCGGCCTAATCGCATATCTTAATACAATTTGCCTGCCAAGTCAATCCTTTACCTTTCTCCTATTAGTATAGCATAACTAAGAATTTGTGTCAAGCGCGAAATGGCACGCCCTGATAACCATGCATATAGAATATTACTGCGGAATACTTAGAATTTTCGCATTACTGCTCTTATGGGTATAGAAAACATTGGAGTGGATATAAATAATGTTGAGACAGGATTTTATTATCCAAATTAAAAAATGCCCCCGAGGCAGATGTTATCTTGGCAGTTTATCCTATATTATGAACGCTTTCTGGATTTGATTTTTTGCCAAATAACCAGGAGCGGGCTGGCAATAAATATTGACGAATAGGTACCGGCGATAATGCCGACAATCATGGCAAAAACAAACCACCGGATTGACTCGCCGCCAAACAAATACAGGGCCACCAGTACAAAAATTGTGGTGAGCGAGGTGTTTAATGACCGGGCTATAGTCTGATTGACGCTGTCGTTAATGATTGTCTCAAAGTCCTGGCCAGAACCGTGAAGCATGTGTTCGCGGATTCGATCAAAAACTACGATCGTATCATGGACCGAGAAACCCAGAATAGTCAGCAGGGCGGTAATAAAGAGCGCCCCGACCTCAACCTGATAAAAATATCCGAGAAAAGCGTATAGACCGAGCATAAAGAGCATGTCATGGGCCAGGGCGATAATCGCGGCTAAGCCCATAACCCAGCTCGGAATGATTGTCGCCTTTGATATTTTTCGAAAAGCAAAGGTGATATAAAAAATAATTCCCAGCATAACAAGGATAACAGCCGTCACTGCCCGCTGTTTTAATTCTTTGCCGATTGTTGGACCGACTGTTTCATAGGCTTCTTCAGCCAATCCTGGATAGGTTTCTTGAATGCTTTGCAGGAGCTGGACTCGCTTTTCATTGTCAATCGCCTGCGATCTTATTGTCACACCCTGGTCACCGACTGGCTGGACCGTCAAATTGTTCAAACCCAATTCCTTCAGCTTTGTCTCCAGCTCTTGGACGGTTGGACGATTCGCGGCAAATTTAAGTTGCCACATCGTACCGCCAGTGAAGTCGATATTTGGTTTCAATCCGCCCAGTACTAAAAAGATGGCCCCGGGAATGAGCAACAGGCCGGAAAGAGTGAACCAAAGATATTTTTTTTGTACTATTCGGTACATACTAGAGATTAGCTCCTATTAATTTCTTATGCTTAAGCATCCATTCTCCGACAATGAGGCGCAAAAAAGTCCGGGTGATGGTAATTGCCGAAAACATACTCACGAGAATACCAATAGCCAGGGTCAGGGCGAAGCCTTTAATCAAGCTGCTGCCAAACCAGGTTAGAATCAGGCAGGTAATTAAACTTGAAACGTTGGAATCGCGAATCGAAAGCCAGGCCCGCCGGAATCCCTCATCAATAGCGCTGGCTATCGGTTTACCCAAACGTATCTCTTCTTTCAATCTTTCGAAAATCAGAACATTGGCGTCAACGGCCATGCCGATTGACAGGATAAAGCCAGCCACGCCCGCCAATGTCAGAGTCACCGGCCAAAGCTTGAAAATCGCCAAAACAATCAGGGAATAAATCAGAAGCGCGATCACGGCCAATGCTCCGGGCAGACGGTAATAAGAAATCATGAAGATCGCGACAATCAATATCCCAATCAAGCCGGCTAAAAGACTTTTTTCTACCGAACTTTTTCCTAAAGACGCGCCAATATTCTGTTGATTCACCAATTTAATCGGAACCGGAAGCGCGCCTGAATTCAATCGCTGGGCCAGAGTCTTGGCTTCTGGCAGAGTGAATGAGCCCGTAATCACCGCCTCGCCTGAATCGATTTCCTGCTGGACCACAGGCTGACTGATAGGCGAACCATCCAGGTATATTCCAACGATCTTGCTGACATTCCGTTTGGTAATGGCGGCAAAAAGTTCTTTGCCTTCGTCATTAAACTTCAGGGACACCTGCGGCGCGCCGCTATTCGGATCGAATTGAACGTCAGCGCGCTTCAATTGCTTGCCTGACAATCCGGTATTAACAAATTCCGCAGTGGCCGCAGGCTCTTCTGACTGTTTCAGTAATAAAATATGGCTGGCGCGCGCCTCGACCGTTGCTTGATCGCCTTCGCCGGTTGTCCGCTCGTCTGTTTTCTTGATAATGTGATATCCATACTGAGTTTCCACCAGTTCGGGATAAACTTCTCCAACCTTCATTTTATCAAAGACCACCGTTTCGAATTCCGTCACCATTGTCCCGCGCGCGAAAAAATCTAAATCCCCGCCGTTCTGGCTCTGGACATTCGACTGATCCTCGGAATACTGATTGGCTAGCGCCGCGAAATCGGCTCCTGGCTGCAAGGCTTGTTTTAATATGTCTTCGGCCTTTTTCTTCTGCTCGGCGTTCAAAGCCTGGATCGCTTTCTTCTGCTCATCAGTCAAAGGCTCGGGTGTTTTTTGCTCCCGGAATTCCAAGAGCGGAGTTTCGCCGATCTGCTTAATCGCCTCATTCACGTCAAATACTCCGGCTAATTCAACGATTACCCGCCATTTATCCCCGACCTTGCTGGTCTGAATCACCGGCTCGGATACGCCAAAAGCGTTGACCCGGCGCTCAATCACGTCCCTGACGCCATCCAAAGCTGAAGAGCGGTCAGCCTCCGCGATATTCGCCACGTCAGCTTCATAAACCAAATGCGACCCGCCCTGTAAATCAAGACCGAGCCTGACGTTAAGTTCTCGAGTTTTACTGCCAATTTTAAGATCCGGACCCTTCGGATAATCCACCACTCCGGCTAATCCAGCCAAAATGAGGATAAAAAGAAACATTATCCAGACCTTTTTTCGCGTGGTCATAACTTATTTAGTATATCAAATAGTTCAAATTTTTACAAAAACCCGTTGACAAGTTTGCCCGGGTATGTTAATGTTTCCAGTTCGTTCAGTACTTGCTCTTTTTTGGCAATTAAACCGGAGGTTTCGGCTTCCTGTATACTTCAACTCCAACAAGGAGGGGTCGGATGTCTACGAGACTGGTTGAGTTCTATGTCATGCGGCACGGTGAGAAGGACGGTGACGCTCTGACTGAAACAGGAAGGGAACAGGTCAGGCAGGCGACTCGCGAATATCTCGCAGATGCCGGGTTCTTCGCAGCTCTGTCTTCGGAGATGGCCCGGGCTCATGAGACCACTCGGGTAGCACTCAAAGAACTGGATCAGGCTATGCTGACCACCCGCCAAGATCCGGGCTTCGGCTACGAGCATGCCACCCGGGACTATCCCGAGGACACCATCCAAGCAGCCATGCTGAATGTTCAGTCTGCAGTAAAGGCAGGCGCAAAGGAAACAGTCAGGCTCTGGCTCCGACTCCGACCTGCTTCATGCCAGATCCGCGGCCGGTTCACCGAGTGCCTGTTCAAGTGGGCAGCTCGGTATGCAGACCGCATGGAGGGTGAACCCCTCATGTTCCTGGTCGGCAGCCACTCGCCTTGCAGCGAGTTGGCTGTCCTGGATCCTGACAACACCCCGCGTCTCGACTTGGCTGGGATCGTGAAGTATGTGGTCCGGGTCGATACCGAGACCCTGGAAGCCCAACTGGTCGGCTCCGAGGTGATCTTCCAAGGCTTCCCCGAGGTGTAACCAACCTCATCATCATCGCTCATTGCGCCCCCCCCATCTATCGTTCAATCCGATAGTGTGGGGGCTTTTTCTTTTTAAACTATTTTATTTCTTTGCTCCCATGCTATGTAGCATGGGAGCGCTGTTTATATCTCTATGACGGCTATATCAAGACTAACAATGGTCAGTTTATATCTGTAAAATCAATCACCGGATAGCTCATTTCTAAATCATTTATATATTCAACGCCGAATTTCTCCCTATACCAGTTATAACTTGAATATGGATACTCTCGATTCGCCTTTGCATAACCATGCTTAACCGGATTATGATGTATATAATTCAGCCTAGTAAAAAAATCTTTTTCCCCACGAATACAATTGTCCCAATAATTCCACCAGACTTTAGGGCCAGCTAGATTATCTAATCTGTTCAATTCATGCGCGCTTCCGCCATTAATAAATCTCGTCAAAGAACTTAACAATTTACCTCTTGGGAGGCTGAAAAGGATGTGGTAGTGATTCATCAATACTACCCATCCGTATAGATTAATCCCATATTTAATAATCGATTTTCGTAAACGATCTATTACAATTTCCATCTTCTGATTTGTGTTAAACAACCTTTTGCCATCAATTGTTCTTGAGGTAACAAAATACACCCCGTCGTCAATATAGAGGTGTAATGGTATGTGGCGCTTAAATCTAGATATAAATTACTCCTTTATCTCCCCACTGTTTTAAGATACCACACGCCACTGCGGCTTGTAAAGCTTTAGCTTTACCAAAACGCCACCACACATCGCTCCGGCCTGTAAAGCTTTAGCTTTACCAAAACACCACCACGGGCTCGGGGCCATTTAATCCAGAGTGGATTGTTTTGTAAATCTAAAGATTTACAAGCCTGGAACGGTCAGAGCTTTCTAATTACGCCCTCGCTTGCATCCACCTCCACCTTATCCCCATCCTTAAATACTTTAGTCGCGATTTTTGTGCCGACGATGCATGGTTTATGCAATTCCCGCGCCACAATGGCCGCGTGACAAGTAATACCGCCTTCGTCCGTGACAATCGCCGCGGCTCTCTTCATCACCGGAACGTATTCCGGCAGGGTCATGCCACAGATTAAAACATCCCCACCTTTTACTTTCCGGCTCGCCTCAGCCACGCCATTGCACACGCGCGCCCGCGCCCGAACAATGCCACTTGTCACACCCAAGCCCTTCAGCTCAGCTACCGCCCGCACAAATGAGCCAAGCGTCTGCTGCCGTTTTGTCAGAGCGCGACGGCCGCTTAAAATAGTTAAACGGGATTTATTGGCCAGGACAAACATTGTTTTCTTCCTCGTGACTAATTCGCGCCGATTAAACTTCTGGCCGCGGAGAAATCGAAATATCTCATGGGAATAAAACCATTCGAGATCCTTGGCTGAAATGCCCAACTGACGCCCCGCCGCCCGCAGCCAGAGATGAAAGGCGTAGATGCTTCGGCATTGCATTTCTTTACGCCGATCGTGGTAATAGGCGTAACGGTCGAGAACCGCGAGCCAGTGCCTGATAGCGGATGAAAGTCTATATTTTTTAAGAAGCTTCTTGCGATTCTCGGCCGCGCGCTGAACCAGAGAAGCCATTTTGTTCAATTGCGTCTGACTGGGACGGTTTTTCCGGAAATGAACAGTCTTCTTAAGATAATCGTCTTCGCGGATAATCCTGGCCTCCTCCCAACCCAAAGGTGTCCACCAATAGCGCTCATACAACCTATGAACATCAGCTGTTCTCAATCCCCGCCGAATCGCCTGATCCATGGCTAATTCTTCCTCGGCTACGTAAGTCTGATGAATTGGTGTGGCTAGTTGCTTGTAAATTTCGGCAAATTTTGCCTCTGACAAACCTTGGGGAAGCTCCTGACGCAGCCTGTCAATCAAGAATGTCTCAAAGACCGCATCCACCGCGTCAATGTCAAAATCAAGCCAGCCGTGCGCTGGTCCGGTTTCTTGAAAAAGCCACAGATTGAGCTTGATCAACTCGTCGTTGCTCAATCGGCGCAAATCCATTTGTCGGACTTTCTCCGAGGCTTGATTCGCGTGCTCAATCAACTTTTGAATATCGCGAAAATGCCTGGCCTGACCGGATTTGGTTGAGCATTTATTTATTATTTTTCTCCCCACGGTAAAAAGCTGCCGTTCATCCCAGCCCCAGGTCAAGTTTTGGCCATGCACGGTATAAAGCGCTCGGTCGGCGCGTGACCCGTTGTACCTAGTGCCGAACACCTGTACCCCCCGTAAGGCGATTTCAAGCCGATAAGCGGGGATGGTGCCGCGGGTGTAGGTAAACCATTTTTGTTTGATAGAATTCATGATTGTAATAGTTAATCAGGCGCTATCATGCTATATAGCATGATAGCATTCACCATTACCTTATCTTTTTTACTATTCCTTTTGTGGCATCAACCTCAACCCTATCTCCATCCTTCAAAACTTGAGTGGCGATCTTAGTGCCGATGATGCAGGGCTTGCCCATTTCGCGTGAGACAATTGACGCATGGCAGAGAATCCCGCCTTCATCAGTGACAAAGGCGGCCGCTTTTTCCATGGCCGATATGAAATTCGGAAAAGTCATGACCGCCACCATGACATCGCCGCGTTTTACTCGCGATAAATCGCGCGTCGATCGCACGATTCGGACCGTGCCTTTCATCTTTCCTTTATAGGCAACCGTGCCGAAAAACTGTTTATTATCCGGGTGTGTAGAAAATATCATTCTAAGTCTTTTTTTCCATGTCCGGCCAGAAAAAACGTAATATTTTCCCTCGTGATACCATTCTCCATAAAACTGTTTCCGACGCCGTATTTCCTCCTTGGAAACAGGCGCCCGACCGGTTTTGGCCATGCGCATCAGTTCAATAAAAGTCAGATAGACAACATCATCTTCAGGAAAGCGCGCGCGTCGGGCAATTTCATAAAAAAGATTTCGGGCAAAATACCCGGCCGAATATATCGTATCAGAACGCCACGTCCGCAAATAGGCAAATTCTTTCGCTAGTGAAATACATGTTTTGAGTATGCGCTGGCGAGTTATTTTTAATTGACGATTTAATGCCTGAGCTCTTTGAAATATCACCCGGCGCTGCGTCTCAATCCTTCGCAACTCACGAGCGGGATTTTTCTTTTGCGCTCTAAGCTCTTTTAGACGTATCTCAATGTCTTTTTCGGTCCAGGCGTCATCCCACCAATATCCGCGGGCGCCGATCCAAGCGAATTTTTCCACATGTTTGGCAAGCCGCAGACGATATGCGGCACGATTCTTCCGAAACAGTTGGAGAAGTTTATACAATGAACGTTCCTCTGTCATATGGCTGTTTTCCCTATCTGGAAAAGTTAGCGTGCGTAACCACTCTCTCTTTTTCTCTTCCGGCGCAGGCGGTAATTCATCTAAAATTACCTGGCTAAGGTATGAATCTACCACCGCGAGCGGAGTCAGAAAATTATGAGCACATGAAGCGTAACGATGGTATTTCTTTGCATAATATACTAATCGTCTTCGCGGCCAACTCGAGCATTCCTGCTTTTCCAAGAAATGGGCTAAGCGATCAAGACGCGTAACATGACAGACAAGACGTTGCCTAAATCGACTCAAGAGCTTAACCCCGCCTCGCTGATATATTTCAGAGAGATTTGCCAGGCAGTGATCGCCGTAGATAAGCGGTCCCTCTGATAACCGAAAAACGTTTTTGACCGGCCAGTGGAATCCGGCGGCTCGGTAAAAATATTCCCCCGCGTTGTCCGTTATTGAGCGCATAAGCAGGGCTTCACGCCGCGAAACCAGTTGCTGCCACTCGATTTTTTTGATTTTGTCCAGCATATTATATTCGTTTTACTATCCCCTTAGTCGCATCAACCTCCACACGATCTCCATCTTTAAATACCTTGGTCGCGATTTTTGTGCCAATCACACAGGGCACGCCGAGCTCGCGCGAGATAATGGCGGCATGCGAAGTTATTCCGCCAGCATCTGTTACGATAGCTGATGCTCTTCGCATGGCTGGAACTAATTCTGGAGAAGTTGCCGGTGATATAATAATGTCTCCAGCATCGAATTTCGCCAGATCAGAAGCACTGCGCAGAATAACCGCGTGGCCTTGCGCCCGGCCCGTACAAGCGCACATGCCCGTCAACTCCCGATAAGTCCCTCTAACTTTTAACGAGTTATTAATCTCATTTATCACCCGTTTGGCCTGATTGGCTGGTAAAACACTCCACTTTAAGCCATCAAGCCAAACCACGGTTTCCTTGGCTCGTTTGAGTAATTCCTTCCGGGTGTAATGTTTTTGAATCAAGACTCGACGCATTTCCCAAGGAGCCAGCGATTGAATGGCAATCAAAGGGACATTAATTCGTCTGGCTATTTCAACCAGCAGCTCATGAATTAAATATTGGCCTTGAACCGTCAACTTCTTACGCCAACGTTTCAAGCCGCCAATGTCCCGCAAGGTGATAAATTTACGGCGCTGGCTTGAATCCATTTTTAATCGCTTAAACCAGACGGCCTGCTTCTGCCTAACCGTTTTATCCGCATGTTTCAGGGCACTCAATTGTTTCTGAAGCTGTCGGCGTGGCTGGCTGGCGTGGCGGAGAATATCATCAAGCGTTTCTAGAAGTCTTTTTTTGGGGCCGCTGTAACCATACGACAAATAAGCAAACCGCTCATGGTAGGCGGAAATTCGCTTCAGGGTTTTTGAATCATTTTTCTGCAAGTAGGATAATAAAGCTTCTGGAGATTTGGATTTATTAATATCTGACCGTAAGACTATTTTTATTAGCTCAATTTCAGCCAGCCGGTTTTCATTTTCACCAACCGGCGTGGTCAGGACCGTAAAGATAGTCCCAGCATCTGATCGTAATCTTTTCGGCGCGGCTGTTTGAAGATATTCATATAGCGGACCGGACAAAACCGGCTCCTCAAACTCCATCACTGTTCCATAGGTACTGGCGGCCAAAATCCCCTGGGCTAATTTTGACCATTGCTCGTATAATTTTAATAGTTCAATATTGGCCAGGCTTCGCAAATCTGTCTGGTAAATCTTCTGTGATAGCTTTAAAAACGGTTTAATCAATCGGCGAGTTGTCTGCCACATCCAGGGTAAAAATTTTCGATCGGTTTCCAGGCGCTCGAGGATTTTTCGGCCAGGTTCAGCTAAGCCGTTTTTTACCACGCATTCGCGAACCGAACGGCCATGGTAAATTAAAGCGATCGGTCCGGATCGGGCGCCGACCTTGTGTGAGGCGATTGACGCGCCCATGTAATAAAGCGTCATGGGAAAATTTGCCGCCGGCTCTTCATCAAGCTGTACCCATTGACGCGAAATGACCTTGCTCATACTTATATTACCTTTTTAATCTGTAATTCCCGGCGCGAGAGGAAAAAGAAAAACCCCACCACGATAAATGTTATGACCGGCGATACCCAGGAAGAAACGTGAATCTCAAAGCTTTCCAAAATCATAATCAAACCTAAGAGGCCAATCGAGTACATTGCGCCGTTTTTCAAATAGGCGTATTTCTTTACTGTGTTAATTCCATGCACGGTTAAATATCGGACAATAAACGCACCGATGCCATTGCCCACAATGATCAGCGGAACGGAGATCGTGAATGCGAACGCGCCCAGCACGCCATCAATTGAAAAAGAGGCATCAATCAATTCTAGGTACAAAACCTTGCTGATATCACTTAAATGGCCGTGCATTAGCTGTTTTTCCTTTTCTTCCGCGTTCCTCTTGAAACCGCTGACGATAAAAAAGGCCGTTGATCCAACCACGGCGCCAAGTGAAATAAGAGGATTAAGCCTGATGGTCGACCAGACGATTACCAGCAGAATAACCGAAGCGATGGCGTAAAACCAAAAACCAAGCTTGTGGTGAATATGCCGCTCGATGAAAAAGGCGTATTTCTTTTCTTCGAGAAAAAGCCAATGCAAAAAGAGGAAAATGAGAAAAATGCCGCCACCAGCCAAAAGCACCGGCGCCTGTTTCTCAATCGCTTCTTTGGCGCCGCCGCCTTGGGAAAACGTCGCGATGAAAGCCTCCCCGATGCTCAAGCCCGGCGTGGAAAGATAGACGATCAAGAGCGGCAGAAGTCCGCGGATGACAAATACGGCGAAAAATATACCGTAAATCAAAAACCATCGCCGCCAGCGCGCCGACATAGTACCGAGGATGTCTGCGTTCACAACCGCGTTATCAACACTGGTGATTGTTTCAAACAAAACTAGTCCTACAACAACGACGATGATACTTTCTAGGCCCATTTATTAAAAAGTTTGCGTTATTTATGCTTAAATAATAAGCTATTATTGGTCATTTGTCCATCGGTAATCGGTATTGATACAAACGTAGGCGAGGATGATCATCCTCGCCTACTGCGAAACTATTATCCAAAATTATTTATGTCACCAGCGTCAGCCGGTCCTTTTCTTTCCTTATCGTTGCCCACTTAAAAGTGCCGGTGACTGTATCGATAAAAGACGCCTTCAGGTATTTTCGGCCGAGAAGATTGGCCAGTTTGGTGGCAATTCTGGCTGAATCAGACTCCAGCATCCCGATTTTGTTTCTTAGAATATACTGCAACCACAGGCTGTAAAAAATCGGGTCAGCCGGCATCTTGCTAAATTGATCCTCTGCCTCGACGCCGTATTTATCCTTGAGCGACTGGCGAAAACCCGCGTCAGCGGCCATGACCGTGAAGAAGTCCTGGGTTTTAGCCAAAACAATCAAAAAGGCCACCAGTTTAATCCGATCGCGCTTCTGAATCACCTCATCCAATTCTTGCCTAACATTAAGCGTGCCCTGGCCGACTTGAGCTAGAATTGCCCTTTCTTCCTCGGCAATCGCTCTCTGCTCTTCGGGATTCTGGGTGTAGGCCTTGATTATATCTCTTGTCTGCAAATGTCTAGCTGTCTCTGGCTTAGTAATTTGTTTTTCCTCAATCTCTGGCTTTAACCGGTTAGTTGTTATCCTGTCAGTATCAATATTGTCTGGCGCGTTTCCTGTCTTAGTCTTTACTGGCGACATTGCGAGATATTTTGCCACCTCGGTTATATTCATCTTTTCTTTTTTATATTCCTCATATTTGTCTAAAACACCTCCGCGAATCGCCCCAATTGCATCTTCTTCATCGATGTCAGCCACCGACTCAAAACCGGCAGGATCATCAGATGGTGTCTTCAGCTTTTCAACCAAAATTAAAAGCGAACGCAATTTTTCTCGAGAGTCGGCAGAAATATTTTTCGTGTTAGGACTATTAACTAAGTAATCGGCAAGTTGTACTATCGGGATGCTCTTAGTGCCTAGATTGATTACCGAATCTATAAGCCAGCTTTTGATCGTGCCCTTTTGTTCCACCCCGTCCTTAGTCACGGTCTCGGGAGTAAAAATCTCATTATTCTCCCTCAAGGCTTCAATAATTTTCCTTTTGTACAGGTTGCGGCTTTCCAGCGTCACCATGCTCACGAGAAGGCTTTTTATTTTTTGCCAGGGATCGTAATCAGGTATTTCATAAACTAGCGAAAAATGGTTTTTAAAAAATTCTAAAGCCTTGTCTTCGGGATATTGCGTCAATGCGATAAAATTGAGTTTCCACTGCAGTCTGTCGTATCCGCGATAAAGCTCGGGCGAGCTTGTCTCCAAGTCGCTCTGGAGTTCCAGCAATCGTTTGATGTTATCTGCCAACATAAAAGCCCCCTCGCTATTGTCAAACTTAGCGAATTTTTCATAATACGACTGAAATTCTCTCAGGGTTTCCGGTTTTCGCAAATCCGGCAATTCAACTGGCGGTTTTTTAGTTGCGGAATTGATAGCCATACTATTAATATATACCTCAATCTTTAAGTAACAGACCTTTTAACATCATGAGCGCGCAGGGTTTCACCAACCTGTCTGATCTTTTCCATTTCGTCCGTAGACACGCCTCCTTCTTCCGGCTGGGTAGCGGCAAAGTGTTGCAACTGGATTAAAGCATTATCATATTCCTCTAACTTAACATCGACATATTTCTTCTGAAATACCGGGACCTTAGCATCAATAATCTTGCCATCGCTTCCCAGATACTCTTTCT
The DNA here is from genome assembly GCA_028714495.1 of Patescibacteria group bacterium. Classification (GTDB taxonomy): domain Bacteria; phylum Patescibacteriota; class Patescibacteriia; order JAHIZJ01; family JAHIZJ01; genus JAQTMH01. The sequence goes on from JAQTMH010000001.1 coordinate 55,280, forward strand.
TCAATTCGGGTGATGCTTCTTTGCTTCTAAGATAACGCTCGAGCGTACTCCTAGTTTCTGCTTCGGATTTCAGGGTTCTCTCGGTCATTTCGCGCAATGGCCCGGTCAATAAATCCATATTGTATCTGACCAGGTGTGCCGCGGCATTGGCGTTATATCGCTCTTTTCCAATCAGACTGCTGATAGCTGGAAATTTCTCCACGAACATCGAAGCCCCAGCCTGATTAAACCGTGAATATCGACCCTTTGAGGGATCTTTCGGATCATACAGAAATTCATCGCAGGGTGATAATCGACTCGACCTACGCATATGATTTTCGAAATCCATTTTCGACTGCTCAATTTTTGACCGCGTCTGCTGGTCATCTGTCGCCCGCTGAAAGAATTTGCCTCGCCTCGAACCAACTCCCTCGATAATTCCGTCATGTCCAGTCTCATAGGCGATTTTGCTGACGTCACTCTGGAGTCCAAAAGCGGTTTGCTTGTCCTGCCCTAGCTGCCTGACGAACGCTTCCTGGACAAAGGCGCTTAAGCCTCTCTGGCTATATTCAAAGTGGTCGCCAACCTCGGCAAATGGATTACCTTTATTGTCAAACTGTTTTTCTATCTGTTCTTTGGTCAATTCATGTTTTTTGATATAAGCCCTCATGTCATTCTCATTCATTACGCCTTCTCCGGCAATTCCTCTAGCCGCATCGCCCCGATGGTGATAATAGTTTGTCGTCGCCGCCGGTCCATAATTACATAATTCATTTTCATGCCCGACTTTTGCCGCTTGGAGAAAAATTCCTCTAGCCGCATCAGCATCTCCGCGCGCCATAGCGCCATTGAACGAATCTATCAATTCATCGGCAACGTTTGTCGGATATTTCTTTCTTTCCTCCTCGTCCTTAATCCGCCTCATTTGTTGATACAGAGTATCCCGAGGCGCATACCCCTCCCAGTGCGCTATATCTTTTTTTAAACGATTCACTTGCGAACTCGCGCTGTCCCTTCTCCTGACTGCCGCTATATATTCATCTCCGCCATGTTTCTCAGCTAATTCCTTCTGGACCTGGGCAACTATTCTCGGATCATTGATATCTTTTATTCCTGTCTTATCGGCAATTTCACGCTGTCTATTTAAGTATTCAAATGCCAGCGCGGGGTTTTTTGCCACTGCTTCTTCTATATCTTTTGTCGCTTTATCAGCGCTGCTTAGACCTTTTTCCTTTTCTCGAAGATCTTCGTCTTTTTTCTTTAACATACCCTTATGGACCAGGGTCTTTAAACCATGAGAATAAGCAAAACCTCGAAAATATGTCGTAACCAGAGAAGGCGCAGCCGCCCCTAATAACGGAGCTGTGAGGCCGCCTTTCATTAGTCTTTCCTCGGCATACATCTGTTTGAGAAAATCCTCCTCGCCGCGCTTACCAGCCATTCCCCGTTTGATGTTCTGATACACATCCACGGGATTGAGCGGCAGACCTTTTAATCTTTCTCCGCCCAGCCATTTTGGCAAACGGCCGGCTGAAGCCTTTCTTGAAAGCCAGTTATAACCTTGAAACGGCGCCTTGGCGATCCTCGAAGAAACCCCCTGCCTGACTGACTGGGCGAGATTACCACCCAGAGTTTTTAATTCGTTCGCCGCCATGCTCGCCGCGAAGAGCAAAGCCACGGCCACGATATAATTCATCAAATTTTTCGAACTGGAAATGTCTGAAATCGCCGCGGAGATGCCTAACGGGTTCACTGAATCCTCGGTGGTTGTAAGACTGTTATTCGCGCCAGCGCTTGCCAATTCTTCACCCGCCTGCCCGGGATGAGCCGGATTAGATAATACGGTCATGGCCAACCACAGGAAAAAAGCCAAAACAGGCCCCACTACCAAATATTGTCCGAACATCTTCCACCACTTCGAAGCCAGGGACTTCATCTTGTCCATGGCCTCGCCCAGATAAGCCAACGGCGACAATACCACTAAAATCCATAACATTAGAATCCGCCCCAGCAGAATAATCGTTACCATCAGCACCGCCCCGATCATAATGGCCAGCAAAATAATGCCTAAGATGATGGCGCCGATCACCTCGCCCACCTCGACCTTCTGGTCGCCGATCTGCTCGGAAAACATCAAAATTTTCTGCAGGCCCGCCCCGCTGGTCAGATTACCCGCCGCCGCGTCCTTAAAGGCGTTGACAAAAGTCATCATGATGACTTGCGACAAGTCAATGAAAAATCCGGCAATCGACTTCGAGAAATTTATCAGGAAAGCCATGAGGATAAATTTCGGCAAGGAGCGTTTGTAATGATACGATTCGATCCTCATGACCGTGCCCCAGGCGATGATCAGCAGGACTATTATTAGCAGCATGTTGCAAAGATCGCGCACCGCTACCCAGCCCTTTTCAACCGCGTATGACCTGACGAAATTATTAAACTTGGCGACTGTCAACATTATGTCGATCAGCACCAGCAATAATTTACCAAGCAAGGAGAGTATGGTAAATAGGACTTTTGCCAAAAAATTAGCCAACGTTTCATCCAATGGACCAAACAGGCCTGCCCGCGCCGGGGACCAGGCAACCAAAACTCCTATCAATATAAAAACTACCGAGCCGATAATCAGCCAGCGCCGCGTCTTTTGACTGGGATGGAAATCTAATCTAAGCATTATGAAAATTTATGAGGTAACTTTTACAATTCCTGAGAAATAGCTCGAACAATAGGCGGGTGAACTGCCGCAAGGGAACGGCTCCGCTTCAGACCATCGACAAGTCGCGAACGGCGTATCACCGCCCCGGCACGCTCCTTGGCAGCTACCACCAAAACACTCAGCATTATTAGCGCATTGCTGGCCGTCACGATCACCACCAGAACAATTTCCGCTGCCCTTTTCCCAATTGTCCTGAACCCACACTCTCACGTAGCAGCCATCTGCACAGCTTGGATATACATACTCATGGTGGGCATAGTGATAGGGACCATCGGGATTTGAGAGCGGTCCGATTGCTACGTTTATTGTCTGGAGGGGTGTGCCGTCGCCCCAGTCAATAAATATATTCTTTATTGGTATCTGTTCAGAATCGACCGTCGAATTAAAGCTCAATATGGCCGTGCCGCCGCCGTTTGGAATTTGTATTGCCCCGGTCCGGTTGTTAATCTTGATATTAAATACCGACGGCTGGATCCAACAATAATCATAGGGAAAGCCGCTGGTTTGATCGGGCCGCGTATCAGAACTTTCGCCGGTATTATTTACTAAGCGGCATTGAGGCATGCTAGCGAAATCATTGTTATAGGCTGTCCTAAAGAGCGTGGTGTCTTCGAAATATTTAGTGTCGCCCGGATTATAAGTCAGGCCGTCATCAATCTGATTGCAATAATTATCAGGATTTGTGTAGCCGCCCTGTAACTCATCGCATTGCTGTCCAGACAGTAGGCCGCCAACACAGACCTTATCACCGCATTTATCCGGCGCACTAGGGCATTCTTCAATGACGCAGGGACAATCATCCTCGACATTACATCCTTCGCCAATATTATCGCCGACCGTGCAGACACCAATATATTCCTCACAGACGCCGCCGCTCACTCCGAAACAAGCCGCGTCAGAACCGCAGGCCTGGCCGCAGTAATATCCGCAACCTCCGGTTTGCTCATCACCTTGCCAGGCGCAAACTGCTTCAGCGCAAAAACCATCCGGCACCTGATTGCCGTGTTCGTCAATGCCCCCCTCGCAATCATTGTCGTCTTCACAAGCCAGCTTGTCGTTTAAGCCTCCGACGCAGACTGCGTCAGCGCATACCCCCCCGGCTCCGCAAACGCCGGTTTCTTCGCAAAGCTCAAGCGACGTACTGCACCTTTCTCTTTCACTGCAGGCCACTCCAGGTTCACAATTGCACCTATTAGCGCTCTTACGGCAGATATCCGCGTCGCTAAGGCAGGTGCCTAAACCCTGACAATAATTCTGAGGCGTACCATTTGAAGCGCAAAGCTGGCTCGGCCGGCCGCTGCATACTCCATTAGCGCAGAAGCCGCCTGTGCCCTCGCAGTCGCATTCAAAAGTTCCGTAGGTACATTTGGAATTTGTATTGCAGGTATAAGTAGTCGGGCAATTGTTTTCAATGCTGCACGACACTGTTGTGTCTCCGTCACAACGCTGTCTCACCGCGCCGCACATATTGTCTACGGGCAGACACACATCCTTTGGCGGTGGCAGGCCTATGCAATCATCATTAGTCACACAAGGCCTGGAGCCTAAGGTTCTGCCTCCGCACCACCAACCGCATTCCTCATCTTCCGTGCAAGCGGGACCAGTAAGGTCATCCTGACAAACCGTGACCGTGGTGCAAGTGCCAATACCCGGACAGTCGCAGTCTGGATTTGTGTTGGAAACGCACTTTTTATCTCCGCCGACCGAGGAACAGGTCGCGCCGAGCGGACAATTATTTGATATCGAGCAGGCTGCTCCTGGTTCATCTCCGCCTTCGCAGCGCTCGGATACACAGGCATCGTCTCCTCCGCCAGTACAAATAGAAAGGCCACAGGTTGTGGTCGTTCCCTCACAGACCCATTTGGGTTCACACACTTCTCCTGCCGGACAGCCGCAAGGCTCACCTTCTTTTTCACCGCCGACGCAGATTTTACCAGCGCAAACGCCGGCCGCGATATTACAATTCGAATTATCACCTTCGCTGCAGTTTTCTCCGGCCAGCAGGTAGTCCGGGTTACTCGAGGTGCAGGAATATTCATTCACGTCCGTACACCGTCCATCACCCCAGACCCAGACGCCTAGCACGTCGGCAAAAAGCCTCTCAACCCTCTTCAAACCTAAGCCACCGCCTTCAGCTTCATAACCTGTCGGCGGCTGTCCGGGCAAGGGCGGATACCCGGGCATGGCCGGATCCAAGCTCCCACTGAACTGCTCAATCGGCTTAAAAGTACTCGGAAATACGTCATCGCAGGCTGTTACCCCGCTAGTATTGTGCTTGCACGAATATGGCGCTCCAGCCCGGGCAAGCTCTAAATAACTTGAATCCCAGAAACTCGCGTATGGATTTAGATCACCGCTTAGATAATAAATCGGCTGCATTTTTGATTTCAAATCATAGGCCTCGGTAAAAGGATCTCCCCAGGCCGAGTTGAAGTCCGAATCCCAGGTTCCCGGGTCATTAATGTCATTCGTTCCTTCAGCAGTCAGGCTCTGTTCGCCGGGTGGCACTAGGCTGCCGTAGTTATCTAGGTCCGAAGTGGGTTTTTCCGTATAGCCGATATCCCAAACCGCCGAGAGACCTCCATTTATCCTCTGCGCCCAAGCCGTGTTCTCGCCGTTTGAATCAACCGCCCGGCCGACCACATCACAGCGCAGCGCCAATACTTCGGTCTTCAAATATGGGTAATCCCAGGGGCTGTTTCTTCCGCCGACAAGATTTCCATCAAAAGGCGCCCAGAAGCCAGCCAGGGGTTCTTTTTTACTCGTATATTCTAACGGCTCATCATGATCATCCCCATGTTCATAGTAATCGCAAACATCGCTCGACGGTATCCCATCTGGAATGCAAACATGCCAGCATTGATCCTGGTGACCGCCACCCCTGACAGCCTTTTCGCAGAGGAATTTATAATAACCATCAGCGCATTTATGGTTATGCGCGTAATTGCAGTTATGAAATGCTACGGTGTAGGGTCTCCGATATTCATAGAAGCTCGACTGAAGACAATAATAGAGCGGGGCATCGCCATAATATCCGACGACTTCGCCACCGCCGAAAATATTCGATTCGCCTTCAATAATATCAACCGGCCACCACTGCAGGCAAATATTAGAGTTCTGCGGATCACGCTCAAGGCAATAGCCCTTCCAACCCTTGTAAATACGGCTTTGTTCATCGACATAATCACAGGAGAGGGAATTGGCCGCGGGATAGAGCCGGCAAGACCGCTGAACCATGCGCTCGTCATCGGGAAGTTCCGGCGGCTGGTCAGTCGCCTTCTTTTCCAGGACGGCTTGAAGCAATATGTCGTCTAAATAGAATTTTATCGGCGGCTCAAGCCCTCCGCCCTCGCCGTTGGGCAGAGCTTTCACAAAACTCAAATACGTCTGGCTGACAACATTGTCTGTTTTCAAGCTAAGAGTATAGTACTGCCAAAAATCAGTAGCGATCACCCGGCCGAATTCCTGGCAATTGTCGTTGTCATCGTTGTTATAGCAGTATTGAACCTTAATTGTCTCTCGCGAATCACTTAAAATTCTAAAGCTGATAATATAATTGCTGTCATTTTGCACCAGCGAACTCATCGAGGTTTTGGCCCCAGCATCCCGATCGGATGGATTAACCATCAATACTTTATTGTCCCCCGGATTTTTGGGATCATCAATCACGCTGATGTTGCTGGGAATCTGTTCCATGTTTCTGGCTTGCCAGGGACTGATACTGCCATTTTCGAAATCATGGTTCGGTAGATCCAATCCGCCGCCGATTTGCCTCATCGCGGCTGTCGGATAATAGCCGTGAACTACCCGGCAAATATTGCCGTCATTGGGTGTGCCACATTGATCATCCTGGCAGCCGTTGGCTACGCCCGGACAATCATCTTGATCCCGGCATAATCCGCCGTCATTTTCACCGCCTTCGCATATTCCATCGCGCCAACACGAGGCACCATCTGCGGAACAGCCCCAGGTTAGTCCCACTCTCGAATAGCCGGAGAGATACCTGACCGCGTCTACCGTGGCCGGAGTATAAGTCAAATCAGTCGGGTGCGATGGAGCGGTGACCAAACGTTCAAGATATTCAGCCGGGGCCGGGGTGTCCGGATGCTCATATTGCGGAGGACGGACGCACTTGCCATTATTTTCGCAATCAGCGTCCAAACGGCAGGCTCTTTTCGGATCATTGTCGCACTGTCCTTCGCCCACCGGCTTGGTGCATTCGCCGTTCGAACCCATCTCCTGGCAATTGCCGATGTCGTAACAAAGTCTCTCGTCTTGCCCATCCTGATTCGTGGAAGTGAAGCTGGTCTTGCAGTAAAGCCATTGATTGCAGACGCGGTCCCGATCAACCTTGATAATGGTATTTGAATCGGCTTTACAATTGTCCACGCCTGGGCATTGGACCGGGCTGCCCTTATTTTCATCAATATCGCCGTAGGTCAGATCGCTATCATAGGTTAACTGGCCGCCGCTGGTATTATTAAAGAGGATGCACCCTTCGTCGGAATTAACCACGCCATAGCATGACGCCGTATCCGTCGAACCCTTTATGTAATAGTAAGGTTGACAGCCCGGCAAATAGTCTCCTGGCTCGCTGTAAGCGAAAGGATCGCAGTCTCCGTCTAGTTTATAGAAATTGCCCTGGGCGTCATACTCCACCCGGCAAGAAGCGCGGCAACCCTGATAAACGCACTCGCCGCCATCGCCGCAAGCAGAGTCAGAATCACAGTAGGCCCCAGGGGTCGGACCGCCGGCGCAGATTCTATTGTTAGTGCTGGACACCAAAGATGGCTGCGGGTCTTGCGGATCACGGTACTCGTTGCAGCCGCTGGCCTTGTCTTTACATTCACCGACCCAATACTCCGAGCAGGAAAGGCCAGCAACACCAGTTATGGACTCGCTGCAATCATCATCGGTCTGGCAGGCTCTTTCGGCGCAATAGCCGTCATTATCGCCATCTGAATCAGCGCATCCGAAATCCGGATCGTTCGGGTCAGCGTCAGAATCGCATGATTGACCAGCCCGATTACCGCCGTAGCATACTTCCGCGTGATCAGTGCAGAATCCGTCATTATCGCTGTTTGGATCATCACAGCCCAGGACCGGATCCTGACCGTCTGCCTGAGAGCTGCATTTCTGGTCATTACGGTATCCGCCGTGGCAATATTCCTGCTGCTGCGGACCGCATACTTTGGTCGGCTGGGGATTTCCCAGATACTGTTCGCAACTGCCGTCAGGGCACTCGCCGCCTCCGCCAAAACAGGCCTTGCCTGCATTAGCCCCACCCACACAGGTATATTTCTCGACCGGACAAAGTTTATCGCTTCCCGCCTTAAACCAAGTATCATAAAGCTTGCCCAGGATATTTACGCCGGTCCGATATTCGCAGGTCTGCTCGTTCGGGTCTTTGAAATTCGCATAGCTTCCGCCCTCACCGCCGATCGCGTATGCCTCGCAGGCCTGCTGCGACGCTTCGCAAAGACTGGTGGCATAGTTGTCAGGAACATTCCTAAGGTAAACGGTGTCATATTTATTGACCCGACCGTCCTGATCGAAGCTTGGTCGGCCGAGAGCCTGGCAGCCTTTTGCCTCGGCCTGGCAATAGCGCTTAGAGTCATTGACCAATGGATGCACGCTGTCAGCCACCGTGACCTGGCCTAGGGTATCGGTCTCAAAAGGTGAAACAGAATTCTGGGTATCAATCACGCTTTCACAGCCAACTTTTTCCGGCCGGCACAGGCTGGTGAAACTCTTTAAGTAATAATCATTCTTTTTACTGTCTCGATAAAGAGAGCAGCCCACCCATTCATCCGGACACTCATTAAAGCTGTTGTATTTAAGATAAACATTGCCCTTAGTTTCCCAGAGGATGATATTGTCAATGAAAAACGCGCTGGTGCCGGAAATCTTGAATACCTCATTAGGATCGACATTGGCCAAAAACTGGGCTGGACCGAGCACGTAACGATTCCAGCCTTGCTTGGTAGCAACCGCCTCGCCGGCAAAACTAGTGCCACTGGGATCAAAAGAAGCGGTCAGAGTCGAGTCCGCGTCCACGGCCTTGGCCCAAAACTCCACCAGATAGGTCCGGCCAGTTTCTATCAATGAGGAAACTGAATATCGCATTTCAGAGGGCACTCTGACTGAAAGGCCGCCGGCCTTGAGCGACTCTGAGCTGATTGCGACTTCAGCCGGCTCCCAACCGTTGGCATCGCCATCTTCAAAATCATCCTGGATAACCCGGCGGATATTGTAGCCGGTGCTGCCTCGATATTCACGGCAGCCAGCCTGATTACTCGGGCATCTGATACTCTGGGCCGGGATGGCGTTATAGACTGTGCCGTCCAGAGTATTTCTCAAAGGATGGCAATCGTCAGAACAAGTTATTGTTTTCGTATTCAAACACAAGTAGCTGTTACCGTTCTGGGCATAGTATGGAGTGCAGCCAGCTTCAGTCGCGGGATCGCAATCACATGTCCCATCAGTTAATTCAGGCGGTCCGCTCGCCGAGCCTTTCAATGATTCGGCCACCAGCTGATAACCTCGAACATCATCACCTTCCCAGCGGTAATAGGTCGCGCACTCTGGTCCGGGCTTTAAGCACTGACGGATATAAGTATAGTATTCCAGGCCTTCGCCGCCCGCCGCCACTTCGTCAAGATTAGTGTATTCCTCGCAACCGACGTAGGCGGCTTCGCAGGTTTGGCCGCTCTTGGCGATTAAATTGAAATTAGGCAGACCGGTTTCCTGATTAATGCCGTTTCTCTCAACCAGGCTTAAATCAGTACCATTGGCTAACGACATCTGCATATACGATTTGCATCCTTCAAATTCAGCCGGGCAATAATCAGCCGGAGTGACTACGCCGGGCACCTTGTCGCCTGCTTCAGCCGGGTCATAAAGTTCACAGCCGACCTCATCCATCCGACAAACCAAGGACTCTGATGATAAAGACATGCCAATATTATCAACTACTCCGCCACTAAGATTAATTCGAACAAAGGCCGCGCCGCTATTATCAGCCTCTATGCCAAAATCAACCCAGGTCCATGAGCCATTATCAGCTATGACCTGAGTCCTGGCGTCACTGGCATTGGCAGTCAGATTACAGTCAGCCAAGACGGCGTGGCTTTGGTCCAGACATTCAGTTGTAATCGGGGCGGCGGCTCCGCCAGTCTTGACCCAGGCATAAACATCATAACGGGAACCTGGGCTTACCGAGACGTCTTGGAAACCGCCCGAACCAGCGTATTTGTCTCCATAGCCCGCGTCAATGTTTATGGTTGTACCGATCCAGCCGTCAGCCGAACTGTTGCCTGGCTCTCGCGAACTACGATAACCCGCGCCAATGCCCGGATCATTATTGTACGCCGGATAAAAATCAGTGCCGTTATCAATACTGAAACTGCCATTAGCCACTAGATTCTCACTCTGGTCTTTGACATAAATTTGATTGGAGCCGGCGTAGTTGACATAAGAGGTAACATCACCCAGTTCAAGCTGAACCGCATCAAGATAGAGTTGGCAAGCCGGCTTGATAATTTTGAGACCGATCTTGGTGTCATTATCAAAAGGCGTTTCCGGCCGATCTGGAATCGTTGCCGAAACCACCAGTCTCTTCCACTCTCCGGCCGCTATATCAAACGACGGATATTGAACTGGATCAACATAGTTTTCCATGATATCATCGCCGTTATGATCAGCGCCTATCTGCATTTCTAGTCCGTTGCAGCCATCGCTCGAGCGGCCGAAAAACGAGAGGGTAAAAGATTTTCCGTAAGTTTGGGCTGCCGTATCAATCGTATATTCTAGCGCGCCGGACCCGGTAGTCAGCATTGAGTAGCTTCCCTCATACATCTGGCTAGTGGCATAGGTTGTAATTGTACCGTCTTTCTTCCACTCCCAGTGCGGGTAGCTCGCCATGAAATTATCGGCAAAATTTGAATCTGGCGGATCACCCTGGTCATCGGCTTTGCCTGAATCAGGCAGACCTTCGATCTGGCCAAACGACTCAAAGCCCGAATTAGCCACTAAGTTGGTTCCGGGCACGAGCCTGATGTATTCATGGCAGCCCTGATCTTTCTTTTCACATCCTTCGACGCTGCCGTCAAAGCGTATTTTATCGCCGGAGGCGAGATAGTCTTCCGAACTGCAGACAAACGAATCCAGGCCAGTCGAATAATCCTGGCAATACCACTGGCAACCGGCGTTATCGCCTGAACAAGAATCGTAATTTACCGTATTTTGAATATAGGAAACGGTTTTATTATCCGAGTCGGTGAACGTCTGGCAACTGTTTTCGTAGGCCTCGCACTCTGTGCCCTGGAATTTCCAGATCGGCTTTTCTTCGGTACAGTAGCCGTAAAATTTACAGCTGCCGTCCTCCGCTTCGGCGATACAGGTCCTTTCGTCAGCGCAATAGTTGTTTCGGCTCACAATCCGCTGGGGCTCATCGGCTTCGTTAATGACATCATCACCATTAGTATCTTTGGTTCTTTCATACTGGTCCGTGACCAGTTGCTCGCCCGGTCCCTCGCGCTTGCAGAAAGTGTCGGATACCTTCAAAACCCAGTTGGGGTCAATAAGATGATAGAAAGGATTATTTCCGTTTTCCGGTGTCGGCTCAACGTCATACAGATCAACCAGCTCTTGCAGGCCGAAATTCTTTGCCGGCGAAACGTAATTTTTTATGTAAAGCGCGGCCGCTTCCCAGGTCGATGGGATTATTCGGTATTTTCTTAATATCACAAGGCTGCGGTAGGGATAGCCATTGAAATATTCTGGCTCCTGGCCAGTGGCGTCATAGCCAAACGTCCGATCGCCTTTGAGGAGTCCGGCTTCAAGCGCTTCCTTCACCGTCATCTTCTGATCAAGCGCCGCCCGAAAATCATCGTCTATTACGCAATTATTCGTTTCCTTGAACTCAGCTGGACAGCTTACTAAAGTATTTAATATATCGATTGGTCCGCGCACCCGGAAACTCGGCTTGGTTAATTCCAAATTATAACTCTTGGCCGCCGCGATGCCCGGCCGGCCCATCCCGCCGGGCGTCAGCGAACCATAATCGGATGGAGCAACGCCCTTTTCAAATATGGTTTTATATAACCGGCTGATCAAGGTATTGGAAAATATATCGATAGCATCGGCAATAATGCTGCCCGTCGTTGTCGTTTCAGCCTTAGTCGCCATCTCAAGAGTCTTATTAATCACCGCCTCATCCCATTCTCTTGAGGTTTTTATATCCCCGGTAACAGTATCTTTTGTACCCTCGAAGCTGCTGGCAGTCCGTTCTAGCTCGGCCGTAGCCTTAGCTTCGTACTTGGTATCCGAAACTGTGGACAGGATTGACATAAAAGCGCCGATCTCGCTCGAGGTGTAATCAAAGCTTTTCTGAAAATCAATCATATCGCTGGTGGTCATCTTACTGATCCGGTCGATATTCCTCTCTATCTGATGGAGCGGGCATTTAAAAGTCTTATCAATGTCTGGTTCCAGAGTACGCCTGGCCATGATAGTTAGTTTGATCTGCACTTGCGGAGTAAAGGTGCAAAGGCTCTTGCCAAAATAGGCGGTAGTAATATTATCCAAAAATTCTCCAGCCGCTCCGTCACCAATTTGCTGCATGAATTTACCCGGATTAGTCCAGAAAAGTGGTTTTTGCCCCTTGCCGCCAGAGCCCAAATAGACTGCCGCGTCATAGGCGACTTTATTGGCAAAATAAGAAAGCGCTTTTTTGTAAGCCACCATTCCCGCGTTCTGGGCTACGAACTTCGTCAAAGTCCAGATATAGCTAATCGTATCAGGTATACTGGCCAGAACGCTCACCGGAAAGCCTGCCTGGGTCTTTGGCACGGTAAATAAAAAGACTCCCACTAAGGAAGAGAAGACAACCGAGAAAAGCATTCCGACAATAAACAATCTAGCGCTTTTTCTTCTGGGAGATTTTGATTTAGAAGCTTCCATATTTATTATTCTTGGGGGGTCTCATCAATCGCCTGGTTGAAAATCGATTTCAGTGTTTCGTCATCTACTCCGCTCAGGGTGTCTGCCGGAATGCCGGACAGCTCCATCAGTGTTCTGATTTCAGCGGCGCTAAGCTGTCGGAGTTTATCAATCGACAAGTCGCTGGTCAGGTCTGTCTGATTTTGATTATTAACGCTGGTATTTGAATTGGCCGGCGCCTGATTGACGTTCGCGTTTACCGTTTCCTCCTTGAGAGCGTCCGCGTACATCTCCCTCAAATCGGCATCGCTGATTTGATTCAGCTTTTCCTCTGGCACGCCGGAACTTAAGAGCACTTCCCGAAGCTGTTCAATCGGCAATTCATCGGGAGAAGGATTTACATTCGCGTTTGACGAATTGCTATTGGAGTTGGCATTAGTCGGGAGATTGGCATTCGTCGAGGTATTGGTATTTTCATTGAGCAGATCGTAAAGATTCGTCTGAGTGTTTGTATTAGCCGTCGGTGTGCGGCAGGTTTTTCCTTCGGGACAATTCGGGTCCGTTCCCATCTGCAGCTCCTGTTTATCAGAAACACTATCGCTATCAGAATCTGCCAGGTAGGGCGAGGTGTCATAGATATAAAGTTCGTCAAAATCCGACAACCCGTCATTGTCCGTATCTTTTTGCCGAAGAGCTTGAATTTCAGCTGTGGCAACTTTTTCGTTGGACGTCTCTGCCAAATCACTAAATGGTCCTTTGATCGACTTGGCCACCTGAAAAAAACCCAAGACTACGCCAGACAGACCGACTGCCAGAATAATCCCCGCTATGGTTTTATCTTTTATTTTCATCAAATAATTTTGTTTTCTAACCGTTCAATATATGGGAATATTGCTCAAATTTTACTACCCCATTATATCACATTAGATGGTATGTGTCAAATCGAGGTTTTTGCCTGATTTGTAGCCTTTTCTTGGGTATTTATAGATGTTACCAACATATTCCAGTCGTCTAGTGACAGCTCCTGGGCTCTGGCTTTTAGGCTAATGCCGCACTTATCAAAAATCTGGTTTATCTCCGAGACATCCAGATGTAATCCGGCGCGTAAATTATTCTGAAGCTGTTTTCGCCGGGAGGAAAAGCCGATACGGACCAAGCGGAAAAAATCCTTATCCGACTCTTTGGTTTCTCTCAAATGATTGATCTGAACCACCGCCGAATCAACTTCCGGCTCAGGCCAAAATAATTCTCGCGGCACTAAAAACATTTTTTTAACGTCGGCGTAATATTGAACTGATACGGCCAATAAACTTAATTCTCCGGGCTGGGCAGTCAGCCGATCAGCCACCTCATTCTGAATAAGCAAGGTCAGGCTTTTGGGCTTAGGCGGCTGGGAAATAAATTCCTTGAGCAGATGCGCTGTCAAATAATAGGGCAGGTTAGCTACTATCTTATAATTAAACTCTGGCAAGCTTGAGCCGGCTTTTGCCCGCCAATAAAAAATATCATCACAGATTATTTCGACATTGGAATATGTTTTTAAATTCTTTTTTAAAATTGGCAAAAGCCGGCGATCGCGTTCAACGGCAATAACCTTTTTGCAGGCTTGGGCTAATAGTTCAGTCAGATTGCCCGGGCCAGCCCCGATTTCAAGCACTAGGTCTTCTTGTGTCAGGTTCGCGGCGCCAACAATTTTTTTAAGAGTCGCCTGGTCAATTAAAAAATTTTGACCAGTGTCTTTATCCGGCTTATGGCCAAAATCTCTAAGCTGTTTTTTTAGATCCATTTAAACCACGTGATACTAATTATAAAAAATTATACAGAAGTGACATAGCCCCGGCCAGAAGAAAGGCAAAGACAAATCCGGCTGATAGCCCAAAAAACTGAATCACCAAAATAATACTGATCAGGGCAAGTACCTTCCCGACTACTAGGGCCATCTCCAGGAAAAGAACCCGGTTCATAATATCGTGACGCCGCGCCTTCAGATAAGTAATGGCTATCACCGGCACATAAATCATGTTTTTTGAAATGCGCGAAAGAGTGTCGGCCAAAAAAATCAAGCCGGTCGAGCTAGCCAGATACCGCAGCCACCAGGAAATCAGATATAAAATACTGCCCAGCTTTATGACCGGGTGTTTATGGTGCTTATCGCAAATCCGGCCGACAAAGAGCGTAACCAGAGCTGTAACCAGGGTGGCCAATGCGATAACTGATCCTATTTTCCAATAGCTTTTTATTATCAAATAGATGAAAATCGGCCAGATTACCATGACAACCAGCTCCTCGCCAAAACCCATATAGGCAAAAAGCCGGCGCCGGCGCTTCGGATGAATCAACTTCTTGTAGGCGTCGCCGTAGGAAAAAGGCTTGGGTGTGACCCGCTCTTCGGTCAGGAGAAACGGCAGGTTTGAAACCATAATCAGAACGATTACCACGATAAACAGCGTATTGAAACTGGCTAGGGTGATAATTAAACCGCCGATGAGCGGCCCCAGGACATAAACCAGGTCGTTTATAACTTTCAGAGTGCTTATTTCTCTGGCTTGCTCGCTCTCATCGGAAAAACTGGCAAAGTTCGCGTGATAGCCAGGCCAGTAAAACATTTTTTGCAGGGCTATGGCCGCGGCCGCGAAATAGATGAGCCAGGGCACCAAGGGCAGGGCGTAGAGACAGAGGTAGAAGGCAATCAAGAAAAATGTACTGATTAAAATACTTTTTTCATAGCCTCGGGCGTTGGCGTACTTCGCGCCCAGCGGCATAATGGCAAAATACAGGGCGTACATGCCAAGGTAAAAAAGTAATATTTTTGCCACCGAATAACCGATGGTGTAGAAATAAATCGGCTCGAAGATTGTCACCGCGGCCGTAGCGAAATCCATTATGGCTACGGAAAGATAAAGCTCACGCATGGGCCGTTTGAGGCGGCGGGCGAAGAAATGAGACGGATTGTAATTAAAAATTTTAAACATTCTGGGCGGGAATCTTAATTGCTCCGGCGCGTAAAACTACCAGCCGGCCCTTGACCACCTGGATAATAGTGGAAGGCGGGCTTGGTTTCAATTTCCCTCCGTCGATAATTAAATCCGGCTGATCGTGCGCCTTCTCAAATTGAGCAAAAATTTCCTTGACCGAAAAACAGGGCGGTCGGCCGGACAAATTGGCGCTGGTTGAGGTGATCGGCCGGCCGTATTTTTTCAGCAGGGCCAGGACAAAGGCGTGCTTAGGCTTTCTGGCGGCAATGGTGTCACGACCACCCGTCAGAAGCTTCGGCACCAGATCAGTTTTCGGAAAAACCAGGGCGAGCGGTCCCGGCCAATATTTCTTCATCACTTCCTCATCCTCCGACGACACCCGGGCCACCGTGTCGAGCTGGGCCCGATTATAAACTACAACCTGAATCCCTTTGGTGGCTAACCGGCCTTTTATCTGAATCACCCGTTCGATCGCCCGCTGGTCAAAAGGATCAGCACCTAGGCCGTACATGGTTTCGGTCGGGTAGACGATAACGCCGCGGGATTTCAAGACTCGGCCAGCCAGGTCAATCACCTGTTTTTGATTAGTTCGCGTCAGCTTGATTATTTTCATCTGGCTAAATTAAATTCATAAAAAGCGAAAAAATAGCCGCGAACCAGAAAATGCTTTTCAAGCTTACGATTCCGACCAGAATCAAAAGGACTAAATACATTAAAGCCTTGCCGAGATTCAACGACATTTCGCGAAAAACCGTCATTTCATCAACGTAATGTCCGGCATCGGCCATCCGTTCATACGTCATGGCGTCAAAGGGCGTGCGCATTACCGATTGAGCCAGATTGTGGTAGGTGGAAACCAAAAAAATTTGATAGCCGGTCTCGACGAATACTTTCAATATCCAGCCGACCGAGTAAATCAAGGTGCCCAGGTTGAGCAGGCGGCGTTTCGGCATTTGATCGGTGTATTTGCCGGTCAGTAAGCGCAAAACTATCGTGGCGAAAATTATCAAAGCGGAGATCGCGCCGATGTCAAGGTAATTGCCCTTTAATACCTCGTAAATAAACAGCGGCCAAATCACCAAACCGATCGCATTTTCAGCGCCTTCAGCGCCGTAGGCATAGAGCAGACGCCGGTGTTTCGTGAAAAGCCGGCGGAAGGTTTCGAAATAGCCATAGGAATAATTTTCCTTGACCGTTCGGGTAAAAATCAAAGGAAACATCGAAACAACCACCAAAATAATCACCATCACGATCAGACTCTGATAACCAAATTTCGCGATAATGAAGCCCGATAGAACCGGCGCCAATACCCCGATCAAAGCCGTGATGGATTCGAGAAAGCCGATTTGCTTGCCCCGATTCGCCCGGTCCGTGAATTCCGCGAACTCCGTGTGATAGGGCACCCAATATAGCATCCGCCAGACGGTGGCCGCGATAATCGACATGATTAAAAAGCTCCAGGCATTGCCGACATCGACAAAATACAGGGCGAGGTAGAAAAGAGCCAGGAACGGCACGCTCAACATCATCGAGAGCTTCAGGCCGAATTTGCTCATCAGCCTGGCGCCGGGTTGAACCAGAAATAAATACATCAGCCACGTTAAAAAATAATACAGCATCACCGCCGACAGGGAGAAATTCAGCTTCTCATACAAAAAAATCGGCAGAAAAAGACCGAGCAAGCCGATCGCCAGTCCCTGAATCAACCGTTGGGAATAGAGCGCGATAATGTCAGATGAAAAATGTGTTTTCGGAAAGATGAGGCTCAGCCAGGATTTTTTCATTTTTTGACCACGAGATTAATCAATCGGCCTGGTACGTAAATTACTTTTTTAGGCTCCTGGCCGTTGAGAAATGTATTTATTTTTTCGCTGGTCATGGCTTTGGTCTTTGCTTGTTCCTCAGAAATGCCGGCTGGGACCGTGATTCGATCGCGCACCTTGCTATTGACCTGCACCACCAGGTCAAACGTTTCCTCTTTTATCAGTTCGGGGTCAAATTTCGGCCAGCTGGAATTAAATACTGAATTTTTCTCACCTAGTCTCCCCCAGAGCTCCTCAGCCAGGTGCGGGGCAAAAGGCGATAGTAATTTAACAAAGCTGCCAAAATCTTTCTTGGAAATTGAAGATTCGGCCATCAACCGGTTCGTGAAAATCATCAGGCTGCTTACGCCGGTATTAAAATTGAACGTCTCGATATCGCTCCCTACTTTTCTAATCGTCTGGTGGAGCAGGCGAAGTGTTTCGCTGTCAGTCGAAGCGCCGACCTTTTCCTGGACAGACCAAACCTTATCAAGGAATCTTTTCACGCCGATCAGGCCATTCGTCTTCCAGGGCTTGACCGCTTCAAACGGCCCCATGAACATCTCATAAATCCGAACCGTGTCAGCTCCGAATTTCTTGATCATTTCGTCTGGATTGACGACATTGCCGCGCGATTTGGACATTTTCTGGTTGTCCTCGCCCAGAATTAAACCTTGATTTTTCAACTTTTGGAACGGCTCGGGCGTCGGTATCAATCCCGCGTCGAATAAAACCATGTGCCAGAACCGCGCATACATCAAATGAAGCACCGCGTGTTCAGCTCCGCCCACGTACAGATCAACCGGCTGCCAATATAACATTTTCTTATTTTGTCTACGCAGCCACTTTTCTAAAAACCTGATCTTCGCGTCATCGCCTAAATTCTTTCGCGTGTCTGATTCGCGTTTATTAATGTAATTGTAGTGGCTGAGATTGTATTTTGGTGAAACCACCCGGTAGCTGAAATCGAACAGCCTTCCGAGTTCAGCGCTGGGCAAATCAGCCGGTTTCATTTTCTGTGCGGCGTTTTTTGGTGTATATGAAACTAAATTATCACCCTCGCCATAAACCGGAATGGCTTCAATCTTGATGCCGTCCTTTTCATACTGCCAAGCCCATTTCTTCGCGGCTTTTTTCGTGTAGCCCGAGCTGACTAAATAGCGATTAACTGATAATAAATCTTTTTCCCGGGTCATGAACGCAACCGTGCGCAGGGGTAACCAGAGCTTGCCGTTCAGACCGTTGAGCAGCAGACGGTTGCCTGCCCAGATACGAATCCCCTGTTTTTCGAGATCAGCGTAAATCTTTTTGAACGCTTGAAAGTACGCATGGTCCCTTTCCGTAGCGGCTATTTCCGGCTGGTGAAAATCCGGCGAGTCTATAAATAAGTCCCGATTGTTTTTCGGATCGCAGTAGCGCAGATAATACCAGCACGAGCCAGCCCACTGGGGCATGGTATTGGTTTCACGCTTAGCTGGGCTTCCGCATTTTGGGCATTTAACATTTACCCAGTTTTTAACCTTGGCTAGGGGCGATTCGCCAGTGCCAGTGGGTTTGAAATCCTTGAGCTCTGGCAATTTAACTGGTAAGTCTTCTTCCGGAACTGGCACCACGCCGTCATTCTTTGATCTCAAAACCCACTCGAGCAATTCAGGAATACGTTCAGCGGTAAAATGAGAAAAACCGTTCCAGATTTCAAAATTCCAGCTTGCGGGTATTTCATTATGGGTATAGAGCGGTATTGATTTATCGTCACGGGAAACGACTATTCGAATTTGATTGGCTAATTCCGTGATTTTATTTAAATCAATCGGCGCTTTCCAGAATTTTTGCAGAGCGTCAATATCGGCTTTAAGCCAATTAGCCTGCATTTTGGTCCAGTCCCGTTTTGACAGATCAGCGATGGCTGAAGCAACCAATAAAAGGTGGCCGATTTTTTTTCCAGAATTATTCAATAAATGAAGCGCGGCCTTACTACCCAGACTGTGACCGATAATAATGTCATTTTCATTAAAATCTTTTACCAAAGGCCGAAGCTCTTTTAACCATTGGTTCAAATCCGGGTGAGCCGAGGTTGTCATTGTCGGCACTCTGACTTCAAAACCGCGCTTGATTAATTCATCCTTCATCCAAGTCATCCAATTCATCGTACCGCTACCCTCAAAACCGTGGATTATCAAAACTTTCTGCTTTACGTTCTTACATTTTTCGCAATGAACAACCGGGATCGGCTCACCCCAATACCTCTGCCGCGAAAACACCCAGTCGCGGAGTTTGTATTGGACCATTGGTCGTCCTAGGCTCTTTTTTGCTAATTCTGATGTAATATTTTTACCCGCCTCAACACTATCTAAACCATCAAATCTGCCAGACTGCATCAACTTGCCAATACCAGTGAAACAATCTGAGTTCGATTTGTAAGCCTCCCACATATATTTAAACGATGACAAATTGAGCCACTCAGCCATTTTATCAGCGTTTACCCAAACCAATTTGTGATTTTTAGCGTGTTCCGCGGCCACCGGTTCCTTCTCCTCATCAATCAGTTCAAATAGCATGCCCTGGCCGATCGCGTATCGGTTTTCATCTTTGTGTGCTGCAAAGAAATGATTATGCTGTTCCAGGCCTATACTTTTTACAAACTTTAAATGCTGATAGCCGGTTTCCTCGCGTATCTCGCGCAGGGCAGCGTCTTGATAGCTTTCTCCCTTATCAACCCCGCCGATAATGCCAGAATGCCAGCCGTATTTTTCCCAATCCAGGCAGAGAAAGGAATTCTTATTTTTGTCAAAAACAAAGGCGTAGGCGGTTTTCCTGGTTACCGTTTTTTTGTCCGATTGCACCGCGTCTTTGTCACCCGGGTTATGCGTAAAATATGGAGCGATTACTTGTCGGATCGGTAATTGATATTTTTTAGCAAACTCCCAATCCCGCTCATCATGCGCTGGCACCGCCATAATCGCGCCAGTGCCATAACCCGTCATCACATAATCCGCCACCCAAATTGGAATTTCTTCATTATTCGCCGGGTTTATCGCTTTTATGCCTTTTAATTCAACGCCGGTTTTTTCCTTGGCCAGATCAGTCCGCTCCAAATCAGATTTTTTCGCGGCGTTATTGGTATATTTCTTTACTTCTTCGAGATTCGAGATTCGAAATTCGAAATTTTTTATCAATGGGTGCTCCGGTGCTAACACCAAATATGTTGCCCCAAAAATCGTATCCGGCCGGGTGGTAAAAACAGTGATGGCCGATTGGTTGATTGGTTGATTTATTAATTTCCGTAGAGCGTCAGTAATCGGTTGGAGCTCTTTATACTCTTCAGCCTCGCTCTCGTCATAAGGGTATTTGCCGGTAGATTTAACCTGGTAAATCGACCTCAAGGGAAAATGCCAGTCAATTTTTTCATGAACTTTATTAGTAAGAATAACCTCACGACGCGATTCGCTTACACGTTCGGTTCCATCCGGATCTATTAAAACAAAAACATCTTTCCAGTAGGCTTCGACGCCTTTAGTGTGTTTTTTTACAATTTTCAAATAAAAATCAAGAATAGCCAGGCCGATTTGATGTTGGTTTAACGATTTCTCGTCTTGGCCTTTTAACGCATTTCGTTTCACCTGCACCGGATCGATCATCTCGCCATCAATGAACAAACCGGTATCCGTGCCTAAAATCGGCAGACCGGTTTGGCCGAAATAGGCTTTGGCCTTGCGCCGGGCATTATCAAAAAGATCCCCGCCCTCTTCCACCTCCATCGCTGGTAATCCCGCTTCGGTCGGCGTGACAACAACGATGTCAGGAGACACTTTCGTTAAAAGCTTCCGAATACGCGCGACCTTGCTTGGATTATTCGTTGCCAGTAATATTTTAATTTCTTCATCCTTAATTTTGAATTTTGAATTTTGAATTTTGAATTCTATTTCAGCGCCTTCTGATCGGCCAATCCAATTTTTCTGCAGAAGCCTAATCGACTCCGGCCAATCCAGCTTGTCTAAACCATTGAGCAAACGATCAGCATAGGCCGTGATTTTTAAAAGCCACTGTTTCAATTTCTTTTTCTCCACGGTCGTATCACAGCGCTCGCACCGGCCGTTGATCACCTCTTCGTTGGCTAAACCGGTTTTGCAGGAAGGACACCAATTGATCGGCACTTCAGCCTGGTAAGCCAAGCCGCGCTCGAACAGCTTCAGAAAAATCCACTGGGTCCATTTGTAATATTCCGGCTCCGAGGTAATCACCTCGCGTGACCAGTCATACATGAAGCCCAGGCTTTTTATCTGTTTCCGAAAACGCTCAATATTTTTCCGGGTGTAGTCGCGCGGATGGATGCCCCGCTTGATTGCCGCGTTCTCCGCCGGCAAACCGAACGAATCAAAACCCATCGGATGCAAAACGTTTTTGCCCCGCATTTTTTCCCAGCGCGCGTAAATATCAGAAGCGGTATAACCCTCTGGGTGGCCAACGTGAAGACCGTCACCCGATGGATAGGGAAACATATCAAGAATATACGCCTTTTGCTTCTGGGCGCTTTCTTCCACCTGGCCGGCTCGCGTTTTCTCCCAAATCTTCTGCCATTTGGCTTCGACTTTGTTTGGGTGGTAGCCGCCCCTGGATTTTTGCTTTTTTACCCGCCTTGCCATAATCAAAAAGGATTATCTGACTTTCTTTAATAAATACCTCGTTTCAATGAAATAATACCATTTTTTGGCCCTTCCGACCAATATTTTTATGCCCCCATATTCCCCTCTTGACATTACTCTCTGTCCATGATAAAGTACTTGTTGTACCAAAAGTTCTTTTTTTTAAAACCAAAATTCTTTGCTTAAATTAGCCAATAAAACAAAATACGGCTAAATATTAGCAGGAAAGCATATCAGCCTAGAGCTAAAAAAATTCAGCCTCATCTTTCTCCGCCACACCTTAAGCGGGGCTTCTTATTTATATAAGGGAATCGCCTGGTTATTGGCTAGGATCCTGGCCCGGCCGACAAAAGCCTCGGCCAAATGGATCGTGTCAAAAGTGCTGTCGCGAATTTACCTGTTTATCTATTTTCCCATCAAACGCCGACTGGGCGATAAATTTGCGCTGGCTAAAAATAAAGTTTGGTACCCCTTTGCGACAAAATACGTCATTCATTTCTTTATCGTCCTTTTAGCCACCGGCGTTATTTTCTACAGTATCAAAACTCGGGAAGCTTCGGCTGAAGAATTTACCACCGACAGTTTGATTACGAAATTTCTGGGTGAAGATTCATCTGATATTATTACTGAAACAGCCCAGAGCGCGCCAAAGAAATCTATCAGCTATGTTGACCAGCGCGGCATGTTCGGCGGCCAAACCCTCTCCATAAATAGCCCGACCGAAGAAGAGACCGCGGAAGAAGAAGATCTGACTTTGGCGCAAGGCAGCGGTTCGATTTTGAAACCAAATATCCCGACTACCCAAGTAGGCGACCGGGCCCGCGAGATCGTTGAATACTACGTCGTCGAGGGCGGCGATACGGTCAGCACGATTGCTGATAAATTTGGCGTCTCCACCAACACTATCCTTTGGGAAAACCGTTTGGGCGAAAAGGACTACATAAAACCGGGCGACAAATTGACAATTCTGCCCATGTCCGGCGTTTCACATCAAGTCAAAAAGGGCGATACGATTAAAACTCTGGCCAAGAAATACAATGTCGATGAGCAAGAAATCATTGACTATAATAAACTGGCTTCGGCTGACGCGATTTCAGTAGATGAAATTCTCATTATTCCAGGCGGTCGCGCTCCGGAAATCGTCAAACCCACCTCTACCGGAACTGGCGTCGATAAATACTTCGGTGGCACGCCGCCGCCTCCAGCCCGCGTGGCTGCCTCGGAAAAAATGCTCTGGCCCACGGCCAGTAAAAAGATTAATCAATACTTTAAATACCGTCATTCCGGCCTCGATATTGATGGCAACACTGGTTCACCGATTTACGCGGCTGAGAGCGGCCGGGTGTCTAACGTCGGCTGGGGTTCGGGTTATGGACTGCACGTGATCATCGACCATGGCGGAGGCAAAAAAACAGTATATGCCCACTTCAGCAAGGCTTACGTGACTGCTGGCCAACAAGTCAGCAAGGGTGACTCGATTGGTCTGATGGGCTGTACGGGCTGGTGCACCGGACCCCACCTTCACTTTGAAGTGATTATCAGCGGCAAAAAAGTAAACCCATTGTCATATCTGTAATAACAACGAGGATATAAATAATAAACAGGCGAGGCTTCCCCTCGTCTGTTTTGATAAAAAAAGCCCCCAACATCATTAAGTTGTCGGGGGATACGGACGAGAGAAATCACGGTAGACGTAATCATCCATGCTGAGGGGATCACCGCCATTGTGATTGGTGATGGCCAGAAGATTCAGGGCTGGAGAGCCTGTGGTTTGGAGAAAGTGCCATTGTTCAGGCAGCATCACAAAACTGCAGCCGGTAGTATCATCTACCCTATCCTCTTCCTCTTGGCCCCTGGCGCAAGCTCCAGCCAGATTGTAAAACTGTTCAGTCTTGCCCGTGTGATAGTGCCACGAGGTGCGGACCCACGGCCGAATCAGCTGAAGGAGCCACCCCAGCGTTCCATCCTCGCTCTGGGCCAGATATACCGCTCCTGAACCAGCTGAACGTGCATGTCTCGATTCTTCGAAAACCGTGAAGCCCCTGAGCGCTAGGTGAACCCAGGCTTTACCGAATGGAACTTGGATCAGTTGGAACCCGGGGAAACATTCCCCTAGCGGGTTCTGCTCGCTTGTACAAAGAACTGATACCAGCGTTGCCTGACGCAATCTCGAATCAACGAATGAGCGGAATCGCCCGAATCGCCCATCCGGAAAGAATGCGCAGACATCCTCATTGCCGAAAAGCTTGGGTTTATCCACGCCTTGCCTCCTTTTTCTTGGGCATCCGGACGACAGATTGATTCAAAATGCATAAGAATGATAATAGCCTATCCGTAAATATCTGTAAAGATCCATGATTAATCATTCTTCAGCCAAAATATCACTCTAGAAAAGTCGATCCTTGCGTTACTTCTTGAAGTATGATATTCTCGTCTTTAGTTGTTGATAATTGTTCGTCTCGCGCCCACCCCCGTCCCACCACAGAAGTGGGACTCGACCCGAGCCATATGACAGCTAAAAGGGAGGATGCAAGATGCGCAAAGTCGCTGCCTAAGGCCGTGCCTTACTTTTCCGGCTCCGAAAGTAATCGGTACGGCCAACTCGGAACATCACCAATCTAGGAGCTAATCTGATCGTTCCAAACCGCAAACCGACCACACAGGAGGTTCTCATGCGGAGATTCCTCGGGCAGGCAATCGGGCATTCGCCGCCCGTATCCGCCATCGAGGTCGTCGACACGAGGAGCGCGACGAAGTAGCGCAGGCCGCTGACCAACCAAATGGAGGTTGCTTAATGCGCAAAGTCGCTGCCTAAGGCCGTGCCCGTGCTTTTCGGACTCCAAAAGCATCGGCATGGCTAGCTCGCCTTCCGAACCCACAGGAGTCAGGTGTTCATTCGATTCCGCAAAACAACCAACCCTATGGAGGTTCGCATGCGGGAAACAACCAGTCGGGCACATCGGCATCCACCGCCGATGTTCGCCCTCGAGGTCGTCGACACGAGGAGCGCCAAGAAGAAGGCCACCAAGAAGAAGGCCGATGTCGCTTCCGGTCTGGAGAGCGGGCTCGTCTAGGTCTATCGCCGACCGAGGAGCATAACCAGTCTCTCTACGCGCGACAAGGCGTTTCGTACATTCACCACATGGTGTTTGCACGGAACGCCTATTTTATTTGCCATCGAACCAACACGCGTGATGAGTGAAAGACTTTCTATTAGTAAATTCGCTGACGAAGCCTAGGGCAAATACCCGCCATAGGCCCCCTTGATTTACCTAGCTGTGGTAAGAATGAAAAATGAATGGAGTAGAAAAAACGAAAGCAAGCAGTAACCGGAGGCGGGTATGGTTTTATTTATCTTAGCCATGGTAAATACCCGCCGAGCCCCGGTCTCTGCGCCGGGGGAGGCGGAACCTATCGAAGCCAAGGGCAAATAAAAAACCCACGAAGCGATTCAGCCTCGTGGGGTTGAAATCAAAGATCATTCAGGGGGTAGCATGGGCATATCGATTCTGTGCTTGCGCACATTGGCGATTGCCTCAGGTTCACCAGAGTCAGCGTGTCGGATCAGTCCGATAGCTGGGTCATTGGTAAAGACCCGCATTGCCCTGTCGAGACACTCCTGCGTCGGCTCGATGACGAAGCACTGACCAGCGTGGATTGACTTGCCAATCCCGACTCCGCCGCCTTGATGCACGCTCACCCAGTCAGCTCCGCCAGCCGTGGCTAGAAGCGCGTTCAGAATCGGCCAATCGGCGATCGCGTCACTGCCGTCAAGCATCCCCTCGGTCTCACGGCTGGGCGAAGCCACTGAACCACAATCCAGATGATCCCGGCCGACCCAGATCGGCGCTGAAATGTCGCCCGCATGGATTGCCGCGAATATCTGCTCCACTGCCCGATATCGCTCACCCATGCCCAGCCAGCAAACTCGGGCTGGAAGTCCGCGCAGCCGACTGAAATCAATCTGCTTCTGGGCTTTCCGAATCCAGTTCACCAGCCGCTCGTTATCCGGGAAAAGGCTGAGAATGATTTCATCCACGACTGCGATGTCGGCTGGATTGCCAGACAAGGCCGCCACCCGAAACGGTCCCCGGCCCTGGCAGAACAGCGGCCGGACATAGAGCGGCACAAAACCCTGGAACTCAAAGGCGCAATCCAATCCCTCACCCTTAGCCCAGAGCCGCATGCCATTGCCGTATTCAAAGGTCGTCGCGCCCTTCCGCATCAGAAGAACCATGACCTCCACGTGTCTGGTAATCGTCCGAAGAGACCGCCGCCTGTACTCAGCCTCATCTTCTTGGCGCAGACGGTTCAACTCTATAAATGACAACCCTTGAGGGCAGTAGCAGACGGGATCATGGGCTGAAGTCTGATCAGTCAAGAAATTCGGTACCTGGTCATGATTCAGCAAATACTCAAGCAGATCAACAGCGTTGGCCTGAACTGCTATGGCGATTGCCAGGCCTTCGGCTTTGGCTTGGAAGGCGCGTTGAACTGCTTGAGGGATGTTACCAAACACCTCATCCACCCAGCCTTCTCGCCGGCAGCGTTGGATTCTGGCTGGATTGATCTCGGCAATCAGAATGGTCGCGCCAGTCATCTTGCCAGCCGGCGCTTGTGCTCCACCCATACTGCCAAGACCACCTGAAACAATCAGCGTGCCTGAACCAGCCCCGGCCGCAGCGAATGTCTCAAAGGTCGCTTGCATGATTCCCTGCTGGTCAATGTAAGCCCAGCTTCCAGCAGTCATCTGGCCATACATGATGAGCTCCCGAGCCTCAAGCGGCCAGAATTCCGCATCCGTGCACCACTGCGGCACCAGCATGGAGTTGACGATCAGTACCCGGGGCGCCCCTTCAAATGTCCTGAGGATGCCAACCGGCTTGCCACTCTGCACCAGCAGTGTTTCATCGGGTTTCAGCCGACGCAGGGCCTCATCAATCTTCCAGAAACTTGGCCAGTTGCGCGCGGCCTTACCCCGACCGCCATAAATGATCAGCCTATCCGGATCTGCTCCCTGCACCACATTGTTGTAGAGCATTCGAAGTGCCCCCTCAATCCCCCAAGAGGCGCAGGTTCTTTCTGTGCCGGTTATCAGTTTGACCCGATCCGCTTCACCCATGGCTCCTCCTTTGCTTTCTGATATGCCCTATGTCAAAGTGCCTCCCTACCTGAAAAAAATGATACAACGGTAATAAACATTAAGCAACATTGTATATTTTGTCAAATGTTTTATCCAATAATTTTCTCGAAATCGGTCTTCTATTGACATAATCAACTGCCTATGATAAACTGGTTTAGCTTATCTTTTTGGGATAATCTAATGGTAACATTAGAGGCTAAAGGTCTCCCTAAATAAGAGAGCACTCTAATTAAGTGAACAGTTACAATGGCAAAAAAATTGTACGTCGGAGGTTTATCCTACGATGTTACCGACGCCCAGCTGAACGAATATTTCGCTCAGGCCGGGACCGTTGAGTCCGCCTCTGTAGTTATTGACCGAATGACCGGCCGCTCGCGCGGATTCGGCTTCGTGGAAATGGCAACGGATGGAGACGCCCAAAAGGCAATCGAAACCCTGAATGGTCAGGAATTCGCCGGACGAACCATTACCGTCAATGAAGCTCGACCAATGTCTGACCGCCCGCGTGGCGGCGGCGGCGGTTTCGGTGGCGGACGAGGTGGTCGTGGTGGCTTTCAACGACGCGATTACTAAGCTTCTATCATACGAAGTTTTACAAAAAGGCCTTCCGATGAGGGAGGTCTTTTTGATTATCCTTAACATTAGTCGGCAGGACGACTCGGGTTTAAAAAGATGATGAATACTCGGCCAGAGGCCTCGCGTAAGCCAGAGTGTATATTAAATATCTAAGCCGAGGCGTCCCGCCGAGGCATCACTTACCTAGGCGTCCCGCCAAGTCTTTTTAAACCAAGACGAAGACACTCTCAGGCTTAATTCTCCGCGGCCCGATACTGCAAGGCTTCAGCCACATGCTTGGTCTGAATCGTTTCAGCACCCTCTAAATCAGCAATCGTCCGGCTGACTTTCAGTAATCGAGTATAGGAACGGGCAGTCAATCGAAGCTGTGTCATCGCCCGGCGAAAAAGCTCGGTCGCGGCCGACTCCACCTGGCAATATTGCTTGAGCTGCTGATTGGTCATTTCAGCATTGGTAAAAATCGCTTGCCCCTGGAAACGCTTCAGCTGCGCTGCCCGCGCCCGGTTCACCCGCTCGCGGATAGCGGCTGAGGGCTCGGCTGGTCGGACTGAAATCAATTCGTCAAATTTCACCCGGGACACGCGCAAATGCAGATCAATCCGGTCCAAAAGCGGCCCGGATATCTTTTTGTTGTATTTGGCAATCTGCCAGGGGCTGCAGGTGCATGGCCGCTCGCGGTCGCCGGCGTATCCGCAAGGGCAGGGATTCTGCGCGGCTACCAACATAAATTTTGCCGGGAAATGCATCACGCCATTGACCCGGCTGACCACGATCACCCCATCCTCGAGGGGCTGGCGCAGACTTTCGAGAACCGGCCTGGGAAATTCCGGAAATTCATCTAAAAACAGCACGCCGCGATGCGAGAGAGAAATTTCTCCCGGCCTGGGAATCCGGCCTCCGCCAATCAGCGAGGCGGCTGAAGCAGTGTGGTGCGGCGATCGAAACGGCCGTTGCCGGACTAAAGGCTGGTCTGGTGAAACTAGGCCGACCACACTGTAAATCCGGGTCACCTCAAGGGATTCCTCAAGTTCCATTTGGGGCAATATCGAAACTAGGGCTTTGGCTAGAAGCGTTTTGCCCGAACCCGGCGGGCCGGAAAGCAGGACATTGTGCCCGCCTGAGGCAGCGATCTCCAGGGCGCGTTTAGCCTGTTCCTGTCCTTTTACCAGGCTGAAGTCGACCGGGTAGTCGCCCGATATTTCGCTCTGCTTAGAAGCTGTGTCTAGACTATATGGTGCGATTGCTTTAATGCCGCAGAGATGATTTATCAGCTGGTTTAAATTTTCGACCGGGAATATTTCAGCTTCCCGGATAATAGCCGCTTCAGCCGCATTACCTGATGGCAAAAATATTCTTCTCAAATGTCGGCGCTTCAATTCCTGCATGACGGAAAGAATGCCGCTTACCGGCCTCAACTCTCCCTCAAGCGATAATTCGCCAATGAAAAGAGAATTGCTGTCAACCGGTTCAAGCTGGTACGAAGCGGCTAAGACGCTAATGGCAATCGGCAAATCAAATGCCGGTCCCTCCTTCTTTATATCAGCTGGGGCGAGATTAACCGTGACGCGCGTGGTAGGAAAACTCAAAAGGCTGTTGCGCACTGCTGAACGCACTCGTTCCCGGGCTTCCTGAACCGATGGGTCAGGCAAACCCACAATTAAAAAATTCGGCAGTCCAGAGGCGATATCCGCCTCTACTTTTATTAGCCTAGCGTCAAGGCCGACAATCGCGGCCGAACTTGTTTTCGCGGGCATATAAAAACAGGCTTGAATCTCGCCTGCTCTTGTCTTTGACTATATTGTAAACTAAGCTACTTATTTTGTAAATGGCGGTCGGTTGATAGACGGAACCAAGCTAGCATGACTAGGGCCGCTCCGGAAATAATTAATACGTCAGCCAGATTAAATATCGGCCAGTCAAAAACCTTGAGATAATCAATAACGTGCTCAAAAAATATACGATCAATAAAATTGTTCAAGGCGCCAGTCAAAACCAAGCTCAGTCCCCAAACCTGAAGAGTCTCTCTCCGGCGGACAACCTGGATTAGCCAGCCGATCAAGCCGGCGAGAATAAAGACGGTGGCGGAAACAATTACGACTTGAGACAGCGGCAGCCCAAAACCGATGCCCTCATTCGGATAATATCCAAAGGCCAAAATGCGATTGCCCGAGTCAGACCACTGGTCCTTCATTTGCAGAGCCAGAGATTTGCCCAAACGGTCGAATACAAAACCAACCGCCAACGCGCCTATGAAAAATATCCGTGATTTAAAAAGTTTCTGCATATAAAAGATCCCAGCCCTTACATTATAATCGGCCTGGGTCATTTTATCAATTTTTTGTAATTGAAAAGGCGCAGATGTACGTCCTAAAACATTGTTATATGACGCTCTGCGCCCAAACCTTTGAACCAGTCCTATTGGACCGTGTGAGCGTCCCGCTTTTTCAAACGAGGCTTTCACACAGTCCAAGTAAGACATGATGTCCAACGGCCTAATGCGATTTCTATCCGACTGTCGAAAACGCGATCTTCACACCGTTCTTGCGGTAATCTTCTAAAGCCCGAAGGCCTTGGAAAGCTACCTTTTTGTTTTTGTTTTCCCCTGTTTTGGGGGAATTAGTTTTGGTTTCCAGCCTGCCGGAAAGGCAAATGTTCGAACAGTGTGAAATTTCCCGCTCCATATATAGTATGGAAAGGGTTATTCACACCGTTTAGGCGTGAAGATATTAGGTTTTCAATGAATCTATTACGAGTATAGCAAATAAAATAAGGCTTGTCAAGAGGATATATTTTTCACTTTTTTTCTTAAGACTAGCCTAAAAAATGAAAAAGAGGGATTTTCACTTTATGTGCATGTCCTGTTAATGAAATGTGTGTTTATCCACAAGGGGGTTTTACGCGAAAACCCATAAGCTTAAAATTCAATGCAGTAGTTCAAATAAACCCGTTCGTCTTTGCTGCCATCACCGATATAAACCTTTTTGATATTGTGACCCAGAGGGCTGATTGATTCGAGATACTTTTGGTCAAGGATGATCAGACGCCTGCCCTTTAAGTTTTCTATACAGGTTGGAGTCTGGTTTGTTTCGGTCTCGGGTTTTTGGACTATTGATTTAACAAGCTCGAATGAGTTTGAAAAGATTATTCTGCTCTGCCAAAGGCCGAAGATGAGCTGCGTTGAATCTGGCAAGGTGAATAATTGAAGACTGTCGATTTTTTGATAGTCAATTTGGAGCGGTTCGGTTTGGCCGGCCTGCGGATCAGGCAAAAGCTCAGTCACCTTGCTTCCGTCGGTCAAGGTCTTCTCCACTTTTCTGGGAAAACGTAAGCCGATAACCCTTTTAACAAGCGCCTCGAAATTATTTAGGGCTCCTGAATCGTCGCCCGGCTCGATCGAAAAAAGAAACGGGGCAGTTGAACCATCGGGCTGGCCGCTCTGACCCAGGGTAACATCCGTGGCCACATTAAGAAGCGGGAGAATATCTTTTTGCCAGTCAAATCCGATTTCCTCTTTTAAAAATCTCACCCAGTCAAAAGTCGTTTGATCAGATTCATCGCCTTGTTCTTGTACTAATGTTTCCAAAAAATCTTTTGGGTTTACCTTAAGCCAGCTGAGGGCGCCAGTCCCGGGCAAATAACGAATCGACTCGCGATAAATATCTTCCGCCTCGCCCGCGCTCACCTCTTCGAGTAAGGTTGGCACGTGATTACTCATTGTCCCCATAAAGGTCCCCTGGGCAATATCTAGTTCAAGATACAGTTCAGATAGCTCGGTTGAATTTCGTAAGATTAAATTGGCTGCCGTATCATTTTCTTTATCCGCGCTAAAATAATCGGCTAGACGAACAATCCCGGTAACCAGGTGCGAACCTCGGCGATAGGGTTTGATTTTGTCTTCGATCGAAGCCCGCTCTTTCTTTTCAACCGAGCTCACCGCTTGAATCAAATCGCTTGAATTGGCAATGACAAAAATATCGCCTGGCAAATTGGTCCGGTACAAAACTTTATCCGAGGCAATCGCCTGTTTTGTTATTGCCGTGCCGTTGACTGTTTCAGTAGTGCCAGCACCGAACATTTCGACTAGCAGCTTTTCAAAACGATCGGCCGAACGGACTTTGGCCAGGAGACCGGTTTTTTCTCCGGCTAATTGCACGAGAGCGATTTCATTGCCAAATTCCGAACTCAAGCGATCTAGATCGAAGGAGCTCGAAAAAATTCGCTTCAACTCCTTTTCAGCGTTGACCATAAATGTATTCCAGCCTTCGTTATCCTCCAGATCCTTAAGTTGCCGGCGCGGCTGGCCGCTCAAATCAAGGTGGAGATAAAGCCGGGCGTCTGCTGGCACCAGGCGGTCAAGCCTAGCCCGGGATTTAAAGAAAAACGGCTTTTCCAAAACCAAAGTCAAAATCACGATTGCCACAATAATAAAAAACCCTCCCACTATCACGCCGGCCAAGCGCTTGTCAATCAGACCTTTTTTCTCTTGGAACCACATTTTTCCTTATGTGTTCAATGACAATTTTGATTTCTTCTTCTTTCCCGATTTTGGTCGTATCCAGGATATAATCGTAATTCTTCGGGTTGAATATGTCCGATTTATTGTAATACTTTTGGTAGCGCCGCTCGTCACTGGCCATGCGATTTTTTACGCTAGCGATGACGTCGGCCAGGCTTTTGGGATTGGCCATCTCATTGCGCTTCTCTGGGTGAATCTGCAAATCCTTCCAGATCCGTTTGGCGCCTTCCTCAACCTCAATGTCAAGAAATATCTTGTATGATCGCGGGATTAGAAAAAAAGACGTCCGGCCTTCAATCACGAAATTGTCCTCGGTTTCACCAAGCTTCTTCTGGTATTCATCAACCTCCCGGTCGGTAAAATCCTCCCGTTCACCCAGGCGGTTCAAATCCTCGAGTGTCAGGCCGCGCTGCCTGGCCATTTCCCGGCGCAGCCCGCCGATGTAATAGCGTTTCAAACCGAATTCCCGGGCAATGGCTTCAGCCACCGAACTTTTTCCCGAGCCGGGCTTGCCAGAAATAGAAATAATCATTTGTCTATTTTAATATCTTCGACGAGAATCGTGCGGACGGCGGGGACCCATTGGTCTGGGCCGGCTACCGAAAGGTCTCATTGGCCGAGCGTTGTTTTTCCTCTCAGTCGTTTGTTCCGGAGTTTCATTGACCGCTCGGCAGGAAAGGCTGATCCGGCCTCGCTCCTTATCAACGTCAACCACTTTGACTTTGACTTTGTCGCCTACTTTGACCACGTCGCTGACACTGGGTACTCGATGATCTGTTAATTCAGAAATGTGGACCATCCCGTCTTGGCCGGGTAGAAATTGAACAATGGCTCCGATTTCACTGCCGGAATTCCGATCTAGAACGATCTGTGATACCGTGCCCTCGAATTCTTCACCGATTTGGACTTCGTAGGTTAGGTTTTTGATCCAGTCCATCGCTTTCTGGGCCATCTCTGAACTATGGGAAGTAACCATGACCAAGCCGTCATCTTCAATATCTATCTTAGTCACGTCCTTGCCTCCGCAATTGTCAATAATTTCGTTAATGGTTTCTCCGCCCTTGCCGATAACATCGCGGATTTTCTTCGGATCAATTCGCAGCGAGGTTATTCTCGGGGCATAGGGCGAAAGCTCGGCCCGCGGCGCCGGAATGATTTCAGCCATCTTGTCCAAAAGGGTATGCCGGACCGTTTTCGCCCGCTCAAAAGCCTTGGCGCAAATTTCCAGCGTCAGTCCGGTATTTTTTACATCCAGCTGGACCGCCGTTATTCCGTCGCGCGTGCCAGCCACCTTGAAGTCCATATCGCCGCCGTGATCCTCCTCGCCTTGAATGTCGGTTAAAAGCTGGAATTTATCGCCTTTTTTATCCGACATTAGACCGATTGAAATGCCGGATACCGGCTTCGAAATCGGCACTCCGGCGTCCATCAGGGCAAGGGTCGAACCGCAGGTTGAGGCCATCGAGGTTGAACCGTTGGATGACAATACTTCAGAAACGACCCTGATGGTGTAGGGAAATTTTTCCTTGTCAGGCAAAACCGGAAGCAAGGCCTTTTCCGCCAAAGCGCCGTGGCCGATTTCCCGCCGGCCAGGCCCCCGCAATGGAGCCACTTCACCTACGGAAAAGCCGGGGAAATTATAGTGGTGCATATAGCGTTTCTTGCCGCTTTCTTCCATGGTGTCAAGAACTTGCTCATCGCCAGGTGAGCCCAGAGTGACAATCGAAAGGACCTGCGTTTCGCCGCGCTGGAAAAGTCCGCTCCCGTGCGTTCGGGGTAAAATCCCGACTTCGACATTAAGCGGACGAATTTCCTCAGTGGTCCTGCCGTCAATCCGGCGGCCGGTTTCGAGCACCTGCAGTCTGATCGTTTCTTCCATCATTTTATGGAATACTCCGGCGGCTTTCAGGCGCATCTCTTTAGTCACTTTATTATCCTCTTTTAACATGGCGTCCAATTCTCCCAAAAGCTTGTAGGTTTCGTTATTGCGGGAGACACTGTCAGTCAGTTCGAGAATCTTGGCCAGTCGCGCCTTGGTGTACTCTTTTACTTTATCTTCCAGAAGCTTAAGCGCCTCGATATCTTCGGGGGTCGGCTCTGGAATAACCATCTTGGGCTGACCAACTTCTTGCCTGACTTGCTCGATTAAATCCAGAATCTTGCGCAAGTGTTTCTGGCCGAAGCTGACCGCCTCCATCACCTGTGCCTCGGGAACTTCCTTGGCTCCAGCTTCGAGCATCACGACCTTCTCGGCGTTTCCGACCACCACCAAATCCAACACCGACTTTTCTCTAGCCGTGTAGGTCGGATTAAGCGCCCATTCATCATTGATCCGGCCGACGCGCACGCCGCTCACCGGTCCGTTCCAGGGAATGTTTGAAATCGCCAGGGCGCAGGAAGCGGCAATCAGGCCCGGAATGTCGGAATCGTTTTCCTGATCAACCGAAAGGCAGGTAATGACCACCTGCACGTCATTGCGAATCGTGTCCTTGAAAAAAGGACGGATCGAGCGGTCAACCAACCGCGAGGTTAATATCGCTTCGTCGCTCGGCCGGCCTTCGCGCTTGATGAAACGCGAACCTTTGATTTTGCCGGCGGCGTAAAGGCGCTCTTCGTAATCAACCAAAAGCGGGAAGTAATCAATGCCCTCCCTGATTGTTTCGCTCATCACCGCCGTGCCTAAAACCACCGTGTCACCATAGCGCACGGTACATGCACCGTCGGCTTGACCGGCGAATCGGCCTACCTCAATCGTGAGCGGTCGTCCACCGATTTCAGTCGAAAATTGTTTGACTGCCATAAGTTAAGATCCTTTGCGTCTCCTGACCCGCAGACTCCAGACTTTCATGCTAAAAAAGATGGAAAAGTCTGACTGTCTGGGGGCCAATGGAGAAATTAATTATGTATAATAATGAACGTTTTTAATGTCTTGGCTTGTTTGATAACTCAATCGTCTGACGCGGCTTAGGCGCTCGCTGGATCGGATTAACCAGACGTCTCAGGCTGAATGACTTTTTGCCATTGCGCAATAGGTATTTGCCTTCGTCTAAACACAAGTCGGTAAAATCATCGGCTGATTCGATTAATTTGGACGAGCAAGATTTCTGAAAAGCGATCACTTCAACCTGCTGACCGGTATTCTTCAAATACTCCACCATCGGAATAAAATCCCCGTCGCCGCTCACCAAAACTACCACGTCAAGCTTGCTGGACAAACGAATGGCGTCAATCGCCACGCCGACGTCCCAATCGCCTTTTTTCTGGCCGCCGAGAAAAACCTGCAAATCCTTCATCCGCACTTCGAACCCCTGTTTGCTGAGGGCTCCAAAAAAACTTTGTTCATCCGGGGCTTCAGCCCTGATAACATAGGCAATCGCTCGGATCAGCTTCCGGCCGGCAATCGCCGTCTTCAATATTTCGCCGAAATTGACTTTGGAATTGTAAATATTTTTAGCGGAGTAGTACATATTCTGGATATCCACGAACACGCCAACCCGCTGGTCTGAATGTTTTATCATCGTTTGAGTTTAAGTTTCTTAATTA
The DNA here is from genome assembly GCA_028714495.1 of Patescibacteria group bacterium. Taxonomy (GTDB): domain Bacteria; phylum Patescibacteriota; class Patescibacteriia; order JAHIZJ01; family JAHIZJ01; genus JAQTMH01. The sequence continues at coordinate 91,115 of JAQTMH010000001.1, forward strand.
GCGACTGGTAGCTCTCAGGATTTTCTTTCTCCAAATATTTTAAAAGGCGCCGGCGCTGGCCGACTTTGCGTAAAAGTCCCCGACGGGATGAAAAATCTTTCTTATGGAGCTTAAGATGCTCGGTTAATTGGCTGACCTCTTCGGTCAAAATCGCTATCTGAACCTCGGAAGAGCCGGTATCAGTCGCGTGAGTTTTAAATTTTTTGATTAGCTCTTCCTTTTTCTTCTTGTCAATTGCCATTGTGATGCTCCTTTAGTCCGCGAATTCCGAGTTTCGTCAAAAAGATTGGCGAAACCAAGGATTCGTAAATAATAATATAGCTTCCTTAAAATATCACGCGTCAGTTGTTCTGTCAAGTAGCGTGAATCCCGGCAAAAAAGAAAACCCACCGGCAGAGCGGCGGGCAAAAGGACATCGCTCGTGGCGAGTAGCCCTAGATGAAGTTCGGCGCCTCGGCAAACATTCTGGCCGGCACGATCAGCGATCACGCAGATAAATCCACCGTGCCACCTGATTTTCGATCGGTATCATGTCGATTTCGTCGCAGTCAGACGGCCAGTTGTCGAACCAGAGCCTGTAACCCGACGTGTTACCGGGCCGTCCATAGTATGCGGGCTGAGCGATTACATGACTGGCTGGACACTCCCATGAGTATGACCCGTCTATTTCAAACGGTCCTCCGGGGTGTCTGTATCGCAGCGCATCGAAATCGATGACGAGCCACACGATCAAGTCGGCGCGTTTCTCGAGGCGCATGCCGGAAATGCTGCACAACCGCGCCTCACTCCTCTCAAGCGAATCACGCGCCCCAGTCCGGAAGATAGCGGCAGGCAACGTCTGTTCTTCAAACAACGCGCCGCTGACTGCGAGTATTTCCGGTGCCTTCATAGGCTGGTGATCGCGCTTTTGACACCCACCGGTCAGAGAAATCGAAAAGAGCGACAGCCCGCCGAGCACCACGACGATAAGCGGTATCAGAACCCGATTCTCTCCGGACCACAAACCCGTCTTCATCTCAAACCTCCTCCTCTTGCCGATACAGACCTTTATCGTCTAAACATTAACCTTCAACCAGCCAATTTGTCAATACAGAACTTGTTGCTTTTTTTGTTTTTGTGTCGTAAAATATATTCATGGCTATCCCCTCGCTAAAACAACTCCTTCAAGATTTTCTCGACTATCTCGAAATCGAACGCAATTGCTCTCTGGCCACAAAGCGAAATTACCAGGCCTATCTTGATCGTTTTTTAGAATGGTCAAAATTGACCAAGCCTCAGGACATTACACTCGACGTAGTTCGGCAATACCGGCTCTACCTCAATCGGCAAGAAAACCAAAAAAAGGAAGTGCTGAAGAAAAGCACCCAGAACTACTATCTTATCGCCCTGCGGTCTTTTCTCAAATATTTGGCCAAGCGTGATGTCAAAACCCTGGCCTCGGAAAAAATCGAGCTGGCAAAAATGCCTGAGCGGCAAGTCACCTTTCTCGAAGGCGAAGACCTGGAACGTTTTCTCGAAGCGCCTTTAAAAACCAAGGAGCCGGCCATTATCCAGAAGCGCGATAAGGCCATTTTGGAAATGTTTTTCTCAACCGGCCTGCGGGTTTCGGAATTGGCCAACTTGACCAAAGAACAGATTAATCTCAAAAAAGACGAGTTCACGGTTCGGGGCAAAGGCAGCAAACTGCGCCTGGTCTTTCTCTCAAACCAGGCCAAGTACTGGCTGAAAAACTATTTCGACGCTAGGCGCGATACCTCACTCTCGGTTTTTGTCAGGCACGACCGCGCCGTGAAAAAAAACGACGTGGCCAAGTCCCTCACTCCCAGAAGCATCCAGCGCTTGGTTCAGCACTACGCGAAATCGGCTGGCATCACCAAACGGATTACGCCGCATGTCCTTCGCCATTCCTATGCTACCGACCTTCTAACCAATGGCGCCGACATCCGCTCGGTCCAATCCCTGCTTGGCCACGCATCCATCACCACCACGCAAATCTATACTCACATCACTAATCAGCAGTTGAAAGACGTGTACCAAGCATTTCACAGCCGCAAACGCAAGTCTCCGAATATTGACTCTAAAGAATAAACAAAGTATATTCAAAACAAAATAATAAATAAGTCCCCATAGTTTCCGCCCAAGGCGGACCCCGAATCCTGCATGGTTCGGGGCAATGATATAGACCCGCCCGACTCGCCTGACGCCCTCATAGTTTAACGGATAAAACAGTGGCCTTCCCCCGCCCGCCTCAGCGAGCCCTCGTAGCTCAACGGATAGAGCGCCAGCCTTCTAAGCTGGTTATAGAGGTTCAATTCCTCTCGAGGGCACTTGAGGCGAGCGGGGCGGGTAAGCCGTAGATGTAGGTTCGATTCCTACTGGGGATACCAAAAAATTACTCTAAAAATAGAATTCAATTCTCGGAGCCCAGCCGGGCGGAGATCTCGCCGAATGGCGGGACTCTCGGGGGCACCAGACGAGTCAGGCGGGCGGGTAGGTTTCAAATTGGTTCTCCGCCACCATAACTAAAAAATTCGAGGTATGGCGGATCCCCGCCAGCCGTCGGGCAGGCGCCTTTGGCGGAGATTCTCGAAGCGCAGCGAAGATCCCGCCCTGAGCTTGTCGAAGGGCGGGACTACTGGGGATACAAGCCTTAAATCACCATCCAGGGTCACCGTCGAACTGGATTCGACGGTCCAGAAAACAAAAAATAAAACACATTAATAATGACGGGAAAGTAATAATTAATTATTAAATTTCCCGTCATATGCCACGAACTTATTACGTCTATATCCTGGCCAGTCAACGAAACGGAACATTATACATCGGCGTTACCAATAATCTTGAACGAAGAATATTTGAACACAAGACGAAATTCAACAAAGGATTCACCGAAAAGTACAATGTTAGTAAACTCGTGTATTTTGAGGAAACAAACGAAATCGGCGAGGCAATTCGTCGAGAGAAGCAACTGAAAGGATGGAACAGGGAATGGAAATTGGTCCTCATTGAAAATGCGAACCCGAACTGGCATGATTTGGCAGCCGGATGGTTTAGCGGAGTTTCTGGGTCATCGGATCCCCCCGACTAGATCGGGGGTCGATGACGACAATCTAAGTAGGTTTATTATATTGTTACTACCGGACTTAATCGGATGTTCCCGAAAGACAGAACGAAGTTCGGTGAGAAACGCGTGTCTACCTGGCGATATCGTTATGGCAACCTGGCTAATATCGTCAGCATTATCGTCTTGGCCTGTTCTTGGTTGCCGTTAAGGCCATAGAGTACTTGGGCCGTAAAGACGTCGCCGCCGCGGAGAACCCGAAAAAATCCCTGATCCGCGTCCCAATAGGCAAGGTCGCCATAACCGGTCACATCGATTGCGCGGTCCAATCGGGCCTTGTTCGCGTCGTAGTTTGCGCGCGCGGTTGTGGCTGAACCGAAGCGGTCAACCCCGACCCAAACCGATCTGGCAGTGGCCCCAGTGGCTGCCGTGGCGTAAACACAGTAATAATTATTGTCGTAACTAGAAAGAAATATTTTTCCAGTCGGCGGATCAGGCGGCACGAGCGTGACACCAACGATTTTTTCAGCTTCAGCTTGCGAATAGAGCTGACAAGCATGTTCAAACGAGGAGATGGAATTAGCATTTAACGTATTTGTCATGCTGGTGTTGCTGGTTGAGGCATTATTAGTTTGGTTCGTGTTGGTGGTGGTTTTTTTCGATGAGCAACTGGCACCGAGTAAAAGGATTATAGCGCTAATAAAGATAAGACTCGCCAAACGATAGGAAGGATGTGTTTTCATAAGAATATTTATATAAATGATTGGTTTACGCCGTCTTTTCTGTTTTTTTCAGTGATATAATCAAATAATTTTTCAACTATTTGAGCTGGGCTTTGAATTATATTGCTTAAGGATATTTCGCCTTTATTATACTCCCATTCCTGATTAAAAAAAGCCCATCCCTTAGGATGAGCCGGCTTTGACCATGACCCCAATCGGTGGCGGGGTGTGGGCCGCATACGGCATATTGCAGAGCGCACAGGGCTTGGCTGGAGCGGTGACCGAGATGTCTCTAACATGAACTGTTGTCGTTTCTCGATGACCACAGTAGGAACATTTGAGCGTGTAGCGAAAAGTGACTTGGCCAGTACGTTTGGCGTAGCACTGAGCGTATTTACCGCATCGTGGACAGGCCGTTTCGGGCATATGGACCCCCCTTTCCTTATGGTAAAGAGCTGATTGGCTTACACTGGCTCTCAAGGCTAGCAAATAGACTGACGCGCTGTCAAGCGGCTGGCTGTTACAACTTTCGCAGGATTTCCGGCATCATAGCTTTAGCCGCTTTTTCGCCAGCCAGGATGTTTTGCTGGACTGTTTTTTTATTGAAAAAATCATTGAAGCCGACCAGCTTTTCGCTGTGGGTTTGCGGCTCAATAAGAATATCAGTGGAATTAACCGTCTGATCGCTGAAATTGTGCCGGATTATTGACAAGGCTCGATAGGTTACGTCAGTAATATTTTTCTTGGACAAAGGCTTAAGCTTGATATCCGTATCCAGGCTTACCGAAATTACAACATCGGCGCCCATGGCCCGGACCACGTCGTCCGGCACCGGATTGGTCAATCCTCCGTCAGCTAGAAACCATTCGTCGTACTGTATCGGCGTAAAAACCGGCGTGGACGCGATGCTCGCCCGTACCGCTTTTATCACATCGCCTTCAGTCAGATGGATCTCTTTCCCAGTGTGCAAATCAGTGGCGACCAGGGTTAGCGGGATTTTCAAATCGGAAAACTGAAGATAACCGATCTGCTCACGCAGGAGCTTCTCTATTTTATTCCCTACCATCAATCCGCCTTTCCAGGTCAGGTCAACAAGCGCCAGCCACTGCCTGAAGCCACTCTGTTTCATCGCGAATTCTTCAATTCTCCGGCTTGAGCCCCAAGCCGCGTAAAAAGCGCCGATCAAAGAACCGATGCTCGCGCCGGCAATGTAGTCAATTGGAATTTTGTTCGTCTCGAGCTGTTTCAAAACTCCGATATGCGCCAGTCCGCGCACGCCGCCAGAACCGAGGACTAGACCGATTTTTCTTTTTTTCATATCCGTAATAGTAAAAAAATACTATACCAGTATACCAGGTATTTATCTTTCAGCCAATCGATTATCAAATGCCCCGAGGGTACGAATGGATGTATCGGCGTACCACAACCAGCTGACGGATTAGGGTCATTGTTTCACCGCCTCGATCAATAAACTCTCCAATGGAATACCGCTATATTGTTCTTTGCTAATTGCTTTATTTTCCGCCAAAATAGTCACTTTAAAACCCGCCTTTCTCACTATTTCCAAATATTCGTCTCTTAGAATAGCTCCGCCGACGCAGCCAGCAATAAGCTTTTCATCTTTTCTTTGTTCCGGCGACAATTCCTCAAGTAACACAATATCTGACACAAACATCCGGCCGCCCGGTTTCAGTATCCGGTATGCCTCCTCAAACACTTTAGTTTTGTCCGGCGCCAGATTAATCACGCAGTTTGAAATAATCACGTTAGCCGAATCGTCCTTGAGCGGAAGATTTTCGATATCGCCCAGGACAAAATCGACGTTTCTGAAATCCATTTTCAAAGCATTGGTTTTCGCTTTGACAATCATCTCCACGGTAAAATCTACGCCGATGACTTTTCCCGCCGGACCCACTTTTTTCGCGGCTAGAAAACAATCAATGCCCGCGCCGCTTCCGAGATCAACGACCGTGTCGCCCGGTTTCATTTTCCCAAACGCGACCGGATTGCCGCAGCCCAGCCCTAAGTCCGCTTCGCCAACCTGCGCCAGGTCCTTTTTTGAATAACCGATGCTCTGCGAAACGCTTTTCTGCGGTGAACACGAACAGCCGCAGTTTTTTATTTTTGCGCCCGCGATTTCTGAATATTTGCTTTTAACGATTTTTTTAATATCTGCCATAAAATATTATTCATAGTTAACTAAGTATATAAAAATCAATCCTCGCCTCCAAATCCCAGGTAGTCCACTTTTGAATCGCCTAAACTAAAATCAATCCCGGCTAATGTCGGCAGAGTAACGGTTACATCCATTGACGGACGGTCGCAGATAAAATAGAAACAGCGTTCATTTTCCTCATTCCGGAGAGTAATTTTATTGTCTGTCTGTTCAACTATCAGTTCATCAATAAACAGATCAAATCCTTTAGCCGTAACAGCGTAAGTATCCCCCTTCAAAAAGGTAATATCATAATCATCCGCTGTTTCAATTGAAGTAAAAGGGTTAAGCTCAAATGCTCGGGTCGAATCAAGGCGCGCGTTTATATCTTCGTAGATATTTTCGACGCGCGGACCAGCTTCCACGGCGATGGCGCCAGCCACTACGATTGAAATCATCCACAGGACGATCAGCGCTCCTGAAAGTACTCCGGAAAAAACATTTTTCCGTCTCATCAGGGCCAGGCTGGCCAGGAATAAAAACACGACCGGGACAATAGCGATAATCATGGAGGCGCTGACACCGAGGTAGTAGGTCGAGGCACCCAGCATTTCCCGGAAGGGATAATCAAAATATAGTTGAGGCGAGTCCAGGCTCACGAGCATGATACCCCAGGAAACCAAAAGGGATAAAATTGTCACGCCAAAACTAAAGACTAATACGGCCCCGATAAACGAAACAAAAAACGGCCCGGCTTTTTGGATAAATTTGCCGACCCAGCGGAAAAAAGAATCAAAGAATCCGAGAATAGCCGGCATTGATTTCTTCGTGGCATCCAGGCCCTTTTTACCGCCTTTGGCAATTTTCCTTGAAACTTGTTCAATTTTTTTTAGGGTGATTGGCTTACCCTGCATTTCCAGTTTTTGAGTACTGGTTTCCGCCTCGGGTACGATAACCCACATTACCAGGTAGGCGATGATTCCCGTACCGCCGAGAAAGATCGAGGCAAAAAATATGAGCCGCGCGATCACCGGGTCAAAGCCGAAATAACTGGCAATACCTGAAGCCACGCCGGCGATAACTTTATCATCTGGGTTGCGGTAGAGTCTGCGGTAGGACGCTTGGCTCTCTTGGTGGGGTTCGGGTTTTTCTATTTCTCCAGCATCTTCCTCAACCGCGGCAAAATCCTCAACCGTGCCCATTACTTTAATCAAGGCCTCGACATCAGCCAGGGTAATTACTTCTTTTCCCTTTGGCCGAGCTGTAAATTTATCAGCGATGCTTGATTCAATGTCTTTAATTATTTCCTTGGCGTCGCCATTTCGATTCGAATAATATCCTTTTATTGAATCAAGATATTCTTTTAGCTTGGCGTAAGCCCCCTCCTCGATATGGAAGAGAACGCCGTTTAATTCAATGTTGACCGCTTTATTCATATTTTTTCAGTCTTAGTAATTAAAGAGTTTATCGATTTATTAAATTTATTCCAGGTTAGGGTGAGTCTTTTGATCGCCTCTTTCCCTTTTGTGGTTAGGGTGTAATATTTTCGCGGCGGGCCGCTCTTTGACTCGGTCCAAGTATATTCCACCAGACCGGAATTTTTCAGCCGGCTCAATAGGGGGTAAAGGGTTCCTTCAACTACGATTAAGTCGGCTATTTCGAGCTGTTTTAAGATATCCGGGGCATAGGTTTTCCCTTTGGAAATAACCAGCAAGATACAAAACTCCAGGATTCCTTTTCTCATCTGGGCTTTAGTGTTTTCTAAGTCATTTTTAAGATTTTCTTCTGTATTTCTGTCCATAAGACAAGGCTAGCACTAATTACCTTGTAATGCAAGGTACCTGGCTGTGGATAACTATAATTACAAAAAACCATCTGGTTGGGGATGGAACTTAGGTTAGGCGAGAAATTTTATATACTGGATAATTTCTTGACAAGGTAATTGTTACTATGGTAACATTCCGTTGTATGACAATCGGCGAATTTATACTTGAATATAGGGAAAAAAACGATATTACCCAGTCAGAATTTGCAAAGAAATCCGGACTTGCAAGAAGTTACATCGCAAGACTAGAAAGGGGTGATTTCGAAGACGGATCAATAGGTCTAGCAACATTTATTCGATTATCTAAGGCGTTAGGAATCCCTATGTATAGATTATTTAGTGATCTAAAATACGATAATCAGGGAAATTTACCACCATTGGGAGCCTACTTATTAAGAGCCCAAAGAAGAAGAAAAAGCGATGTATAACCTACGTCAAGAAGCACAAAAAACGGCAAACGCATTACTTTACGCAGCTAATGTTAATAAACCACCCATACGGATAGATAATATAATAAATTGGCTACGTAAAAATTTGAATTTCAATATCACCATCTTTAAAAGTGATCAGTATCTAAATTATTATCGTCTTTCCGGTCAGTTAATGAGAAGGGGGCAGAATGTTTGGATTCTTATCAATAAAAATGAACACGAAGTCCGCCAACGTTTTACTTTAGCCCATGAATTAGGACACTTGCTTGATGCCTATCAAGTTGCGCATATGACCGAGCTTACTAGAAATCATAATCCTGAACGTTACGCTAACCAGTTTGCTTCAGAGCTATTAATGCCAGCCGAGCTTGTTAGAGAAGAGTGGAGTAAATTTTCACAAGAACTCTACCCGCAATCGTGCAATTCAAGCTATCAAAAATTTTCAATGTATCAAATGAAGCTATGGGCTATCGTCTTAATGAATTGAATATACAAAGCGAACACTGGGCTGGTACGTCGACTCCACCTGTATATAGTAGTTAATATGATATCTTAAAGGAAGTGATTATATATGGCAAAGCGAGGAAAAGTTGGTCAGGCAAAACACGACAGGAAGGTGCAGAAAGAACTTGAGAAATTTATTGATCAGGACTTTCGCACGTGGGCAGACCTACCTGGTCGGACCAAGCCACCAAAAGTTGGCGGACGAGTACCCGACATCTATGCGCGAAAAGGAAAGAAGCTGGTCGTAGAAGAAATTGAAACCGTTTCAACGAAAAATGCCGACAAACAGCAGCAAAAACAGCTCCGTAAAGGCACCAAAAAACTTGGTGGCAAGTTTTTTGTGAAGACTGTTAAGTAAGAGTAATAACAATAAAAACAGGGGGATCAATTTAGCCTGCACTAAAATTTACCACATGAAAACTGTAATATTTATACTCACAATTTTAATTCTTTTGTCATTCGTTGCATATTATTATAGTTCTGATAAAATTCAGTTTGATCAAATATCACTATCATTCTTAAGCGCTTCTATCAGTGTACTTATTGCCGTTATCTTGATCAATTATTATTTAGAGGACGAGAAGAGGAAACGTTGGAAAAAGCTATCAGGTAAAGTAAATGAAGTATTGTCAAATATGTTTTGGGATCTTTTTAGCTATGTCGATTTTATTACTGATCCACCAAATTCGAATTTTTGGCCAAAAGTTGATGACGCAATATCACCCTATGAGCTCTATCACAGAAAACTTAAGGCAAAACACAAATCAAGTAGAATAACCATTCACCCTGAACGTTTTGATGGTTTGCTAGATGAAGAAATTGGCTGGGGCAAATACTACGAAAACACAAAACGTGAATTTGATGAATTGGAGATCAAGTACCTAGAATTTATTAGTCCAGAGACTCTATATAATATTATTGAAATTGAAAAAATTTTAACAAGTATTTCAAGTGGAATAAGAATTATACAAGATTCAATAAAAAGAGGCGAGGAAGAAAGTGGTTATATCATAAGTATTAAAGAATCGACTGAGGATGATCATAAAAAAATATTCGCAGTACTCACAAATGTAATACAAAATATTGATTTTTTCGAAATTCATAAAACCGTTTAGACTTGACCTAGGTTGACCTTTGCAATGTCATCATATACTTGCTCCGAACTTTTATCCTCCGTCTCAATATCAACCCCACATTTACCCCAGACAATATCTGACTCCCAGTAGGCCGCGGAGGATGAGGTGATGATTCATAAAGTTATTCTATGGCAAACATGGATAAAAAGCCAATCGTTTTATATATTTTTTAGTTATAAAAATGCCACTGGTTAGCCAGCGGCATTTTGTCTCTCCCTTACGAGCGATTGAGCAATGATATGACAGATATGCCTTCGTCTCCGTGCTATTTCATCTTGCGGTAGGTCAGCGTGTCGTATCGTTACTTTGTATCCCCGAACGGGTCTTCCCGCGTTTCCGATCATTGCGGGAGAAGCTGGCGCTTCTTCTAAAGATTCCAGGAACTGTGAGAGTTCTTCGGGGAAGAAGAACTTAACGCGGCCTATCTCGTCAGGACGTAGAATTGGAGATACCCGTTCCTCAACTGTTTGTAATGATGCGCGATCAAGAGCTACGGAAACTACGTAATCGTAGCCCGCATCGAGACACTTACGAATATTCCCATTCTCTTGGAGTACCGTCGTAACGGGAATCTCACAAGCGACTCGAACATTTCGGCCACGAATGCTTACGTCGACTCGCTTTCTGGTTCCCGGAATCAGATCTTCGACGATGGCTCCGTATCCCAGGTTTAAAGCGAGTTGACTAACAAGAAGCTGAACGTACTTATGTCTAGCGCCGCCAGCCCCGCCTCCAGGAGACGCCCTCCTCCTCCCCTTGGGTTGGGACGCTAGCAATCCTTTCTCTATCTGTTCTGCAGAAGCAAGCCATTGTGATGTTTCAGATAGCGTTTCAGATAGCCTTGAGGTCATTTCATCCCCCTTTGTTGTGTGGGAAAACTAAAGGAACTGGTTTTTAAAATAAACTAATTCTTAAAATTTGTCAAACACTTGGATGTTAGAGAGATTTAAACCCTCATCCCTGGTTTCACCCTCGTCCATCTCGTCAAGCCGCTTAGGCCGGTTTGGCCAAATAGAGCCCCGCGATAACATCAAGGGGCTCATTTTCTTATAATCAAAACACTTCCCGACACGGGGAAGTGTTATATGAGTGTATTGACGCCGGAAGCGATATTTTAATCGGTTGCTACCAGGCTCAACTCATGCACTGTGCCGGCTCTCGGTTTCCAACCCGCGCCCTCGATGGCCACATAATGGATCTTAGCCGGTTTGGGATTGAGCGTCATTAAATCAAAGTCATAAGTATACTTTTGGCCGGTTGTCACCTTCACGCCATTGGTCGCTTTAGCTTGACTGTTCGGGTCAAGTGTGTAAAAACCGCGCCAGAACATCTGGCCGGCGGCAGTCGGATCTTCACCCAGAGATTTATGTTCCACGCCATTGGCATCAAGATAGCTGATAACCACGGCGACTGGCGCCTCGCGTCCGTTCCAGCCAGTGCCGGTCAATGTTTGCTGATTGTTGGTCGCGATCATATGGAGATTGAGGTGAGAGTACGCTGATACATCTTGCTCGACGTTTGTCATAATGCCGCTGCGTGAATTGGATTCGATGCCAGTGAATGTTACGCCATTAGCTCCATAAGTCACTTCTCCGCCGGAGCTTTTTGGCTGAAACCAGACTTCTTCAAACCAGTTGGTGGGCGCGGAAGTAAAGGTGAGCGTCGCGACGATATTAAGTGACACTTCAGCCGTTGTTCCATTAGTGTTGGTATTAGTTACAACAGCGTTTGTGTTAACATTGGTATTTACCGTGGTATTATTGGTGCTATTTGTATTGCTGTTTGTCGTGTCTTTGTCCCGGAATATAAACCACCAGAGCAGAAAAATAACTAATAGTAGCAGAATTATGACAAAAATTACCAACAGCGATGATTTTTTGCGCTTTGGTTCCTGGGTGTCATTTGGCATGGTTTTTTTGTTAATATTAATATGGTAATTATAGCACCTATTCGAAAAAAACACCCAGGCGATGTTGCAATCGTTGGAGTTACGAACAACTTGATATACGCGTACAAACAAAAAACCACTCGATTGAGGCGGCATTGACAAAAAATATAAAATGCGTTAGTATGTGAAGTTCCCAAAGAGGGAATATTCGCACCTTCCCATAGGAAGTGGCGGAGCGGCAAACCACCCAAATGCTCCCATAGGAGCAAGGGGGACGGCATGACAAAGGAGATTCGTGTACCGGCTACTACGGTTCAACTCATTCAGATTCTCGGAGACATCCTCCGGAATCACATCAAGATCAGACTCTGGGGCACCGAGTGCTGGACATTCCAGCACGTTGCTGACTGGGCCATTGTCGGAGAGGAGCCCGAGCTTGAAGCAGGTGAAGAGGAGTGGACCAGGTTTCAGCTGTACGAGAACCCTGAACACGAGATGACCATTTATCTCGGATCAGGTTACTGTCGGGCACTCGGCTATGCTCCCAGGCCTGGTGCGGCCCAGAAACTGCAGATGCGGGTCCGTTGCGAGCACTCTCGGTGGGTGGCAACGTCGATGAGCTACTGGGATTTCCAGATCTGGATCCGTCTGCCCGATGACACGACTGAGCGACATCATTATCGATGCCACCTCGGGTATGGCCAAGATCGGGATATCATGGACGAGCCGGTTTCTGGAATGTCCGAGCTTCCTCCCCGGAAGATCGCCTTCTGGAGAGAGGCGCCGGCCTTGGCCGAGTGATCCGCTTCGCACAACTTATCACAGCCATCCTTGGTAACCCCTTGGATGGCTTTTCTTTTATTCTCAAAAACAAAAAACGCCGATTCCGCCGCCGACCACGAACTGTTATTTCTGACTGTCAAATTAAACAATCTGTTGGAAAAAGTCAGACCTCTCTGATGTTGTCTTTTATATCGCCTTATTCTTCCTGTTAAATTTCACATTATGTATCTTTTCCAGCATATCTAAGGTGGCTTTAACGGAAAGATTGCTCGTGTCCATTGGACCCTTCAGACACAGCCAAACAAAATCATCGCACCACCACGCCTGCCTTTCCGAAAATCCCCCAATTGCTTTCAAACTGGGCTTTTGTCCAGGTAATCTGGCCGACGTATGGATCGTTGATGATAAATTTGATCGGGTTGTTAGTACTGCCGACAAAACCAATGACTGTGCGCGCGTGCTCGCCCATCCAAGCGTAAATATATTTCCCGGCCGGAGTATTCCAGGAATCTTCATACCCCCGGCCATACACGCCCCAAACCACGACGGCGTTTCCGTTTTCAATCTCCTCGGCCACCTGACTCGAGGTCCAGCCGGTAAACGCCTGACTCGGACGCCAATGACTGGCGGCCTTGGCGATCGGCTCCCAGTAGACGCCGTAGCCGGTGGAGTTTTGCCGGCCGTTGATATCGCCAACAAACGCGAGATAGGCATCGCCCCAGGTATTACCTTTGTGCGGCGTCTGGTCAAAACCGACATAGTTCATGATATCGTCTTCTGACACGCGTACGCCTTTATTCGCCAACGCCATTTTTATAGCCGCTGCCTCGCACGATAAGGCGCGGTCCTGCAAATCGATGGCGACGTTGAGTTTCACTGTTGACAGGGCCGTCCTGAAACTGAAACCATGGATAACCCGCGAGTTTTGGCCATAGACGCTTTGTATGCCGCTGGCCAGACGCACCTGATAGGCAGTATCAAACGGCAAGGCGCTGCTCGGCGTAAACTTCATGGTTCGTTCGTTCCAGGAAAAAGTACCAGCGATAGCTGGTTCAGTCGAAAAAGCTTTTTCAGCCGAGGCGCGATCAACCGCCTGATCAAAGGTTACCTCTATGCTGCTCCCGATAGCCACGCCGACAGCGCCGTCCGGCGGCGAATGATGAGTCGCCTTAACCGCGCCGATTGTCCGGAAGGCATACGAGACGTCGTCCGGGAAAAAACCGCCATTCGCGTTGGCCGCTCCGGCGGTGACAGTCACGCGATAATCGGTATCAAAGGCAAGCTTCTCGGATGGAACAAAGGTCGCGGTTACTCGGTCGTCAGAAAGCGACAGTGATCCCTCCGTGGCCGGGCTGACGGTAAAATGTTTCCGCAGGCTCTCGCTATCCATGGCCTCGGTAAACGTTACCACGAATTTCTCGTCAGTGAACACTTGCTCGCCGGCCGGACTGACTGTCACAGTCTTGGGCGGCGGCGCGATCGTAAATGTTCCATGATACATCTTCTCGGGCTCGCCCCGATAGGTGATTATTTGCGTTTGCCGGTCCCGAACGATAAACGATCGGTTGATCGTAAGCGCATAGGTCGCGCCCTGGCTGAAGGGAGATTCAGGAACAATTATATACCGATCGAGAGTTTCATTGCGCTGGACGGTATAGACAATGACCGGATCGAACACAATTTCAAACTCCGCGTAGTCGTGATTCGCTCCGGTCAGCGTGATTTCTACCTGACTCTGCGGTGAAACGCCTTTCGCTCCATCCGTCGGCGCGACACTCGAGACTTCAGGCAGCGCCTGGGTAGTAAGGGTCGTCGAATAGGTCCGTGGTTTCGCGTACCTAAACAGATCAGTAATCCCCTCAAGCGTCACGGCGTATGTCGTGCTTGGCTCAAAAACGCGGTTTGGAATGAATCGAATGGCCCGGAATAAATGGCGGTCGCCAGCAAGCGGTTCCTCAAAACTCCACTCACCGTCAAGATCCGGCGTCAGTTTCGGAACAAGGGCGCGTCGATTGATTGGCTTATCAAATCGGATGAGTATTGTTGAATCAAGAGCAACGTCCGTCGCCTCGGCCGCTGGTCTTACCAATTTTACCTTCGGTTGCCAAAGAAAAAAATAAACGGCTGCTCCAAAAATTACAAGCAGACCGACTATAGCTAATAATACTATTTTTACCAACCGTCTTGTTTTCATTTTTTTGCCTAATATAATAATTATAGCGGTTTTTTCGCGTTTTATCAATTATTATGCCATAAAAATATATATAGTTGACAAAATCGTCATTAAATAGTAAATAACAGACAGAGAAGGAGGTGGATGATGGCACGCGAAGATTACGTTCTGGCCAGGGTAACAATCAGGGAAGGGGCGGGGTGGCATATCTTTTACCTGTCAACCAGCGTTGTAACAGCGCTGATCGTGGTCAAGAATGAGCGGCCAGATCAGTTTTGGATTTCGGGGAGACAGCTTGATCTGCGGGTTGTGGATACGGAAGAACTTCCAGAGCTGGAAGAGGGGCTACGGTGGGCCGCTTCCCACACACCAACGGGCGACCCAAAGGCAGATACCCACTACCTGGCTACTTTTCCCCGACCTTCAAGACGGCGAGGGGCTCGAAGACGCTGAAGCCGTTTTTCCGCTCGCCTTGACCGCAAACCACAAATGGACCAAATCGCCGCTCATTGACATTGAAAGAAAGGAGGTGAGGCCTTGAGAACGCTGTTCTGGCTGATCTGGGCGTTGTTGAAGCTCGTTTTCCACATTGTCCAGGGTCCAGCGCTAGTCGCTTTTTTCAGGGAATTTGGTCGGCAAGTGGGCGTCGGTCGGTCGGCTCTCAAAGGCCTGACCATCCTGAATGTCGTCATCATCCGGTGCTCGAAGTACGATGACGAGACTGGGTTCGTTACACGAGACTGGCGAGGAGTGTTGCCAAGCAACACGCTGGCCACAATGTACAGCTTGGTACAAAACATCGGAGAAAAACACCAGCTGGGCGTGAACGTGCGCATTGTCACGCACGTCTTTGATGAATCGGTGCAGGTGGTCCGGCCGAAACGGATCACTTGGCTGACCAAACTATTCGGGGCGAAATCAGTAGTATTGCTGGTTGGTGTCCAAACTAACCAATTTCCACGGGCGCGGGATCTGGCTCTGGCTTTTCGCGATCTGGGAATTCCCGTGGTGGTGGGTGGATTCCATGTCAGCGGCGTACTGGTTCAGTTTCCCCAGAACGGCGATTCGGTCAATACTCGGGCATTCCGGGAGCTTGGCCTCGCGGAACTGGTTGATCGCGGGGTAGTCTTGTTCGCGGGTGAAGCCGAGGGGCGGCTGGAACAGGTGCTGAATGACTGCTTGGCGCAGACGATGCCGCCTATCTACAACTATCTGGATTCGCCGCCCAATCTGATAAGCAAACCATTTCCACTCCCATTGCCAAACACGCACAGACGCTTTGCCATGCCGCACATGGGAACGCTGGACTCTTGCCGCGGCTGTCCGTATAATTGCAGGTTTTGCTGCATTCGGACAGTCCAGGGCAGGAAGGTGCGACCGCGCGGGGTTCCGGAGTTTGTTAACTTCCTCCGCCAAAACTGGACGCTTGGTATTCGGGAGTACTTCTTTACCGCGGACAATTCAGCGTGGGATCCGCTCTGGCGCCAACGTTTCGAGGCAATGATCGCTCTCCGAGGCGAAGGCGTGAAAGTCACGTTTCTGATGCAAGTGGATACGCGAGCGCATCTCATTCCAGACTTTCTGGATTTGGCGGCACGGGCTGGTTGCGCCATGGTCTTTCTCGGCGTCGAGAGCCTGAATCCGTCAAATCTCGAGCTGGTCGGGAAAAGGCAGAATCACCCGGATGATTACGCAGGCATGATTGAGTCATACCGGTCGCGGGGCATCGCGGTCTACTTTGCCATGATGATCGGATTGCCGAATGATACGAGGGAGTCCGTCGCTCGCGACGTTCAGACGCTGATGGAGCTCGGACCAGATCTGGTGTCTTTCTTCATCGTCATGCCGAGTCCGGGCGCGGACGATCATGCCGAGATGTTCCGGACAGGCAAATGGATCGATCCTGACCTCAATCACTGTGATACGTTTTCTCGGCCTGTCACAAACCATCCCCGGATGACGTCGACGGAGTGGCTCGCCGCCTACCAAGACGCTTGGCGCGCGTTTTACAGCGTCGGGAATCTGATCCGTATCCTGAAGCGCACTCCGACAGAGCGCTACTGGCCGGTGTTCAAGAATCTGGTCTGGATGAAACACTCCATCGATGTCGTTCAGCGCCACCCCATGCTCAGTGGTTTTGTCCGGCTCCGCGACCGCGCCTCACGGAGAAGCACGTTTCCGAGACTTAGCCGCTCCGCTTTCTTCCGGTTCGAAATTCGCGAGTGGTTTGGTATGTATCGGCGAATCGCTCGCCTGATTCTCGATCTGACAGAGGTCTGGCTCCAAACCAGGCCAAGCCGCAAGCGAAAGACCCGGTCGGACATCGACCAGTATTGGCAGACGCTCAGAAACCAGTTGCGCCAGGGGAAGTTCTGGGTTTTGTTCCGGTGGCAGACTCTGCGCGCGTTCGGTGCGGAATCCGTACTTACCCTGTCTTTTCTCGGGACACTTCTCTTCGCCTGGCAGGGACGCGATCGTCCCTGAGCCAGCGTGAGATCCACTTTCGTTGACAAATCCGCTCATTATCTCTTCACCCTTGAGCCTCGGCACCAGTCGAGGCTTTTTTCTTAAATAAAAAAACCATCCTATTGCAAACCAAGGATGATTTCTTCAATACCAACTATTTCAGGAGGTATTTATTATCTGACTTAAAAATTTTATTTATGCCTTTTTTTGGCCTTGGCCTCAAGCATCAGTCTTTTAATCTCCAGCCTCTTTTTCGTTTTGTGAGAATGTGATCTTTGACTTTTACCGACCGCGCTCCATCTTTTCGCCATATGAGTATTATTTATAATGATTATAAGCTATCATAACTGATTGTAAGAATAAAATCAATGGCTAAAGATTTTTTTATCTCTATCCTGTCGCTGTAAATACCCAAGCCCTGGGGTGGCTAGAGTTTTTTTAACATTCTTTCCCGCTTGAAAATTACTAAATTGTTACCTTTTTTAGCCTATTGGCTCACGCTAAGGTTAACACCACCTCGGAAGGCCGGATGAAAACTCATGAACTGGGTTATTACATCGCCCTCTGCGTCAAAGACTCTAACCTGGGGACCGCCGTCTTTCATCGGCGCGGTGATAATATCGGCTTTTCCATTGCCGTCCAAATCCGTTACCGCCAGTTCAAGCCCACCTCGGAACGCCTTATTGTACGCCATAAACTGATGTTCCAAGCCCAGTGGACCGAACACCTGGATATGCGGACCGCCGGCTGAAGGCGCCAGGACAATTTCCATTTGACCGTCGCCGTCAACGTCGCCAGCGCCCGATTTCAAACCGAGACGCCAACTCTGGTTATAGGCGAAGAACTGGGTAACCAGCGTTCCGTCGTACTTCATTACCCGGACCTGCGGACCGCCGGCTGAAGCCGCGGTGACGATAAGTTCATTTGCCCCGTCATCGTTGTAATCGGCCAGAGTCACGTTGACCCCGCCGCGGAAAGTCGAGGCAAAGGCGTAAAACTGACCCATGAGCTCTCCTGCCTTGTTGAACACCCGGATATGCGGGGCAGAGCCGGCATTGGTTGAAGTAATGATCTCAGCCACTCCGTCACCGTTGACGTCCCCGGCGTTGACCTTGATGCCTTTGCGGAAGGAGGTGGAATAGGCAAACCACTCGTTATGCAGAGAGAAGGTGTCGCCGATATAATCATAGATACGGACATGGGGACCGCCAGAAGTCGCTGGGGCGACGATCAGCTCATTGACGCCATCATTGTCGACATCGGCCGCGGCTAGGCTCAGTCCCCCGCGATAACTGAGGGCGTACGAGAAGAGGTCCGCTTTATAATCTCCGTGTGTATTAAATACGCGTATGTGCGGACCGCCAGCGCTGTAGGGCGCGGTGATAATTTCTTCTGCGCCATCGTTATCGAGATCAGTCATCAGGGTAGTGACACCACCGCGGAAGGTCTTAGCGTAGGCCATGAATGTAGCTTTTAGTTTGCCCGATGAATCCCAAACGGTCACCTGCGGGCCGCCGCCGGCCTTAGCGCCGGTAACGATATAATTAACTGAGTTATCGATGTCTTCTTCATTGCCGGGAATTTGGGGTAAAGCAATCACATCATTGACGGTAAAATAAGTGGCGTGGTCAACTGTAAAACCGCATAGACCTCCCTTCACCACGCAGGTGGTCTCGTTTGCCCAAACCTCTTCACCTTCCCCAAGTGCCTGAATCAGTAAGGTTTTCCCGTTGTATTCACTACCGACGTCAAACGCCAAAGTAACGTCTTTACTGAATTCAAGGTTCAAGCCAGGGATTCCTAGGTGAATCGTTTTTACTGGTCTACCGAGAAGATTGTTGTCGGTAAGACTGCCTATTTCATATTCAACGTTGACTAATTTATAGAAAGCGAAACTGCCTCCGTCATTTTTTGTAACTATCGTGTTGTTCGGAAATGTGGCCGTGGCTTTTGCCGTACCAATGGTCCATTCCCGCTCAATCGTTACCGAAGAAGCTTCAGCAGTATTTGTAATGGTTAACCCGGAAGCCTCGGGGAATAAAGTATTCAGGTCTTCGGGATAAAGATATACAAGGTTCCCTATTTTATCAACCAATAAGAGGTGCTCGACTTGCCATAATCCTTCTTTGCTGGATTTGGGGATCGTGACGGTCTCTTCGTACACGCCGCTTAGATCATTACCGGATATGCGCGTGAGGGTGCCGAAATCGATGAATTGAGTGCCGATCAGCGGGCGTATGCGTAATTGGGTTTCACTGCTGATGTAACTGCCGCAATCACTGGCAATACAGACGCCCGCGGCATTGTCAGTCAGCGTCATCGTCAATGTCAGCGTTTGACTTTCATCACTAGTGTTGATTTCGGTCGGTGTAATCTCAAAAGAGGTTATCTGCGGCCGCTCCCGATCACTCCTGATTGCCGCGTTGAAAATGTCAGTCACGCCTGTTCCAAATTCCGCTTCCAGGTCAGCCTTGTACAGATATTGACCATTGCCGATTTTATCACCGAGGTAAAAATATTCGGCTGACCAGGTGCCGGGCACACTGCCCTGCGGTAATATTACCGTTCCGGTATAAGTGCCATTCAGGGCATCACCAGAAGTACGGGTCAATGGAGCAATAACCACATTCTGCGCTTCGTTCGGAGAGATTAGTCGCAGCTGGGTTTGACTGACAGTGCCGATGCATTCATTGCCGCCGATACAAACACCGGCGTACTGGTCAGTCAGGGTAAGCGACAAGGTTATTTCCGCGTCAGCGTCGTCAGTATTTACTGTGCTCGGGGATAAGGCAAACGCAGTGACGTCCGGAGCGGCATCGTCGTAAAGAGTAGCGGTATTATTAACATCGCCTACTCCGTCGCCGAAAGCTAACTCGAGCTCACTGTTAGACAGCGACGTACTATTTCCCAGCTTATCAACCAACAACATATAGCTCAATTGCCAGACGCCATTTAGGCTATATTGCGGGAGGATTGCCGTCGAAGTATAGATGCCATTTAAATCATCTCCGCTTATTCTGGTAAACGAAGTGAAAAAAACTAACTGCGATTCGCCCGTTGATGTTAATCGTAGTTGCGTTTCGCTACTGGAGTAGCTGCCGCAATCGCCAGGTATGCAGACGCCGGCCTGATCATCAGTCAGCGTCAAGGTTAAAGTCAAAGTCTGGTCCGCTGATTCGGTGTTGACGGTATGCGGTGTCAGGCTGAGGGCGGTGACTTCAGGGGCAGCTGTGTCTTCAGCTGCGTTAGCGGCAGCGGGAATAAAAAAGACGCACAAGCCAATAAACGCTAGCGCGATTGCGTTTTTTGTCGTCATATTATTGTTTATTAATAATTTCCTGACTATCAGTATAATTATAACGGTAAAACTATTTTCCTACAATGTGTGATTTTTATAGCCTGAAAACCTTAAGGGTCCGGGACCGGCGCCACAAATAACTATTCGTTTAAATCTTATCATATTAAATACCCAAGCCCTGGGGTCGCGAGTGGAAGCCCGTTATAACCAATTTATTGGGAGTTTTAGAGGATGGGCAGTATATGAATATGCTATTGGCGAAACTTGAGGCAATCGGCAATCTTATGGAAGCAAAAGGCCGGGTTTAGTTTATTATTAGTTATTATAGTTCTGAATGCCACTTTTTATTTAATAAAGCGACATCCTCCGCCACAATTTATATAGCTTTGACATTGATCGCAAATCGGCTTGGCGTTTTTCTGTCGAAAAGTTTTAACTTCATCTAGGTTGGATAATTCATTAAAATTTTTATCAAAAAGATTGCCGAGTATCTCGGGATTCTGCTCACAGGTTCTCAAATTACCCAAGGGATCAATAACCCACTTATCTTTCCCGCATCCACAAGTACCAAATTTGAGGTGGGGGTATTTTTTATGATCAACTTCGCACGGTTCTATTGGTATGGTGATGTTTACTTGAATATTGTCTTGGGCGTTCTTGTGATTGGCTATTCGCAAGGTGTCTTCCAGCTCCCGCCGGGAAATCTGCAGAGTCTCAATGTTTTTTATGCCCGCGCCTCCGGGTACGAAACGGTTGAGAGCGATGGAATCGACTGAAAAAGCAAAGCACAAATCAACGACATCTGCTATGTCCGTATGGTTTGATTTGGTAATGGTAAATGAGGCGGTCAATGGAATCCTAAATTTTTTAACAGCCAGTATTGCTTGGCGCACTTTTTCAAGCTGATTATTGCCACTTAGTTGAAAATAGGTTTTAGGGTAGGTGGTATCAAGGGATATTTCAAAGTATTTAACCCCGTCTTTTGTTAGTCTACGAACTTTTTCTTCATCAAGTAGAGTGCCATTGGTAGCCAAGCCAACTTTGTTTCCGAGCCCATATAGGAGATTGACAATGTTAAAAATATCCGGATGCAGTAGAGGTTCACCGCCGGATAAGATGATGAATTTTGGCTTTATCTCGGCTAATAGTTTCTTGAATAGAACTTTGATGGAAGCCAGGCGCAACTCACCGCGCGGATATTTTTTGTTTTCCTTCCACACATTGTAGCAGTACAAACAGTTATTATTGCACCGTGGCGTGACTTCAAAAATAATATAAGGCCTATTCATTGGTTACTAAATCCTGAATCAGCTCATTGAGCTGAGGAAGTGCAATTTTTACTTTTTCAATTTCTTCTTTCGTCTCTTTATACTTGCTTTCAATATCTTCAGGGTAGTATATGTTAATATTTTTAGTACCTGATTTTTTATCTATCAGATATGACTGGTAGTTTTCCTCAAACGCATTTATATAATATTGTGCGGTTCGCAGTAGGCTGGTTTTATTAACTCCATTGTCATAATAATTATTGGCATAATATACGGTGTAATGGGACGAAATCGTATCAAGTATTGAAAAAAGTTCGATATCCTGCCAAATCAGCCGTTGCGCCTGGGTAAAATCATCGCTACTAACGATACCCTTGTTACGCAATTCAATAAGAGTGTCAATCTTAAATTCTAGATCTTTTATTGAATTTTCTTTATCGGTCAATGTAATAGGTGGAATCATCCGCATTATCATACTAGAAAAACCCGTAGACATATAGCTAATGCGCTCTTGGCAAATTTTTTCAATCAGATCAATTTCAGTGTCGCTAAGTACAAGTTCCTCCTGCGTCATACCCTCCAGACTGTTTATCAATGTCGTCAGCTCACCCTTAAAAATTTCGGCCTGTTCTTGGGTAATTGCATCGGCATACTCTCCATAATAGGTAGTAAGGGCGGTATCATCAGTTTTATTTTTTGGGACAATATCGTCAAGTTTCTGCCAGAAGGTTTTGAAATTCTTCCATTCTGAAGTATTATTGAGTAATTTAATCCTACCTGATTTATATTCAACAGTTTGTGGAGTGGTTTTATTTTGTTTGATGTTCGTATTGGTCTTATCCGTTTTTTCTAAAAGATCGCAGCCACTCAAAGTAAAGGCGATGAGGAGAGTGCTCATAAACAGGCCGTACTTTTTATATTTATTCACCTTAAGCTTCCTGAATCCGATAATGGTCAGGATGGAAGCGACAATAGAGGCAGTGGAAATGATGATAATGTTATATATTTTATCCATATTTGTATTATACCTTTTTATCAAAAAACCGCCATTGTTGGCGATCTTTTGTTTTGGTTCAAGCAAGCTTCAAAAGGGTGGCATTATAGATAAGTTCAGAACAGTTGACTGGAAGCGGGTTCTAGATGATCTAGCGCAGTTATTCCCTACTTTGTCATCACTAGCTAGAATCCCTTAGCATTACTTGTACTCTTTTTGCGACTTGAGGGCTAGCCACAACGCCCTCAATTAGTTGTTTGATTATTTCTTCGGGCATTGCTTCTGAGCAAACCTTTAGTTTGCATTGTTGCAATTTATCAATAAGGTATTGAGAAGTTTTTTCAAAAACACTATTACAGTCAATTACAGTATCCAAACAAAAAATTGAATACTGAGCAGGCTTTACAATCACAAGAGTTTTTGACGGGAGCTTTAATCTGCGTATTATACTCTTTCTTTTTTCCACCTGTGATGAAGCGCAAACTAAAATAAGAAACTCATCACTTCTCGGATTTTTATTGAGGACAATAAAATAATGAGGCTCAGTAGATTTTAGTTGTTCCTCTTCAAAATAGTAGACTGAGCCAGTCTTTATGGTTGATAAAATATGGATATGAGGTGGAATATCCATTTGTATAAACAACTAAAGCCAATATTGGGCTACTTGGTAATTTTCGGTAAAGATTTCTTTTGAGGCATCCAAAATGTCTTTACCCAGAGCAAATTTATCTTCGCCGTTATTTATAGGGTCATTAAAAAAGTCTGAATAAGTCATTGGTTCTCTCGTTGTTTCTTTTGAGTCAAATGCACCCTTAAACTTTCTCCATTCTGGATAACGGTGAGTAATATTTACCAACTTAGAGGCTGGGTACTTCCCAAATTGGTTATAGCTAAAATTAAGAGCATCCAATTCACTTTGTGAAAACAAATCCTCTTGTACTTCATTTACTGACTGGACACTATTAGCTTGAGAACCTTGTCGGATATAACTTTGCGCGTATTGTTTCTCTTGATCAGCTAAAAAAACTGTTGAGTCGACAATATCTTTAACCGAAGAACCTACCGGTCCTAGGGGCATAGCAAAATAAGCATCGTTTATCATTGGTCGTCCATACCGTCTTAGATGGAATCGATCAGCTAAGTAAATGAGCTTAATAAGTTTGAGTTTATCAATACTACCACCTTCTTTTTTAGCAAGGTAGTTAATTACTTGGGTAGCTTTTTTGTAGTCAAACTCAAGTAATGTTTTCATATTTTCACCTTTCGTTTATAGCGTTCAATACTACTCAATCCTACCTTTTTACTTGAAAATAATCAAGATGTAAACTAAAGTAAAGTTATGATAAACAATAAAGGTCAAAAGCTTACAAAAGAACAGTTTAATAAAGGAATGAAGAAACTTGCCAGTTCCCAAGGCCGACAGAAGCTATGGAACTACTTCTTAAGTATTATTAAATCGACCAAATTCCAAAAGACTATTGCTGACTTGCGAAAAAAATATGACATACCAAAAGATGGCTTTGGGCCTTCTTCCGAAGGGTTCATTCTGCCTCCCCGTCAATGGGAATATGAGGACCCTCGAAATAGAAAAATTAGAAATGACGCAGAAGGTCTTTGTAAGGAATATGGTTTATATTTTATTGATTGGCAGGATGTAATAGAATTTGTCATATATTATAATAAACTTTATAAGCCAGAAGAAATTGGCGGCGATCTCTGTATGGTTTCAGATTTTAGGGAAGAAGCGAAAGAGCCATTTACAAAATGGATTCAGGCGGCTGATGATTATTCCTTTCCTGTAGCAATAAGGGTCAGCCCCTATGCGAGCGAGCGGGATATAATTGATTTTATTAAGAAAAGCTACTACCTTTTTATTAAGCCGATTCAGGATTCTTATAAGGAGAGCGGCTCAAAAATAGGAAAGCTAAAAAAACGAAAGAAGTCAATTCAAGATAGAAATGATTTTATATACAACAACCGCGAACTCCCAAGAAGAGAAATTGGGAAGTTAGTTAGTAAAAAATTTAATGAACTTCTGGACTATGGGCTTATCGGGAAAATTATTTCAATTGAAAAAGAAAGGAGAAGGGATGTGTAACACAGAAATTTTCTAGGGTACAGAAAATTCTTATACAAGTAATTCAATAAACGATAACCTGATGATATAACATCAGGTTTTATGTTTTTTAGGCAACAAACATCAACCAATAACGCAATAAATCAAGAAAAGATTGATGATATTTTTGTTGACTTTGAGTCTAGGTCAAATATCGTTGGTCTCTTTGATTTGTTACTCAAGATTGATCGGCGTAATAATCCACAACGATACAAACCAGAAATGAGGGAGAAAGACTATGATTGATACTATTATTCTTTCAATCCCTAAAACAAAAACTATTAAACTAGATTTTATGGATGACAGCCTAAAGCCGTGGGACTTGCAATCACGAACTAATGTCTATGATAAGTATGTTAAAAACGCACCAAGCAAAGAGATTGGACAAGGCACATATTATCCCCGGCTAACAGGATTCAGAAGGAAGGGTGAAAATGGCGAGTGGGGTTCAACCATCAAGATTGAGTTTTCTGCTCCCAAACTACTTTTTCAGAATAATCTTGATGAGCTTACAGAAGATCAATTTGATAATGTTGTTGACGTTTTACGGGAGCGAATGAAAAAAATGGGAGTTGGTGCGCTAACGGGGATAATTGCGGATGCGAAAGTAATGGCTGTTCACTATTCAAAAAACATTGAACTTACAAATGGGTATACGGCAGAATACGTGATTGGAGAACTTAATAAGGTTAACCTCAATAAACGCTTTGACCTTGCTCGCGCACGTTATATGAACGATGGTCAAAGTTTATATGCTTATACAACCGCACATTCACTAGTCATCTATGACAAAATAGCAGACTTAACACGGGGTAAAAAACGATCTACCGACAGGGAGCAATCTGATTATCAGTTAAGCTTATTGGAAGCGTTAGTAAGTCAAAAGAAACAACGAGAAATACTCCGTATAGAAGTGCGTCTAAGCCAGAAACAAAAAATTAACACCCTTTTTGAAAAACTTGGCTACACCAAAAATCCGTCTTTCAAAGATGTTTTTTCAGAGGAAAAAAGTAAAGCAGTACTCCAACATTATTGGGATACGATGATTGATGGCAATATTTCCTTTCTTTTTACCCCCTCGCTGTCTGCCAAAGATGTGCTGAAACAAGTACTGTTTATGCAACCTGATATTAAACCCAAAGAAGCTATTTACCGTACCGGGTTAGTATTGGCTTCGCGTGAAGGCAATGGGATGCGTGAATTACGGGCAATGCTTAAAAAACGATCAAACGATAGGACGTGGTTCAGAATGGCTGCTGATGCAAGGGCAACTGGTCTGGCTTTGAGCGAAATACAGCCAAGAGAGTGGTGCAGTCAAATCAAGGGTATTCTAAGGGATTATCGGCCATTTCGGGTGAAAAATAGCTGACTTGCTATGTAAACCATTGTAAAGTATAATATAAGTATGAAAAAACAAGATTTCTATACAGCCCAAGAGTTAGCGGATAAACTTCGGGTCAATGTAATGACTATTTATCGTTATATCAAGGCTGGCAAACTAGAAGCCTATAAGTTTGGTAAAGAGTTTAGAATTAAACTCAAAGAATTCGATACTTTTATAAATAGTGCCAAGGTGAAGTAATATGCAAACAAGTCTTTTCAAAAAAAAGAGAAAAAGCTGGGACAAGGGCGGGAATAAATTTACCTTTATTGATTTATTTGCAGGCATTGGAGGTTTTCGTATAGCACTTGAGGATCAGGGTGGTAAGTGTTTGTTCTCATCTGAAATAGATAAAGAATGTGTGAAAACTTACGCGGCAAATTTTAACGATTACCCGAGTGGCGATATTACTGAAATCAAGCCATCCTCAATACCAAAACACGATATTCTCTGCGGCGGCTTTCCTTGCCAGCCATTTAGCATATCAGGAAAACAAAAAGGGTTTCAGGATACAAGAGGAACATTATTTTTCAATATATTAGAAATAATAAAAGAAAAAACTCCGAAAGTTGTTTTTTTAGAAAACGTAAAACATCTTCAATACCACGACAAGAAAAGGACACTAGCAACAATTATTAAACACCTTGAAGAGCTTGGCTATAAAACGGAGTGGCATTTATTAAATGCAAAGGATTTTGGATTGGCGCAAAATAGGGAGAGAATAATTATTATCGGGAATAAGCACAAACACTTTAGTTTTTCAAAAATTAAAACTTATGAGCCAAAAATTATTAAAGATATTTTAGAAAAAAATGGTAATTTCGAATATCTTAAGCCGTCAGAATTTACAATTCTTCCAAAGGGCAAATGGAGAAAACAGGCATCAGGGTTAATATTTTGCGGGTATAGAAATAAATCCATACGAATAAATGGAACACGACCAAATACAGAGCATCTATCCCGTGTTCATAAGCAGCCCAATAGGATATATCACATAGATGGTACGCACCCCACTATCCCATCACAAGAATCATCTGGAAGATTTTGGATATTTGATGGGAAAAAAGTCAGAAAGTTAACCTTAAATGAGTGTTTTCGGCTTATGGGGTTCCCTGATGATTTTGAAAAAGTTAGTAGCAATGGCGCAAGGTACAACCAGATTGGGAATGCAGTTGCAATACCGATGATCAGGGAAGTAACTCATCAAATATTAAATCAACTAATATAAATCATATGGATCACAAAGAAAAATTGCTCGAGATATATCATAAATCGGTTGATGTATCAGATATAATAAATATATCTGATGAGGATAAAGTTTTCCTACAAAATGTAGCTTCCAATGTTGATAGAAATAAGGGTGTCTATACTGTGTTGGTTACTCTCCTAGTTCATAAGTTATTAGTGCCAAAGCAAGACATTAGATATTTCCAAAATAAAATGAAGAAGGGATTCTCTGCCCGAACGCTTGATACAAAGTTTATTACCCCTACTCTCAAAGAACTAAAATTGCCTTCAATGGCAGAAAGTGGATGGTTAACCAGAAGCTTGGAGCAACCTTATCCTTATACATTAAAGTATGAAGGTGAAATATCAGGAAAAGATATGAAGAAATCATTCTTGAGAATAATTGATTCGATTCAAAAACATCCTGCTTTAACGGAAAATTATCTCAGATTTATACTCAATGGATCAATTGCTTTTAGGGATAAAAATACTATCGAAATAAAAAAAATATTTAATGGCGATGGGTTGACCATTGCAACAATTGTAAACTTATTAGAGGAACATTTTACAGAAAATTATAAAACGCACGGAGGGTCAAAACTTCCCGTTTTAGCCTTTTATGCTATATATAAAATTTTAGTTTCAGAGTTAGGGAGATACAATGGCTGTGAGCTATTACCGCTGGGTAGCCATACTGCTTCAGACAGAACGTCAAAAAGTTCGGGGGATATAGAAGTTACAAAAAATGGTAAAATTTTTGAATCAGTTGAGGTAAAATTAGATAAACAAATTGATATTACAATGACAAGGATTGCATACGAAAAAATAGTAAGATTTAATCCTATTAGATATTACATTCTTTCGTATATTGGAATAAAAGAACAAGATAAAAATGTAATTGAGGATTTGATTAAAGAAATTAAAACAAAGCACGGGTGCCAACTAATTGTGAACGGATTGTTGCATACATTACGGTATTATTTAAGATTGATTTCTGATCCAAAGTATTTTTTTAACAGCTATATTAAACTAGTTGAAAATGATACAGAAATTAGGCCCATACATAAAATGAAGTTAAAAGGGTTGATAAAAAAATATGATCTATGAAAGCAGTAATCCTAGCTAGAGTATCAACAGAAGAGCAGAAAGACGCAGGGAACTCACTCCCCGCCCAAATTGATAGATTAAAAAATTACTGCAAGCGCCAGAGTTTTGAAATTATCGAGACATTTAGTTTTGATGAGAGTGCCTACAAGACCAAACGCGATGAGTTTGATAAGGTGCTTGATTTTTTGAAAACGCATAAAGAGAAAGTCGCCATTTGTTTTGATAAGGTTGATCGGCTATCGCGCAACGTCTTTGATAAACGCGTTTCACTGCTTTATGATAAGGCAGTGGCCGATGAGATTGAATTGCATTTTGTTTCTGATGGCCAGGTTGTTGGGCCGTCAATGTCGGCAGTTGAGAAGTTTCATTTTGGCATCAGCCTAGGCCTTGCAAAGTATTATTCCGATGCTATCAGCGACAACGTAAATCGGGTTTTTGAGCAAAAACGCCGTCAAGGCCAGTGGCTTTCCCGTGCGCTTATTGGTTATGTTTATATTACGCTCAATGATGGTAAGAGGGATTTAGCGCCAGACCCTGAACGCGCGCATTTACTACGAAAACTCTTTGAACTATACGGCACTGGGAATTACTCCCTGAACACTTTATGGCAGGAAATGAAAACGCTTGGCTTGCGAAGTATCAAGGGCAAGCCGATAGCACGTAGTAGCGTTGATCGTATTTTGCGCGATCCTTTTTACTATGGGATGGTTCGTTCAAAAAAGCACGGTTTATACCCGCATCGCTACGAGCCGCTTATTACCAAGGAGCTTTTTGATAAGTGCCAAGACGTAATGAGAGGGCGTGGCTATAAGCCGTCCAAACAGGCCTCCAGGCCGTATGTTTTGAAAGGCCTAGTTACTTGTAAAAATTGTGGCTGTTTATATACCCCCGAAATAAAGAAGGGCAAGTTCATCTATTACAGTTGCACCAACGCCAAGCATAACTGCAAAAGGGTATATGTCAGCGAGAAAGACCTGTTACAGCCCGTGTACGGGGTTTTCAAGGCCTTCGGTGGCATCTCTAAGGGGGTACAGGAACGGCTAGTATCCGAGCTAAGGTCTTTAAGCGAAGGCGAGACCGTCTTTCACCAAAAAGAGATTGAAAGGGTCCGGGCTGAATATGACCGAATACAGAAACGAATTGACGCTCTTTTAGATATGCGCCTAGACCAGAGTATTACGCACGATGACTATGACAAAAAATTGCAGGAGTTAAAAGACAGGCAACACCAGCTTGGCATTGAGTTGGAAGAATACACGAAAGCCGATCATCAGTACCATATCCACGTTTCTACGGTACTAGACCTATCGCGCAGAATGGGTCAGATTTTTGATAGTTCTGAACCAGAGGAAAAACGCTCGATTTTGAACTTTATACTTCAGAACCCGACTGCGATAGGGAAGAAACTCAGCTTTACGCTTAAAAAGCCTTTTGATTCAGTACTTTCTTTAGCTTATGCCCAAACGGAAAACAGGGCATTTAGCCCTGCTTGTCCTGTATGGGGTGGCCAGTGGGACTTGCACCCACAATCCCGGATCAAGGTCCGGGACCGGTGCCATACCCGCCCGCCTCGCGACGAGCGGCTTCATAAGCGGAGTCTGGGGTGACTAGTGGGGCTTGCACCCACAACCACCGGTGCCACAGACCGGTGCTCTACTAATTGAGCTATAGTCACCCCAGACTCAACTTAATATTAATTTAACATTTTCAATATTAATGTGAACTTCTTATATCCTTGCTCGGCGTCGGGGCAAGCAGACCGATACTCCCTGCCCCGCATAGCGAGTTTGTGTGGGGTACTCCCTGCCCCGAACCCGAGCTTGTCCCGGACCTTGATCCGGGATGGTTCGGGGTGGCCACCCCTGAGCCAACTTCCCATACTAATTTCAAAAATATCGTATCAAAAATTGCCTGTTTTGGCAAGATTAACTGATAACTAATAAAAAAATCGCCTGCTCTCTGAATGCAGAGCAGGCGTGCCAAGCGATTCACATCACTTGGCTTGGCTCGGGCGCCGGATCATCAGCAGTTCATCTGGGCGCCGTATCGCGTCTCGTCGCCGGCGTTCTTCGTCATCGAAATGCTGGTCGGCAAGATGACGACGAGCACCGCTTCCAGCCGTAGGTTCTTCTCGTTCGCCATGTAGATCGCCGCGTCGTTGCAGCTCGCCGCGTCGATGCGGCTCGCCACTGCGTAGGTCGTCGACTCGTTGAGGTTGGAGGTGCTGGCGACGTCGTTGCTGAAGATGACATCGTGCCACACCTCTTCGATTGCCAGCGCCGGCGGGATCGTCGAATTGGTCGTCCAATCGTAGGAAGAGCTGGCGACGCCGTTGTCGAAGACGACATCGTACTGCCCCTCCTCGACCATCGGCGACGGGATCGTGATCGCGATGTTGGCGTTGTCGGACGCGGACTGCGTCGGCAGGGCCTGGGCCGGGGAGACCGGAATCAGCAGAATGACGGCGAGAACCAGAAAGAGCAGATGGAACGGAATCCGTCTAAGCACATCGACCTCCTTGTGTTACGGGTTTTGGGTCTTGGGTCTGATGTCTTTACTAAGACGTTACAGCTGATAATATTATTAACATATAATTTTATAATTGTCAATGATTTGTATGTGGATAAATAGTTAGTTTCAATTATTTAAATAAAATCTCATTATTTATTAGATTTGGCAGATTTTTTAAATTTTACGTCTACTTTCTTGACAAGAATTATGACTTGCTTTACGCTGTGTATGAAATATCATACTTTTCATATTTATCTAAATATATGAATTTTCACGGCATTACTTATGGTCTAACCAAGGTTGGCAGCCGGGGACAAATCGTCATCCCGGCCAAGGCGAGAGCTGATTTAAAACTCAAAGAGGGTGATCAGCTGTTTGTTTTCGGCCGCCACCGGTTTATCGGCTTGGTCAAAAGCGAGGATATCCGAGATTTTGTCGATCATCTCACCAGTCAGATGAGCCAAGACAAGGAAGAATTGAAAAAATGGAAAAAATCATTGAAGTAAACAATCTGGTCAAAGAGTTCAACGGCTTTCGGGCCGTGGACAATATTTCCTTTAGCGTGGCTAAAGGCGAGGTTTTTGGTTTCCTGGGACCGAATGGCGCGGGTAAATCAACCACCATCCGCATGCTGACCACCCTGATCCGGCCGACTTCCGGCCAAGCCAAGGTAGCTGGTTATGACATTGCCACGCAGGCGGCCAAAGTACGCGAGCAGATCGGTCTGGTCGCGGAAAAAATCATCCTTTACGACCGGCTCACCGCCCTGGAAAACCTGATGTTTTTCGGCAGTCTCTACCACCTACCGAGAAAGGAAACCAAGGAACGGGCAATAAACTGGCTAAAAACCCTGGAAATGGAAAAATGGGCGAATAAATTAACCGGCACTTTTTCTACTGGCATGAAGCAGCGGGTAAACATCGCCCGGGCACTCTTAACCAAGCCCGAGGTAATGTTTCTGGACGAACCAACACTCGGCCTGGATCCTCAAACTTCCCGCTCCATTCGAGACTTTATTAAAGAACTCCATGCCCAAGGCGTGTCAGTTATTTTAACCACCCATATTATGCCGGAAGCGGACGAGCTTTCGGATACTATTGCCATCATTGATCGGGGTAAAATCATCGCGCTCGATACTCCGACCAACCTCAAAGCCCGCATCCAGAAAGAAAAACCGACGCTCGAAGACGTCTTTCTCGAACTGACTGGTCACGATATGCGCGAAGAAACCCACGAGAACATTCCTTCAGCCCGGGGACGCCATTTCCTGGGTTCGAAATCAAGAATCAGATAATTTTGCCTATTATGAAAATAATTTTTCAAATCATCAGTGATAGCATCCGAATGGCCCGCAAAGATCTGCTCGATTTTTCCCGCGACCGGATGCAGCTCGTCTTCTTCATAATCATGCCGATTTTTATGATGATTATGACCGGTTTTATCTTTCCCACGGAGAATTCTCTGAAAAATATTCCACTGGGCATTGCTAATCAAGATACTGGCCAGCTGAGTCAAACTTTGACTCAGGTTCTAACCGATCTAAAAACCTCGGATAATAATCAGGTGTTTGAAATAAAAACCTACGCTGATTCGAACGCCATCAAAGACGCAATCAAAGCGCAAAAAATAAATGGCGGCCTGTATATTGCTTCAGACTTTTCCCAGATGATCCAGCGGGGTCAGCCAGCCGAAGTCAGCATTATTCCAGACCAGTCAAATCCTCAAATCTCGCAGATTCTAACCCAGCTGCTCCAGCAAGTAATCGCCGGGACTTCCACAAATGTCGCTCAGGCCAAAGTGGGTGAGATAATTAAGCTGACAGCCATTGCCAACCCACAATTATCTCAAGCCGATCCCGCGGCCATCATCCAGCCAATCCAGTCAACAATCGATAATCTCATTCCAGGCAAACCAAACTATTTTCAATTTGTCGCGCCCGGTATCATGGCGCTCATTGTCATGATGTCGGTCATGACCGGGCTGGCCGTGTCCGTGACCCGCGAACGCGAAGCTGGCACGCTCGACGGTTTGCTGATTGCCCCAGTCTCGAGGCTAGCAATTATTCTTGGCAAGGCATTTTCCCAGACGGTTCGCGGCCTAGTCCAGGGCATGGTCGTCTTGCTTCTGGCTATTCTGATTTTTGGCGTGCATGTTTATGGCAACTGGCTAATCATGATCGTGTTGATGATCCTCGGCGTGTTCGCTTTTATGGGCATTGGCATCCTTGTCTCAGCCGTCGCCTCAGCCCAAGAATCAGCCATGACCATTATGATGACTTTTCAATTCCCAATGATGTTTTTATCCGGCACATTTTTTCCGATTCAGCAAATGCCCCAGGTAATGCAATATATTTCAAAAGCCATTCCCCTAACCTATGAGGCAAGCGCTCTCCGTAAAGTAATCGTCCTGGGCGCGGGCTTTAACGCGGTTTGGACTGAAACATTAATTCTGTTTGTTTTCGGAGCGATTATGCTGGCTATTGCCGTGCCGACTTTTCGCCGGGTGATCACCCGGTAAGGAGCGACCGCCAAAAACTTTCAGCAATACAATATTTCTCTAAGATACCCCAAGCCAGGGTATTTTTTATAAAAGAATTCACGCTATATTCATACGCGGGTGCTAGAGTGGTTGTGTGAAAATACACAGGTTCATGAAACAAATGAATTGGGCCTTTTGCTAGCGATACCACGCGCTGATATGAAAAACATG
The DNA here is from genome assembly GCA_028714495.1 of Patescibacteria group bacterium. Taxonomy (GTDB): domain Bacteria; phylum Patescibacteriota; class Patescibacteriia; order JAHIZJ01; family JAHIZJ01; genus JAQTMH01. Next base: position 124,870 of record JAQTMH010000001.1, read on the forward strand.
CCAGTTTCGCCAGTCGCGGGCGAGCCTCGCTCAACTATTTAAACTATTTGAATAACCATCATGAAAAAAAGAAGAATTATCATTTTAATCGTAATTATTCTGCTAATCGGCGCCGGATCTTACTACTATTTCCGGCTCCATAAAAAAACAGCCGCTGTGACTTACCAAACTGGCGAGGTAACAAAAGGCACGCTCGTGTCAACCGTGACCGGCAGCGGAAATATCACTGTTTCTGCGAGCGCCGATGTCAGCCCGAATATTTCCGGTACAGTGGCGGATCTGAAAGCCAACGTCGGTGACCAGGTAAAAGCCGGCCAAACGCTATTTGCCATAACCAACGCTGATCTGGATGTTTCAGTCAGCAAAGCCTATACCGCGCTGCTCCAGGCGAAACAAAAATTGACCCAGGCCCAATCCGATCTGACCACTGCCAACCAGAATTATTCGGATTTGAAGGAAAACGCGGCGGCCCAGGCTCAACTTGCCTATGACCAAGCCCAACAAAATCTCGCTCAGGCAAAATACCAGCTCGAACTGGACCAGGATACCCTGGATAAATATGCAGACGAAAACGAAAAAACAGCTGGGACCCATACGGCTGTTGAAATAAATCTGATCAAGCAAAAAATAGTTGTTGATAAAACGACAATCACCTCAAAAGAAAGTGACGTTGTTTCCGCGAAAACGGACCTGGCTGAAGCAAAAGCTGGAACCAGCCCGGAAATCACGACTGCTAAATCACAAGTTGAATCCACCCAGATCAGCGTACAAGCGACTGAAAACGATGTGAAATCAGCTGAATTAGACTATGAGAATCAAAAAGAAACGGCCAATGAGCGTACGGTCAGCGCGCCGATTGACGGCACAGTGACCGCTGTGAATGTGGCCAATGGCGATGAATTGGGCAACAGCGGATCGAGTTCGGCTTCAAGCTCAAGCAGCGGGAGCGCGGCCATTGTTATCCAGGACTTGAACAGCTTAAAGGCGATCGTGTCCATAAACGAAGTGGACATCGCATCAATCAAAGTCGACCAAAAGGCCAGCATGACCTTCGACGCGGTCAGCGATCTGACTCTGACCGGAAAAGTGGAAAAAGTGGACACCGTCGGGACATCGGAGCAGGGCGTGGTAACCTATTCCGCGACGATCGGTTTTGACGCGCTGGACAGTAAAATAAAACCGGAAATGAGCGTCAACGCCACGATTACCACGGACGTGAAACAAGACGCTCTGATTGTTTCTTCCAGCGCCGTAAAAACCCAGGGCGAGGCATATTATGTCGAGATTCTAGAAAATGGGGCTCCGGTTCAGCGAACCGTGGAAATCGGCGTATCAAACGACACCCAAACGGAAATCATCTCGGGTCTATCAGAAGGTGATTCGGTCGTGACTCAAACCATTACCGCTGATCAAACATCAACCGCCTCCAGTACCAATTCCTCAAATAACAGCCGGAGCGAACAGGGTTTTGGCGAGGGTCTCGTCGGAGGCCCGGGAGGAATGTTCTAACCGTTTAATCGAAAAGACTAGCGACTATGAAACCAATTATTGCCTGCGCAAACATTGTCAAAACATTCGTCAACGGCGATGTAAAAACAACCGTCTTGAAAGGTCTTAGTTTTACTGTGTTTCCAGGCGAATTTCTGGCCATCACCGGACCGTCTGGCTCAGGCAAATCAACTCTCATGCATATCTTGGGCGTGCTTGATTCGCCGACCAGCGGCCAGTATCAATTAGAACAGAATGATGTGTCAAAAATGACCGACAATCAACTGGCTGAAATCCGGAGCAAGCGCATCGGCTTTGTGTTTCAAGCCTTCAATCTGCTACCGAGGATTTCGGTCCTGCGCAATGTGGAACTGCCTTTGATGTATGCTGGCGTGCCGCGGGCTAAACGACCGTCGATTACCCATCGAGCGCTGCAGAAAGCCGGGATCGACGACCCGACTCATTATCACAAACGCTCGAACCAGCTTTCCGGCGGACAAATCCAGCGGGTGGCGATTGCCCGAGCCCTGGTTAATGATCCGGCCATTCTCTTGGCTGATGAGCCGACCGGCAATCTCGATCAAAAAACCGGCCAAGTTGTTCTGGAAACATTCCAAAAGCTGAATGATAGCGGTCGGACCATAATCTTAATTACCCACGATCAATATGTCGCCGAACACGCCACTCGGATAATTAAATTGAGAGATGGCTGCATTATCGAGGATTCAGCCAATAAACGCTCGGCTGAAGAAAGGATTAAAACACGACTATGATACTCGCAGATTTATTTTCCGAAACATATTCTAATTTATTCGGCAACAAGGTCCGCTCCGGTCTGACGATGCTCGGCATTGTTATCGGCATCAGTTCGGTTATTGCCTTAGTTGGCGTCGGACAAGGTGCGACTCAACAAGTAACTTCCAGTATTACTTCCTTAGGCTCCAATTTGATAATGATTTCGCCCGGCGCCTCCCGCAATGCCGGACCAGTCAGCGGCGGCGCCGGCAGCGCGACCACGCTCACAATGGATGACGCTGAGGCGCTAAAAGAGCAGATGACCTATGCCAAGGCGATTTCCACGGAATTAAGCCGGCGCTATCAAGTTACCTACAAAGGCAGCAATACCAACGCCCAGGTCATTGGTACCGAAACGACCTATCCGACAATCCGGAATGTCTCGCTCGCTTCAGGTTCATTTATCACCGACCAACAAATCCAGACCTACGCCAAGGTGGCGGTGATCGGGCCGAGTATCCGGGATGAACTTATTGGCGAGAACGCAGATCCGATCGGCCTGACGATTAAAATCAATAAAATTCAGTTTAAGGTTATCGGGGTTACCGCAACGAAGGGCGGCTCAGAAATTAATACTTCCGATAACTCAATCTATGTCCCAATCAGTACGGCCCAGCGATTTTTAGCCGGCAAGAGCTCAATCAGTAGCATTGATATACAGGCGATTGATGAAAAGAGTGTCGACGCCGCCCAGCAAGAAGCGACTAATATTCTATTGGAGCGTCATGATATCTCTGATGCCGCCTCAGCTGATTTCCGTGTTCAAAATCAGGCTGACATCGTCTCAAGCTTAACCAGCACAACCAGCACCCTAACGCTTTTATTGGGCGCCATTGCCGGCATTTCATTGATAGTGGGCGGAATCGGTATCATGAACATGATGCTGACCACGGTCACTGAACGAACCAAGGAAATTGGCTTGCGCAAGGCGATCGGCGCCAAGAGTCGCGACATCAGTCTACAATTTCTGACTGAAGCGACGATGATTACATTTATTGGCGGTCTTTTTGGTGTCTTACTCGGTTGGGCAATTGCCACGATTATGACAAAAACCGGCTTGATGACAGCCATGGTCACCTGGCCTTCGGTCTTGCTGGCCTTTGGCGTGGCCGCCTCAGTCGGAATTGTCTTCGGTTTTTACCCGGCCCAACGCGCGGCTAAGCTTCGGCCGATCGATGCCTTAAAATATGAATAAGATAATTAATAATCTTCTATGAAAAAAAACTACCTTATCACAATCATTGCCGTCATCGTGTTTGGCGCGGGCGGTTTCTTCGGCGGCCTGACTTATCAGAAAAGCCAGGACTCGCTGGCCGGACTCACTGGCCAAGACTTAACTAATAAAATGCAAAGTCTCGGCCTATCGAGTGGCGGATTTGGCGCCGGGCGGAATGTCAATGGAAGCATTTCTACTCCTAACGATCGAAATTCCCCCGACGGAACCAGTGGCCGGCAATTCGGCGGAGGCGGCATGATAAACGGTGAGATCGTCAGCCTGGACAGCCAAAGTATCACCGTAAAACAACAAGACGGCAGCACAAAAACCGTGTATTTCTCCACCTCGACTGAAATCAATAAAACTGCCACTGGCTCGACCAGCGACTTAGCGGTCGGCACTACGGTTATGGCTAATGGCACCAGCAACACTGATGGCAGTATTACAGCTCAAAATATCCAATTGAATCCGGCTGAGATTGGCAGTTCGCCGACACTCTAATTGACTCCGTTAACCTCTGCCTTAACAGATGATTTGCCATCTCAGCTGTTAATCGCTAAGATATGAGCATATGAAAATATTAGTCGTTGAAGATGAAGAATCAATCCGCGAGGTGATAAAAAAATATCTCCAGCTCGCGGGTTTTGACGTGCTTGAAGCGGCCAGTGGCGAGGTGGCGCTTTTGAAATTTAATGACTCAGTTGATTTGGTCATACTCGACCTCAACCTGCCAAATCGAGACGGTCTTGAAGTCTGCCGCGGCTTGCGCAAAAAATCCCAGGTCCCGATCATCATGGTCACCGCCCGGACTGAGGAGATTGACGAGCTTAAAGGGCTGGCCATCGGCGCCGATGATTATATAAAGAAACCCTTCTCGCCAAAAGTCTTGCTAGCCAGGGTTCAATCAATCCTGCGCCGTTCATCGGTTGAAACGGCAAATAGGCCTAGCCTGATTATTAACAAGGAAAAAATGACGGCGCGCAAAGATGGCAAGGATGTCCCGCTGACTACGACGCAGTTTAAAATATTACAGACGTTGGCCGGTCAGCCGGGAAAAGTCTTCACGCGCGGAGATTTACTGTCAGCAATCGACGGAGGCGGTCAGTCAAAATCCGCCATGGAGCGCACCATCGACGCCCATATAAAATCTATCAGAAAACTAATCGGCGACGACTCATATAACCCAAAATTCATTAAGACAATAATTGGTACCGGTTATAAATATACCGATGAAACTTAACAAGCATTTCAATAAAATCGGAGTTAAAGTCGCCTTGATCATTATCGGACTGCTGGCCGGCTTGTTTGTTTTATTGAATTTTCTGGCGGTGGATCGGGGCGAGCGAGCTTTCCATGATGTCTACCGAATCATCGTCGACCGGGGTGGAGTGCCAGCCTATGACGCGCCGTTAATTGGGCCATTCAATGATCAAGGTTTTCCTGGCCGCCCCTTTAACGGTCAACAGGAGATGACCCCGCCTGAGCATTTCAAAAACAAATTCCAGTTATCACTATTGCTGATCGGCTTGATCGCCCTGCTCGGCGCAGTCGGCATCGCTTTTCTAATCTCTAAAATAATCACCCGCCCGCTTAATAAACTAGGAACGGGCTTAAAAAAACTGCGAGCGAGCCATTACAAGCTCCGGCTCGATGAAAATAACTCTGAGGAATTCAATACCCTAATCAAGGAATTCAACGGTCTAGCGGCCGAGCTTGAGCGAGCCGAGGAATTGAGAAAAAACTTAATCTCTGACACCTCGCACGAATTGAAAACTCCGCTGGCCAGCCTCGTCGCTCAGCTGGAGGGCATCGAGGATGGCGTGCTTACTTTCGATCAGGAACGCGTTAAACTTCTGCGCGAGCAGGTAGTCCGGTTATATGAATTGACCGAAGGCCTGCAGGATTACGCCAGCCTGCGCAGTCACTTTATCAAACCGCAATTCAAAAACTTGCGACTCAAAGAAGTTTTGGATAAAATCATGGAACAGTTTAAAGATCAGCTGGCCGATAAAAAGATCACGGTGCGAGTGAATATATCTGATGACTACGCTTTGACCGCCGACCCCTCGCTACTGACCAGGGTGTTTACCAATCTTCTTGACAACGCCATCCGCTATTCTCAGGCTAAAAACATTACGATCGCGGCGACCAAGGAACAAATCACTATCGCCGATGACGGCGTCGGTATCCCAGAACAACATTTGCAGGATATCTTTGAGAGATTCTTCCGCCTGGAAAAATCCCGCAATCGCAAAACTGGCGGGCTGGGACTGGGGTTGGCCATCATCCGCGAGATCATCGAATCGCACGGCTGGAAAATACACGCCCGGATTCCCGAAAACAACCAGGGCGTTGAATTTGTCATCGATTTATAACACTAATACCAAGAAAATAGCATGAAAAAAGTTTATCTTGTGTTTTTAGTGATATTAATCGTTACCGTCGGTGGCGTTTATTTATTGATCAGCTTAATCACTCGGACCAATCCGAAAAATAATAACCAGGCTCAACCGGTAAATAGCAATAGTCAGGCAGTTCAAAATACCGCCGATAACAACCAGGTCAGCGTCAATCAGCCGGTAAATCAAGCCGTCAGTCCCTTTCAGCCGCCATTGACTAAATCCGGTGAACGAATCACGAAAAAACCTTTCGGGATCTACATTACTCCCCAAAATTCACCGGTCCAACCGGAAAAATTCCAGGGCTATCATACTGGAGCTGATTTTGAAATATTTCCGGACGAACTTACAGCCGACGTGGCTGTCAAGGCAGTATGTTCAGGAGTATTGAAGGTGAAAGAATACGCCAGCGGCTACGGCGGGGTAGCAGTTGAAACATGCCAATTGGATAATGAGCAAATCACCGTCATTTATGGACATTTAAAACTCGCCAGTATCCAGTATAAGGCGGGCGACAGTATCAACGTTGGCGATCAGCTCGGCCTTCTAGGCGCAGACAAAAGCGTCGAAACTGACGGCGAGCGAAAACATTTGCATCTGGGGTTTCATAAGGGTTCGGCGATAAACCTGCTCGGTTATGTAAATACGCAAGCCGGACTGGCTGATTGGATTGATCCTTGCCTTTACATCTGCCACGACTAAATGCGTCCGTAGTAAATTCACATACAAAAAACCATCCGCGAAGGGATGGCTTTTTGTATTACGTTATCTTGAAGGAATTATTATTAGGACTTACGCGTTTGAGCCAAGTTCAAGGAAAAATGCGAGGATTTTGCGAGGCGTAGTCAAACTACGACGAGCAAAAACGAAGCATTTTGACGAAGAAATTGGCCAAAGCCGCTGATGGAACCGGCTTCGCCGGGCCGAAAGCGGCAAGCGCGTAAGTCCTAATTATTTCAGCTCAATGCAGTCCAGGGCATTATAATACATATTGGCGCTGGTCTCAGTATTCCACTGCAACGCAATGGTATGGGTTCCAGCCGCGACTGACAAAATCGCGTGCGTCTCAAGGCTGGCAGAACTGACGAGACCCGAAGAAGTCCTGGTAATGCGTATGGTCCGAGGGACCAAGACGCCATCGAGCAGCATCTGCACCCTGATTAATTCATAATCATTTATTGTGTCGCCGTACCCGCTCCAAGTGCAAAACATCGAACTGTCTCCAGTGGTAATCGACAACGAAGTTAAGGTATCGAAGTCAGCACCCGACTTGGTTGTGTTTTCAGATGAAGTAAGCGTTCCTTCAACCCCTTGTGTAACTCCAAGGCTGGCCAGATCAGCGGAAGTTATTGTCCCGTCAGTGATTTTCGCGCTAGTAATCGAGCTGTCAGCCAGATCAGCCGTTGCAATTGTCCCATCGTAGATTTTCGCGGTCGTCACCGAATCACTGGCCAGATTATCAAGGCTGACAATACCCGAACCGACTAAGCTAGAGGCTGTCAAAGCACCGGTGGTCAATGAGTTTGACGTTAAATAACCGGCAACTTCTATGTTGTCATTAACCAGGAGGGGTTGCGTATCGCCTGTTCCGGCAATTGCTCCCCGGTAAAGGCGTCCGTCAATTCGAACATTATCGCCGAAAGTGACTGGATTATCAGAATTGCCCGTTCCAGTCGTGCTGTTAACGATGGTGCCATTGAAAAAAGTCACACCGCCAGTTCCCTGCCGGCCAACTTTGATCGAATCAAACATCATCGTGCCTTTGACGTCAAAGGTATCGCCAGTCGCGCCGCCCAGCGTTCCCGTAATGTTGTGGCTAGCCGCGTAAACAATGGTGGCGCCGGTAAAAACCGAGGCTATTCCTACGCAGAGGGAATAAATTAGTCTCGCTTTTTTCATAAGTTTTATCTTAATAATTTACTCTTGCTTATTCTTCCAAAACCCGGAAGTTTGGGCCGCCGTTCGAGCGAGGCATAGTCACAATTTCCGCCTTGCCGTCTTTATCCACGTCGCCAGCCGCAACAATCAAACCGCCAGTCACTCCCTTAGCATACGGCCGGATTTCTTTTATGGGCGTAAACTGCCGCTTGTTGTATATACGCACATAGGAATCCATGCCGATTCCCGAACCGACAATTATCTCACCGGTGCCATTGCCGTCATAATCAGCTCCGGCTACAGATACTCCGCCTTTGTAACTCGAGTCAAAGGCGTAAAACCCGGGATTCAGCCGTTTCACTTGGCCTGGGATAAGAGTGAAAAACTGGATGTGCGGCGACCCATATTCAGGACCGGTGATAATTTCATCCTTACCGTCGCCGTCACTGTCAAAAGTAGCCACGGTAATTCCTCCGCGGAAGGTGTTTTTGTCGTAAGCGAAGAAATTGCCGATTATCCGGCCGTCAGCCTGGTGAACCGTGACTTGCGCGCCGCCGCCCTTACCCGCGGTAACAATAATTTCGTCTAGTCCGTTGCCGTTGACATCACCTGAAGCCACATAGGCTCCCCCTTTAAATTTACCATCAAGCGCGTAAAAACCATCCTTATCAACATCGGGATTACCTTTAGCGTCGTAAATCTTAACTAGAGGCGTTGCGCCAGGCCCTGGCACTGTAATAATTTCATCATATCCGTCACCATCTAAATCGCCAGTGGTAATCCGCACGCCGGCTCTGAGGTTTGAGTCGTAGGCGAAAAACGACCCCAACACCTTTCCGTCCTTATCAAATATCCTGACCTGAGGACCGAAACCTTGGCCGGTTCCGGTAATTATTTCTTCGGCTTCATCGCCCATTACATTTCCCACGGCAATAGCCCAGCCGCCCCGAAGCTTAGAATTATAAGCCATAAAGCTTTTGCCAGGAGCCACGGTGTCGCGCGGACTCGGGACCGTCGAATCTAAATCGATAGTTCTAATCAAATCGTTTCGAAAGTCAGTGACATAAAGAGTGGTGTTGAGAAAAGCCATGCCTTTTGGCGCGTCCCATTCAGCCACCTCTTTTGTTCCATTGACCTTGCCGCGCTCGCCAGAGCCGGAGACCAGAGAAGTTTTTTGGGCGGTTAAATCAAGCTTTCGAACCCGCAAGCTGCCGGCTTCGGAGATATATAGATTCCCGTCAGGCCCGCGCTTGATGTTTTCCGGAATGCCCAGAACCGCTTCTTTGAAACTGCCTTCTTTATAACCCTGCTTGCCTGTGCCGACCAGCGTGGTGACTTGGTTGTTGGCCAGGTTAATCGCTCGAACCGCGTGATTATATTTATCCGCCACATAAAGAGTCTTATTGTCAGACGACAGGGCTACGGTAAAAGGGCCGTTAAAAGTGGCATTATTGCCAATGCCGTTAACGAATCCGCTGGCCCCGGAGCCGGCGATTAACGAGGTTTGACCGGTCGCGATAACTACTTTTCTAATCCGGTTGTTGCTGCCGTCAGCGATGTAAAGAGTTTTGCCGTCGCTGGTCAGGGCTAAGCCGGTCGGCCGGTTGAAATAGGCGCAGCCGCTCACCCCGAGCGAAAACTGACCGTCGCAGGGGCCGCCTTCCTGGTAACCATTATTAGAATCTTGATCGGAATTGAATTCTCCGGCGCCGGTGATATAGCTGGTTTGCCCAGTTTCAACATTTAGCGAACGAATGCGATTATTGTTCCGATCAACCAAATATAGGGTCTTACCGTCCGCTGACATGGCCGTGCTGATCACATCGCTGAAACGGGCGGTTTCGCCGGCAGCCTCGAGATAATTATCCATCGCGTTTCCAGCTAAGTGGGTTAATTCGTCATTCCAGAGATCATACTTCGCTATTTTATTTCCTTGCGAGTAAACAATGTATAAAATTTTTCCGTCAGGAGAAAAGGCGACATCCTGGGGATGGCCGATTAACGCTACGCCGGCATTTCCAGTGTCATCGCCATAGCGGTGCTTGCCGGCAATCTGCCGCATATCCTCACCATTAATATCAAAGGTGAAAATACTGGAGCCGCCGCCCTGGAGAATATAGATCCTAGGCGTTCCATTGTCCTCGCGGACAAAGATATCTGAACCCATATTCAGCCATTCAGTTTCTCGTCTTTCGGCCAATTCAGTCTTTTCTCCGGTTGTTGGGCTGATTCGCCAGATCTCGTTCCAAACTCCGTTTTCACCAGCCGTAACGTAAATATTGCCATTATAATAAGTTATGGCTCGCGGCTCGGTAAAGCCAGAGGCCAGAACAGTTTTGGCTTTCGTGGAAATATTTATCTTGATAATCTTGCCCGAGCCGAAATCCGCGACATAAAGATTGTCGCCGCCCTGGACGATTTTCATAGGAGTGCTCAAACCAGTGGAGATTTCCGTGAGCGCGCCTCCAGATTTCGAAACTTTGACAATCCGGTTGTTGCCGGTGTCAGCAAAGTAAAGGTCTGAGCCGCTTATGATAATGCCTTCGGGTACTGATAAGGCTTTTGCTCCGGTGACAGTCAGAGTTGTCACCTTGCCGGCTGAATCGATTTTGCGTATCCGGCTGCTTCCCGCGTCAGCGACAAAGAAAGAACCGTCGCTTGAACTGTAGGCAATGCCCTTGGGATAACCAAAAGAAGCTAGCGTCCGAGAACCATCTTGGCGTCCCCACTCGCCAGTTCCGGCGAAAGTCGTGATTACACTGTTAGCGTCAATTTTTCTGATGACGTTATTGTTGGTATCGGCAATGTAGATATTGCCCGCTCCGTCATGAGTGAACCCCTGCGGCATATCCAGGTAGGCGTCAATCGCCGGTCCATTATCGCCAGTATACATTTTTCCCAGGAAAGTGCCGGTGTCGCCAAAAGCCGCGAAGACCGCCTGGTTAAAAATAAAAACGCCTCCAGCAATAAGGAGAAGGCCTAATAATACTCTAATGGGAAAAATAAATGGTTGTTTGCTCATTGTTGTATAATTTAATTGTTTGGTAACATTATTATACCAAAAATAAGGATGTAGATCAAAGAAGCTTACGGAATCAGGCAAAATAACAAAAACGCCTCATCCAATAAAATTTGACATAAAAAATATATCACAGTAAGCTGGATAGCTGATTTATGTGTTGGAGTTCTTTCTAAATACAAGGAGGAACAGATGCCGAAATGGATGTTTTTCGTCCAGAACGTGGACGGCTCAAGCCTGGGTACATTCCAGCAGACTCTCCCAGAGACTCCCCGCGTCGGAGACAGCTTCAGTGTAGACTGGGATTCTCGCGGTGGCCGCCTGATCAAGGGAAGATATCAATACACCAGCGTCAATGATCATTGCCATCAGGCCGTAATCAAGCTCGTGACTCCAGCCAGTTAGCTGAACCGTTTTCCAAACCACTCAAGCCCGAGTGGTTTTTCTTTGCCCGTGGCTCCGATAATAAACCAAACTCCCCGAGCCTCCGCGCTTGGGGAATTAACGCGTTTTAGTAGTATCGTATCCTTTATCCGCCTCTTCGGCGGATCTTTGCCCTAGGCTTCGTCAATGTAAATAGAGAGTAAGGACTCCCTATACTTCAAACTGACTTTAGCCAGGTTAGTATTGATAACTCCACCATTGCCGTGCCAGTATAACACGTATTATTGTTAACTAATGTTTATCCGCCTCCCCCCGGCACAGAGGCCGGGGCTCGGCGGTCCGCCCCGCACCCGAAGTGGTGTGGGGGGTTCTTTGCCTGTGGCTCCGCTTAAGTATGCAGTGAAATCATTGTATTAAGTCTCTACGATTGTTGGTGTGAAGGCAAAGAAAAAGGCGGCGCGGGTCAGATGACCGTTGCCGCCTGAGCGTGTCGGTGCAGCATCGCTGCCCCTTCACACCGGTGACGCGTCTCGTGTAGCGTCAGCTGGTGTTCCGGGTCGAAATGCTGCCACGCCCATTGCTTCGCCTCATAGTGCACCTCCCCTTTCAAGGATGGCTACTACGTCCCCCGCGAAACGCTTCGACGGGGGCTCGGCGTGTGCGCATGCGCAATCAACTCGCGCATGCATGCAGTAGGCAATATATCATAACGAATATTTTCAAGTCAAGCTATTTATTCACAACCAAAAAAGCCCCCAGGATTCTGAGAACTTTCTTGTGACTTTCCTTTTTTGAAAAGTCCCGGCGGTTTACTTAAAAACCACCAGTCCGTCGTGGCCGATCGGTTTGGGGTCGAGCCTCATTCACGACGATCGCCCGGCCTTCAAGCTCTTTTCCATTCAGGAGCTCGACGGCCTTTTGAGCTTCCTCATCGGAAGACATCTCGACGAAACCGAAACCGCGCGAGCGGCCGGTCATTCGATCAATCACGACTTGAGCGGTTTCGACGGTACCGGCCGCGGCGAAATGTTCGCGCAGCTGTTCGTCGGTCACGCTGTAGGGAAGACTTCCTACAAAGAGTTTCTTTGCCATTTTCTCTTTTTCCTTACTTAACTTATTAATTCGCACTCTCTTTAGGAAGACCTTTCCCCTATTTTATCCTGGGAGAAATACCTAAAAAGACTTGCACCTAAACGATAGCTGAAAGCGCGATGACTGTCAAGAATCGGGATTTGTCCGGTTGTCGGATATCTGATAAGCTATTATTGACTCGGGATTAAGCATTAACTCATTTCTAAAATTATGAATCAAAAGGGTTTTATTTCTATCATCGCCATTATTTTAATAGTAGCTGGCGCGATTTTAGTCGCCTCATATTATACCAACCGCGGTTCTGGCAATGTCGCGAATGAAACTCGCGATGTCTCTAATTTTAAGAGAATCTCGCTCAGCGGCGTGGGCAATCTAAAAATTACGCAAGGTGATACTGAGGGTTTAAAGATCGAGGCCGAAGACAACCTGATCAAGAAAATCGAAACTAAGGTTGAGGCCGGCACTCTCAAAATCGGATACAAGCATTGGTGGTCGTTCGGTTTGATCTGGCCGACCAAAGACGTAAACTTTTTCCTCACCGTGAAAGAGCTCGAAGCGATCACCATCTCCGGCTCCGGCTCTATCGAGGCTCCTGCTCTCAAGGTGAAAAATCTGAATATCGAGGTAAATGGTTCGGGCAAGGTAAACATGCACCTTGAGGCCGAAGAAGTTATCTCAAAAATATCTGGTTCAGGCAATTTCTTGCTGACCGGCACAACCACTAAGCAAGAACTCGACATCAGCGGCTCGGGAAGTTATCTGGCTCGGGACTTGAAAAGCAAACAAGCCAAAGTGGAAATCAGCGGCTCGGGCAAAGCCGAGCTTAATGTCGAGGAGGCTCTCAATATCAAAATCAGCGGTAGCGGTACGGTTAGATATCTGGGAACTCCGAAAATCGATCAGGAAATTTCCGGCTCGGGAAAGATTGAGCGGTTGGAGTAAAGTAAATTATTAACAAAAAGTCCGGTTTATCCACCGGGCTTTTTATGTTACAAGTAACCGAGATACGTGTTTTTGCCAATAATCTGGTCTTGACAGACTTATATCCTGTTTATATTATTAATATTATTGGGGGAGGACTGCGCTGTGAGTGGTCTGCGGGCGGCCACTTCCAAAGAGAAAGCGGCACCTTAAGGGCGTCGCTGACCTAAAAATCGCAACCGCTGACCGGTTGCCCGAGAAGGGGCAGCCATTGATGACCGCGGCCCTCGTCTGCAAGGACCGCATCCGTGAGGTAAGCGATATCGTTCGTCGAACGAGCCGCCCGCAGACCTGCGCACTTATCCATCCAACACTAATCAGCACCTTCATCCTGCACAGCGGATTCACCGCTGTCACGGAAGCCTGTGTACTCACACTAGGCTTCTCTTTTTATACAGGACAAACCAACAAAAGTGATGAGTGGAAGTTTATAATTATTGTCAGCTTAATGTCGAAGCCACTGCAAATAATCCACCAAAGGCCTCTTATATTACCTAACTTTACGTCCCCGCAAATTCAATTTGCGGGGACGTTTAGATAACCTCGGCACTTAGGGCCGGGGAAGGCGGATAAACGATGACTTGCCATAATACATTTTACTATGTTTGGTCAACCGTAGGCGGGTATGTTTATACGAGGAGCCAAATGCCGAAACCCATGGCAAAATTTACCCTCGACCTGATCGAAGATAACCCGTAGCCACCTTTACCATACGCTATTGACATAAAAACGATTTCAGATAATATGCAGGCAGATGCTTTCGTGGCAGCGAAAGCCGATAACCCTGAAGACGCGCGAATTGCTTTCATGCATACGCGCCCGTCAGACGCACCTTCCACTCAAAACCGCGCCAATAGCTCTCATGCCTTGGCGAGGAGGTTATGATGCTCCCTGATTTCCAAACCCCTTCATTCGCTGACTCCTGCATCAGTTTCCTCAGTCTGATCCAGCGTGGCTTGGTCATCCGGTATGTTGAAAAGCTGCATGTTCAGCGACTCCTCTCAGGCCCCGAATATGTGCAGTACCGGATTGATCTTGTCACAACCAATGGCGGAGAACAATTTCCGGATCGGTACCTCTGGTTGTCCTATGTAGGAGTTCAGCACATTCAGGATGGAGTTCGCGGAGTGTTTGACCGTATGAGCTTCGAGCGCAATGAATCCGGCGCGTTTCAAAAAGGCACTTGCCCCACACTCGTTGAAAATTGGCAGGCGTGGACGCCGCACTTCCTCCGGACCTGGCCATTTGTTGGCATCACATCGCTCGAACGCAAGGAACGCTTTGTGGGCTCGGACCTTCTCTGTCCCCAGGATGCGTGGGTCCAGCGGCAGCTCGCGATCATCCTCGGCATGCTCTATCAGAGCGGCAAGCTCGCGTTCGAACTCGGCATCGCCGATGAACTTGGCCGCTTCATGAAAGATGCCAACCGGAAAGCCGCCCAAGTCGGCATCCGCCAATAACGCTCTCCCACCCACCGCTGCCACGGTGGTTTTTTATATTATCGGTAAATTAATTACTAACTGAATTACGATTACTGTAATCCGACCGACACGGTTTCGTAATAATGAAAGCAGGCGAGCGTTAACGCTCGCCTGCTTAGCTTATTGTTCTTAGACTTTTAACCTATTACTCTAATCTCTCTTCTCCACTACAATCGTGCATTTAGTTAATAACGCGGCCATGGCTCCGAGAGCCGCGAACACAGGAAGAACAACCGCGCCCACAGCCGCGAAGGTGACTGGAATTTCCAGGAGCGACTTGCCTTCTTCGTTCTTAATGATAATCCGGCGAATATTACCCTGGTGAATCAGCTCTTTGACTTTGTTCACCAGCTCTTCGCCGTTGATCTTGAATTCTTCGGTCTTTGGGTTATTTTTGATCATAGTTTTTTATTTAATTATTAGCTAATTAATATTGTACATCAATCGCATCAGATAGTCATCCACTCCGAATAAAGTCTTCTGATTTGTCTTAATTGAATTTTAAGATTATTATGCAAACATGACAAATACGAAAAGAAAGGCAATTATCTGGGCGATCATCGTTGTTGTTATTGGCGTTGGCTTATCTCTAGGCTACCAAAAACGCGCTGCCCTGAGCGAATGGTGGGATAGCCTCACAAAACCGGACATCCCCGCGGCCCAACCAAGCACCAGCTTTACTAATGCCAATGCCAATTCCCTGGCAAATGTGAATACAAACACGAACATCAATAATAACGCCGCCCCAGAACAAAAATCCCTTCCGGTAGAAATAAATCTGAAGGTCCCCTTCACCTCCCAGGCGCCGTTTGCTAATTGGGATCTGCCATATCAGGAGGCCTGCGAAGAAACAGCCAGCCTAATGGTTCATCATTACTTGCAGGATAAACCCTTTGCCTCAAAAGATGAAGCGGATAAAGAAATACTTGAGCTGGTGGATTTTGAAAATGAAAAATACGGCGCTTATGAACACACGACAGCCAAACAAACAGTCCAGCTGATCAAAGACAAATGGGGCTATAAACAAGTCGATTTATTGCTTGGAAGCGAGGTAACTATTGAACGGATTAAGCAAGAGGTGGCTAACGGCTACCCGGTTATTGTCTTGGCCGCGGGCCGAGAACTGGGCAACCCGAATTACAAACAACCCGGACCGCTTTACCACGCCTTAGTAATCAAAGGCTACCTCAAAGACGGCACGATAATTACAAATGATCCGGGCACGCGCAAAGGCGCTGATTATCTCTACGCACCTAATACACTGCTTGAGGCCATTCATGACTGGAACAACGGTGATGTGCCAAATGGTCAGAGAAATATGATTATCGTCAGGCCAAATGATTGACAAATATTAGCTGGCTGGTAAAATCAAATCACAATTATTAATTTATATTTTATGCCAAGCTTAGAACAAGGCGGTGTTCCTGGACCAGAACAACTGGATCAAAAACCAACATTTGAAGGACTTCTTCAGGAAGCCGGAACTGGCCTCGAAAAAATTGATCCTGAAGAAAAGCCATTTCCCGGCGCCAGTATTTTTAACGCCTTACAACAGGCTGAATCTTTCACAGCCGACGCTGGCCGAATCGAGGAAATCACTAGCCGCAAAGCCGCGCTGACTGGACAATTCGAGCAATTAACCGACTCTACGGCCAGAGAACAAATAGCAGCCGAGGTAAAGACCGAGCTAACTGACTGGCACGCCCGATTACAAAATCCGACTGAAAGCGAAGTAAAATAGTTATTCTGCGAAACCCAGCAAAGTGCCGTTTGTCTAGCGGCATTTTGTGTTTTTATTAATATTTGTTCCCCTTTTCGTCTTAATTAGGACTTACGCGTTTGAGCCAAGTTCAAGGAAAAATGCGAGGATTTTGCGAGGCGTAGTCAAACTACGACGAGCAAAAACGAAGCATTTTGACGAAGAAATTGGCCAAAGCCGCTTACTGACCCGGCTTCGCCGGGCCGAAAGCGGCAAGCGCGTAAGTCCTATTAATTATCAACATACCTCATTGACAAATTCTTATTATATAATATTATTGTAGCGCTCTTTCACAACCAGTTTGCCGAAAATGTCAGCGATTGTTGCTGCTTTTCGCCGACTAGCAATGAGCTTAACTGTCTTTCGGGTTAACCACAGACACGGGAGGGAGTGATGAGAACCCAGGCGGCGGCACAGGAAATAGGGGCAAGGGTTGATAGCCTTATGCCTATGCCCATTGGTTCAGTTATCACCTATTACTCTTCGGTCAAGGTTGTCGGTGTTGCCTTTACGCCTGGCTGTCGTCAGGTGGTTCGTGTCGGTGATCAACTGCAATTCGGTCCCCACCCCAAATCGGCCCACGGACGGGCCAAGCGGCTGACGGTCAGCTCCATGGAGAGATGGCACGAATCGATCGAAGAGGCCAGTGGCCCTGAAGCGGTCGCTATCTTCACAGGTTTTCATGTTCGTCGCGGCACCCCGGTCTTTCTCTTGGTCAAACCTGTCTGAAAGCAACCAGTTGGAATTTCCTGTAGGTACACCAGTCTGATGCGTGGGATCCTAACTCCAAGGAAGGAGGACTGGCTTCATGTCTAGAAACTCGGCTGGCCCCTCGGGTACTAACCGCCAAACTGGAAGACTCGCCGCCTTGACCCCAAGAATAATCGGCACCATCTCCAACCACCACTCTGACGGCAGGCAACATTTCATCGACGTCGCCCTGGATGATGGACACACTCTATGCAAGGGTGATGTCGTATGTATCGGCATACCCGCGCCTGAAAGCCGCGAGCCGCCCCTTTTCACCATTAATAGACTCCAGCACAGAGGCCGGATAATTCCAAGCGTCGCTGGACCCGCTGCTATCTGCTTTTCAACCAGGAACAACCGCCGGATGATTCTAGGCGAACCGATCATTCTGATTGTATCCTCTCCGGCGAGAAGCCGGGGTTGAGGAAACACTTCAGACCCGTGGATGAAGATACGTCTTCGTCTGCGGGATTTTTTTATACCTCATCTTGATTGTGGTATAATAACTTATATTGGATTATTAACCCTCCTAAAGGGAGGAAAAGGAGGCTAATTATGAGGAAAAAAATCGTTTCAGTCTGCCTAGTAGTCGCCATAGCCACATTGGCTTGCGTAACCGTCGCGTCGGCTGCTACCCGACACAATATTACGGGTACGCTCGGCGGCGTAGTTGACGACTACTTTGACCTCGATGGCACGTTGACTGTTCACTCGATCAAAGTCGGCGAGCAGGGAGTCGGCGGTGTGACCTTTTTTAACGGCACCATCGTTAATAGCACGACTGGAACAGGCGGAACTGACAAACCGGTCACCTTCGGCGACAACGTCAGAATCGACGGAACAATTTTCCGTGGCGCCACCGAGGGTCCGGGCGATGTCTATCCCCTCAAGCTCAATGATGATGTAAGTGTTTACGGCACCTTAAATGTTTCTGGAGCAACTACTTTAACCGGCGCCACCACTTTCAATGGCAATGTCACGGTTGGCACTGGCAAAACCCTAACCCTGACCGGCGCCACCACTACCGGCCTCTTCGATGCTGCCCAAACGATTACCGCCGACTGGGTCAATACTGCCCACCCCTGGACTTCGTCCGAGATTGCCAATATCACCCGGAAAGTGGATGTCCCATTTGGTTCAATCTATGGCCTAAATGGCGCCACAACCATTAGCCCGCTTACCTCCGCTACAACTCCAAACCTCACCTATACAGCTATTCAAGGCGCTCACCTGGTTTATTCGGAAGATGACACTGATAGCCTTGTCGCTTCAATTGTAGTGCCGGTAGA
The DNA here is from genome assembly GCA_028714495.1 of Patescibacteria group bacterium. Classification (GTDB taxonomy): domain Bacteria; phylum Patescibacteriota; class Patescibacteriia; order JAHIZJ01; family JAHIZJ01; genus JAQTMH01. The sequence continues at coordinate 143,401 of JAQTMH010000001.1, forward strand.
TTATTCAAGCGGCGGAGCATTCAAAATGATTACTGACACCAGCGCGGCTATCGTAACTGATTGGAATTTTGATTATGAAGTTGCCATCAGTAAAACCAGTGGGACCGCGGCCTGGGATGTCGCTGTGGATGATGAAACCCCAGTTGATGTCCCTGACAGCCCGGGTGAGCCAAGCACCATTACCTTCACCCCGACTGATCAGGCGGATATTTCGGCCGGCGACATTGTGAATATCAAAATCACTCCCGACTCAAATACCGCTACCGGCGAACCCGATGTTGAAATCTATGGCCTCTGGTTCGAATACACAGCCACGCAATAAAAATCGATAAAATACAAAAAACCAAACCCCCGCTTAAAAAACGGGGGTTTTGGCATAAAAAAAGGGGTTTGCGTTAAAACACAAACCCCGAGGCTAGCCTCTAGCCATCTCCAGCCTTACCCAGCCGTGGCATTCGGCTGATTGTTTTCAGTTCTGGCCGGCTGAAAAAAGCAGCTAGACTCCCTGATTCATCCTGATAATCGTCGCCCGCCAAACGCTGGAGCTCCTCAATCCAGGACCGAACCGGCTCAAGACCGCCATACATCGATCCACAAATCCAGCCGGCCATGGGCAGAAGCACATCAATTGTTTCCTGGGCGTGGCGCTGACGGCTGTTTTTGGACATTGCCCTCCTGGTTCGGAAATAATGGAGCCGGTCAAACAGCTTGATCAGAAGAATCCGGGGATCCGCCCGAGCATAGTACCAAAGCTTGAAGAAGTGCCAGAACGACTGCTCCTCCCAGTCTGATTCACCAAAGTCCGGCTCATGGGTCAAGCCATCAACCAAAAAGGCGACTGTCGGGCCAAACTGTTTTTCGATCGCCGAGATTAGCAAACCAGTATCTTCGGGCAGGTCGTGAAGCACCCCGGCAATAACGACTTCATCACATTGGCAAATCTGGAGCAGCATTGACGCGATTTCATAGGAATGTTCCACGGCTGGTTCACCTGAGCAGCGGTTGCGCCCCCTAAGCCTGGTGTCAGCCAACTCAATCGCCTCTCTTAAGTCTGCGTGATTTCCTGAACCGCGCGATGACAGAAGCCGGATCAAACCTTCCTTGGTCATGTCAGACCACCCCCTTCCTTTTATAAAGATCTTATTGCCTTGTCTAAACAAAAAATCGCCTGGTTCAGGCGATCGTTTATTGGCACACACCTTCTCCCTGGGGAATGACGAGTCTGTTCAAATGGCTCCGGTCTCTTCCCCGCATCTGACTGATGTTAGGGAATGTTTCTGCCTTCATGGCTTTGTATTTACTTTGCCGACAGCATAACACAGGTCAATCTCCTGTCAAGTGAATTTCTGGTATGACATAATAGGTCATTTGATTTATACCTAGGGGCGTGGTAAAGTAGTGGCAGATTTGGCCTTAATTAAATAATATGAATCGAAAAACTTTTACTTCAATTATCACTATTTCAGTCATTTTGGTGGTCAGTTTCGGCGCTTTAACCGCGCTCGTCTATCTGCCCCAACGGAAGACCAAAGATGACGCTCAAATCAAGGGCGCAAAAACTACAAATGTTTTAGAAGCTTCTATCGATTACCTGGCAAATCAAGTAGTGGGATTGAAAGATGTCGAGAGAAATTTGCTCCGCGCCAAGTCTGTCCTGGCGGCCGATTCTTCGCAAATAGAAAATCAGCTTACTTGGTCAACCAATTCCCGGCTCGAATTTCTCAGCCTCAAAGCCAAATCCCAGAGCTGGGATATTCCTGATGGCGCGTCGGATGCTCAAGCGCTCTATCAGCAAATGCTCGATCAATACATTCTTATGTATCAATCTTATATCAACGCCTTCAATCAACAGGCTGGTCAAGACACGCAAGCCCAATTTTCTCTGGTTGAAGCCGAGCGCGCTGACGCCCGAGGCGACGAGCTGCTAAACCAATTAAAGACGGCTAATGGCGAGATTCTTCAAAACGCGGGCTCAACCTTTACCGATACTGACGGGGATAAATTACCAGACGTCTGGGAACAGGTGGCTGGCACCGACTTTACTCTGGTTGATACTGACGAGGATGGGATAACTGACGCCGAGGAATTTAATCTTTATCTGACCAAGCCAACGGTTCCGGACACTGATTCGGACGGTTTTATTGACGGCGTTGAAGTGGCAAACGGATTTAATCCCCTGGGCGAAGGGCTGTTAATCATCCATTAAACCATTCGACATTGACATAATGCTGCAGGCGAGGATAGTTTCCGTATCAAGTGCGGGATGAGCCGTCCTCGCCTTTTGCTTTCTTTATGGTGAGAAGGGGTCAATTAAGGTATAATAAAAAGGGTTTAATAAATTACCTTAAGGGGGCTTGATTATTCTCAATCGGTTTGCTATAATTCACAATTCCCCGCCCGACTGCCCTAAAGCAGGTCGGATGCGGGCGGGTCGAATTTTGCCCGAGAATGCCATATTATTGCCATGAGCCAAGAAGAACAACTTACTCCGATCCAAAAATTAATCCGCGCTTATCAGCAGCCAAATTTTGATTTTGCCACCTCTCCCGGTGAACCGTCTATCCAGGTCAGCCGGATGGCTAGTCGGATGGCTTTTGTTTATGAAAGGGTCCGTAACGCACTCGAATATCAGGAAGTCCATCTGATCAGAAAAAACGCCATCGAGCGCATTATGAAACGCCGCTTGATCACTCGGATCAAGCCCTCCGCCCTAGCCCAGGATTTGCTTTATGAGCTTATCCGCGGGCGCTATCTGCCAAATGGCCAAGTGCCTGAGCATAAAATTTCCGAGGTAGCCGCGATATTGAATAAATATTTTTATCTTTTCAACCGGCTGCCGCTCTATTTGTCAGGCAAAGAAAAGCGTAAAACCTACAAATGGCTTTTGGGGATCGCGGCGGTTGAAATTGACCATTGCCTTGTCTCACCTCACCAAATTCAGGCTCTGGTTGATTTCATGTACAATACCATCCAACAAAATGTTCTCTTAGACAAAAAAATTCCGGAGCTTGATAGAAAAATTCAAATCTACCTGGCGGTCCAGCGGGCGCTCCTTCGCTCCGACCAGCCAATTTTGCGTTATCACCTTTTCCGCTATTACAACCAGGGTTGGTTTACGGCTGACCGGGAGCTGGTGGATAATGTCGCCAAAAACATTCGAGCCATCAAAGACCAGGTTGAACATCAAGTTAGCCATCCGATCGGCGACAGCCTTTTTCGCTATTTAAAAAAATACACCATTTACTTTCATGTGATAAAGGACGTAGTGGCTGAAGATCCAATGACCGCTGAACGGCGTTTGAAAGATCAAACCGCCCTTGAGGCCAGCAGCATTGAGGCCTGCACCAAAAGATACAAGCTGGCCAGAGATAAATTGCGCCGCGGAGCGATCAGAGCGATTATCTACATCTTCCTTACAAAAATGATGCTCGCCCTAATTCTCGAAGTGCCGTACGATCTTTATCTATACAGCAAACTCAATCTCTACGGCCTGGGCGTTAATGTCATTTTTCACCCATTTTTGCTTTTCTTAATCGCTTTGACGGTCCGCATCCCGGCCAAGGAAAATACTGAGCAGGTTTTCAAGGGAATTGTCAGTATTTTAACCAACGGCGACGCCCGGGAGGTTCTAATCCGACGGGTGTTCAAAAGGCGCAAGATCCTTACCTCGATCTTCAGTTTTATCTACTCAATAACCTTCATAGTTTCTTTTAGCGCCCTTATCTATATTCTTAACCGCTTCAATTTCAACCCGCTAAGCATCGCCCTGTTTATCCTTTTCTTAACCCTGGTCAGCTTCTTCGGCATTAGAACCCGCGAAGAAGCCAAAGAATACATTGTCGTGGCTAGGAAAGAGAGCCTCTTCGGTTTCCTCATAGATTTATTCTCTATGCCGATTGTCCGGGCTGGCCGGTGGCTAAGTATCAAGGCACCAAAGATCAATGTCATTATATTTGTCTTCGACTTCATCATCGAAGCGCCGTATAAAACCATAGTAAATATTTTTGACGAACTGACAAAGTTTATCCGCGAGAAAAAAGAGGAGCTGTAAATAATTAATTTAGATTTAAAATTCAAAAGGTAAAATGAAGGTAGACCGCCTTGGGCGGGCACAATTATTTTGAATTTTAATTATTAATTTTGTCCCCGATTTAATCGGGGATTGAATTAAAAAAGGGGTTCCAGACGGAATCCCCTTTGTGGTACAAACGGTGCGAAAGAGCCTCAAACGACTTCGGAGACAGTTTGAGTCAAAGAACCTCGCGGCAGGGAATTGATCCCGCCCTGGCCGCGACTTTCATGAAGGACCCAGGCATAACCGGCCAGCTGATCACGGTCAATCGGATCGCCGTCGACATAGAGCGTCTTGACGACGTCGCTCGACGAACAATGATGCAGCTGCGCTTCAGCGTATTTGGACACCATACAGCCCTGTGGACCAACCGCGATTCCCCCGTCTAAGAGTTCAGCGATGGTTAGCGCGGCTTCGCCTTCGGGCGCGTCAGTGAAGTAGGGTCTAGCCTTCTCAATCAGTGGTTCGATCCTGGTGTGTGTCTCCCGATTCAAGGCCTCGGCAACCGGCTTGTCCAAACTCCAGAATATCCACCACTGCAGAAAAGCCTTGATCCTGACTTTCCAGGGATTGAACTGCTTCCGTTTGTGGCCATGTCCCTGGGTCCAGGTAAGATACTGGATCCAAGTACTGACCCTGGAGCGATGAACACGTACGTTATGATCCGCTAGAATCCTGACTACGCCGCCGTTAACATAGGAGTCCCGTACCACATAGATTTCCCCGGCTAGGTTTGTGGCTACGACAGTGCGGCTCCGTTCCGGGTCTAGCTTGATCTTCTGAAATTCCTGGATTGCGCGCCGAATGAACTTCTCCAGACCCCAAACCTGGAAAAAGTCCCAAGCTTGCGCCCACGAAGTTTTGGCCGGTGACCGGCGCAGATATTCCACTGCCCAGCCCATGACTCGCTGATGGATTCTATCAACCTGATCAGGATCACGAGCGATAGGCAAAAAGTAGCACCACAATTCATCCAGCAGATCAGCCAGCATTACTCCGGCACAACCCTTCAACCGCAGGTGGCTTCCGAAGACGCCGTCATAGCCGCTGTCCGAAGACGTAGCAAACATATGAACGGTTCTCTTAGGATCCAGCGCCTCAAGGATGATACCGTGCTGGGTGCGATAAGACCCGAATCGACAAGGACCAGTAGTCCCCGGCATGAACCAGTAAATGTGCTCCAGTTCCGGATGCCGAGGAACAAGGTTTTTCAGCACATACTCCATGGCTCCGGTAACACTGATGTACGGTACGCACTCTTTTCCGGTAGCATACTGGCGGCCCAAACGCAGGATTTCCTCGTTCGTAACCGGACCGGGTATCGACCTGATGCCGGCTGACTCGAAAATACTGGCCAGGATCGGCTCAAGATTGCCAAACTGACACAGTACTATGGCTGATTTTTCATCACCCGGTTTGAAGACCGGGCCGGCGTCATGCATCTGCAAGGCTTTCAGATTCTGGATCGGCTCGCGCCTGTCTCCATCCCTGAGATGCCTCTGCATGGCATAAACGCTTGACTGGATGCGCGTGGTAAATCCGCCCATGCCCGTATGCCCATCAGTTTCGATGATACAGTAGGGCACATCGGCCAGATATTTCAGCCAATGCTCAGTGAAGCTGTCCGGTCCGCACGAATAGCAGGTGAGCATCAGGGGATATACGCCAGGCCGATTATGGAGATCAACCACCGCCCGTAGAATCCTCTGAACTTCACCCCAGTATACCAGATCAAGGAAAGCGGTATCGTCCTGGGTCGGATAGCAATCAACTGGAATAGCCACTACTCCGCAACTCTGGATGATCTGGGGGATCTGCCCGTTGATCGCCGGGGAATGAATGGCATAGAGACGGCCAAGTACTACAACAGCTGGGATCTTTTGTTCTGCCGCGTAGCGCAGAGCGCGTTCTCCAATCGCTAGACATTCTCGCTGGAAATCAAGCTGGGCTTGGATGGCAGATCTAAAGGCTGCTTGGCATTCTCCCTTGGTCTTGCCGACCTTCCGGCCCATTCTGATAAAAGCCTGTTCCAGTTGTCTGTCTTCAGTCCAGTTCAGACCGAATTTCAGGACTGGAGCCAAAACCTTTATCTTCTCGGGCCCATGTTGATTCACTCCGTTAATGGCGGCGTCAACCATTTGAGGCGTTCCCTGAACCAGCGGGCAGGTGCTGCCGATGTCTCTTTGATTCAGTCTGGGAAGGATAACCAGCTTGGGAAAACAGAGAAAATCGATCCTCTGCTCGACAGCTTCAGCCGCCAAACCATGGGCTAGCTTAACCGGCGCGCAGAGATCTTTACCAGTGCAGGTGTCCTCCCCTCTCAAAAGCGTACCAGCGCCAGCTTCGATCACTCTCACGTTCAAGCCGAGCGAGGACCAGTAAAACGTGAGCAATGGTCCGAACCTGACATCGCCTAACGCCATCGGGACAGCCACAGTCGGCTGGCCCTGTATTCTCGTTGGCAATTGACTCGCCAGCCTCCGCCAAAGAGCTTGACGCTCATGGAAAGGCTTGGGCGCGTCTGTCGGCAGTTTGTCTCCGGCGGCGGCGCCTTCATGCAACGGGCACATCCCGCCGGACTTAACTCGAACAATCTCATGGCCAACCCGGATCTGGGCAGTTTCAATCTTGCAGCCCGCGCCACAATCTCGGCTTCCGCAGGCAAAGTGCGCGCGCTCGACCACTTCAACTTCAAGAAACCGCCGAAGATCAAAAGACTGATCCAAGACGATTCCCTCTCGACAGGCTTGGTCTCGCTCCAGCAAGGCAATACCGACAGCACCAGTCGCTCCAGGCCGCGGAGGCACAATTACTTCCCGGCCCGTGACAGCGGCGATAGCCAAAGGTAAAGCGATATTGTTGGCTGGCATGCCCAGGACAAAGATCTTGCGTTCCAAACCCATCTGCCCAACCAGACGATTGAGCCAGTTGAGCGCGATAAACCAGTATCGGCCGGCCGCGGCGTCACACACGGTCCATCCTTCACTCAGCGCGCGATCGATTGTGTCGGTCGAGAAAACCGTACAAGTCTGGCCAATGTCAACCGGATGAGTGGATCGAAGCGCCCACCGACCGAATTCCTGAACATTCGTGCCGAATCTCAACGCGTCATATCCTGCTTCAGCACCAGTGCCGGCGGAACATGCCCTGTTCATGTCTGCTGCGATTATCCGGCCACGGCGCAGCTTGATCACTTTGGCATCTTGTCCCCCCAGTTCGCAGACCGTCAGAGAGTCAGCTTCATCCGGGTCATAGTGACGAGCCCCCTCGGCATGAGCGATGATCTCAGTCTGAACCAGCATACGATCAAGCTGATCTCCAAAACACGCCCGGGCCACGCTGTAAACCGCCTGCCTGCCTGAACCCGTAAACCCCAGACCAACTATCACAGCCCGGCTACCTACGACCTCAAGCATGCGTCTGACAATCTCCTGAGCCGCCGCAACCGGATTGCTGTTTGTCGGGATATAGTCGTCCCATACCCGGCAACCCGTTGTCACGTCAACTAAGGCGCCTTTGGTTCCAGTCGAGCCGGAATCAATACCCAAGACAACCCGTCCTCCCGGCCAAGAAGCAAGAGCAAACTCCGGTTCCGTCATCTGATGCACCAGGTGACGGAAATCATTCAGCGGCGGGAAAGTATTGATTGTCCGCTCACGTTGGCTGATAACCTGATCTGGATCAGCGGAATAGGCCAGCGATAGGCCGCGCGATTCTGCAATGTCACTCGCGATCAAAGCCGCGCCATGGGCTTCGAAATAGTCGGAATCCGGACGAATCTCAAGTTCGCGGCCGATCAGATTCTGTAGAGAATCCATGACCAGCCGGTTTTTGCTGACTCCTCCGATCACGACGACTCGTCCATCCACGCAGTGCTTGCGAAAAAGCGCATAAATCAATCCGGCAATTCCGGATAGATAACCTCGCAGAACCCAGTCCTTCGGTTTGCCTTCATTGACCAAATGCGTGACTTCAGTCTGCGCGAACGCGGAACACCGGGAATGGACTGGAATCTCTCCGTCCGCCAGCTCAGCCGCCGCAAGCGCGGATTCCAAATCCGCATATCCGGCGCGGGCGCACAGTTTTGTGATCGCGTCGCCAGTTCCGGCCGAACACCTTTCCGTAGGCGAATGTCGATACCGCCCCTCCTTATCACGAGCCATCACGGCATAACCACCGGCGCTGATTCGGATGACGTTCAGGGAACTCGGGTCCTGGTAGAAATGTCCACAGGCTCTTTCCAAGGCAGCATTTCTGGGAATATCCGACAAAGCCGGTTTTCCCATAACATGTCTGAGGCTTCCGGTCACTACTACCATGCCCAGACGCGGGTGATCCAACCGAGACCAAATTCGACTGACTGCTTCTCTCGGGTTCCGCTGGTGGGACTCGAATAGTTTCATCACTAACGACCAGCCCGAACCATTGGATTCCAAGACAATTGCGGCCACGGTGGTCTTACCCACCTTAAGGCCGACCACTTGATCGCCGTGGGTAAGACTCTTCATCACATACCTCCGCATTTATTGGTTTTTTCGACTTATTGACTGATGTCAATGAACAACAAGCTCCGGTTTGGAGCTATCTAACTTTTTACCAGTATTTCATCGCCTTGTCAAAAGTAAAAAGTGCTTAAACGGTTAAGGAATATAAAATACTCCGTAGCCCGAAATCTTTGTTTTGGGCGAACATTAAAATGCCAACGGTGGGTATAAATACGATACCCCGCCCCTATCCCAGTAATGCCCCAGGTATTTCATGGACGTAAGGCAAAGCCGCCTAGCGGCTATGCTTTTATTATTACGACAGACATCATTAGGATAGGGGCGGGGTTATTTGCAGTGGCTTCGATAAAAAAACTCCTTAAACCACCATATACAAGAAATCAATATACTTGAGTGGTTAATTAGCGTTTATCCGCCTACGGCCGTTGTCTAATATCTCTTTCTCTATTTCATAATCCAAACATTTCTATTTCCAGATAGGTTATCCAGGTGGTCCTTCGGCGGATTATTTGCTTTGGCTTCGACGATGTAGTTACTGAAGAATCATCTTCCGCTCATTACTTTTGTTGGTTCTACGCAAATAAAAAAACGGCTTGAGCGCATGGCCCAAGCCGGAAAGGTTCTATCCGGAACATCTGTGTCTAGACAGGATCGCCGAAGTGGTATCGATCCACCAGCGAACTCATCCGCTGCTTCCAGTCCTCAGGATTGAGGAACCGAGCAGTAGCCGCCACTGAAGTCAGCAGGGAATTTCCGTCCTGCGGAGTGAAGCAGAAGCCAACGATGTGGTTGCCCACGACTGAGATGGTCTTGACCGCGACCACAGTCTGGTCGAGAATCCGGCCATTGAATCCGCAGTCACGCGCTTCGGAGAAGATCTGTTCCGCAGTCATGCGCTGGGTGATCGCCACATACGGCCGGCTGGCGAAGGCGTCGACGACCTGCTGGGCCGTCGGCGGATTGTCAACCCGGATGTTGAACCGAATCACGTGCATGTACTGGGTCGGGACCTGGAGCGACGAAGAGAAGAGCGGCAAATCAAGGCCAAGCGTCTGATAGACCCGCCAGGCATCCTTGGCGTGGTGCGTGCCGAAACGCTCATCCTTGTGACCGTCCACCTTCGGTGAGGCAATCATCTCAGCCTGGCTGATGTCCGTGCACCGGCGGATCGCCACGAAGTCGCCGTCCAAGATCTTGAGGCCCATCCCCTTGATGACATCCACGATGACCGAAAGGTTGTGGGTGTTGCAGGAGACGATCTGAAGCTTCTGGACTCCGTTGGTCGGCTCTTCATTGATGCCCAGGGCAAACGGCATACCGAAGCCCTCTTCCGAACCTTGGGCGAAGAAACCGCGCACACGGTCTTGAACCGGTTCGTACCATGCCTCGCCTTCCGTCACAACCTTCCTGCCCGTTGCCTTGTCCTTCCTGACATACTTGCCGTTCATGTGACCCAGTCCAGCTGGCGTGCAGTCTGCCACCACGTCAGCCCACTGGAGGGCTTCGGGTCGAGTCATGCTCGGATTCAATCCCCAGCCCCTGAACGCATCGACGGTTGACTCCTCGGTCACCAACTGAACTGCCCCGCGGGAAAGCATCCGTTTGACAGCGCCGACAGTCGTCTCCTGCGGACTGTTCTTGTGCACTGCCAAACCAGTGATGCCCAGCGGTTCACTCCACTTCTCGAGCAATCCCAGAAGCGGTCGGCCGATCGTACCAGTACCTACGACGAGGACATTTCCCATACTCCTGACCTCCTTGTTGCGTTGTGTATCAACGCGATTTCTGGACCCCGAACCCATGCCTTCATATTGAAAAGAACGAAAGAAAGGCAGAGATTAGATATCCTGCGCTTTCTGAACATATCCTACAACGTAAGACATAGTATGACAAGTCTATTTTTCCACAGTTGCTTGACCAGCGCTATTTTCACGCGGTATATTATTTGCTAAGATAAAGCTCGTGCCAAAAACGCTTTTATTTTTTTATTCTTTTTTTCAACAAAATGATTTTCGAAATACTCTGGTATGACCAGCAAACAAGCTCCTCTTTTCAGCCTACCAGTTTTGATCTGCCTAAAATTGATTTTTCTAATGTTTTAGTCCCGGGCGCGATGACGATTATCTCAGCCGTGATCTTTATCATGCTTACTGTTCTGATGTACAACTTATTTAGATTGTTAAAAATATCGGGAGGCGATGAAGAAATAACCGCGAAAGCAAAAGTAAATATAAAAAACTCTCTGATATTTATTTTTATTTCCTCCCTTTCCTGGGTTGCCCTTTCAGTTATTCTCCACAGATTCTTGGTTGAAAATTAATAATAAAAAGTCGTCGCCATTTTTTGGCTAATATTATTTTATTAGCTTTTTTCTTTATTTAAACAATCCTCCTGGCTAGCTAACCCACGAGAACGCGTCTTCCGGGTTACCAATGACTAGCTGAGTGAAAAATTCATTGCGGTATAACGCGTGAACTGGGCAAGAATCAAACGTTTTATATTATTCAATAATTAATTTGGCTAATATTAGCATAATAAATATAATTAGTTAGTATTTCCATTTACTTTCTTTTTTCTTGATGGATTACAGAATACTAATATGCTTCTGAGAAAACCCCGCTGCTGATAATAATTTGTCAAATTATTAAAAACTCATTATAATTAATACGAAGATAAACTCCCTTTATTATATGGATAACAATAAATTCGCTACCAGGTTAGATGAGCTGAGTGATCCGGTTGATGAGGATAGTAATTCGAACCAGCCAAAAATTTTCGTTACTGATTCATCCCTAGCTAATGAAGAGATGCTTGGGGATGATTATTCGGGTCAATTGGCTGTTGACGTCTATCAGACACCGAAGGAAATAATTATAAAATCGACCATCGCCGGTGTTCAGCCCGAAGACCTCGATATTTCAATTAATAACGACATGGTGATAATCAAGGGCTACCGCCGTCAGGAAGAGACTGTTTCAGAAGATAATTATATATACAAGGAATGTCATTGGGGAGGTTTTTCTCGTTCAATTATTTTACCAGTAGACATAAAGGAGGATAAGGTTAAGGCAAGTTTAAAAAACGGCGTCTTAACAATCATCCTGCCGAAATCGGGTAAATCAAAAGTCCGGGTAGTCGAGGTTCAAGATGAGGCCTAAAAATATATATTATCAAATAGCATGAAATCAAAAAAAATAGTTTTTGTATTCGGCCTTATTTTTGCCTGGCTGATCCTAGCGAATGGCGTTGTCGCCGATACTATCACCGACGATCCGGAAAAGGATTTGGCCCTCAATAAAGACCTGAAAGCGGCCAAAACTGAATTACAAAGCGGTAAACAGTTTTTGAGAGACTCTCGGATAAACTGGGAAAAAAATCGCGACGCCTATTTTCAAGATGGCTCGGAAGCAAATTTGGCCAACGCCAAAAAATACGCCAAGCAGTTGATAAATCAATCAATCGACCTGCTCGATCAGTATTATGATCTCTTGACCGTCGAGATAAATAATTTGACTGGGATTGAAGTCAGCGATAAAAATTCCATGATCAGCGATTTAAAAAATGAAAAAGCCTGGCTTCAAACTCAGCGCGTGGCCATTACCGAATCTAATGACGCGTTAAAAATTACCGGAGTGGCCGATACCCTTGACGCCTACCGGCAGAACAAACAGCCTTTATTCTACCGGATCATCGGCATTATCGCGGCTTCTCGCGTGAATAAAACGATAACGATTAACACTGACGCGCTAGACCGTTTTGAGGCTGGTCTGGGTATCCTGACCGATCTAAACAGAACAGTCGGCACGCCCCAAAATCTGTTCAATCAATTAAGCGACCAGGTAGCTCAAGCTAAGGAAAAATACACCGCGGCGCTTAACGGTTTCCGATCGCTAAACTCAGTCACCACCGCCCAGACAGATTTTGAATCCGAGCGCTCAAGCCTCAACCAATCCCGCGATCTTCTGACTGAAGCTCAAACCTCCCGGCAAAACCTGATAACTGAACTAAAAAAGATAAAAGGCTCAAAAATCGGCGGGAGCGGTGAACTGGCGGCTCAAGGAAACGGTTCGTTTGTGATTTCGAATAACGGATCGGTTTCTCTTAAAGCCGACGGCGAGGTTACACTCCAGCTCTACGACTGGGCTGGCGACGCAGAAGTGACGACAACCGGCAATGCTTCAATTGAATCAGCCGATAAAAAAACAACCTACCGGGGTTTTACCGAGGCCACGATTACCGGTAAAGAATACCTCATCCTAGTAAAAGGCTCGGTCACGGAATTGTCTGCCGAAGGTGGCGGTCGAGCTTTCTTGTCCGGTACCGGCACCTATCAAATCGAGGGCGGCACCGCTCAAAGTTTTGAGGGGGCTAACGGGGTTATCTTCACTATCTCATCTTAGACTAACGGCTAATCAATATATTTATGAAAAAAGGGGCTAGCGCAACTCTGATAATCATCATAATTCTAATCGTGGCTGCGGTTGGCTGGTATTTTTTCTTCCGAGGCGACAAAACTAAGGGTAAAGCCGACACCAACCAAACTAACCAAACCGAGGACCTGGGTTTAGATAGCGTCATTGATACTACGACCCTAGGCGAGATTGACACTGAATCAGATCTCGAAGATGTTGACAACTATATTGAAGACTTGACTCCGCCCGACACTAATCTCGACATAAAATTTACTCAATGAACCAACAACCCTTGATCGAAGCAGTAGTCGAGAGCTTGGATAAATCTTCCGCGACTCTCCAGATTTTTGATCAAAAAATAAATTGGCCGATCGATAAGCTTCCAGCCGGGGTAAAGGCGGGCGATCGAATCTGTTTTTACCTAAGTAAGACTGGGCCGATCGAACAAGAAAAGCTAGCCAAATCAATCCTGAATGAAATTCTCAAAGACGAGGAGGCTTAAATAAAGACCCAAAAAAAAGTTATGGCCAAAAAAAAGCCACAATCCAAAGCAAGTGGACATTGGCTTGCTCCAGTTTTGACCATTTTTTTTATAATAATACTAGTTCTGGGAGCCGGCGCTGGCTATTTATTGTACCGCTATCGCGCCCGGGTAATTCCAAATGTCGAATTGGCTGGCCGAACCGTCGAGAGGCTGTCCCGAGAAGAAATTTCCGACTTAGTTGAAACCTACGCGCAACAGATTGAAACAGATGGCCTGATATTCGCTTATCAGGATAAAACTGTCTCAATCAATCCAACCATCCTTTCGGCAACTGACCCGGATTTAACTTATAAAATTCTCTCTTTTGAGCCGGCCAAAACGGCTGAGGCGGTATTTCAGTATGGCCACCGGAAAAACTATTTCCGGAGCCTGGCTGATTTTATCCTAGCCTTTGTTCGGGGAATTAAGGTTGCCCCAAGTTACAGCCTTGACCGTGTCGAGCTGAATAAAATTCTTCGCGATAATTTTTCCGAATTGGAATCCCCGGCCAAAAACCCAAAAATTGTTTTGTCTGAAAATGGAAATATTACCGTATCGCCAGAACGCGACGGCGAGATCTTAGATTACGCCTCGGGAATCGAAGAGCTGACAAATTTGATTAGCACTCTTGAAGCGAAAGTCATCGAATTGAATAAAATTCCTGATTTGCCCTCAGTCACCGTCGGAGAAACCAACACTGCCCAAACACAGCTCAAACAAATATTAACAAATCGCCTACCCTGGATTCTCGTCTCGGGGGAAAGCCGCTGGGCCGTGGGACAAGCTGAAATTACCAACTGGTTTACTTTTTCAAGAAATAGCGACGATCAGGTCAAACTCGATTTCGACGAACCCGAAATTATCAAATACCTCCAGGCTACGCCCGGCCAAACACTGAATCTCGAACCAAAAGAAGGTAAATTTAAAATGGAAAACAATCGGGTGACTGAATTTCAAATGAGCCAAAAAGGGGCAAAGATCAACTACGCCCGGACGCTGGAACAAATGCGCCTTGATCTATTAGACGCCACCGGCTCTGAAACACGAATTATTGTCGATCCGCTTGAACCAACTAGCTTCACCCGCGACGTCAACGAACTGGGAATTATTGAGCTGGTGGCTGTCGGAAAAACCAATTTTAAAGGCAGCCCAAAAAACCGCGTCTACAATATTACCGTAGGCGCTAATAAGCTGAATGGCCTTTTAATCAAGCCGGGCGAAGAATTCTCATTGGTTAAGGCGATCGGCGAGGTTGACGCCTCGACCGGCTTCTTGCCTGAGCTGGTTATTAAGGGCAACCGAACTATCCCCGAATACGGCGGGGGTTTGTGCCAGATCGGAACAACTGCCTTTCGGGTGGTTCTCAATGCTGGCTTGCCAATTCTCGAGCGGCAAAACCATTCATACCGGGTTTCGTATTACGAGCCGCCGGTTGGCATGGACGCCACTATCTACAGCCCAAAGCCTGACTTCCGGTTTGTCAATGATTTTAATAAAACCTTGCTCCTGCAAACCCGGATTGAAAAAACTGAACTAATTTTCGAATTCTACGGCACCAAGGATGGCCGCGAAATAACCTTGAGCGACCCAAAAGTCACAAACTACGTGAAGCCTGGACCAACCAAGTATGTGGAAACTGAAGATTTGGCCCCTGGTCAGACCAAATGCACCGAAAAGGCGCACACCGGCGCTGACGCTGAATTTACCTACACCGTCAAATATCCAGATGACCAAACTAAAAGCGTGGTATTCGAGTCCCACTACAAAGCCTGGCCTGAAGTTTGTCTGGTGGGCAAACAACCTGTGGTTGAAGCACCGGCTGAAACTCCGCCCGTCGAAGAAAATACTACACCCTAAGCCATGGGCTCCTAATGTTATTTAACTTTACGTCCTCGCAAATTCAATTTGCGGAGACGTTTAGACAATCCCAGACGCCGAGCCCCGGGTCTCTGTGCCGGGGGAGGCGGGTAAATAAGGACAAGGAATTCCCATCCAGGCTAAAGCCTTTTCAACCCGAACTTAAGTTCGGTCTTTAGAAGAAATCCAAAATTAACAATTTATAATGGAACCGGCTCTGCCGGGCCGAAAGCAGCAAGCGCGTAAGTCCTAATAAAAACAGCCGGTCGGGTATCTGCAGTCAAGAAGGTCTTACTAAGGAGAAAGAAAAGGGCTATTGCCCTGTTCGATCCTCGGAAAAACCCCCATGCTTTTCGTGACTGCAGATACCTAGCCAGCTGTAACAGATTAAACAATTCCACCCAGTCAAATGATTGCTCGGATTCTTCAATAACTGGCCATCTTAGCATACCCAGTAAACCTTGTCAAGACCCGCGAAAATGTGCTAGACTAAGGTGACAAAATTAATTCCGACAAACAATATGACTATCGGACAAATCTACAATCTGGCGATTAAAATGGGCATTGCCAGCGACCTGCGCGGGCGACCAGCCGTGATAAAAAAATTACGAAAAGAGAAGGCGAAATACGAATCACTTCGGGGAGAAGAACGCGCAGAATTCGATACCGAGAGATTGATCAATCCCTATTCTGACACCCGCATCTATTACGGCAATCCCGATCAGCCGGTGAAGCGCGTTCTGGCCGGGATTGACATCGAGTCTGCGGAAATTCTCATGGCTAAAGAGCTCGGCCAGAAAAAGCCGATCGATCTTATTATTTCTCATCATCCGATCGGCGTCGGCCTGGCTGGCCTGGACGAGGTGATGCAAATGCAGGCCGAGATCTACGCGCTCTATGGCGTGCCGATCAATATTGGCGAATCGCTGCAGCTCAAGCGGATAAGTGAAGTCGCCCGGTCCCTCTCCGCGGAAAATCACAACAAAACTGTTGATACGGCCCGCTTGATGGATATGCCGCTCATGTCCATGCACACGGCCACCGACAATCTCGTGGCCAAATATCTTGACAACCTCTTCAAACGCCAGCGCGCCTCCCTCGATACCGTTGAAGATCTGATGAAGCTTTTAAAAACTATTCCGGAATATCGCATCGCCACGCAGCTCAAAGCCGGACCGAAGCTTTTTGCCGGACATCTGGATCATTCACTGGGTAAAATCGCCCTGTCAGAAGTTACCGGTGGCACGTCCGGAGCCAAGGAAATTTTCGCCGAGCTGTCCCGGGCCGGCATCGGCACGATTGTCGGCATGCACATGTCCGAAAAACACAAAGAGGAGGCGGAAAAAAATCATATCAACGCGGTTATCGCCGGTCACATTTCTTCAGACTCGATTGGGATGAATATATTCCTGGATGAGCTTGAAAAAAGAGGTATCGAAATTATCCCCTGCTCGGGTCTGATCCGTTATAAACGATATAAAAAGCCAGCCAAACGAAAATAGCCTATGCCACCAGAGCGCGTTGTCTCGGCCAAGGAAAAACAGGAAGACGCCAAACTCGATCAAACTCTGAGACCCCGGAATTTGAAGGATTATGTTGGCCAAAATAAAATCAAAGAAAATCTTCATATCTTCATGTCCGCGGCTAAGCAGCGCCGCGAGCCGATTGAGCATGTCTTGCTTCACGGCTCACCCGGCTTGGGCAAAACCACCCTGGCCCATATTATCGCCCGCGAAATGGGCGTCAACATCCGGGTTACCTCCGGGCCGGCCATCGAACGGGCTGGCGATCTGGGCTCGATCTTGACCAATCTCGAAGACCACGACATTATCTTTATCGATGAAATCCATCGTTTGAACCGGACAGTCGAAGAAACTCTCTACCCAGCCATGGAAGAATACGTAATCGATGTGATTCTGGGGAAGGGCCTGGGCGCTCGGACTATGCGACTTGATTTGCCGAAATTCACCCTCATCGGCGCGACCACCCAAATCAGTAAACTTTCTTCGCCCTTGCGCGACCGCTTCGGCAATACTTTCAGGCTGGAATATTACCTGGATGAAGACATCGAGAAAATTATCAACCGTTCAGCCAAAATTCTCAAAATACCAATTGAAGGCGACGCCACCAAGGCCATTGCCAAACGCAGCCGGAAAACCCCCCGGATCGCCAATCGTCTGCTCAAGCGGGTTCGCGACTATGCCCAGATGAAAAATCACGGCCGGATCACAGTTGAATCAGCCGAAAAAGCGCTCGACCTGCTGGGAATAGATCACTATGGCCTGGACAATACTGACCGTCTGATTTTAGAAACAATCATCGATAAATTCAGCGGCGGACCGGTTGGCTTGAATACCGTCGCCGCCTCAACTTCCGAAGAAATGGATACGATTGTCGAAGTCTATGAGCCTTTCTTGCTCCAGATCGGCTTCCTCGCCCGCACGCCTCGCGGCCGCGTGGTCACCAAACACGCCTATGACCACTTGGGACGCAAAGCACCAAAAAATCTTCAGGATAAGCTGATTTAAATAACTTGACGTCAAACCGATGACGTGGTAAGAAACAAGCGTCCATTTGGACGCCTTCTTTCATAACCGCTGATGTCGGATGATCCTGGAAAATCTTCAGGATGAACCGCGCCAGCATCGATGCTTGTCAGTCAGTGCATTGTCGGGAAACCGCGATTGCCAGTACTGCGAGCATAGGAGGATGGTTGTATGTCGGTGAAAAGAGGGGGCACAGAGCAAAGTGAGCCCACTTTCTGCCAAAAGCTCAGCCAGAAAAGAGCAGGGCGCTGGGCGGAAACTGCGGAATGGCTGGGAGCGATCGTGGCGTTGCTTGGTGGCCTATTACTCATCTTTACCGCGTCCAGCTGGCAGGTTGGCGTCATTGTGATCGCTGCAACCTTGGTCTTTACGATGATTAGGCGTCGGACATTCTACTGGAATGCCCCATACGTCACTAAGTGGCGTAATCTGGAGACCGGTAACACAACAGTCCACATCCACGAGGAGAATCCTCGTTGGGGTGATCCGCAATGCCCCTGGTATCCATATCATCCCCCGGATCGAGAAGAGTGCCTTCTGCAACTTGGCATGGAGAGAACGGTTGTCATCGAGGGTCCCATTCTCAGGGCATATCTGAATGGCATCTTCTGCCCCCGGAGAACGGTCCTCATGCCGCCGCCCGGTGATTGGTCGCAACGCTGTGGACGCATTCGTCGTGACGGCAAGATCGTGCTACACGACAATCTTGGTGGTTTGACTGAGCCGCTTACACTGGAAGAAGCGTTCGAAGTCCTTAAATTAACCTGGGACGTCAGGCATCGCACAATGGCTCTGCAGGCTGCACTAGACGACTTCCCGGGTATACGCGTGTGGGTGCTGGCGGTCAAGTGGTTTCTTGGCGATATGGCCAGTCAGCACAACTCACGCATCGCCTTTCGCGCTGCCGACATGCTCCATCATATCCTTCATGTGGAGGACAAACTCGGGAGCGCCATCGGTTACAATGTGACCGCCGATGAATTGCGTGCCAAGCGTGCCGACATCGAACGCCAGTGCCCTATCGCTCCCGCCATCGGCCGATGGATTAAAGGAGACGAATCAGAAGGGTTGGCGCAGGATACCGCTCCAACGCCCACATCCTGATTGAAGAGATCAGACGTGAGCGCGTGAATGGTTTAGCCATTTGCGCGCTTTTTTACGCTCTATTGACTTTTTCTCCCAGTCCTGTAAAAAGACCCTGTAGGAGGGGTCGGAGATGCCGATCCTTGACAATAGAATCAACGACGGAGGTCGAAAGATGACCAGGGGAACTCGACCGAGCGGGAGTGTAAACACCCCACGTGTATCGAGAACAAAGGGAAAGCGTCCATCCGGCAAAGAGGCGCTGCTGGATTCGAAGGCGCTGGGTCTTCTGGTTTTGCTCGATGCCCGCCTCACCGAACTTAGCGGCAAGGGCATTGTCGAAGCATTCCAAGAAGAAGGGGTCTTCCATGATCTCACCATGATCATGACAAAGGCGAAAGAGGCGCCACCGCCTGGGAGATTGACGTTTAAAGAGAGACGCATCCTGGCATTTGTGGCACTCATACGGGCGCACTTCAATGCCACATGGGTACCCAAAATCGACGAGGCGATGAGAGCTGCCGAAAAGGAAGCGTCTGAAGGCCTCGACGAGATCATCGAAGAGGTGAGAAGAACGCATCCGAGGGGAGAGCGGCCTAGACGAAAAGCTCAAGAACTCTAACCGGGTCAATAAGTGAGGAGGGATGGACAATGCGAAGTTTCGCTGTGGCTCTCGTCTGGATACTTGGTTTGGCCAGTTCGGTTTCCGCAGACCAGCGGATTTTCTTCAAAGATGGCGTGGATACTGATCTGTATTCCGCCACTAACTGTGTTTACATCCACCTCGGATTTGGACCTCTGGCTCTGACCCAATACGACTCAAGCTATGTGCTCAACGAACACTGTGTCGCGGTGTCGGTCCGTATCGATGATTCGAACTGCGCCTGGGAGATCATCCACACAATCAACGCGAAGACGGACGATGATGATCAGCCCTACTCCTCGTTCTTTGTCCGGTTCATCAGTGGGACTGAGCCGGTCTGCCGGAGCGTGACCCGCGCCTTGGTGGATTGGTGGCTGCCAGACACTTCGGATAGTCTGTTCGAATCCCGCCTGACGCTGGCCGGGGTGACCGAGTATTTTGCCGACATCGGCCCAATCTACGATGCGGATTTCACTGACGTGGAGCGGGCGATCCATGAGTTCTATCGACCGTCATACAGCGTCAAGGGAGTCAATGTCACCCTGCAGGACTGGACACCTTGAAACGATCAGAAACGCCGATTGTTCTTGCCAAGGCATCCCCTAAGCTTATCCTTTGAAAGCTGGGGGATTTTTTTATTTAAATAATTCACCTTTTAGTTAAAAGGTGTTTTTGGAAAAAATACATTCTTGCTTAGTTAAAATAAATTACCTATAATTCTTCTATGACCAAGCCAAGGCTTTTCCTTCACGCCTGCTGCGCGCCCTGCGCCTGCTACCCAGTTGAATTGCTTAGAGGTGAATACGACATCACCCTGTTTTTTTATAATCCTAACATTTATCCTGAAGAGGAATTCAATAAACGCTTAGAGGAAATCAAGCTTTTCTGCAGGCGAACTTGGCCAAGTTCGCCTACGAATCATTTGATTGTCGGTGAATACGACAGCCGACACTGGTTTGAGCTTGTAAAAGGACTCGAAAATGAACCCGAGCGCGGCCGGCGGTGTGACATCTGCTATGAAATGCGCCTGCGGAAAACCGCCCAGCAGGCTAAAGCCGAAAGTTATGATTATTTTGGAACTGATCTAAGCATCAGCCCGCACAAAAAAGCTGATAAAATCAATGAGCTTGGCCGACAGCTTGAAAAAGAGTTTAGTATCAAATACTTCGAAGCTGATTTTAAAAAGAAAGACGGATTCAAAAAGAGTCTGGAAATCAGCCACCAACATAATTTCTACCGTCAGAATTACTGCGGCTGCGTGTTCTCGAGAGCGGGGCGGGAGGTAAAGAAGTGTCAGCACACCACGACTATTTCTTGACAAAACTGGCCGCAATGCTAGTATTAGAATGTTCTTGAGAAGAACGAACGGGGGTCGAATGACGCTCGTTTATTTGGTAACTCGAGCAGAGGAGGTCTGGATGTCGAAACCATGGCCGATGCATATTTCGCTTGTCGGTGGAGAGTACCTTGAGGGCATGGAGGAGATCGTCAGCGGGATTATTACCGCCTGTGGCAGAAGAAACAACTCGGTCATCTTCCATTACTACTCCGGCAGAAACGAACGAAGACTAGGGGAAGCAGTAGAGCAGATTGATCCGCATGATCTAGAAAGGCTTCACCTCCTGGTTCGTGAGCAACTGCCGGAAGGCCTTCACCGTGGAGCTGGTCCGGAAGACTGGGGGAATCTATTCGGCCGGCTGGCATATACACACGGAATCATCATTTTAGCCGGAATGAGCTGTGAGTTACTGAGTCTTTTCTTCTTTGCGCTCTCGACGCACGCGAACAATGACCTGCTTCCGGGAAACCGGCTGCCGCTCCGAATCGCCTATCTGGTTCCGGAAGGATGCGACCCGACGATCTTGTCGAGTTGGGATGGATTCCTTCTGAAATTCCTGGCCATAGAAAACAAACCGTTCTGTTTCCGCCCTTTCCTCCTGAAGGTCACCAATGCCGAAGATGCTGTTAACTGGGCACTGGAAGGAAGACGCCCGGCTGTACCAACCAAGGAAGTATCAGCCGCCTGCCATTGAACCTCATCCTTGCTCCCGCGGACCATCATTACTCTGGTTATGGCGTCCTCGGGAGCATCTTTTTTTATATTGACAACAACCAGAAAAACTTAAGTTAGTATATGGTACAATATAATTATGAAATTATCCCTGTTTAATTATTACCTACCTAAAGATTTCATTGCCCAGAAACCTGTCCGGCCGCGCGACCATTCGCGGCTTTTGGTATTAAACCGCCAAACCGGGAAAATCGAGCATCGCCATTTTTACAATATCGCGGAATATTTAAAACCCGGCGACGTGCTTGTTCTCAATAATTCAAAGGTGTTTCCGGCCCGGTTAATCGGCCGAAAACCAACCGGTGGGAAAATCGAAGTGTTTTTGTTGCACCAAGAGAATTCAAACACATGGTCGTGCCTCCTGGGCGGAAAAGGCCGGCGGGTGGGGTTACATATTACCGTAGGCGAAAATGGCCATTCTCGCCTCCAAGAAAATTTCGAAAGCGGGCAAACGTTTGCCCGCCTGCGTGGTACGATAACCAAACATCTTCCCGACGGCACTTGGCACATTCGTTTCAACCACTCCGGCCAAAAACTCCAATCTCTAATTAACCGACTTGGCCAGGCCCCCACCCCGCCTTATATCAAACGCGCCTCAAATTTAACCGAGTACCAGACAGTCTACGCCCAAAAAACTGGGTCTGTCGCCGCTCCGACCGCCGGTTTTCATTTTACGAAAAACCTTCTTAACCTTTTAGTTAAAAGGTTAACGATTGAATATATCACCCTCCATGTCGGCTACGGAACGTTTCAACCGGTAAAATCGACCGAAATTGAAAAACACAAAATGCACCCGGAATTTATTGAAGTGGACAAGGCAACTCATCAACGGCTGCTTCAAGCTAAAAAATCTGGCCGGCGGATTATCGCGGTCGGCACCACCAGTGTGCGAGCACTGGAAAGTCTATCTCAAATCCCCCAATCAACAAACAAACCTCAGCCAAAGACTGATCCGCCTCGGGCGGAAATCAACCTTTTTATTTATCCCGGTTACAAATTCAAAATGGTTGATGCGATGATAACTAACTTTCACCTGCCCAAATCAACTCTCTTGATGCTTGTCTCGGCTTTTGCCGGCCGTACAAAAATTCTAAAGGCATATAAAACAGCGATAAGAAATAAATACCGGTTTTACTCTTTTGGGGATTCGATGTTGATATCATGATTAAAGTTGAAAAATCATGCCAAGCGGACCGGGGTCTGGGGGAAATCTTGAGCGTCATCGTAAACTGTACAACATGGCTATGCTAATGAGAGCGAATATTTCCCCCAGCAGTTCTTTCCCCGCCCGACTCGCTAGCGCTCGCAAGCGGGGCGAGTCTGCCATCTTTTCTTGCTTGTCCCGCACCTAACATGGTGCGGGGCTGTCAAGAAAAGTGGCAAGCTTATCGTTTTTGCTCGTTGGTGATGCGATGTTGATTAAATAAAAAAATGCAACCGGTCATCGTTGACGGCTATAACAAATAGTGATTAACTGTTCTTGCTCGAAGGGAGGGCCGGAAATTCCGATCTTTCCCAATTAATGGCGCTTATCCTGCGAACCCGCAATAGGGATCGCGAAAAGGAGGCGTTTCATGGAACCTACGGTTATCACACAAAGGCCGAGTGATTCTTTTGAGGCGCTCTGCCGAGATTATTTCACCATGTCAGAGGTACGCGCGCCGGGGTTACTCCACGCTATAGCCCGATTCCCTGGCGACCCGACTGTCTTTGCCAAAGCTGCCGCTTTTCTCGCCAAGGTCGGAAATGAACAGGAAATCTTCGAACCGAACGAGGATTTGCGAAGCCAAGCTGTCCACTTGATGGTTCGTTTCCCGATGAAGCGGTGGCTGGATTCCGATCCAGAATGTCTTCTGCTCATCGTGACCATGGTGCGATTCTTCGCTGTCCACCCCCGACACTTCTATCGCTGTCGCTGCTATCAGGGAGACGCCGAGGTCGTCCAGCAGTTTCTCACGACCTGCTGGAATTCGTTCGTCGCACGCCAAGACCCGAGCGTTAAGCACTCATGGATGGTTCCGGACGCGGTGTTGGTGGACGCCTTGATTAACTGCCAGGTTGCGCGACCACTCTGCGCTATGTCAGCTAGCATCCCGCGGCTATACGATCGCGTGGTGACCGGCGTTCTCACGGGTAGTATCGAACGGCTAGGCCAAAAAGGTTGGGAATGGCGCGATGCGTTTACCGATGATCAATTCGGCATAGGCCCAAAAAGCTCCGCCCCCCAAGCAATCGCCTCACGCTTTTTCACGCTAGGTCAACTCTGCGCGCTAGCCAAAAGAGTTGGTGACGATCAATTACGCTGGGAAGCGAAGACTCTAATCGACGCAGTCCAGCACTTCATCGACAGGAGCCTGGAGTCAGGTCCTCCTACTGTGAAAGTGAGGTCCTGACCGCTCCAAGTAACGCACAAGACCAATCCCGCGGGATTGGTCTCTTTTTTATTCTGGTTAATGTGTTGATTGTATAAAAAAACCACAAGTCAATAACGCTTCTGGTCGTTTATGTTTTTAGAATGGATCTAAACTCTTTCGGCTAAAAGTTCGGCAAAGTTAGTAATGGCCTTTTTCTGGGGCTCATCCAAATCCGTGAAAGACCGGTGGAGAATGCAAAACGCGATTGCTTCCAAATATAATATCGGATTTCGACCATGATTGAGCCGTTTGTCGCGTAAATAGTGCCGGGCGCAAGAAAATAGATCACCCATCTGGGGAGAGTGTTCGGTTGGAACCTTTACCTCATCGCGAAAAAAACCCTGTTGAATGAGATAATTTTCCATCTCGTCGTGTTTTAGTTCGCTCGGGTGCAATGGCGTGTCTTTTTGGTTGTCCATTTTACCCTCCTCTTGTTAATAAATTTTCTTTACACTGGTGCCGGTATAAAAATAGGCTAATATCTCCGTAAAGGTGCGTTCTTCCTCGGCCTGTTGTCGGGCTCCCAGGGCGCTTAAACCGACGCCGTGGCCGAGCATGGCCAGGCCGGCACTGGCTGGATCAGGGACTGAAATCAGCCAAGGATAGGGACCGCCAGACCAGACCTCTTCCCAAGCTCTGGTCCGACCGTCGCTGTGTGAAAAGTACGGGGTAACGACTATCTCATCGTTATACACAACCATTGTCCCGGCTGTTTCGGCTACGTATTTACTGATATTTGGGGAACGTAATTCGAAATTGTAGCCGCGGTATACCTGATCATAGGTCGCGTCAATTGTATAATTTTCTGTCACGTGCTTTGTCCCGGTATTAATGTGGTACTGGGCATAAGTTCTTTCAGCGATAATCAGAGCCTTGAGATATTCCGGCTGATCATCATTCGAAGCTTCGGCCACGCCCCGAAGGTACTGTTCGAGCGGCAGCTCATTGATGACCCAGAGTTTTTGCGTGGCCGGGGCATAGTGAATTTCTATTTCTCCGCGAAACCGATTGTCGTTGAGCTGGGTATTCCACTCCGGCCGGTTGGAATAATTTTTCACTTCGAAAACCGCGGTTCTTTCCTGGGGGACAAACCGAACATAGCTTTCGCTGATCAATGTTTGAGTCGGAAATTGAAGAGTGTATTTTCCTTCAGCGTAAGTCGTCGCCACCACTTCGCCTGCCTGCAGATTGCCGATCAGATTAGCCTTTCCATCAACCACCTTAAACGGCGCGTCAGCGGTTATTTGAACCGGCTCGCTGGCCGCGAAAAGGCCCACCCTGATCTCCGGCTCATTCGGTTGTTCATCGACTATCGGCTTGGTAACAGTAATCGGCAGAACAAACCGACCGCCTTCAATCCAGGTTTTATTCTCAACCACTAGAGCGAAGCTTTCGGTATATTCACCGGGCTCGAGCGGCGCCTTTAAAGTAAAGCTGAAGCGGCCGATCCAATTTGGCGGCACCTCGGCCACTGCCAAACGGGTTGGCCGGTAATAGAACTCCGTCCAGCTTTCGTGGATAAAAGGCGAGTGCCGGCCAGCCGGATCGGTCACATTGAGCGCTACATAATTCTGGCCGGTATTTGTCCAGGCGTTCGCGCCCGTATTTTTAAAATCAGCCCAAACTGAAAATATTTCGCCGGGCGAGACGCTTATTTTCTCGTGGCTTTGCCCGACCAATTCAGTTCGATAGGCCGGCGGCTGCAAAACAACCTTGATCGGCAAAGTAACATGACCACCCTGAATCCAAGTCAGATTTTCCGCCACCAGTCCAAAATTTTCCGTATACTGGCCGGCTTGCGCTGGAGCTTGCAGAGCGAATCGAAAAGTGCCGGTTTCTCCAGGTTTTACCACGGCTTCTTTCAGCCGAGCTGGCCGGTAATAATATTCTTTCCAGGTTGCGTGCTGAAAAGATGAGTGTCGGCCAGCCGGATCAGTGACATTAAAAGCTACAAAATGCTTACCATTATTAGTCCAGGTGGCGTTTCCGGTGTTTTTAAAGCGAACTTCGAAAGTAAAGGCCCGGCCAGCCAAAATGGTCATGTTCGGATAGTTTTGAGAAACCAGTTCGGCTTTATACTGGCTTGGCTGTTCTGTTTTTGGGTGAGCCAGGACTGATTCAGCAGCGCTATTTCGGTAAGTGCGGGCAGCTAAAACCCTGGCCACATTTTCTTCTATCGGAGCGGCGGCTAAACTGTCTATCCCACTAGGCAAGGGCTGCCCCAGGTAATTACCCACGTATCCCTGGCTAATTGTTTCACGCACCAGGTTATTGCTAAATATGACCACCTGGTTATCGGACGTGAAATAATTAGTTTGGATAAAATTCAGAAGTTGAGCGGCCGTTAATACCCCGATCATGAAAATGGTTAAGCGGAGGACTTTCTCGGCTACAGTTGAACCGGAGTTTTTCTTACTAAAAAAGGGACCCTTAGAATTATCTAAAATTCCCTTACTATAACAAGTATGCCAAATAGTGTTTTGTTTTTGTTTCATTTTTTGGTTTTTCTTTTTGTTTTACTGTTTTAATCTTATCATATTTTTTGGTTTTTGTCAACGGTTGGAGCCTTTATTCCTCAGGGCAACTTACTTTTATTTGATCAAACAAAACAATCAAAATACAAAAAAACACATTTTCATCATACGAAATGGGGCTATTTATCAGATGAACAACTCTATTGTTCATTGACCTGACGAAGCTTGGTTTGCCAAAAGCGTTTGACGATGGTATGATTTTAAATGAAATAAACGTCCATGAGCCTAACCCGGCAAATCGCCCACAATACTATTTTCCAGCTCGTCGGGAAAATTATCTCTACCTTTCTCGGAATTATTGTAATTGGGCTGCTGACGCGTTATCTTGGCGCTGAAAAATACGGATACTATTCTACCGTGATAGCCTTCCTCCAAATTTTTGCCGTCTTGCTCGATCTGGGGCTCTATATCATCTTGATCAAAAAAATTTCCGAGCCAAACGCCCAGACTGATCATCTGGTCAATAATATTTTTACCCTGAGATTTTTTTCAGCCATTATCTTTCTGGGTTTAGCCCCGCTGGCTTCCCTGGCCTTCCCTTATCCGACAATCGTTAAAATCGGCATTGCCCTAGCTTCGCTGTCCTATCTTTTTGTTTCGTTAAACCAGGTTTTAACCGGCTTGTTTCAGAAAAATTTAAAAATGAATAAAGTCGCCCTGGCTGAAGTTCTGGGTCGAATCGTACTGCTTGGAGCGACGGCTTTGGTGCTTTTTTTCAAACTTGGGCTGCTGTCAGTGCTGGTGGCTGTGATTCTGGGAAGTTTTGTCAATTTTCTTTATGTCTTTATGGCGGCCCGGCGTTTTGTCAAAATCCGCTTTGTCTTTCATATGCCAACCTGGCGGAATATTCTAGCCGAAGCCTGGCCGATTGGCCTTTCCGTGGCCTTTAATCTGATCTATTTCAAAGGCGATACGGTCATCCTTTCGCTGTACCAGCCAGCCGCGGATGTCGGTATTTATGGAGCGACTTATAAGGTTTTGGAGATACTGATTACTCTGCCGGCCATGTTTGCCGGCCTGGTTATGCCCTTATTAACCACGGCCTTTGCTCTGGGTGACACGCTTCGCTTTCAAAAGCTCATTCAAAGAAGCGTCAACTTCCTTATCTTAATGTCTCTACCGCTGATTGTGGGCGTTCAATTCGTGGCCAAGCCCCTGATGCTTCTAATCGCCGGCAATGAGTTTGCCGCCGCCGGCAATGTTTTAAGAATACTGGTGGTGGCCACCGGAATTATTTTTGTCGGAAGCCTTTTTGGAAACGCCGTCGTTTCAGTTAATAAGCAAAAGTCGATGATCTGGGTCTATTTCTTGGTCGCCGCCATTTCGTTAACCGGCTATTTAATTCTGATTCCGCGATACAGTTATTATGGAGCGGCCGCCATCACCGTTTTATCAGAATTCCTGATCATGCTGGGAAGCGCCTTGATGGTTCGCCAGGCCATACGCTTCCGTTTCGAACTTACCGGACCGATTCGAATTCTCCTGGCCACTCTAGCCATGGCTTCCTGCCTCTGGTTATTCAGAGAATTCCACTGGCTGGTGCTCATCCTAGTCGGATTTATCAGCTACTCTTTGTTCCTGGTGCTTTTCAAGGGAATAAGCAGGGCTGAGATAAAAGAAATTTTGAGTTTGCGCGGATGAAAAAAATCCTGATTTTAAAATTTCCCTACCGATCAAGCTTCGGCGGCGGCGAAAGCCACACCCTGACGCTGGTGGAAGAATTATCCAAAATGGGATATCAATTCCGGCTGATTTCCTCATGCCGCGTGCTCCTCGCCGAGTTCAAAAAACGCGACTGGCCAGCCAAGAAAATCTGGGCTTTGCCCGAACCGGTCGCCAAATGGTCGCTGCTCGTATTTCCTTTTTTAGCCATACCTATGTTTCTGTATCTTTCTCTGATTCTTTTAATCCAGAGGTTCAGAGGCGTGCGGGCAATCTACTGCCTGTCTTTGACGGAAAAAATACTGGCCACGTTGCCGGCTCGACTTTTTGGCCTGAAAGTTTTCTGGATGGAACACGTGGGCTTCCGGCGCTGGCTGACTTTAAACCCGCTTCGTATTTTTTACCGACTTTTTTCCAGGCTGGCCACCGTGGTTGTAATCTCCCAGGCGCTACAGCAGCAACTCCGCTGGCTGGGATTGAAGGAAAAAAATATCAAGGTGATTTACAATGGTTTTGACTTTTTACGCTTCCAGAAATTGAGGCTGGCCGAACGAATCCAGGATGAGAATCACTTCATCGTCGGCACAGTCTGCCGCTTGGAAAAGGAAAAGGGATTGGAATTTCTGCTGCTGGCCGCTCAAAAAGCCAAAACCATAATCCCAAATCTGAAGCTGATCATCGTGGGCGACGGCCGGGAGCGAAAACGCCTCGAGTGGCTGGCCCGCAATCTTGAAATAACCAATTGGACACAGTTTGTCGGCTGGCAGAAAGACGCGGCCCAATGGATTAAGGATTTCGATATCTTCGTTCTGCCGTCGGTTGGCCGGGAATCGTTCGGCAATGTCCTGGTCGAAGCCCTGGCGCTAGAGCGGCCGATAATTACTTCCGCCCTCGAGGGCACTCCGGAAATTGTCCAATCAATGCAAACCGGGATCCTGGTCGAACCGGGAAAATCGGAAGAATTGGCCCAGGCGATAATCTATCTGGCGCAAAACCCGGCCCTGGCCAGGCAACTGGCCGAAAACGGCCGCGTCTTTGTGGAAAAAAACTTTCCCAAGGAAAAAATGATCCACGATTTCTTTCAACTTTTTGCCACTATCTAGATGGATTTGATTCTCAAACAACTGAATCGCAAAACCCTGGTCTGGCTCAGCCTATTGTTCTTGATATTGGCTGTCGGCCTGGGCTTTTTTACCAGCCGGTTTGATTTGGTAATGGTCCTGGGCTTGCTTGTTACCGTTATAATTTTCCTCGTGGTTTACCGCTCGCCGTTTTTTGGTTTGCTGGCTGTCACTTTCTTTTTGCCGTTTGAACGGATCGGCTCATACGACATATCCAGCATAACCATCAGGGCCAGCCAGCTTGTCACCTTGGTCTTGATTATAGCTTGGCTGATAAAGGGGATCATCAACCGCGATTTGAAATTTACGAAAAATCCCCTGCTTTGGCCTTCGCTCGCCTTTCTCTCAGTCAATCTCATGGCCATCACCAACGCGCTTAACCTCGAACGATCAATCCTGGTTCTCGCTTTTACTATCTTTACCATGGCCTTTGGCTATATTATCCCGCAAATAGTCACCGACGAAAAAAAACTGAGGAAATTGATCTCCATATTATTGGTAACGACATCGCTTGTCTGTCTTTTCGGCCTCTGGCAATTTTTCGGCGACATGATCGGCCTGCCCGCAACTTTGACTGGTCTGCGCGAACATTACACCAAGAGTGTTTTCGGCTTCCCGCGAATTCAATCCACCGCTCTTGAGCCTCTCTATTTTGCCAATTTTCTGCTCTTGCCCCTGGCCCTGGTCTACGCTTTTTTAGTCAGCCGTTCAAGCAGCCTGAAACTTGTCCGCCTCATGCCTCTTTTTATCCTCATTGGTTTAAACATGGTCTTGACCGTGTCGCGCGGCGGCTATCTCGGCACTTTGGTAATCATCTTAGCTTTAAGCCTTTTCTACTTTAAAAAAGTCTTTCGTTGGAAATTTATTGTTCCCGTGGTCATCGGCCTGGTCGTGGTCGGATTTCTTGCTGCCTGGGCTCTGGGTTTCGGCGATATTTTCCAATTGAACGTTGACACCTTTGTCACTCACGTAAGCGAAGCCTTTTCCGGACCAGCCTATTTCGAGCGGATTGAAACCTTTGAGTGGGCTAAGCAGGCCTGGCTGGATTCGCCCTGGATCGGCATCGGTCCAGGCCAATACGGCCCTTATGTCGCGGCCCACCCCTTCCTGGAACCGACCGAAGGCTGGAAAATCGTCAATAACGAATTCATCGAGCTCCTGGCCGAAACCGGAATTCTGGGCCTGGCCGCCTTTTTGCTGATTTTAATACTCCTGGTTGTCCGCTCGATTAAAGCCTTGGTCCGCGCTTCGAATTCCTATTTGAAAGCCGTAATGGCCGCGCTCCTGGCTGCCTTGTTCGGCGTGATCGCCCAATACCAGACCTTTTCCATCCTCTATATCATGCACGTCTGGTTTTTAATCGGCCTGATCCTGGCCGTGCAAAATCTAATTCTTGTCCCCAGAAAACCATGATTTGGTATATTTTATCCCTTTGCCTTTTCTTTCTGCTCGCCTTGCTGAAAACTAAAATGGCGGCCTATTTGCTGGCCCTGCTACTGCCCACCTACCTCCTTCGTTTTTCCATCGCCGGATATCCCACAACAATTCTCGAAGGAATGATTCTGGTTTTAGTCGGAGTATTTCTGGTAAAAAGCCTGGCCCTGGGAAATTTTCGGAAAATCAAAATACCCTGGAAATGGCTTTTGCTTCTTTTGCTGGCCGCGGCCACTACCTCAATCTTCGTTTCTTCTGAAACCCGCTCAGCCCTCGGCCTCTGGAAAGCCTATTTTATCGAACCGATCCTGCTTTTCATCGTCTTGGTAAATCTCTTGGAGACACCCCGAGACCGTCGCCGGCTGGTTTATAGCCTGGGGCTTTCGGCAATAATTATTTCGTTGGTCAGCCTGGCTCAATATTTCGGATTTTTATCCAGTCCCGAACCCTGGATAAAAGAAACACCCAAGCGGGTTACTTCGGTCTTCGATTATCCGAACGCGGTCGGGCTGTTCCTGACCCCGATCATCGGGCTGTTCCTCGGCTTCCTGACTCTGCGCAACCATAAATTCAATCATCTTTTTTCAGCCCTGGTCATTGTCACCGGTCTGGCCGCCCTCTTCTTTTCCTACACCCGGGGCGCCGCCCTGGGCTTGGCCGCGGCTTTGGTTTTTCTGGCTTTCTTCAGCCAGAGGAAAAATTGGGTTTGGCTGGCGCTTGTCCTATTCGCCGCCACCCTGATAATTCTGCCAGCTGGCCGTCATTTGGTCAGCTCGGTTTTAACTGTCTCTGATGTTTCAACCGATGTCCGAGTGGTTTTGTGGCAAGGCACCTGGAATCTTTTGAAAGCCCATCCGATTTTAGGCGCTGGTTTGGCTGGTTTTCCCGCGCTTTATGACCAGTACCGCCTGATTAAACATACCGAGCTGGTGCTCTATCCCCACAATATCTTCCTGAATTTCTGGGTGGAAATCGGTCTGGCCGGTCTAATCGCAATTTTAATTATTCTAGCCGCGTATTATTGGACTGGTTTTCGCAACCGAGCCAGGAATATAAATCCGGTCTTATCAATCGGCCTGCTTTCAGCCATGACTGCTTTAATCGTCTATGGCCTGGTCGAAGCTCCCTATTTCAAAAACGACCTCGCCACCCAATTCTGGATCCTCTGCGCTTTGCTGGTCGGCGCAAAAGCCAACCGACTGGAAAATACCGTCAGCCCCGAGACCGCGGCCAGGCTGAAGAAGTCGAGGGTGTAAGGTTGAAATAATGGTAAGCCGATAAAAAAAGAGAGCCGGTTAAGCTCTCTAGCCAAGGAACGATCTCGCGGCCCTACCCCTGCGGCCGGGTCCCAAGCGCCTCTTCACGAGACAAGCCGCAGCCAATACACTCGAGAAAGCCCGGCATGATCTCTTCTCCGCAGTTATGGCAGGTGGGCACGGCCTCCATCTTGCCCCCGCAGGTCGAACAGGTTTCCGCGTCTTCCTCTGAAGCAAGCCTGCATTTCGAACAATAAGTCATGTCAGTCCCCTCCCTGGTATCAGCTGACCCGAGTATCAGCCCATGACTAAACGACTTAACATAATATATGAATTATCCAAATTTGTCAAGCATTTGGCAATTATTATCCTCCGCGCTCGTGCCTGAGATATTGAGAGGTTAAGGGAGTATACGATAAAGTAACTACACCGAAACCAGCCATGACACGAACGCTCACAAATATTATGAACAATCTCCCACATATTAAAAAACCTGGCCTAGCCATCGATATCGATGAGACGCTTTCCTGGACCATCGGCTATTGGGTCGCAAAGATGCAGGAGAAATTCGGCAATCCTGAAAACCTTACAATCAAGGAAATAATCGAGAAGTACCGCTATACCCAGAACGTCCCCTACTGGCAGTCGGACGAAGCCAAACAATGGATCCAGGACAAAATCCATTCCGACGATCTGCAAAAGGAACTGCCGCTGATCGAGGGCGCCAACGCGTATCTGAACAAGATTAACGAAATAATTCCCATCGCAGCCTATATTACCGTCCGACCGGAAAAGGTAATAAACGGCACCCAGGACTGGCTTGATAAACACGGTTTTCCAAAAGCTCCAATCATCTGCAAACCAATGGAAGTCAGCCATCAAAATGGCAATCAATGGAAAGCCGAAGTCCTGCAAAAACTCTATCCTGACATCCTAGGAATGATCGACGACAACGCCAAATTGCTAGAATATTTGGCTGAGGATTACAAAGGAATTATCTTTTTATACGATCATACAAATATCGATAGCAAATTCAATGTCATCGCCTGTAAAAACTGGTTAAATGTTTATGTGGAGATGAAGAAATATTTTAAAAAATAGTTTTCCGCGGCGAGTGGCTGAAGAAGTTGAGGGGGTAGGTTAAGAAAAAAATATCTCTCGACTTCGTTCGAGAAATATTTTTTATTAAATTAAAAAGACCCTTATTTATACTCCTTGGGTCTCGATAGGAGTGAACCGGCCTTCAAACGCCGGTCGACAGGTACTGTACCACCGCCTGCTTCCAGTCGGCGCTGGCCGGATCTCCCAGCACTGCACCGCAGGCCTGGCAGATGGCTGTGACGCGTTGGCGATCCACCTCCGTGAACTGCTCCGGCGTCGTGTAGGGCAGACTGCCCTGAGGAATGGGGGAAGCCTCCAATATCGCATTGAAGCGCCTCTTTAATTCCTCCTTCTCCGGAGCCGTATCGGGGACGCGCGCAAGCACGCCATCGACGATCTCACGCGGTGAACGGTTCATGACTGCCTCCTTCCGTGAAGATGGTAGTGACGGGACAGACCAAGACAGCGGCATTTATGAACCGGATAACTTATAATATTTTTCAGAAAATGTCAAGAGCTTAAGGTGATGCCACCTTGCGTATCTATTCATCCTGAATTACGATAAGAATATGAAAAGCCGAAAAACCCAAATATTCTTCGTAAACGGCGGTTCAACCCATCATAATAACCGCGCCTATCAGCGCTTCCTGAAGACCCGGCCGATAACCATCGAGAAAAAGATCTCCTGGAACGACGCCTATCTTGACCAGGCGCTAGGCCCGACTTTTCACATCATCCGGCCCCGGATGCCGCTCCAAGACAACGCGAAATACCAGGACTGGGCTATCCATTTCGAACGCTTTTTCCCGAAGCTGAAAAATAATCTCATTCTCATTGGCCAGTCGCTCGGCGGCGGCTTCCTGGCTAAATACCTCTCGGAGAATAAATTCCCCAGGAAAATCCTGTCGGTTTACCTGGTCTGTCCGCCGTTTGACGATACCCTGCCGAGCGAGCATCTGGCCGGCGGATTCAAGCTGAAGTCAGATTTGTCGCTGATGGAAAAGAACGCGAAAAAACTGTATCTGCTTTTTTCGAAAAATGACGATGTTATCCCGGTGGTCCACGCCGCCAAGTACGCGAAAAAACTGCCGAACGCGAAAGTCATTGTTTATAAGCACATCAAAGGGCATTTCCGCGTAGCCAAGTTTCCCGAAATCGTCAGGATGATAAAAAGGGACGCGAGGCGTTAAATGAGGGTGATTCTAAGTGGAAATATAAGCAATAATATTTGTCCGATTGAGACGCGAGCAATCCATGACTAAACGTAAGTGAGGTTGGCTAACCTCGCCTGCTGATTTGTAATGTCAAATACTCAAAATACGATCGCATTGATCCTATAAAATATACTATTCTTGACAAAAAACATCATATTTATTAAGATGCTCCCATCGTGTTCTTTGAAGTAGTTAGTGGCAATATGGTCTTTTCACGAAAGGAGTCGAGAATGTCCTATCAGGCCGTGGTGGCGCGCGTGTTTCTGTCTCTCTTTTTCCTCCTGCCAATGGTGGGGTGCGGCGGGAATGATCGGAATGAAGTCCAGAAGGATCCGAGCAACGAGACCGCCGGTGCCCAAGCAACGGCCGGTGACAGCCTCGTCATGTTCGATGTCAGCGTCGAAGGCTGCATGTGCACTGACTACGACTATTTCTTGGTCCGGTGGAGTGGGGGCGACAATGCCTTCGTGAATGTCGCTGGGCTGGAATCCGTCCTGCGCTACGGCGATGCGAACGGCCTGCTCCTCTGCGACTGCCACGAAGGTGATGGCGCCGGGCTCAAGTCCATGATCAAAGAAATCGTGGCGCTGGAAGACGGACCGGGTCTCAGAATCAACCTGGTCCAGAAGGTCTATCTTGACGGCGACCAAGTCATCCCCAAAGTAAGCAAGCTCTTTCAGCAATACCAGTACTATTTCGTCATTGGGTCGAAGGTCCCATTCGTTCGGATCGCCGGCGCCCGGAAAATTTAATCCGGGCCCTTTTTATTTGGGCCAGGGAAGAAATTCAGAATTTATCCCCGACTAGATCGGGGATCAGAAGGAATAATTATTGAAGTCCCGCAACGGGACAGCCGACATTCTTACTTCTACATTCTGAATTCTGCATTGCCCGATGATACCCACATTCTACTTTCTGTCTTCTGAATTATTAATTAGCAAATGGCGGGGTTACGATTATAGATCTCACATTTGACGGTTTGCATCAGCCAGTATAAGATGCTATCAGCTTTTGACCCAAAACCAGTTCACGAGGAGGAGGGAAGATGCGGAACATTGAATTGGAGAGGTGGTACAATGATGACGTCATCGTCACGGCCAATGCAGGAGGGCTGAAGCCGGGCGATGTGGTCATGCTGCCCTTTGTCGTGAAGGCCGCCTGTCCTGCTCTCGGCGAAAACTATTTTGAGGTCATGCGCCTGGGCCAGGTTTTCCAGGCAGTCGTTCCCGAAGCCAGAACCTCTTCCTAACCGAAGAGGTTTTTTATTCCCAGCAAATCACGCAAGCGCGCCTTCAGGCGCGCATTTAAATAACGGCGAGCGTCAACGCTCGCCTGCGTGAATTTACGGCTTACCCCCTGCCTTGACATCTGATAACCTTTTTGATACATTAGTCAGCCAACTAATAGCAACGCACCTTGTTAAATATAGGCATTGCCGTGAGGTTGCTAGGGCAGATAAACAGAATAAGGGGGAGCTAGCCATGGATTTCTCGATTCCGTCAAACGCCCACAGTGTTACTCTGCTTGTGCGCCGGAGCAAGGCACACAATGACGTGCCAGCCGAAAGCCGCAGTCTCACGGACGCGGGCATCTCACTCTGTGAAGACGTTCAACCGTACTTGGAAGATGTGGTCGGTTCTCTGGGCGCCCGTTTCGGCGTGCCGCACTACTACTGCGGCCCTTCGCCAGCCATGTTGATCACTTGTTTCATCCTCTTCGAGCCGAAGCAGATGACTGTCCACCCGCACCTGACCGTCACGGCCAGCGTGAAGCATCTACAGGGCGGCCGCTGGTTCGCGGAGATGCTGGCGGCCAAACAGAGTCGGGTTCAGATCATGCGAACGGCTCTGAAGGACATTACTCTCTGGGGCGGAGAGCCATTCGGACAAGAGAGCGGTCGGCTTTACCAGTTCCTCACGGAGGAAGGCAATGAGTCATTCCGGATTGCCGTCGCTGATGAACCGGCGATCACTATGGCCCTCCTCGACAAAGTTGATGACACCCAACTCGGCCTCGCACCCTGTGTCGGCCTCTTGGTCTTCCGTGATCAGGGCGGTATCATCATCGGTGCCCAGAAGCTTGTTCCCTCATCAGCCCAGCGTTGAGACCAAACAGCGCCTGTCAGCCTGCGCTTTTCAAAGGCTGACTTTTTTATAAAAAAACGGGCTGGCTCGGAAATGAGCAGCCCGGTTGTGCGATTTTGAGAGACCTTCGTCTCTAGTACCATGGTCTTGGCCGCATCAGCGTGCCGCACCGCCCGCACTTCACAACCTCGAGTACACCCTCACGGAAACGCATCTTGATTGTCGGATTGCGATACTGCGAACAGCTGCTACAAGCGCCAGAGATGTTGAAGGCCATTGGCAGATCACTGAATGAAGGCAGGGGTGGCGGTGGCGGCGGAACAAACGCCATCGGATAGCCGATCTGCATCCACTAAAAGCCACCGTTTGGATGGTCTACTCGGTATCCAATCCTATGACCGGTACCGCCTCGAGTCGTTGGCAAACTTCCGTTATGCGTTACCACTTGAAGGGCCATCAGTACCTCCTTTGGTTAGACCAGGTTTCCGTAACCCGGGAAAGGCCGTCCCATGCGACGCAGATGCCGACAACGGGCATAGTGCAGCGCCCCACAAAAAGCATGAAAGACACGACTGCCACGAAACTCACGTACACGCCGGCGCTTGCGATTGGCTTCCTGTATGACTGGCTCAATCTTGCTCGATCAGCGCTGTCAGCAAAGTCATAGGCGGCCCTGGCAAAGGAAGCAGTTTCAAATCGGCTTGATCAATGGTAACACTGTATCCCTGCCGGTCATAGAGAATGTCCAATAGATCTCTCGGATACCACATTTCACACCTCGCTATTGATATGGCCTGGCACGGCTTGTCTGTGAAAACATTGAACGAACATCTACCCTCTCGGCAGGCTACCGGACATTTTCCGGCAACGCCCAAAGTTAAACATAATTATATATAACAAGTCAAGTCAATATTTTGTAGGCGAGGTTGGCCAATCTTATCAAAACTTATTTCGTAAGCGAGCATTAACGCTCGCCTTATCCAATTTTGATTGATTCATTGGCTTATTTGTATTATTATTTATAAGGAAACTGATAATAAACCCAGATGTATAGAGAAGTTATCGATTACCAACCCAGGAATTCCGAGGAACTTTTCAGAGATACTCTTAGTCGGGATGACAAAGACAGAAATTTTCGGACCCATTTTCCTCCCATTATAGAACCTGGCGCTCCGGTTACCATGCTTCCGGATAATAACGATGGATCGTCAAACTGGCAATTCGAAGAATATATTCCTCGGGATGGTATTGTTGTTATAAAAGTACCGTCAGAACAAAATCCAAAAGCATACTATAAACGAGAGGAGTTGCCACTATTAGTTTTTTATTTATTAAATCCAAACGCGGCCCCTCCTGAACTATCCTTGCCCTTACAATATTATCTGGAGGTATGGGATACGTATACGCCTGATCCCAGCAAAAGGGCATACGGAAAATACGGAGATGAAATGAGCGATGAAATATGGGCTGCGCTAACCGCTGATCCTGACTGTCGGGAACGCCAGGCAATGACCTTGTTTAACATAGAGGCAGGGAAGACGAAAGTGCGCCAGCTTACCCGGATGCTGGAAACGGATAACCAGGCGACACTGCCACAGGACAAGTGTCCTTTTGATTTAATCCGGCGAGATACCCTGTTCGGTAAATTAGCAAAGGAAGCTGAGGACCAAAGGACCTTAGTAGCAAACTGACATTACCCTGGACAAAAGTCGAAAATTGCGCTATAATTAAGGAAGAAAAATAAACACAAAAACCAAATGCTACTTAAGTCCAGCAATAAGCTTTTGATAGGCTTTCTTGCGCTATTGGGTATCACTCTGGCCCTAGGCGCCGGAGTTGAAGTACTGGCCAAGCCCGCCGGCTTAAAAACTCAAACTTTCAAACAATCATCTCTGGCTGACGTCAATAGTTCAGCTTTTTTGTTTGATTCAAACTATACTTCTCCCACTCTGACCACCGAAGAAAAAATGAACGTCCTCGGCTTCAAATGGCAGGGTGATAAAAACGCGCGCTTCTGGATTCAAACTTCGCGCGATGAAAACTGGTCAGACTGGCTAAGGGTGCCCCAAATGGAAGGCCTCGCCGGCAAAAGCGATGAATATAATTACTCTGATTTGATTTTTTTCCCGGATACGAAAAGTTTCCGCTATCGCTATGAATCAGCCGAGGAAATAACCGGTGTTGAGGCGATAACCCTTAACCCAAGTGCTGGCCGAAATGTCCTAGGTTTTCTGAGGGCGCTGATTCCCGGAGCCAAGGCTGAATTAACGGTCATACCCCGAACCGAATGGGGCGCTGATGAAACAATTTCCACCTGGGAACCGGAATACGCCGAGCCGGTAAAATTCATCATCCACCACACGGCCGGGTCTGATGGATCGGTTGAACCTGAAGGGAGCCTGAGAGCTATTCAATACTGGCACGCCGTGGTCATGGGCTGGGGCGATATCGGCTACAATTACATCATCGACGCCAGTGGGAAAGTCTATGAGGGACGAAAAGGCGGCGACGGCGCGATCGGCGCCCACGCCTATCGCAATAGTACCTGCAATGAGCAACGTTTCGGCGGCAGCGACACGGGGATTGATTTCAACCGCGGGACAATCGGCATCGCCGTCATGGGTAACTATGAAGACAACGCACTGCCGGAAAGTTTGCTCGAGCCGATTGCCAATCTCATTGCGGAGAAATCTAAAGTTTTTGGGATTGAGCCGAATGGCGCGAGCGATTTTCAAGATTTAATAAACCTCCCAAATATATCCAGCCACCAGGATGTTGACTGCACACTCTGCCCGGGGAAAAACCTCTACGCCAGCCTGCCTCAAATCCGCGAACTGGCCCAAAATCTGTACCAAGCCGGCGGTGGCGTTCAACCGATCGTTTCAGCCAGGCTGACCAACACAAGCATCAGTCAATTTGAGCTCAAGGCCGGCGCGACTACCACTCTCTGGGCTGACTTCGTAAATACCGGCAATACCACTTGGCATAGCTATGGCAGTCCGCCGGTTCTATCCACGGCCAGCCCTGCTTCGGTTCTAAAAGCCGATTCCTGGGTTTCCAGCGCCACTGTCGCCCGACTAACCACACCCAATGTCGCGCCAGGTGAAACCGGCCGTTTCGAATTCACTGTCGCGGCTCCAAATGACCGGCTGGAGGCAAGCGAAGTTTTTTATCTGGCTTATAACGACCTGCCTCTGGCCGAAAGCGGCTTTGAGATAAAAGTCCAGGTCACCGGCCTGGAGCGGGCGGCGAAATTGGTTTCAGCAGACGTGAAAAAGGCTTCGTTCCTTGGGGCCCGTCTTAAAACCGTTCTAAAATATGAAAACCTCGGCACTAAGACTTGGACCCCGGCCGACACCTTCTTAAATATCTACGACCTGGGCGATAAAATCAGCCGCTACCGCGATAAATCGTGGAATGATGATTCCGGTAAAATTGCCCTCAAAGAGGCTTCGGTGCCAGCTGGCGGAACCGGCACTTTTGAATTCTACGAAATCTCTCCGAATCAAACCGGCCTTTACCGGCAAATTTTCCGTCTCTTTAACGAGAACCGGGACATAATTAATTCTTCCGCGTCGCTCATTTCCCGGGTTGATTCTCTGTTTCGAGCCGAGCTGGTTTCAACTGATTTGCCTCTGGCTGTCAAAGCCGGCTGGCAGCCGACAGTCACGCTGAAATTTAAAAATACCGGCGGGGCCACCTGGGATAAGAATCTACGGCTCCAGATCTTTGACCAGGGCTTGAAAACCAGCCCCTTCTACAGCTCCACCTGGTCAACAGCCTCGGGCAATATCCGCTTAAAAGAAACAAGCGTTAAGCCAGGTGAAATTGGAACTTTCATCTTTAAGCTAAAATCGCCAAAACAGGTTGGACTCTTTCGCCACGTCTTTCGTCTCAAAAGCCAGAGCTATCCTTATAGTATCGAGGGCGGTGAAGTTACCCGGCTGACTCGGGTTGATCGGGTAATTTAATCACTTGCCTAAATTATAATAAAAAAAGAGGACCTGGTTGGAAAAACCTGGGTCCTTTGATTTCTCGAAGCGGAAGCTGAATTTCAGGTCAGATCAGTCTAAACCTGGGTCCGCCGGGCCTTCCTGCCCCTCTTTCCATTCTGCCGGGGAATCCTGGTCCTTACTGGTACAGCTCCGTTGCGGCCAGACGGTTGGCCTCCACCACTAGCTCGACGGTTCTCTTCGCGGATTCGCTCGTAGATCTCCTCGCGATGAACTGCTACGTGAGGCGGCGCGTCAATGCCGAGCTTCACTTGCCCGCCCTTGATATCCAAAATGGTGACCTTGATCTTGTCGCCGATCCGGATATTCTCCCCCAACTTCCGTGTAAGAATGAGCATACTTTCCTCCTCGTGTTCATCTGACACCTCTGTCCCTGAGGCATCCGCCCGACAGTCTATGTCATGAGATAAACTACCCCTCTGGTCGAACGCGTCATGCGGTGAAATACCGCTAATCTATGGGAAAGCCATATCGGCCTAATAGCTAGTGGATTATAACAAGCTAAAACCCCATGTCAAGCGACTTTTAAAGGCAAAAAATGCCTTTACTTTGAGTCAAAAATATGGTAATCTTGAATACGTATAAATTTATATCCACATATCAATTTTTTTATGTACCTATCCTGGCTCGGCCTCAATTGCTTCAAAATTCAGACTAAAGATAGCGTTATTATTACCGACCCTTTTCAGGACCAAACCGGCCTAAAAATGCCCCGTCTTCAGGCTGAATTGGTGCTTGTCACAGAGCCGGAAAATTCTCAATTTAACAATATCCAAAGGCTTTCAGGCGAACCTTTCATAATTACTGGGGCTGGCGAGTATGAAATCAAGCAAATCTTCATCCGAGGCCTGGCCGACCAATTAAACGGACAGCCGCTGCAGCCTGGCTCTAAAACTCTGTACTTTTTTGAAATCGAAAAAATCGCCTTTGGCCATTTAGGCGCCATCGACCATCTTTTAACAGACGCTCAGCTGGAAATCTTTGAGGATGTAGACGTTTTATTGGTTCCGATTGGCGGCAACCCCTCGCTCACCGCTGAAAAGGCCGCTGAGGTCATCAGCCAGATTGAGCCGAGAATCGTCATCCCAATGTACTACAAAACGCCCGGCCTAAAAGTCAATCTTCAGCCTCTGCAAAAATTTCTCACGGTCATGGGCATAAAAACTCCGGAGGAGTCGTCCCGGCTGAAGCTTACCCGCAATGAACTGCCTCAGGACGAAACTCGAACAATTATTCTCAAACCCTAAGCCATATGCCGACTGCTAAAACGAAAAAAACCATCAAAAGATCGCAGGCGCTAAGAGTTCGGGTAGTTAAAGAAGATCGATTGACCCGGCCTGAAGCTAAGGCTAATCCCCCGACCCTGATCCAAGCACAAACCCAGGTGAAAAAAGAAAATAAAATCGAAAAACCGGGGCGAGTCTTTAAGCAAAAACAATACGCCTGGATTGGCGCCACTGCCAGTTTTGTGATTATCATGGTTGCCTGGCTGACCCTGGGTCAATATTTGCCCGGTCGCCACAGGTCAAATGAGGCTGATCAATCTCTAAAATCGCTGGGTAATTTATTTTCAAAAATCACCACTGATTTTGATCAACACGCTGAAGATATCCGTTCGCAGATTTTTGGCGTAAAGAATTCTGCCAACAGCGAAGAGATTGTAAACCTGGAACAGCGCGTCTTCCCCCAATTTAATAAATAAAATCCTAACGTCAGTTCAATAAATCTTATGGCTGAATCAATCGGAAAAGTAGCGCCCCGCCAAATTACCGAAGAAATGAAGGAGTCTTATCTTGACTACGCCATGTCGGTAATAGTCGCCCGAGCCTTGCCTGATGTCCGCGACGGCCTGAAACCGGTTCACCGCCGCATCCTTTACGCCATGTGGGGCATCGGTCTCAGGCCCGGTTCAAAATTCAGAAAATCCGCCACGGTTGTCGGCGAAGTCTTGGGTAAATACCATCCCCACGGCGACACCGCGGTTTATGATTCAATGGTCAGGCTGGCTCAAACCTTTTCTCTCCGCTATCCGCTGGTAGAGGGCCAGGGCAATTTCGGTTCAATAGACGGGGATAACGCCGCGGCCATGCGCTACACTGAATCTCGTCTGGCCAAGATCTCCGAGGAGATGCTTTTTAATATTGAGAAAAAGACGGTTAATTTTATTCCAAACTACGACGGCTCCCAGGAAGAGCCCCAAGTCATGCCCGCCAGATTGCCCAATCTCTTGCTCAATGGCACTATGGGCATCGCCGTGGGCATGGCTACCAACATCCCGCCTCATAATCTGGGCGAGGTGGTCGACGCGATAATCTGCCTGATTGATAATCCGAGTGCCTCGATCGAAGACTTGATGGAATTTGTGAAAGGACCCGATTTCCCGACCGGCGCCCAGATTTTCGGACTGAGCGACATCAAACAAGCCTATGCCACCGGCAAAGGCAGTGTGGTGATACGGTCAAAGGCAGAAATCGTCGAAGATAAATCAGGCCGCTTCAATATCATTGTCACCGAAATCCCCTACCAGGTAAATAAATCTCAGCTTCTGGAACACATTGCCAATCTGGTCCAGGAAAAGAAAATCGACGGCATTAAAGACCTGCGCGACGAATCTGACCGAGACGGCATCCGAATCGTGATCGAACTGAAAAAAGAAGCCTATCCAAAAAAGACTCTTAACCGCCTTTTTGACCTGACCCAGCTCCAGGATACTTTTCACTCCAATATGCTGGCTTTGGTCGACGGGATCCAGCCAAGAGTCCTAACTCTGAAAATGATTCTCGAGGAATATCTGAAGCACCAGCAAGAGGTGACCCGGCGCTATTTGACTTTTGATCTGGAACGGGCCAAGGAACGCGCTCACGTGCTTGAGGGCCTGAAAATCGCCCTGAAACAACTTGACCCGGTCATCCGAACGATCAAAAAGTCGAAAGATCGCGAGGAAGCAAAAGTAAACCTGATGAAACGCTTTCGACTGAGCGAGATCCAGAGTTTAGCCATTCTGGAAATGAAGCTTTCCCAGCTCGCCAACCTTGAGCAGCAAAAAATCTTGGATGAACTCAAGGAAAAGCTCAAACTGATCGCCGAATTAAAGTCTCTTTTGGCCTCGCCAAAAAAGATGCTGGCAGTGATAAAAAAAGACTTGCTCGAAATGAAAGCCAAATTCAATAATCCCCGGCGCACCCAGGTCTTCCCCAACCCCGTCGATAAATTCACCCAGGAAGATCTGATTCCCAATGTCTCGACAATTGTTATGACTACTCGCGACGGGTATATCAAACGAGTCGAACCGACGGCTTTCAAGACCCAGGGTCGCGGCGGCAAAGGCGTAATCGGCCTAACTACCAAGGAAGAAGACATGGTGGAGCATTTCTTCACCACCATGACTCACGCCGACCTTCTCTT
This sequence comes from Patescibacteria group bacterium, assembly GCA_028714495.1. Taxonomy (GTDB): domain Bacteria; phylum Patescibacteriota; class Patescibacteriia; order JAHIZJ01; family JAHIZJ01; genus JAQTMH01. The sequence continues at coordinate 187,351 of JAQTMH010000001.1, forward strand.
TTTCACTACCAAGGGCCGCGTTTTCCAGATGAAAACCTACGACATTCCCCAGGCCAGCCGCACGGCTAAAGGCCAGGCGATCGTCAACTTTTTACAGCTCCCCAGCGATGAAAAGATTTCTGTGGTCCTGCCGCTTTCCGAACTGGGCGAATACAAATATCTCACCATGGTGACCCGCGGCGGGGTGATTAAGAAAGTTGATATCGAAGAATTTACAAAGGTTCGCCGCTCCGGCCTCATCGCCATCCATATCAAACCAGGCGACACGCTTGAATGGGTCAAGCCGTCAATCGGCCAGGATGATCTGATTCTGGTCAGCCGCGAGGGCAAGGCCATTCATTTCCGGGAAAAAGACGTCCGGCCCATGGGCCGAAGCGCCGCCGGCGTCCGCGGCATCAGGCTGAAAAAGGGCGATGAGGTAAGCGGCATGGATGTAATTCCTCAGGGAAAGATTCAAATTCACGAACAGCTTTTGGTCGTAATGGAGAACGGCTTTGGCAAAAGGACCAATTTAAAGAATTATCGGATCCAGGGACGCGGCGGCACAGGCATTAAAACAGCCCATATTACCCCGAAAACCGGTAAGATTGTTTCAGCCTTTATCGTCAATGCCAAACTGGAAAAAGAAGATTTAATAATCATGTCTGGCAAGGGACAAGTCATCCGACTGCCCTTGAAATCCATCTCGGTTCTTGGCCGGGCAACCCAGGGAGTGCGTTTGATGCGCTTCTCAGAAGCGAATGATAAGGTCGCGTCAGTTACCTTCATTTAACTCTTTTCTCCCCTTCAATATCAAAATCCGTAGGCGAGGATGATCATCCCCGCCTGCTGTTTTTTTGTGAAATAAAAATGCCCCGAGGTTATTCAACCGCGGGGCGAGCAAACTTGCTCCAAGCTAGTACGAACTCACGACGATGACTGTGCCGTCAAACCAGGGCTGCTTGGTGATGATGGCGAAGCAGCCGTTATTACCGACCATGAAACGAAACACTCCATCCTTTGTCACTGCGATCTCGGCGAGGAGGAGTTCGACACAGATGTACTGACCGGCCGGTGCCAACTCGAGAATCCCATTTACAAGAGACCTCGAAAAAGTCTGAACGCAGATCCTCGGCGACCCTGGAGGCGTCGGCATCACTAGCTTGTACTCATTGTATTTCTGTCTCCCAAAACCGTTCACGTAGTTGCCAAATGTGCTGCCTTCGCTGTCAACTGGTCTTCCGTGTTCATCCGTTTTCATGACTTCCTCCCAAGAAATGAACGGCTAACCCCGGGTTTTTGCGCGGCGGTGCCTGTCCGCATTCCGGGTATTACCTGTTGGCACCGCTTTCTTTTTATCACATTGGGTTATTTTGTCAATACAAACTATATACGCAATCAAAGAAGTGATGTTTTCTTTATCCGCCTTTTTCGAAAAAATGTGACAAAAGCGCCGCCCCCAGACCTTCCTAGCCACTTTAGTGGCGTACCCGACTATCCCGCCATAGAGCGGGATCCCGCCTTCCTAAGATATTTTTATAATAAGGTGGCGGGAAATCGGTTTGAAGAAGAGCGGGCGGCGCTTTTCGTCAAGTTTCCGCACTCGAAGAAAATAAAAGCTCTCCTACCAAGTCGATAGCCATACAAGTCCGCAAATAACGCTGGCTTTTTATTATTTTGACTTGTTGGATAAAAGGTGATAATTTATTAGCTGCGTTCATTAACAGGAAAAGGGTCGGAAAACCCGAAGGTCAATAGACCGCCAGCCCAGGGAAGGAGGGGTAATCATGAGCCAGCGAGTCAGCGAATTGATTTGGAACGGAAACCTTCGTCTTCAGCGAGGCTTGGACTTCTGGATTGAGCGGATCGGTGCTATCCGGCGTCGGAATATTGGCCATTTCGTTCTTGGCGCCTTTATTTCCGGCGTTGTTTCGCTCGTGTTCTACTTCTTCATTTTGGTTATCCTGGCGCTCTTTCTTGGAATCGACATCTTCACCAATTTCCTGCCCAGATACTCCTTCTATGGGCTGGTATTGGTCAACACAGTTGTGGCCGGTCTTTCACTGGCGGTAAATCTGGGGCAATGCGGCTTGAACGTCACTGGACGGCAGACTTTCCTTACCGCGTTTGTTCTTTTGGCAGTTCTGTCAGTCATCATCGTACTGTCCGGCCTAATGGCCAACGTCGAGAATCTGGGACACCCAGCACTCTGGATTTTCCTGGTTGCCTTGGGCGGTTTGATTCCGGCTTGTTCAGTCAAGACCTTTCTGTAATTGATACAAGCCGCGCTTAAAAAGCGCTTCAAACCTCTTCGGCATCAACCGCAAGGGGTTTTTTCTTTGCCCAAAACCGGTATTAATGACACTACTAAACAAACCATCTGGAGATATCCTTGACAAAATCACCCGGAAAGCATATATTTACACGGATCAAATCCGACCTTGCCAAATCGCTAAAAAAATAATATACTTTAACCACTATGGGACTTCCAGGGAAAAAATGTCCGAGATCGGGAAAACGTCATCGCCTGGCTTGGTTTAAACAGAAAGCTGGCGTCTTAAGTATTTGCCCGAAATGTAAAAAGCCGGTGCGGCCTCATCACGCCTGCGGTTTTTGCGGTTATTACCGGGGTCGTTCGATTCTGGCCATAAAAATTAAAAAAACTAAGCCCGGCCAGAAAAAAAAGGAAGATAAGAAAGACTAAAATACAAGCTTATTTAAGATGTCAAATCGCCATCTCGGTCGCACCCTGGCTATGCAAACCCTTTATGAGTGGGATTTCAACGGCCAAAAACGTACTGATTTAACGGCTACCGCCAAGGCCAATGTCGAAAAATTCGCTCCGGGCTTTGACGATATTGATTTTACGCTCCAGATAATCAACGGCATCTTGAAAAATCTCAAGCCGATTGACCAAATAATTACTAAATACGCCCCGGAGTGGCCGCTGGAACAAATCACTGTGGTTGACCGCAATATCCTGCGCCTTGGCGTCTATGAATTGAAATTCGCCCCGGATATCCCGCCCAAAGTCGCCATCAATGAAGCGATTGAGCTGGCCAAAACCTTCGGCGGAGAATCATCGGGTAAATTCGTCAATGGCGTTCTAGGCGCGATTTACAAAGATATGGGCGACGCGCCAAAAGAAGCCGCCGTACCATCTAAAAAATAACCCTTAACCTCATCGGCGCAGGAAGCCCCGAGATCTTAAGACAAAGATATCGGGTTCCCTCTGCCGAGCGTCTCGAGGAAAAATTATGAAAGACCTCTCAAAGCTCGAAGCTATCATCGGCTGTACGTTCAAAAATATCAAACTCCTGGAACAAAGCCTAGTTCACCGCTCGTATCTCAACGAGCATCCGGATTTTCCGCTGAAGCACAACGAGCGGATGGAATTTTTAGGCGACGCCGTACTGGAGTTGGCTGTCACCAGATACCTTTTTCAAAAGTTTCAAGAAAAATCCGAAGGCGAATTGACCAATTGGCGCGCCAGCCTGGTAAAAAGTGAAACACTGGCTGACACTGCCGAAAGTATCGATCTCAACGATTTTCTGTACCTAAGCCGGGGCGAGGCTAAAGATACCAATTCAAAAGCGCGGCGCTACATATTGGCCAACGCTCTCGAAGCTCTCATCGGCGCCATTTATCTCGATCAGGGGTTTGAAGCCGCCGAGAAATTCATTGGCAGCTTCTTGCTTACAAAACTGGACGATATCTTGCAGAATCATCTCTATCTCGATCCGAAGAGCCGCTTCCAGGAAAAAAGCCAGGAGATCGCCGGAATCACACCTCACTATAAAGTGCTCTCCGAGTCCGGCCCTGATCACGCCAAACGTTTTAACATCGGAGTATTTCTGGGTGATGACGAGATCGCTGTCGGTGAGGGCGCCTCAAAACAAGAAGCCGAGGAAAGCGCGGCGCAGCGGGCGCTCAAAGCCAAAGACTGGAATGGCACTTAAATAAATCATTTAATAATACCAGGATGGAAATACTCAATTTTCTCCTCGTCGTTATCACCGCCCTGCTTATGGTAGTGGGGTTTTTGGGTACAATATTTCCGAGCATGCCCGGCTTGCCTTTGCTTTGGAGCGTCGTGGTAATTTACGCGTTAGTTACCGATTTTCAAAAAATCAATATTAATTTTCTTATCTTTACCACCTCACTGGTGGTATTGGTATTTTTTCTCGATTTTATCGCCAGCATCAGAGGTACGCGCAAGCTTGAGGCAAGTTTTTGGGGCGTGGGCGGCGCGCTGGCTGGTGGGGTTGTCGGCGCCGGTTTTAATTCCCTGCCTGTCTTAGTCATTTTGCCGGTGGTTGGCGCTGTAATCGGCGAGCTTATTTCCGGCCGAGATGCGATTTACAAGATTGAAACCGAGGAATACCATTTGGTCGGGTTTGTCGGCGGCACTATCGTGAAAGTGGCTGTGGGTGTCACTTTGATCGGCCTCTTCCTGTATAAAGTGCTGTAAATTCAACTAGCAATTAATTATCCAAAAGCTGATTTATTCATGGCTTTTTTTATTTGGATCCATGGAAGAAATTCAGAATTCAGAATTAAGAAGTAATAATTATTGAAGTCCCGCAACGGGACAACCGACCTTCTTCCTTCTGCATTCTGAATTATAAATTGTGTTCATTGGTCATACCAAGTTCCGCCCTTGGGGGATATTTGACCCCTTGTTTTATTTTTGTTAAGCTTTGGCCGATGTTGCACTCGAATGGTCATTGAAATAAAGGCGTCTTCAACAAAAAGGGGGTAGCCAATGGGTTTCAGAGAACGACTGGAACAGGCCTGGGCTCTGCAAAACAGTTTGGTCTGCGTCGGGCTGGACACCGATGTCCGGAAAATACCACTTCATCTTCGCGACCGGCCAGAGCATCTGGCAGTGCGCCGATTCAACGAAGACATTGTCAGGGCCTGCGCGCCATACTGTTCCGTGTTCAAGCTTCAGTTTGCCTTTTATCTCGAGGCTGGTCTGGTCCAAGTGGTGATCGACACCATCGCTTTCATCCGGCAGCACTACCCCAACCATGTGATCATTCTGGATGCCAAGTGGGGTGATGTGAAAGAAACGGCCAAGGCCTACCAGCGTTTTGGTAGCGGTCTCCTGAATTACGACGCAGTCACGCTCTGGCCAGGTACTGGTTCAGAATCAATGCGCCCCTTCTTCGATGATCCCGAGCACGGCGCCATCTTCGTCTGCCGGACTTCCAACCCAGGTAGCCCGGAACTACAGGATGCCCCTGTTTTCATTGGCTATGACGACGGCACCAGGGCCGCGAAAACCGAACCCTACTGGTTCTGGCAGGGCAAGCAAATTGCCCACTGGAATCAGCATGGCAATGTCGGACTGGTCATGGGCGCCACCTTCCCGGGCGAACTCCGGCAGATGCGCGAAGCCGTGGGTGATGATATGTTCTCCCTGAATCCCGGCATTGGCGCACAAACAAAAGAGCAAGGAATCGAAAACCCAATCCAGGCCGCAGTCGAAGCCGGCCAGGACTCGAGTGGAAAAGGTATGATCATTAATTCCTCGCGCGGCATCATCTTTGCCTCTTCAGGTGAAGACTATGCTGAAGCCGCAGCTCGGGAAACCGAACGGCTCCGCGATGAGATCAACCGCTTCCGTATCCGACAGGAGGTGACTCGATGACCAAAGAACAAGTGCTGGCAATCCACGATGTGGCTGGTTTGCGTCAACTCGGTCCTTGCAACTTCATGGATCGGGACATGACCGTCGAGGAGTTCCGGCATATCGCCGAACTCTGCGGCGCGTTCTGGATCAGGCCGGATGTCCGAGATCCAAACATTCCACACGCTCTCTTGACCAAAGGTGGGCACAGCGACGGATTCGTGAACACCTTGGTCGTACTGTCCTACACCAATCTCTGCCACATCCTAGCTCATCAGCTGGTGAATCGGATTCGCCGTGTCTATGATGGTCCAGTCGGCTGGGTCGTCGGCTCTGACCATGCTGGCGCCGCTTTTTCGCACAGCGTCGCTTTCATCCTTGGCGCCCGGCACGATTTTACCGAGAAAGGACCAAATGATACCCAGATCTGGAAACGCTTCCAGATCCTACCTGGTGAAGTCGTACTCCAGGTCGAAGAACTGATGACCAGTTCCGGCACCCTGATGGCTGTCAGAAACGGCATCCGAGCGGGGAATGTTGAGCCGGTTACCTTCGCTCCAGTGGTGGGTGTACTCGTCCACCGCTCTACAGTGTACGAAATCGAAGACGGGCCAGTAATCAGCGCCTTCCACTACGACATGACCAACTGGACGCAAGAAGAGTGTCATCTCTGCCCGATCGGCTCCGAAGCTCTGCCTCCCAAGGCGATCTGGGAGCAATTCGTTGCCAAGGGGAAGCCTTGAGCTCTGTTAACTTCATTAGCCTATAGGGACAATTCCTGTCTTTATAGGCTATTTTTTATTTGCCTAGAGTTAATACAAGTAACGAATAATAGAAAATAATTTGGCAATTATATCTTCAAATCCACCGCAAATAACCCGCCGTAAGCCCCAGATATTACCCAGCATGCAATAAGCTAGTTAAAAATGAAAATTGATAATGCTAATTAAATGCCAACCGGAGGCGGGTATTTGGGCCAACTGAAGAAATTCAGAATTCATCCCCGACTAGATCAGGGATCAGAAGTAATAATTATTGAACCCGCCTATGGCGGGATACCTTCATTCTTACTTCTGAATTCTGAATTATAAATTGGTACTAGATAAACTCATTTGATCCTAAACAATAAATTTTATTACCTAATCTTAGCCAAAATACCCTGTTGATAACTTATTGGCTCTAGGCATTGACAATTTGTCCGACATCTTCTATGCTTGGGGGCTTAGAAGACAAAACAAAATCTTTACAATATAATATTAATAGTATCCGTGAGGCGATGAACTGCAGCCTGAATCTGGTCGCTTTCCCCCTAGAGTTTATTAAACTTTTGGGGGCGGGCTGCGGGGAGCTAGTAGCGAAACCGACATGGCGGAGGAAGTCCTTCGATACCAAAAACTGCCGCCGCCTCACGCCCAAGAGGCGTTTTTTGTTGGCCTGACCTTATTACCGGTTGCCTTTAGTGAAATACCTAAAGACAGCCGGTTTGTAAGGTTACTAAGCTCTTTGACAACACGGTGTAAGCGGAACAAAACGCCGAAATACAGCGCGAAGTTGTTTTCGGGGTTACCACAAAAAGGAGGACCGGTCATGAAGCGCCTGTTTGTATTCTGTTTGGTGTTGACGTCCGTTCTGCTGGCCACGACGGCGAGTGGAGCGGATCGAGCCTTGGTTGAACGTACGCTGGTCTGGGTGGAGGGCAATCCCATTCCGCCGGACAGCACGCTCAATTCGTCAGGCTATCAATGGGGTGTTGCTCAAGACTCCCTGATTACCGTCAACGGATTCGTTGCCCAGGTTGCGCGCAAGCCGCCGGTAAAGGCCAAGGTGTATGCTGACACGCCCTACGGCCGTATGTGCGAGCGGGCTTTTGCCGCGGCAGTTTCGGCACGGGACCAGGGCAAGAACGATTGGGAAGCCGCTCAGGCTGGCGCGGCGGTCATGGAGAACGAACGCAGCTTAGTCCGCTCAGCCAGTGTGATCGAGGGTGGATGGGAAGTCGAGTACACCAACGGCGAATCCGAATCATTCGAGCTGGGTCCGCCCGAGAACAGAGGATCGCAAACGCCCCAAGAGAAGGCGGCGTTCTACCAGGAAGTTACCGACCAGGGCAAAATGATTGTGCTCGCATGGAATGGGGAGTGCAGATGGTTTCTGACACCGGCCAGCAGGGTGCTGTGGAACGAGCAGATTCTACGAGTATGGGACAACGAGCCGAACCCGCCTGGCCCTATGCCGCCACAGTTGGTGAGCCTGTTCTGTGATCCTACGCCCCTCAACCGCGAGAGCCACAAGGAGGAGTAAGCCATGAAGATCTCATTGATCTTGCTTGCGCTCCTTCTGATGTTCGGTTCAGCGGGAGCGACCAACCGCGATCCGGTCGGATCCTCGGCACTCCAGTATCATCCCTACGAATTTGGACTTGGGTGGGACGGACAGGAGTTCATCAATCTGGCGATTTCACAGGGACGAGACGCCATAGACTTCCATAACACCAGCGGAGGAAGCCAGATCCCGCAATGTGGTCTCGATCTGTTCAAGTGGTACCTAAACGGCGGTCAAAGCGGATTCCGCGCGATTATCGAGGTGAGTACTCACGGCAACTCAAACCAGGCGACACATGAGGCCTTCCGCGACTCTACGAACAGAGAAACCGCCTGGACATACCACTTACAGAACGGCTGGAGCACGACTGAGATCATCAGAACACAGTCGGTTGACGGCTATGGTATCGGCATCAAGGCGCCGGCCTTAGCCAGCCTATTCGACGGCGGCCACCAGGAGCTGGTCATCTATCACTCCTGCCATGCCTATGACTGGTTGAACACCGGGTACAACGATGCTCGGTGCGAGATCGGCTGTGTGGATTCAGACAACTGCCTGGTCAGTTACTTCTTGACACTGTTCAACCGGTTGGATGGACAGGAAGGACTGGAAAAGCGGGCGGTCAATCAAGCGCTGTCTGGCTTAACATACCTCGGGTATCAGGGGAATGGCGAGACTGTGCTGGCCGCTTGCGTAACCAATGTCCTTCCGGCAGCCGGAACCGTGCTCACGGGAAACACTCAAGCAACTGTGTCTTTCGACACCGAGATGGACAATGATTTGTCATTCCGCTGGCCAGTAGTGATCGGAGACAATGCCCTAGTTGATAATGTTGTTTGGTATCCGGACTACCTTGAGTTCACGCTGATACCCTATCGCGTCGGGCCAGTGACAGTTGAAATCCAGGCCTTGAGCAAGGGTGTAAACGAACTGGATGGAAATCAAGTGCCGGTCGGTACGAACGGACAGGGTCCCAGCGAAGATCACTATGTGTTTTCGCTGACCAGCGCCGTCGATAACCCGAACACTGCGGTGAGCTTTGAAGGCGCCGGAGCTTTCTCGGCCGAGGACGGCACCCACGTCTGGTGGGTAACCGATCCTGAGCTGGGTTCGCAACAGTTCGAAGTGTACGGCGGCGTAAACCGGTCACAACTCCTGGCTTCAGTGCCGGCGAGCGGCGGACCGGACCGGTCGTACTTCTACGAACTGGTCGTGCCGCCAAGCGAGTCGTATGAGGTGGTTGAGATCGACAATGATCCAACCACTGAATACTCGACCCGGCCGTTCTATCCGAGCGGCCCACCCGCGAACCTGGACCTTCTGCGCTCCATGAATGCCAAGTACGGCACGTGGACGCCCTGGGTATGGGAGGAGGGCGGACGGGATAACCCCATCTATGAACCGACCAACTTCGTCTACTACTCATCTCGGTCCGACTTTCTCGATCTCTGCCAGCCGGTCATCGACTGGTGGGAGGGCAAAGGTTTCACGTCGCAGGTAGTGACGGGAACCGAAAACCCCTACGACTGCCAAGCGGTAGCAGAAGCTGTGTATAACGCGGCGATTGAGCATGAACTTCCCTGGCTGCCGTTTCTGGTGATCGTGGGCGAGGCCAACCAAGGGTCAGTCCCGGCTTACAATATAGTCGGGACAATCTACGTGGATGACGAAGACGATCAGTGTTACTGGTCAAGCTGCGCTTCTGATGCCAGCATCGTCGAGTTCGATGGAGATAAGATCCCGAACATGCCGTGGAGTAGAGTGCCCGTTCACACGACCACGGAGCTGCAGTATGAAGTTACCTCGACCATGGAGTATTACGGACGGCTCCGGCCACAATCTCTGAGGGCAGTCATCTTCGACGGCGACCTGAACCCCAGCTGCAATCAGATGATCGAGCCGCGGGCCACGCTGACCATGATCCAAACCCAGCTTGAAGCCGCAGGCATATCGACTGTGATGCTGAACGATTCTGACATTGAAGACTGCGGCGACATGGAAACACGGCACGACTGGGCTTGCGCGGAAATCAACGCCGGCATCACCGAACTGCTAGGCAATGGGTTTGGCACGAGCCGGTCGATTCTGCCAGGCTATTTCCAGGAAAAGATGTTCAATCCGGTCTTTACCATGGCGGACCTGCCACGGTTGCAACGGATCGTGGTCGAATTTCCGGGTTGTGGCATGGGTGACATAGACCGGGACAATCCCTCCTATTACCCGTCCATACCAAAGATGTATCTGACCGCGAATCCGGCCAACGGGACAACAGCAGTTGCCTGGATATCGCATTCCCGCGGCGGCCTACAATCTCTGCATCTGGCATTGGCTCGCGCCTATTTCGAGCAACGTGTTCGGTACCTGTATCGAACCGTGCAGGAAAACAACTTCCGGGCAATCCGACAGCTGGGTACGGAAAATCCGGCTGCTCGTGACTATCTCTTGATGGCCGGCGCCTATGGTTTCCCGGCGCGCATCGTCGAGATGTACGAAGCAGGAGCAACGCCGGAAACGGTTGCGGCCGATATTCCGACCGGCTTGAGCATTAGTCCGAATCCGGTAGTCAGCAGCCTCAGCCATCTGTCTTTCGGGATGAAGGGCTATGGCCGCGTCGATCTGAAGCTCTATGATATTCAGGGACGCTGTCAGCGGACCCTGGCTGACCGAGTTGTTCTTGAGCCCGGACTACACCGTATCGCGTGGGATGGACGCGACGACGCGGGTCGATTGCTGTCAGCTGGCGTATACTACGCCCGGCTGTCGGTCAACCGGCATGATCGCGCGGCGGCGAAATTCGTGCTCGTGCGCTAGTATTGGACCTTCAATCAGTGCCGTTCTTCGCTTGATGGGAGAACGGCCTTTATCTGAAAGTCTAATAATTATCCAAACTAGGAAAGGGGGTGACATACATGAAACGTTTTAATCACATATTACTATGGGGAATAATGATAGTAATAGAAGCGATTGTACTAAGTGTGGTTTTTTTTAGCGTAAAACCGAAACCGGTTGCTGCGCAGGGATCGGTCGTTGTAATAGACACTTGGGGATGCGCAAAGTGGTGTATGACACAGCCAGATCCTTGGGTTTGTATCGAGCGAAACTGCACAAAAGGGGAATAGTAATGAGTGGGTAGTTAAGCATTTGTCTTAAACACTAGGGGCATGGGAGGGAAGGCAATCTTACACAAAAATATCCATCAACCATAAAAACCGTTCATTATTGGACGGTTTTTTGGTTGGCAAAGCTCACCTTGATTTATTGCTCAAAAACCATTACAATATCTATTGTGAATCCTGAAGTATTGTTCAAAAAATAGTCTCTGTTTTTTTATGCATCTCCAGAAAATAGATATCCAGGGCTTTAAATCGTTCGCCAACAAAACCTCGATGGAATTCAATCGCGGAATTGCTGCTATTGTCGGGCCAAACGGCTCGGGCAAATCAAACGTGGCCGACGCCATCCGCTGGGTCATGGGCGAGCAAAGTTTGAAGATCCTCCGCGGCAAAAAATCCGAGGATGTCATATTCTCCGGCTCAGACAAGAAGGCCCGTCTGGGCATGGCCGAAGTCACCCTACATATTAACAATGAGGACGGAGCCATGCCGATTGATTATCCCGAAGTGGCTATCACGCGCCGGGTTTATCGGAACGGCGAGGCTGAATATCTTTTGAACAAACAGCGAGCCCGGCTTCAGGATATCATTTTGCTCTTGGCTAAATCTAACTTCGGCCAGCGGAGTTACTCGGTCATCGGCCAAGGAATGATCGATTCCATTCTGACTTCCAGTCCGCAGGAACGGAAGGATTTTTTTGACGAGGCGGCTGGCGTCCGACAGTTCCAAATCAAGCGCGAACAGGCCGAACAAAAACTCGAACGAACCAAAGACAATCTGCGGCAAGCCGATCTCCTGATGCAGGAAATCGAGCCGCGCCTGCGCTCCCTCACCCGCCAGGTTCGCCGCCTGGAGCGCCGGGAAACAATCGAGAGCGAGCTGCGAACCATCCAAAAGGAATACTATTCAAATCTCTGGAAAGAAATATCTGACGAACTGTCAAAAGTGCAAAATGAACAGTCAACCGCCAACCAAAAACATCAGCAGGCAGCCGCCAGCTTAAAAAAGGTGCAGCAGGAATTAGAAACGCTGGAAAAGGAAATTAGCCGGGAGGAGACATTTCGCCAACTTCAAAAAGAATACAACCGGATCCTGGACCAAAAAAATTCCCTGCTTCAAGACCAGGCCGTGCACAAAGCCCGTTGGGAGATCGAAGCGATCCAGGCCGGCGAGGTCAATCGCGTCTGGCTGGAGAAACGCATAGAGACTCTTAACCGGCTGGCAAATGAAATTGTTGAGGATTTAAAACCGCTCCAGGCCAGCTTAATCGAAACTCAGAAAACGCTTGACGCAAAAAAGTCAGAGCAGGCAAAAATTGTCAGTCAATTCGAGGAAATCGAAAAAAGATTGCTTCTGGCCAAAGAACGTCTGGAAAGCAAAAAGTCTATCGGCATGCCAGAAATCCAGGGACGCCTAACTGAGATCCAAAATAGCTACATTGAATTTATCGCCCGACTGGACCGTGCGACAACGCCTGAAGACGTGTCGAAGCTTAAACGCGCCGCCCGGGAAATCCAGACTAATTTAAATAACTACATCAAAGAGCTCGGACGATCAGCGCCCGGCGCCACGCCGGAAGAGGTTTTAATACTGCAGAGCGAATTAACCAATTTTCTAAAAAGTAAGGACAGCTTAGTAAATGAAATAAACGAGTTGACTGTCAAACTGCGCACCCTCCAGGAAAAAGGCGGCCTTTTGCAAAACCAGCAAAACGAGGTTGAGGGCGAACTGAACCACCTGAAAAAAGAGATTGACCAGATTGACCAGCAGTCGAAATTGCCAGCCCAGGCTCGCGAATCCTACGAAAAAGACAGCGTGGAAATGGACCAACGTCTTCACGCGCTGGATCAGGAATTGAAAGTCGCTCGGGTAAAAATTACCGAATTTAACCAGGAAGAGCAAAAAAAGAAAGATCATTTATTCAACCTTCAAAAAAGGTTCCGTGACGAGCAAAACAGCCTCAACGCCGTAACTCAAACACTGAATGAATTGCGCGTCAAACAGGTTAGGCTTGAAACCCGGCTCGACGATCTGGACCGGGAAATGAAAGAGGAAACGCCCGAGCCGATCCAGCAAGAAATAAAAGCTGATTTTGCCAAACTAATCGGCCAGTCTTCAAATTCTTTATTGCTAGATAAAATCCATCAACTAAAGCACCAGCTGGAGCTCACCGGAGGAATCGACGAGAACGTGACCGGTGAATATTCGCAAACAAACGAACGCTATACCTTCCTGAAAACCCAGTCGGATGATTTAAATAAAGCCATAATCTCTCTTGAGCAGGCTATCACCGATCTTGACGAAACCATCAAACGCCAATTCGACGAATCGTTTCAAAAAATCAGCAAAGAATTTACAAAATATTTTAAAATGCTTTTCCGCGGCGGCAATGCCAAGCTGATTCTGCAGAAAACCGATATTCTGGCCGAGGAAGAAAGCGACGACAATAGTGAAGACGAAGAAACGGAGGAGAAAGAAGAGGCTTCAGAGCCTGAACCGAAAAAAGTTATCGGCAAGGTTGTCTCAGGCATAGAAATCCAGGCTACTCCGCCGGGTAAAAGGCTCAGCAACGTCAATGTACTTTCCGGCGGTGAAAAAGCCCTCACTTCAATCGCCCTGATCTGCGCCATCATCGCCCATAATCCTTCGCCTTTCGTCGTTCTGGACGAAGTCGACGCCGCTCTGGATGAATCCAACTCAATCAAATTTTCAAGCATCCTTGACGAGCTTTCCCACAAAACCCAATTTATCACCATTACCCATAACCGCGCCACTATGTCAAAAGCCAATATCCTCTATGGCGTCACCATGCAGAGCGATGGGGTGTCAAAACTTCTCTCGGTTAAAATGGAGGAGGCAGAAGAGGTAATCAAACGGCATGGGAATAGGTGACCCATTGACAAGGCAACATCAATTGTTTAATATCACTCTAGCCATCAATGTGCTCGATATAGCAATTCAAAATTAAAAACGCAAAATTAAAAACCTTCATTATTGAATTCTAAATTTTTAATTTTACATTCATCATGTTAATGCTTCGACTCTCACCAACCGGCAAACGCGGTCAGAAATTCTTCCGCCTGATTGTCTCAGAAAAAACCAAGGACGTCTTCGGCAAATACCTGGAGCTTTTAGGCAACTACAATAACCACAAGTCCCCGGCTGAAGCAAATCTGAAGGTTGATCGAATAAAATACTGGCTGTCCCAGGGCGCTCAGCCTTCCCCTACTGTCCATAATCTTCTGGTTGATCAAAAAATAATTACCGAACCAAAAGTCGCCGCCTGGAAACCGAAGAAGAAAAAGGACGAAGAAGGGGCACCCAGGGCTGAAGGTGATAAAAAACCCGAAGCTTCGGCTGAAGTCATAAAAGAAAAACCAGCTGAGGCTCCGGTCGAAACGCCAGCTGAAAAACCAGAGCCTAAGCCGTCGCAAACAAAACCTGAAGCGCCAGCTGAAAAACCAGCGGAAAAGAAATCCGAGGCCCCGGTGGAAAAACCCACTGAGTCCGCTCCGGAAAAGTCGAAAAGTGAATAACCGTTTGAATTTAAATAATTAGGACTTACGCGTTTGAGACAAGTTCGAGGAAAAATGCGAGGATTTTGCGAGGCGTAGTCAAACTACGACGAGCAAGGACGCAGCATTTTGACGAAGAAATTGGCCAAAGCCGCTTACTGACCCGGCTTCGCCGGGTCAGTAAGCGGCAAGCGCGTAAGTCCTAATAATCACGAAGGGGGTATTGACACCTCCTTTGTTTTTTATATAATACAAATACATAGCCACGGCTGTATTCCCTCTCAAAACTAAAGCGAGAGTCGAAGTCGAACAGCTTTACCCGGCTATCGAACGTTACAATTAACTGTACACGAGCAATGGCGAAAGAACATGACCAAGAGTTTATCGAGTATGTGGTCAAGGCGTTGGTTGACCGCCCCGAGGACGTAGCCTCCGACCGGACGGTTGACGAGATGGGTGTCTTAATCACCCTGAAAGTCAATCCTCAGGATCTGGGACAGGTTATCGGCCGACAGGGACAAACGGCCAAAGCGCTCCGCACTCTCCTTCGAGTCGTCGGAGCCAAAAACCACGCCCGGGTGAATTTGAAGATTTATGAGCCAGAAGGTTTCCGGAAAGGCGCCCTGCGAAGCGGACCAAAAGAGGACGCTGACACGGGCATGGATGACCTAAAACTGTAACACTCTCTTGAGAGGACAAAAGCCGCTGAGTATGATACAATTCATCACAGCGGTTTTTGTATATTAAGTCGATGTAAAATTCAAAATTAAAAAGGAAGAATTATTGTACCTGCCCTTGGCAGGTTCCAACATTATTACTTCTAAATTATTAATTCTGAATTGATTTTCCTTATGCGTTTCGACATCTTGACAATATTTCCAAACATTTTTGACTCATACCTTAATGAGAGTATCCTCAAGCGGGCTCAAAAAGCTGGGTTGGTTGAATTTCAAATTCACGACTTGCGCCGATTTACCAAAGACAAGCATAAAACCACCGATGACCGACCCTATGGCGGCGGTCCAGGCATGGTAATGAAAGTCGAGCCGATTTATTCCGCCCTCAAATCACTCGCTGCCTTGCCGCCTAAGAAATCGAGGTCTCACGGCGTTATTCTTCTGACACCCCAGGGGCGAATCTTCTCCCAGGCAGAAGCCAAACGGCTGATAAAATTCAAACGTCTAACCCTGATTTGCGGTCACTATGAAGGATTTGACGAGCGAATCCGGGATTATGTTGATGAACAAATTTCGATCGGTGACTATGTCCTGACCGGCGGCGAATTGCCGGCCATGGTAATTGTGGACGCGATATCCCGCCTGATTCCCGGGGTATTAGGCGACGCTGATTCATCGAAAGACGAGTCGTTTTCCAAAGACCAAAAAACTCTCGAATATCCACATTACACCCGGCCGGAAAACTTTTTGGGCCAGCGCGTACCAAAAATCCTTCTCTCCGGCAACCACGCTCAGATCGCGGCCTGGCGGAATAAACATCTCAGAAAAAAACCTACCTAATTTATGTCCCTCAGCAAATACCTCGGCATCGTTAGATATCCAAATTTCCTCAAACTTTGGGGTGCTCAAGTCTGTACCAAGCTGGCCGAGAATATGTTAAATTTCAGTCTGGTTATCCTGGTATTCCAGTTAAGCCAATCCAGTTTTCTAGTCAGCGTGCTGATAGTTCTCATCAGCATTCCACCGATTCTCCTTTCGGCCGCGGCCGGAGTCGTCGCCGACATTCGCAATCGAAAAACAATTCTTGTCCTGTCAAACGTGCTCCGTTTCTTCCTCGTTATTTTGGCCATTGCTTTTAACCATCAGGCGTATGTTCTAATCGGAGTGGCTTTTATGTTGTCGGTGATCGCCCAGTTTTTCTCTCCAGCTGAAGTATCCTCTATTCCAACCCTGGTTCCGAAAGAAAATCTTTTCACTGCCAACAGTTTTTATCAGTTCACGAGTTACGCCATGTTTCTCGCCGGGTACTCGATCGCCGGACCATTTTTAAACCGCCTTGGCGCCAACAAGCTTTTTCTCTTTATCATGGGCCTCTACGCTGTCTCAAGTCTTCTAACTAGCCTTTTGCCGCCACTCGTTGAACATCTGAAGAACCTTGCTGCCACTGAACTGCCGAGGATTTTTGACTGGCGAGCATTTAGCAAAAGGATGGTTGATGGGATTCGCTATATCTGGACCAACCATATTATTCGGTTCGTTATTTTTCAGGCCGCGGTTGTCTTCAGCATCGAGCGAGCTTTTATTTCCCTGGCTCCGAGCTTTTCTCAAGACTTTCTTCGTCTGGACGTCGAGGGTTTGAGCCTCTTTGTTATTCTGCCGACTGGGATCGGAACGCTCTGCGGGGTCCTGCTCGCGAATAAACTCAAACATAAAATTAACAAAGGGAAGCTAATCACCGCTGGACTGTTTTTAGACGGTTTCGCTTTAACCGCGCTGGCTCTTTGGACCAGCATCCTTAGTTTAGTCCACGGACTTGGGATCCAAGTGTCAACTGAGGCGTTTATTCCAATTTTCGTAATTATCCTGGCTTGGATTTCGGGCTTGGCCGATCCCCTTATCCTGGTACCGGTTCAGACTACGATTCACGAGCGCACTCCGGCTGAAGATCGCGGCCGGGTTTTTGGCGGGCTTTACACTTTCTCAAATCTCATGGGTTTAATTCCCGTCTTGATTATCGGCGCTTTATCAGCCGTTATAAAAATAAATCTTATTGTTATCGGCCTTGGGATAATTATTTTAGCCGTTACTGTCCAGGGCATCTTTTTCTTCCGTCGGTACAGCCTGGGAACAGAGTAGCTATTTGACAGACCCAGTAGAATACTATATATTGTAGGTGCGGGTGGAAAACCTGTGAAAACAAAAAATAGCCCATAATCATTAAATGGGAGACAATATTTGACCTAAATTAGCCTTAAAACTGTTCGTTATCAAACAGGAGAAAAAACAGGGGTATCTGTAATTCGGGTATCACTGTTTTTTCTTCACTAAAAAATAGTGACGAGAAATGACCTTTGACATTCGCAAAGTGATAAGAAAGGCTCTAAAAATTCAATTCCAAGTCCTTTGATCCAAGCCCCTTCGGGGGCTTAAAGATTAAAGGCAAACATAAGAGCTATGGTCCTGTCTTAATTGACAGACCCAACTCTATTTAATGAGAGTTTGATCCTGGCTCAGGATGAACGCTGGCGGCGTGTCTTAGGCATGCAAGTCGAACGAACCGTCGCAAGACGGAGAGTGGCAAACGGGTGAGTAACACATTGGTAACCTACCCCTGCCACGGCCATAACCCGGAGAAATCTGGGCTAATTGCCGATGGTTTAATCTCGCTTCGGCGAGATTAATAAAGGCCTCGCAAGAGGTCGGGCGGGGATGGGCCTATGGTCCATCAGCTAGTTGGTAGGGTAATGGCCTACCAAGGCAACGACGGATAGCGGGTGTGAGAGCACGACCCGCCTCACTGGGACTGAGACACTGCCCAGACTCCTACGGGAGGCTGCAGTCAAGAATATTCCCCAATGGCCGAAAGGCTGAGGGAGCGACGCCGCGTGCAGGAAGAAGCCCTTCGGGGTGTAAACTGCTTTTTTCAGGGAAAAATTTTGATGGTACTTGAAGAATAAGGGGCTGCTAAACTCGTGCCAGCAGCAGCGGTAATACGAGTGCCCCGAGCGTTATCCGGATTTATTGGGCGTAAAGAGTTCACAGGCCGTTCGCTAAGTTTTTGGTTAAATTTTGGGGCTCAACCCCAAAGCCGCCAAAAAAACTGACGAACTTGAGAGTGGGAGAGGCAAACGGAACTGCCGGTGTAGCAGTAAAATGCGTTAATATCGGCAGGAACACCAATGGCGAAGGCAGTTTGCTAGAACACTTCTGACGCTATATGAACGAAAGCGTGGGTAGCGAATGGGATTAGATACCCCAGTAGTCCACGCCGTAAACGATGGACACTAGGTATTGGGAGAATCGACCCTCCCAGTATCGTTGAACTAAGCTAACGCGTTAAGTGTCCCGCCTGGGGAGTACGGCCGCAAGGCTAAAACTCAAAGGAATTGACGGGAGCCCGCACAAGCGGTGGAGCATGTGGTTTAATTCGACGATAAACGAGGAACCTTACCAGGGCTTGACATCCCAGGAAGTCTCCCGAAAGGGAGATGTGCCCGCAAGGGAACCTGGTGACAGGTGCTGCATGGCTGTCGTCAGCTCGTGTCGTGAGATGTTGGGTTAAGTCCTCTAACGAGCGCAACCCCTGTGACATGTTAAATTATTCATGTCAGACTGCCCCCGATAAGGTGGGAGGAAGGAAGGGATGACGTCAAGTCAGCATGGTCCTCTGACGCCCTGGGCTACACACGTGCTACAATGGGATGAACAATGGGTTTTGCGAAATCGCAAGATGAAGCTAATCCCTTAAATTATCTCTCAGTTCGGATTGAGGGCTGCAACTCGCCCTCATGAAGTAGGAATCGCTAGTAACCGCGCATCAGCTATGGCGCGGTGAATACGTTCTCGGGCTTTGTACACACCGCCCGTCAAGCCAAGAGAGTCGGTAATACCAGAAACCTCGACTTTATGTCGGGACAAAGGTAGGATCGATGATAGGGGCTAAGTCGTAACAAGGCATCGGTAGCGGAAGCTGTCGATGGATCACCTCCTTTCTAGGGAGAAAAGTAGGGCAGGAGCTCTCATGTTCCTGAAAAACAATCGTACGGTGTACGTATTGCCTTACAACAGTGGTCGGACCCGATCCTCGAATTTATTTCGGGGCATCGGGAGTAAATGCCTTTCTTATCACCTTGAGGATGTCAATGGAAATAAAAATCCGTCTGTTTAGAGACGGGTTTTTTAATTATTGGCATCTGATCAAATAAATATGTTTACCTAAACAAAAGACAAAACAAATCCGATTAATAGCCCAAAAACAAGAATAAAGCTGGCAAATTTCAATATTTTAGATTTCGGTTTTATCGAGTAATTCGTCATCGTCCAAATTTCGCGCATATATTCCTCGGCCATTTTATCGTCAGAATCGAATACCTTCTTCAATTTATCTTCGTATTCTTCGAGTCCTTTGTCCGAAAAACCCCACCAGCAAATAAAACTAAGGCGTTCTTTCCGCTTTCCGCGAAAAGGAAGAAAAACAACAGTTATCGCCATAACGAGCGTAATAAAGGAGCTGATGGCCAGTACCAAAAAATTTGAGGCCTCAATGCGAATCATACTCAATCCAAAGATAACCGCGGCGATGCCAACCAAGAAAGAAGCTTTCTGGTCCAAACTGCCCCGCAGGCTGTTTTGAAGAGTAAGTGAATCACGCAATAAATTAATCGAGTTTTGATTGACTACCATATTTTTATCGATCAATTATCAAACTGCATAATCAAATTATAACCATTAGTTTATCCATCGTTCTTGATTGGTCGGGGATCGCGGACTCGAACCGCGGACCTCTCGCTCCCCCGCCCGACTGCCATGTAATATTTCTGTCAAACTATTGGTTGGGACGGCGAGCCTCGGATTATAATCCGAGGGAAATTGCTGTCTTCCCGCACCGAGTCGGGGTGCGCGGACTTGAACCGCGGACCTCTCGCTCCCAAAGCGAGCGTTCTAGCCAACTGAACTACACCCCGACTCGAGGCAGGACGTGCTTCTGCACTACGCCCCGACCAATCGCTGGACTGAACAATTGTAATTATCAAAGTATAGAGCAACGTAAGCAGCCAGGGCGGGCGGGCAAAGCGAGCGTTCTAGCCAACTGAACTAATCCCCGATGAAAAAATCCCATGTTTGGGAAAAGCTTTTCTTGTTTTTATATTTTAAGCCTGTTTTTATTACCCGCTGGTGCCGAGGGCCGGAATCCCGCACCACGCAGGGTGCGGGACAAGTCGAACCAGCATAATTATGAAATGGGCCTCTTTAGTAATTCCGCCCAAATGCCTGGGGTCGGAGTTGAACCGACGACGCAAGGATTTTCAGTCCTTCGCTCTACCACCTGAGCTACCCAGGCAGGCATTTGGGCGGAATTGATTTCACAGTAGGATTATATTAGCATATTTCAGTCCGGAGTTCACCCCGTGCTTGTCACGGGGCTCTACCGACTGAGCTACCTCGGCAAGTGCCCACGGCACCAGCGGGAAATCAATATTTGGTGGGCGATCCAGGAGTCGAACCTGGGACCTCGTCATTACCCGCCCGACTGCTCCGCACTCGGAGGCGGGCGGGTGACCCCGCACAACTCGCCAGAGCTCGTTTGCGGGGCAGGCGCGCTGAACTCACAGGCGGATGGTGGGCATGGGAGGAGTCGAACCTCCGACCTCGTCATTATCAGTGACGCGCTCTAACCATCTGAGCTACATGCCCACCATCCGCCCATGCTATGTTCTAAAATACACTTCCCGCCTCGCACTCGACGAATAACACGAGGAGTGGTTAGAATTAACCATCTGCTTGCCCTGAACCATTACAGTACAGGGCTTGCCCCGAACCGAACGACCGAAGGGAGTTCTGGTTCGGGGAGCTAATCGCCCTCGATCGG
The DNA here is from genome assembly GCA_028714495.1 of Patescibacteria group bacterium. Taxonomy (GTDB): domain Bacteria; phylum Patescibacteriota; class Patescibacteriia; order JAHIZJ01; family JAHIZJ01; genus JAQTMH01. Next base: position 208,461 of record JAQTMH010000001.1, read on the forward strand.
TTTTTATGGGGGCACTCTGACTATCCAAATCATTTGCCAAAAAATGTACGGCAACTCCCAAACTTTAACAGAAATAGAATGTTTTGACAAGGGGTGCTATAATAACTATAGACTATGGGTATTATCATAATAACTCGATAAAAAGTAAACATTCAATATAATGATCATGGCAGAATTTGACCATCTTTCCTACAAACCCTATCAACATCGGGTTTTTTTGATGCTTCTGCTATCTTTTTTCGTTTTTATGTTGGTCGCTGACGCCACGGTTTATTATCTTTTAACAAACGCCGCCTTCAGGCAAACCCAGAAAACACTTAAAGACGTCGCGACAGAAGTCTCGGCCAAAGTACCAGTCGCTACGCTTGAACGTCTCATCGATTCTAGCCAACAGAATTCTGACGAATACCGCGAAATTGAATCAATCTTCCAGTCAGCCATGAGCGGAAATCCTTCGATTGACGATATCTACACTTTAAGACAAACGGCCACGCCTAATCGAATGTCCTTTATCGTAACTGGCGATACCACGCGGGATAGTAACGGCAACAATGTCATTGAAGAATTCGAACAAAAAGCTATGCTTGGAGAAATCTATGATACTACAGATTTTCCTGAACTGGTAGCGGCCATGGAAAAACCAAGCGTTGATAAAACCATCACTTATGACAAGTGGGGCGCTTGGCTTTCCGGTTATGCCCCACTAAGAAACGCCAGCGGACAGAGCGTGGCTATACTCGGCGTTGATTATTCGGCTGAGATAATCCAGAAACAACGCAACGACACTCTTCAATCCCTCTTAATCGCTGACTTGATATTTCTACCGATACTTCTCCTGGCTTCATATTTTCTATCTTTGCGTCTCAGCCGGCCTTTCCGCATTCTGGCGCAAGGCATGGACAAGCTGGCACAAGGTGATTTCAAATATCACCTACCCCTAAAACACCGCGGGGAAGAAAAGATCTTTGTCGAACTTTTCAATAATATCACGACTATGTTTTCCTCTAGACGGATTCGGGACGATAAAAAAAATTCGCCCGGGGAGGAAGCCGATAAAACCGATCTGCCGATGAATGAGGAGTAGCCATTTCTCTATAGCTCTTAGTAATACAGACAAATTTGCTATATTTCACCAGAACAAAACGTCCCTTAGTATATTGGAGTTTATGCGCTCTGGTTATAGTTCTCGCCGTTCTTACGGCTTTTTTTATTTTCCGCCGCGAACCAGATCCCACATTCAATATTATTTCTATCATTACTAATACCGGAGATACAAATAACGAGGTTGACAATCAAAACCTCAATTCAAAGCCAACCGAAACCTCGCTTATTGCCGTCGGCGATATCATGCTTTCCCGAGTAGTGGGCAGCAAGTTGAAAAAAAATGGTTTTGATTACTCTTTTCGCGAAACCGCTGAATATTTAAAAACTGGAGATATCGTCTTCGGCAATTTGGAAACTTCGATCACGCCCGGACGTCAGATAAATACCGGCGAATTAAGTTTTCGGGCTGATCCAGGAGTCGAAACGGCTATGAAAGACGCGGGCTTTTCCCTAGTCTCTCTGGCCAATAACCATACGCCTAATTTCGGAGCGCCGGGGCTGTCCGATACCTTTTCCTATCTAAATGCCGCGGGCATTGATTTTGTCGGCGCCGGCGAAAACGAGGAACAAGCCTATGCTCCCGTATATATCGAACGACTGGGGCTGACTTTCGCCTTTCTGGCCTATAATGATGACGATGTGGTTCCAGCCGGCTATAAGGCTGGGTCGGATAGACCCGGTACGGCCTTTATGGACATTGCGAAACTAACTGAGTCAATTCAAAAAGCGAGAGAAAGGGCGAACTTCGTTATTATCTCAATGCACTCGGGTACTGAATACACGACTGAACCAAATAAATCGCAAAAAGAATTTGCCCATGCCGCCATTGACGCCGGCGCCGAATTGGTCATCGGCCATCACCCGCACGTCATTCAAAAAGCCGAGATCTACCAAGGCAAATATATTTTCTACAGCCTGGGCAATTTCGTCTTTGACCAGATGTGGTCGCAGGAAACGCGCGAGGGTTTGGTGGCGAAATTTCTTTTCAATGCAAAAGGCTTGTTTAAAATCGAATTCCTGCCAATAATCATTTACGACTATGCTCAGCCCAAAGCGGCCGATACCGAATCAGCAATAAAAATGTTGGATATTCTAAATCTTGAAAATATCATCAATAACCGGTATATTGAACTCAAGCAACCCTAACTACTTTACGATTTTATCTATGCCAAAAATCAAAACCATCCTCTACATAGCTACCACGATAAACGGCTACGTGGCCAAAGAAAACGATACCACTAGCTTTGTCTCTGATGTTGAGTGGCGAAGTTTTTTGGTCATGGTCAAGCGCACCGGCAACATGATAATCGGCCGACGAACCTACGAGGTTATGCGCCGGGCCGGAGAATTAAAAGCCCTGGATCCAGTTACTATCATGGTAGTCACCTCTCAAGCTAAATACAAAGTCATTGGACCTAATAATTACGCAGTGAGAACTCCAATTAAAGCCTTAGATTATCTAAAAAAACTCGGCTTCAAAGAAGCTCTGGTCGCCGGTGGCGGGATTTTGAACTCGTCTTTTATCGCTAAAAAATTGATTGATGAAATATATCTCGTCATTGAACCAGTGGCCTTTGGCAAGGGAATAAAGCTTTTTGCCGATAAGCCCTTCGACTTCAATCTCCAATTGCTTGACTTCAAGCGCCTCTCACCAGACGAAATCCAATTGCACTACAAAGTAATTAAATAAGCCTACAAATGAACTAGGGTGGCTGGATTTCTTTGGTTTTTTCAATATAAAAAACCCGCTTTGTCTGGGTTTTTTTACTTTATTAATCGCTTTATTTAAGCTCTTTCAGAAACGGGGTTAAGTCAACTTTTTCGGTTGGTCGTGAAACTAGGGTTTGATTGGCCAGCGCCTTGAAATGACTTTCAAAAGTCGGGCGCGCTTCTTGGAAAAAAATACCGATAGGCAGGCGCGCGGTTTCGCCGGCCTTTTGATAAGCCGCCTGCCGGTTATTTGTCGGCCAGTTTTTCGAGTCCAGCTTGTATATTTTTGACCGGTATTCGTCGCGGATATTTTTAGCGTCGTAAAAAATCACACACGGCTGTAATAGCTCGACTACCGAGAAGCCTTTGTGGGTAAGGGCGCGTTTGTAAATTTCTTTCAAACTGGCCGTATCATCGGCGAAACCGCGCGCTACAAAAGTGGCTCCGGCTGTCAGCGCGATTTGCGGTCCATTGAGCGGCTGGTCAATTGAACCGACCAGGGCGGTTTTGGTTTTATCACCCAGTCGCGTTGTCGGCGAGGTTTGGCCAGTAGTTAAGCTATAGCGCTCGTTATTGTGGATAATGAGAGTCATGTTGACATTGCGACGGCAAGCGTGCAAAAAATGATTTCCACCTTCGCCATAGCCTCCGCCGTCTCCGGATAAAGCTACTACCGTCAAATCGTTATTGGCTAACTTAACCGCGGTCGCCACCGGAATGGTCCGGCCGTGAAGGCTGTGAAAACCGTAAAGGCGGTAATTATTCGCGCCGTTGCCATTGCAGCCAATATCAAATGTCATCACAACCTGATGGGGTTCCAAGCCCAGCTCGGCAAAGGCTTGGGTTAAAGCCGCGTAGGATCCATAGTTGCCACAAGCCGGGCACCAGGTCGGTTTATTATTTGTTTGAAAATCTTTTGCTTGAGCCATATTTAACCTTTTGAAGTGATTAAGCGCTTGACTTGTGCGACAATTTCATCAGGGTAAAATTGAGCGCCGTTATATTTTGAAATTCGGTCAGTAACTTTTATCCCAGTCTGTCCGCGCAAAATTTCCGCGAATTGACCGGTAAAATTATTCTCAATCGCCACTATCCGGCGTTGCCCTTGTAAAGCTTTTTTCATGGTTGATTCGCTCATTGGCCAGGGCGCCGTGATATGCAAATAATTCACCTGAGGCAAATCCTTCATCGCCTCTAGCACCGGACCTTTTGTTGAACCCCAGCCGAGAAGTGTTAATCGGGCCTTTTTCGGGCCAAAAAGCTTTGGTTTCGGCAGTTCAGCAAGCAGACGACTAAGCTTTCTAAATCGTTTTTCGGCTTGTTCAGCCACTACTTTGGCGGAAAAACCCTCAATCGAATAGCCAAACTCATCATGCTCGTCGCTGTTTGCCAGATGAATTCCGCCGCGACAGCCTGGAATAGCTCTGGGTGAAATGCCCGTCTTGGTATTGAGATAGCGTTTGTATCCCTTAATCCCGGCTAAGTCCTTTTCCGTCAAAATCTCGCCGCGTTCGATTTTAAAATTATTCGCCGGTACGGCTATCGACTGGTGGCCTTCTAAAATATATTTATCAAGGAGAATGAACACCGGAATCTGGTATTTCTCGGCGAGATTGAAGGCCTGTCCGGTCAATTCATAGGCTTCGGCCGCGTCGCCAGGCGCCAAAATTACCCGGATGAATTCCCCGTGGCCGGCTTTGGTGAGATAGGCCAGATCACCCTGGGCGGTCCAGGTCGGCAAACCCGTGGCTGGACCTGGCCGCTGGCCTTCAACTATGACCAGAGGCGTTTCAGTCATCGCGGCCAGGGCTAATCCTTCGGTCATCAGCGCGAAGCCGCCGCCTGACGTGGCTGTCATGGAACGGACGCCGGCATAGGCAGCGCCGATCGCCATGTGAATGGCTGAAATCTCGTCCTCCGGCTGTATCACAAACATGCCGGATTTTTCTGCCCAGTTAATTAAGTCATGAAGTATGGGCGAGGCCGGAGTCATTGGGTAGGAGGCCAGAAATTTACAGCCGGCTGAAATTGCTCCCAGCGCCACCATGTCGCTCGCGGTCACCAGTATTTTATCTGCTGGCCGGTTTTTAACCGGACTTAGGGTAAATGGGAATTTCCCAGGCTCAAGATTTTTCCGGGCATAGTCAAAGCCGGCCTGGACTGCCTTTTGGTTCATGACCACGACTTCGCTGCCTTTATCCCTGAAAACTTCGGCAATCGTCTGCCGGACAATAGCCAGGTCATATTTCAGAAGCGCCACAGTCGCTCCGATTGCCAGCATATTCGCGGCCAAAGGCGGTATCCCAGCCTCGTCGCCTAATTTTTTCAAAGGCAGCGGATAAGCTTTTATCCCGTCAAATCCCTTCCGGCCCGGTTTAAAAGTGTCGCTGTCATAGAGGATGACCCCGCCCGATACCACATCAGGCTGGCAGTAGTCAAAAGCCTCCTGGGTCAGGGCGATTAAAAGCTGAGTTGACCGGTAGATCGCGGTCACCGGCTTGTTTGATATGCTTAAGCGATAAGTCACCAGGCCGCCGCGGATCCGCGAGGGGTACTCGGAACTGTCAAACGTAAAAAGTCCGCCCCGGCTGCACGCCTTGGCAAAAATTAAACCGGCTACCTGTTGGCCAGCGCCGGCAACACCTCCGATTTTCCAGGTTAGTACTTCCGTTTTTGTCATACTTTATACAGTTTAGCAAACTTTTTCTGATTGGTAAATCTCAAAAAAACACCCTTGATTTTATCGGCCTATTTTGATACAATCCAGGAAGAATATGGATTTTTTCAAAGAAGTTTATCGTCTGGCGAAACAAATCTCCAGAGGCAAAGTCGCCACCTATGGTCAAATTGCTGGCCTTATTTCAACGCCCCGGGCCGCTCGTCTGGTTGGATTTGCCCTGCGCCGCTCGCCTAACGACGTCCCTTGGCAGCGCGTGATCAATTCAAAGGGCATGATTTCAATCGAAAATCTCCATTGCCCCAAAGAATTGCAGGCCAAATTGCTTAAAAATGAAGGGGTTGAAGTTTTTAAAAGAGACGGCAATTACTTTGTTAATTTGAAAGCATACCAATGGCAACCAAAATAAATCCAGCCAAACCGCTTAAAGTTATCAAAGCAAACGTTAATCCTCTGACAATCGCCAATCAGTATCTGTATCATGAGTTTCTAAAAATATTCTGGGATGTGGCTGACGCTCCTTTTAGAAAAAAAATTAAACGCTCAATCAACCGAATGTATCGGCGCGACGGCGCTCATAATTATTGGCTGCTGGTCGCGGCCATTTCCGAAGGCTGGAGACTTAAGTGGGTATTCCGGCTGCTGACCAACCCGGCCTATCGCTGGAATCTGGAGCTTCGAAAAATCAGCAATTTAACCATGACTGGTTTCAACCCGGCTGAAGTTGATAAACTAATTTTCAAATGCCGCCGCAATTTTTCCGAGTTCGCCGAATATTACCGAAACCATCCGGCTTTTTTCAAAAAATATATGCCGAATCTGAAGCCGCGACCAGAGCGTGACCAACATCCGGTTTTAGCTTATTGGAATCTCCAGGAGAAACAACTGAGGCTATTTGACGGAATGCGCCGAGCCACTCTGGCTGCGATAAACAAAAAGCCTTATATCAAAGCCTACATCGGTTATCCAATCAAACAGGGCGGGCCAGCCGTGAATCTTGATAAAATTCAATTCCTGAAATTTCTCTTTGACGGCGCCCGAAGAGACGCTGGTACTGACCGGGCCTTTGTCAAAGTTGCTCGTGAAACAGTCAGGCAATACCAAAACGGCGCTCAAGCCTTCCGTCAAAGCCTCAAACCCTGGTCAGATGCGCGCACGAAAAAGTTTATCAAAGCTGTTTTAAAAAAATAACCATGCCTAAAATAAAGAAAATCTACTATAATAAGCTGATTCGAGACAAGATTCCTCAAGTGATGGAGAAAAGCGGCGCTCGATACAATGTTCACGTTATATCGCAGAAACAGTTCAAGGAGGAACTGCTCAAAAAAGTCGGGGAAGAAGCTAGCGGTCTTCTGACATCAAAAAATAAAATCGGGGTTATCCAGGAAATTGGCGACGTGATAACGGTGATTGAAGAAATTAAACGGATTTTTAAAATCACTGACCGAGAGATAAAACAAACAATGGTTAGGGCGTTCAAACGCAAAGGTGGATTCCGGAAAAGGCTTTACCTGGTCTGGTCAGAAGACACGGGCTATCGGACAAATGAGCGTCGGAATACTAAAAAATAACACTCGCGGGTATCGTATAGTGGTAATACCACAGGTTTCCAACCTGTTGCCGGGGGTTCGATTCCCCCTACCCGCTCCAACTGTCAATAAGATTAATCTAGAACAGTTCTCCGCCCCCTAATAAAAAATCTAATAAACGGCGGATCCCCGCCAGCCGTCGGGCAGGCACCTTTGGCGGAGATGGACTTTACCCCGCTGCTCGCGAGCGGCGGGGCCTACCCGCTCCAAATAATTAGATTCAATATATTTAATTCAATTCTAATTTAACATCAATGGCCGACCAACCAACTAAAAAATTTAATCTCTGGCTTGGTAAAATCGAAACCAAAGAACAAGCTCTGAAAGTGATAAAAAACGTGTCTCTGGGTTTTTATTTTGTTGCAGGGTTGCAGATTCTTCTGGGTATCATTATCGGCAGTTGGGAAATCGTCGTTGACGGCGCAATTTTTGCCGTTTTCAGTTTCTTATTCAGTAAATTCAAAAATCGAACCTTGGCGATTATCTTGTTGGTTCTAAGCTGTCTGGCCCTGCTCTCGACCGGTTATAATATCGTCAGCAGCGGCCTCGGCGGTACTAATATTATTCTGGCGATTATCATGGTTTGGGCAAGCATTAGGGCGATGCAAGCCACGGCTGTTTTATCAAAATCTAATCTTCTCACTCAAAATCCGCCGCCGCCTCCATCAACACCAATAAAATGAGCGACCAAATAATAAAGTATTGGGAGGAGCAACTCCCGGTTTTTGATAAAATTAAAGCCTTGGGTTTTAATCGTTATATCAATACTCTGCCAGATTTCAGCCGAGCGTTCATGCTCAAAGATAACTGCCTGCGTTGTATTGACGAAGGCACGCCTGGCGGGATTCGTTTGGCTGGCTCTGGAATCCTGCTGTCGGAAAACGAGGCAATAAGTGTTTTGAAAAATGCTGGAGTAGATGGAATTTACAGTCACGAGGAATGTGGGGCAGCCAAACTTTACGCCAAGGAAAATAATCTCGATCCAAACCAAGCCGATAAATATGGCCAAGATTGGGCAAAAAAGCTGGCCAAGAAGTTTAATATAGGTTATAAAGGCTTTTTGAAAATAACCGAGATGGCCCGTCCCAGTGGATTTCATATCGCCCGAGTAGCTTATTACGACGGTACTGGAAAATTCAATCCCGATGAGGTAAAGGGCTTGCCTTCCGGTTTTGTTATCAGCCGGCGATATCTAAATCGTGAATACGCCTTAAAAGAAATGGGAATCGCGATTTCCATCGCCCTGAGTGACCATGGTTTTGGCGAGCTAATAACTCCCGCTGAACCGTTTTTCCTGGTGCCGATTGGCGATTTAAACGATTCAAAAATGTCTCTAGAAGAGCTAACCAAAGAACTTCAACCACTGACTGAGAAATATCAAAAGAGAGTAATAATCGATGGTTTTGCGGCTACCATTTGAAAATTAGAATATAAAAACAATCTTCTAATCAGAGATTGTTTTTTTATTGGTGGACCCTACCGGGCTCGAACCGGTCACCTCCGCGATGCAAACGCGGCGCTCTACCAAATGAGCTAAGGGCCCAAATTCTAAGTTCCAAACATGCCTCTTAGTGAACTGAAGTCAGCAAACATAATCACACCTGCTAGAATTATCATTACTATTCCGATGAGTTGGATGAAAAAACGCGATCCGCCAAAAGTCGCGAATACTCCTCTTTCCGCTACACCGATCCGGCCATAAAAGCTTTGGATCCATTGTGGCTTAAGAGTAAAAACAAAACCGCCAGCCAAAATTAGAAATCCGATTAAAAACTTCGTCATAAAAATTAAAGCTTATTTAATGGTGGGCGCGGTAGGACTCGAACCTACGACTCTCTGCGTGTAGAGCAGATACTCTGCCACTGAGTTACGCGCCCAAAATAGCAGATGTTTAAAAAATATTCTAAAGAGGGGGGTCCCCATTGCAGTCTAAGGAGCGAAGCGACTGTTTGCGCTGGGGCAAGGGGCATGCGCCCTAAAGGCGGGGTGGAAACAGCTTGTCTGCTTACATGCGGGGGATGCCTTTGTTCTATGTCGGGGCCTCCATCGCGGTCTAAGGAACGAGAAGTGACTGAACGCGATGGGGAGAGGGGGCGCCTTGCTAAGGGTGAAGCGAACCGGACACCTCCGGTGCGCGTAACCCGCAGCAAGTGCGAACCCGTGGTGCCCAGGGCGGGACTTGAACCCGCACCCTCTTGCGAGGCTAGGCCCTCAACCTAGTGTGTATACCAATTCCACCACCTGGGCAGGTAGATTACCTCTTTACATTATTTAAAATAACAAATATTAGTATTATACCAACCCAGAACCACGAGGGGGTTCTGGGCCCCGCACCTAACATGGTGCGGGGTTCCACCACCTGGGCAGGTAGATTAGCCCTTTACCTTATTTGAAATAACAATATCTGCAACATACCGATTTAAACCACGAAGGTTCTTGTTACCTATCATTAATATTACGAGATTCCGACAAGCCCTGAACCCAACGTGGTTCAGGGCACCACCTGGGCAATAAATCTCTAGGTCTTGCTTTTGGCTTTTAGGGTTTTTGATGCTTCTTTGACCGGACGGGCATATGTATTGCGAAGATAATATAACTTTGCCCGGCGCACCTGGCCCTGTTTCACGATATCAATTTTGGCGATTCGCGGAGAATGAATAGGAAATATTCTTTCTACCCCCACACCCTCGGAAATCTTTCGGACTGTAATCGTAGCGTTAAGGCCTTGGCCGCCGTGCCGCGAAATTATCACCCCTTCAAAAATCTGAATGCGTTCTTTCTCTCCCTCGGTCACTTTTTGATGCACCCGGATGGTTTGTCCAGGTTTCAAATCAGGCAAATCGGTTTTTAGCTTCGACTTTTCGTTTTCCTTAAGAAGATCCATAACAAAATAATTCAAATTATTAGACTAGAATAAGTATAGTCAAAACCCCTCTATCAGTCAACCCTGCCTAAGCTCAGTTATTATTTCTTTGAGTTGGGGAGGAAGGTCAATAAAAAACTTCTTTTCCTGACCAGCCGGATCGACCAAGGTCAAATGGTCGGCACAGAGGAACAGGCTGGTCCAGTGCTTTAAGCGGATATAACGTTTGATTTGATAAAGATTGTCGCCAACCAGCGGATGCCCTAAGCCGTGAAAATGAGCTCGGATTTGATGGGTTCGACCGGTCAGGGTGGTTACCTTAACCAGAGTGTATTTAGAAAACCTTTCGATAACTTCATACTCAGTCTCCGCCCATTTGGCGGGTTTCGTGCCAGGGGCGGTTTCTGAAACACTGACTATTTTGCCGTCCTTTGAACGCTGCAGAAGGAAATTAATTGTGCCGCTGTCAGGTAAGCCCGCGCCGTAAACTAAAGCGGTGTAGCTTTTTTTAACAGCGTGAGCCTGAAAAAGCTTTTTGAAATGCTCAAACGCTTCCTGGGTGAGTGCCACGATCATTAAACCCGAAACTTCCTTATCCAGTCGGTGGACAATGCCAGGACGCAAAGGGTCGTCACCAACTTTGATGATTTGAGGATATCTTGAAACCAAACCATTAACCAGGGTTTTGCTCTTGGTCGCCTCAGAGGGATGGACGACCAGACCGGCCGGTTTATTGATTATCAGATAGTCGGGCGACTCAAAAACCGTCTCCCAGGTAATGGCCGGGTCAGGCGTTAAATCGATTTCCGGCGGTGATAATATTTCACCCGCGACAACATCGCCGCTCCGCAATTGCTGATGGGGCGAAGCGTCTTTCCCGTTGACCGATACCTGACCAGCGATAATCTGTTTCTGAATCCAGCTCCGGCTATAGCCCGGGAGCTGCAGACGAAGATAGATATCAAGCCGTTCTCCGTTTTTTTCGACTGTATATTTTATTTCCATATTGACGATCTAAAAATCCGAGGGCTTGCTTTTTAGTCCGTATCTTGCCCCGAAGCTGGGTTGCTCTCAATTGATGGATTATCTCTCCAATCAGAGGGCCAGGTTTAAGTTTTAATCGGGACATGATATCACGGCCGTTGAGCAAAATTTTCGGTTGCTTCTTTTTTTCATAACCAAGCCTTTTGATTTCCTTGGTCAGTTCCACGGCATCGTAAAAATTCTTGAGTGAAGGCTCTCCCTCCATTGACAGACTGGCCGCCTGGTCGGCAAATATCAATTGGAGTAATTTTTGGCCCAGGGTCGGCTCGAGAAAATATTTTTCAAAGGTCGCCCGGTTAAACTTTATCGGGGAAGTGTGGGTAATGATCAAGTGGTAATGAATCAGCCAGGCCAGATGGCTTGAGTCAACTTTGCCCTGGTAACTTGAAAGGCGTAGACGTTCGGCGATATCAAAAGCCAGTTCGCCCCCTACTTGTTCGTGGCCGTAAAATGACAAGTGGTGGTTTAATCTAAGCTTCCGGGTATACGGCTTGCCGAGATCATGAAACAAAGTTGCTAAAATCAATTCTAAATCTGGCTTTACTCCTGGAAAATGCTTGTGAAACATCGGCGAAAATAAACGCTCCAACGCCAACCGGGTATGCGTCCAGACGTCGCCCTCAGAATGATATTCGGGTCCCTGCTGGCAATCTTTCAGATGAAGCAGCTCGGGGATCAAAGTCCGAAAAACGCCGCTTAATTCAAAAACATCAAACGCCCGCACCGCGTCAGCTTCAAAAGACTTGAGCAATTCGCGAGCGACTATTTCCCGAGGCAGCTTTGAATTATTAAGAAACCCGATCATGGCTTTTGTTGCCTGCCAGGTTTTTGATTCAAAAGTAAACCGAAGCTGAATGGCCAGTCGCAGACCTCTCAAAATCCGCGAGTAGTCCTCTTGAAAACGTTTTTCGGTCTGTCCAACCGCCCGAATTATTCCAGCGGCTAAATCAGACAGTCCACCAGTTGGGTCAATGAGTTTTTTTCGCTTTAAATCCCAGGCCAGAGCGTTTATGGTGAAATCGCGCCTCAATAAATCTTCTTCAATCGGCATCTGATAATCAGTCTTGACCGCGAACTCGCGGTACCCGCCAGCCAGGTACAGCGAGTGTTCAGTCCGAGGTAGAGCAATATCGATCGGCTCGCCAAGAACAGAGTCTTTGGGCTGGAATTTAAATACCCCGAACGTTTTCCCTACCAGGTCAACTCGACCGAGACTTTTTAAAAATTTCTCCAGGGTGGCGGGCTTTACTCCGGAAATGACAAAGTCATAATCTTTTGAAGGCCGCCCCAAAATGATATCTCGAACCATGCCCCCAACCAGATACGCTTTGGCCTGGGGGAATTTTTTGAATAGCTTGGCGAAGTAGCCTAGGCTCGTTTCCTTGGCAATTGTTTGAGCGATATTTTCCATCACCTACAATTGTACCATACTCCGAAAAGAAAAGAACCCGCTACCTTGGGGTGACGGGTGCCGGCGAATGAGACAGATAATACTTAGCGGATTCTCGAGAAATGTGCAGACCCGAACAAAGGCGGGCCCTGAGCTTGACGACCTGGAAATCAGACCTTTCCGGGTCATCAGTCAATTCGATCTCATCCCAGTGATGAGTAATCAGTCCAGCCATGGCGGCTTCTTTCACCCGATAGGCCATAAGCGCCTCTGGACAATGAATCGGCTCATCTCCATGAAGCTTAGCCAACACATTGCCTATGGTGTTAGCCAAAACAGCGATTTCATACAGCTCCGAAGCCAAATCTAGGGCATCAATCTCTAGTTCCTTGAAGGCCTGACCGAACGGCTCTAGGTCTTCAAACGTAAGCCGTTCCTTCGTTCGCTGGAGACATTCCCTCAATAGAAGACGGCCTAGTGGTGAGACTAATAGTTCTTTGGCTCCGTGGTATCTCCTAACTAGATCATGGAAATCGTCCGGGTTCAGCTGATGGGCTGGTTTACCGAAAAAACTCCTAACCGGGGTATGCCTTCTATGCGGTTTGCGTTTCATGGCGCTTCTCCTTCTCTTCCGATGGGCTGTTCTAAAAAGAACGAGGGTTGTATGTGCTCGGGTGGGCGGGGTGATCTCCATCCCCCATCTTCCTGGTGCGCGTACCTGGACTTGAACCAGGGACCTCCACAATGTCAATGTGGCGCTCTAACCAACTGAGCTATACGCGCGCACTAGGAAGATGGGGGATCAATGTGGCGCTCTAACCAACCTTGCCCCCGTGAAAACGGGGGTGAGCTAGACGCCCACCTGAACAAACAAAATAAATTTAACGACATACATAATCACTTCTTACCTCATAGTGAGCATGCCCCGGATTATCCCCGATTAAATCGGGGACGGGGGACCCCCTGCCTTATAGCGACGCTTCTGATATTATGGAAAGGTGTTGTAGCGTCGATATATCGATGACCTACCTATTTATTCACATTCTCATGGTGGGCATGGATGGATTTGAACCATCGACCCCCGTCTTATAAGGGCGGTGCTCTAACCGCTGAGCTACATGCCCACCATGAGAATTAAATTGTATAGGTCATCGCTATAAGGGCGGTGTCCCGATCGGCTTGGCCGCGTCAAGACTGCCTACCCCAAAATATGCCCTAACTTTCCGCCAAATATATTCAATTTCTGTGGCTATCTTACTCCTGGCTGAGATTTCCGTCCAGCCAGACGTTCTGCCCACATTATTATTTTGCTCAACTTTTTTCCTTGGTCCAGTTTGAGAAAAAACAGTACCCAGGCGCTAAATTGAAAAGACGAGAGAACAGAGCCAACGAATACCGTAACCAGAAGAATAATAGCCGTCAGGACGTAGAGCAAAACATTGCTGGCGCCGGCCATACCCTGACTTAAAATCACAACCAGGAGAAGGAACGGAACAGAAACTATTACCAGTACAATTATCAAACCGAGGCTGACAATAAAATTAATAACGAATATTATTACGGCCATCTCGATACTGGCCAGCCAATTTTTTATAAAAAGCTTCCAGCCTGACCGCACTGCCTCAGTCAGAGTTTGGCCCCGGGCGACCACGTAGCAAGCCGCGTATTTTGCCACAAAGCCAATAATCAAGCTAACGGCGAATGAAAGTAAAATCATTATCACGCTGACCACCACTCCAATAACCCCAAAAGCCACCAGCGAGGCGACCAAACCAGTCAGGATCAAGAAAATATAGTCAGCGATTTTCGCCAAAAGATAGACAATAAGGTTTTTCCAAAAATGTTTCTGGCCGATGGCAAAGGCTTGATTATACGCAACCGCCTTGCCGTTTTCAGCCTGGATCGTACTGTGGATTATCCCGCCCACCGAAATTACCGTCAGCCAAACCACTAGGATTAAAAGTAAAACAAACACCAGCATGACCACCACCGCGGTCAATGTGGTCGAGCTCACCAGTCCCCAGGCATCGGAAAATATTCCGCCAAAACCGCTTTTAAAAAGCTCACGCCAGCTGTCTAGAGATAGGGAACCCTCGGTTTGAAGATAATAATTCCTGATAAGAGTCTCAACCTCCTGGCCAATCCAGACCAGAAACAATCCAAAAAACCACAAAAATTTATTGCGCCAAATGATTCTCCAGGCTTTTTTAATAATGTCGTTGTAAATGGAAACCATATTTTTTCCTCCTGTTTATCCCTTAAGACTCGGTCTAAACCAAAATCCTTCGGGTTTTTATGCTAAAGGTTTTTTATCAAAGAGGGCGTTAAACTCCGCTTGTTCAATCGTCTCTTTCTTGAGCAATAAACCAGCCAGCTGTTCGATTTTCGGTTTCATCTGAATAATGATTTTTTGGGCTCTGACATAGCACTGGCGAATTATTTTATTAACTTCGCGGTCGATTTGTGTAGCCGTAGCGTCGCCGTAATCCTGCTGCTCATGGATTTCCCGGCCCAGAAAAATCATTTCCTCGTGCTCGCCATAAGTGCGCGGACCGAGAGTGTCGCTCATGCCATAACGGGTTACCAGCTTCCGGGTCAACTGAGTAGCTTCTTTCAGATCATTGCTGGCTCCGGTCGTAACCTCATTAAAAATATATTTCTCCACGGCGTGGCCAGCCAATAATACTGAGATTTCATCTATAAAATACGAACGAGAATGAAGATGTCTGTCTTCGGTCGGAAGCTTCAGGGTGTAACCGGCGGCGCTGCCCCGCGACATGATCGAAACTTTTCGGATTGGATCGGCGTGCGGTGAAAAATGAGCCACAATGGCGTGGCCAGCCTCGTGAAAGGCCGCGATTTTTTTCTCCGTTTGATTGAGTATATGGCTTTTGCGTTCCGGGCCCAGTAAAACCTTATCAATGCTTTCAAGGCATTCATCCATCGTCACTTTCTTTTTATTCCGCCGGGCGGTTAAAATCGCCGCCTCATTCAGCAAATTAGACAAATCAGCTCCGGAAAAACCCGGCGTCCGTTCAGCCAAGCTGCGCAAGTCAATATCCGGGGCCAGGGGCTTGCCCAGGGCGTGGACTTTGAGAATCGCCTCTCGGTCGCCGATATCCGGAAGATCAAGCATCACGCGGCGGTCAAAACGACCGGGCCTGAGCAAGGCCGGATCGAGAACATCAGGCCGGTTCGTAGCCGCCATCACAATCACGTTTGTGTCAGTGTCAAAACCGTCCATCTCAACCAAAATTTGGTTCAGGGTCTGTTCGCGCTCGTCGTGCGAGCCGCCCAAACCCGAGCCGCGCTGCCGGCCAACCGCGTCTATCTCATCGATAAAGATTATGCAGGGCGCGGTTTTCTTTGCCCGCTTGAATAAATCGCGGACGCGTGAAGCGCCGACACCAACGAACATTTCGACAAACTCCGAGCCGGAAATATGAAAAAAGGGCACGTTGGCTTCACCGGCCACGGCTCTAGCCAATAATGTTTTTCCGGTTCCCGGCGGTCCGATCAGCAAAACGCCCTTGGGAATCCTAGCGCCCAGGGAAAGAAACCGCCGCGGCGTTTTAAGGAATTCAACGACTTCGGCTAATTCTTCCTTGGCTTCCTTAACGCCAGCCACGTCTTTAAACAAAATTCGGTTCTTAATATTGTTCTGATTTTCTCGGGCGCGGCTTTGGCCAAAAGTCATGGCCCGGTTGTTGCTTCCCTGAACCTGCCGCAACATGAAATAAATAAACCCGCCAATCAGCAAAAATGGCAGAAGAAAAGGCAGCAGCGTGCCCAGCCAGAAAGAAGTGCTGGAATCCGGCCTGACCTCGACATTCAAGCCTTTGATCTTTTCTTCAGCCACACCATAATTTTTCAAAAGGTCGCTTAAGGATTCAGTTGTCTCCTTATTGGCCGTTTGTTTTGTTCCATCATTGAGGCTGATATTGAGCTTGCTGCCTTCGACAATTATTTGTTTAACGTCGGATTTTTCAATCTCTTGAACTAGCTGATTCAGGCTTACGACACCGACTTTTTGAGTTGTCGCTTGGTACAAACTGAACAAGCCCCCTACTAGCAAGAAGATTATTACAAAGACAATAAAGTTTTTTAGAGTTTTACTCATTGTTTGGTTAAGCTAAGCTAATATATTATAAATGAATTTAGGACTTTTGGCAAATTTACGCAACAACCGGCTAGCCTGTGTGGCTCCAGGATTTTTTTAGTCTTTGGTTATATCTAATCTCTAATTTAAGCGGCTGGCTGATCAGTGGGGGCCGGCTTTTCACCGGTAGCATCACCGGTTTCCCCTTTTTCGGCCTCAGGTAAATTTTCAGCAGTTGATGGTTCGGGCTTTTTCTCTTCTGCCTTGGGGCTAGCTGGTTCTTCTAAGGCTTTAATCGACAGCCCCAGGCGGTGATTGTCTGGTTCAATCGACAGAATTTTGAAATCGCGCACTTCTCCTTCTTTGACAATGTCTCCAGGGTGGCGGACAAGTTTTGAAGAAAGTTCCGATATATGCGCTAGCCCATGGATATCTTTATCCAGTTCGACAAACACGCCAAAGGGATTAAGCTTTAACACCTGACCTTTAACTACCTGACCGACCTTGTATTTATTAATCGCTTTTCTCCAGGGATCCTCCAGCAATTGCTTCAAACTTAGAGATATCCGGGCGTTATCCAGGCTGATTATTTTCGCTTTTACCTTATCGCCGACTTTAATAATGTCCCGCGGGTCATCAATTCTCTGCCAGGCTAACTCCGATATGTGAACCAGGCCCTCGAGCCCGTCGCCGAATTCCACGAACGCTCCAAAATCAACCACGCCCGTAACCTTGCCTTCGACGATCTCTCCCAGCTTGTATTTTCCAATGGCTTCTTTCTGTTTTTCCTCCCAAGCCATTTTTTCGGAAACGATCAATTTTTCCTCGGCTTCATCAACATCAATTACCCGAACGCGGAAGTTCTGGCTAATGTATTGATTCAGCCTTTCCAAGATTTTATCTTTGTCGCCGCCCTCGACGCGCGGATAGTGCTCGACGGTCAGCTGGGAAACCGGTAAAAAACCGGCCACCCGTCCGACTTTTATCATCAAGCCGCCGCGGTTGGCCTCCGTGATCTCGGCGTCGACAATCTGTTTATCGCCCATCAGCTTGATTAGATTGTCCCAGGCTTTCTTGTGGCCGGCCTGACGGAAAGAAAGTTCCATCACGCCCTTCTCGTTTTCCAATTCCAGCACCGTGGCTTGGACCGTATCGCCTACCTTGACGTCAGTGTACTCCCCCGATTCATCGAAAAGCTCCCGGCCGCGCACCAGCCCGCTGCTTAAACCCTCAATGTCAACATGCGCCTCGTTTTTTGAGACGCTTAGGACTTTTCCCTCGATAATATCCCCGACTCGGGGTATTTTCATCAGCCCCTGCTCATCCAAAAGCTTCTCCATCTCTGAGGGGGGGGTAGGGGCAGCTTCGATATCCTTATCTTTCTTAGCTGTTTTCATAATGTTTTGGTTAATTATTAGGCATCAAAAAAACAGGCTTATTAAGAATTATAGGGCAAGTGGATTTTTTTGGCAAGAGTTCGGACCAACAACCTTTGACAAATACAACTTTTTGTGTTATGATGTAAATATGAAGTTACCTCAAGGCAGAATTAGTAGGCAAGCTCTAAACAACGCCATTAAACCATTGGCCAAGGGCGGCATGTGGAATGTTAATCGTGCTTTGAAAAAAGAAGGGCTTGGTTATAAAAATAAACC
The DNA here is from genome assembly GCA_028714495.1 of Patescibacteria group bacterium. GTDB lineage: Bacteria > Patescibacteriota > Patescibacteriia > JAHIZJ01 > JAHIZJ01 > JAQTMH01. The sequence goes on from JAQTMH010000001.1 coordinate 226,592, forward strand.
TTCGGTTGCTTTGCATGACGTAAAAAGGATTGCCAAAGCTCTTCATCAAGGAAGAGGCAAATTTACCCTAAAAACTGACTGGCGGAAAACTACTCTGGTCGATCGAGTGAAACAAGCGCAAAAAGGCCTGAACGAACCAGCAAAATCCAGCCAGCCCAAACCGCAAGAAACCAACCAGGCTCTCGAAGCTAGGCTCAAACGAGCTAGAAATATTACCGGCATGGATCGATATCAAAGCATCGGCGATTTCCGTCGCCACAAAGCGACAGACGCGCAAATAAAATCAGCCCAAGCCACGGCTGGCAGCCAAGTAAAAAAACCTTCTTTTGGGCGTCCAGCTGTGGTACCTACCAGCGTCGGCGGAATCCGCCCTGAAGAAATCTCACCAAAACGCGCCCATTCAATTGAAGCTCCCGAGGCTAGGAATGAAAATCCTATTCCAAAGCCTCCCGCGGAAAAAGATAGGTCAGCCGAGAATAACAAGAAAGATACTGAAAAGCCACTCAAAGATAGTGGCAATCTGCCTGACGATATGGCAATCGATTAAATTTCATAAAAATAAAAAACAGTGTGATATTTATACGCTGTTTTTTTATTAAAAGAAAAGGGGGTGGCCAAAAGTCACCCCACACGCGCGAAGTTATCGAAACATGGCCTTCAAGCTGCCCCAGGAGCAATGTTCAACCGGCGTCTGATCAGCCGGGAAAGCGCCGATCAGCTCATCAACGCAGCCAGTCGGATGGTTGCCTGACTGGCACGGCGATGTGGCTGACAAACGGTAACCGCCCGATGCCCGGTCAGAGAATTCAGGGTCCAGGGAGAAATTGCCGCCAGCGTCAATCCCGCACATCTCATCTCCAAAAGTGTGGCCGAAGATATCGCAGCACTGGAACGAACTGCCGCTGTCACAAACGCAACATACGGCCGGACCGATGCCATAAGCCAGGATTGAGCAGTAGAAAGACACATAGCCCAAGCAGGTGATGTAAAATGAAGCCCCACGCTCAGCTTCGTTATCAGACACGGTGCAGTTGTTGAACACGGCTTGAGTATTGCTCGCCCAGATGCCGCCACCGCCCGATGAACACGTATTGTGATCGATCAAACAGCGGGTAAAGGTCGGGTCGCCACCGCTGTCAACGCAAGCAACACCTCCTCCGCCAACGTGGGCTATATTCTCAGAGAACCGACAGTCCTCAAACACCGAATTTGATCCGGCACAGTAGAGGCCGCCGCCGTAGTAGTCTGCCTGGTTGCCCGCAAAGACGCAATCTGAGAAGTGATTCGCTCCCCCGGATATTGATACGCCTCCGCCTCTGCATCCAACGTTGTTGGTGATAATGTCGTTGACGAATTCAATTTCCGAGTAAGCACAGCTAATGCCGGCTCCATCACGCATGGACAGAAGACCCCCCCTGATGGTAAAGCCTTCAATCCGAGTCCCTGAATCACAAGAATCAGCCAGTATGACCCGACCCAGACTCTGGGCATCAATGATCGTGGTTTCTGGCCCGGCTTCGCTGATCAGAGAGACTCCACTCTTCATCACTACGCAGTGGTATATAACACCATACTGATCTCCAATTTCATGAACGCAGTCAGTATAGGTACCAGGACCCACGCTGACCACATCCCCGGCTTCGGCCACGTCAATCGCCGCCTGAATCGTAGCGTACTGATCCGGCACAGAATAGGTTTCAGCCAGACCGACACCAGCCATCGAAAAAACACACAGCGCAACAATCAACGTCCTCATTTCTCTACCCTCCTTCTTGGCTTTTTTGGCCCAGATTTATCAAAGAACAAGGTCCTTTCCCAGTAATTTGACCTTAGGCCGATTAGTTTAAAATGTCAATATAAAAACAAAACAACGGGGGTTAATAATCCCTGTCGTCTTTATTTAGTGTACCTCTTCCACTATCTAAGCGTTTATTGACTGGAGCGGGAGACCCCGCCGCTCGCGAGCGGCGGGGCGACCTCTATAACAATTTGGCGGAAGAGGTCGCACCTATATCGAATAACAAAAACACCCGGTATAACCGAGATGTCTTTGACTGGAGCGGGAGACGGGATTCGCACCCGCGACCTCTTCCTTGGCAAGGAAGCATTCTACTACTGAACTACTCCCGCAAGTGTCGTGGATAAACGCGAAGGTGGGTTGGCAAGTAAACATCAAACTATGCTGCCCGGCATACCCGACTAGATCAGGAACCGGGGGGAACCGCCGTATAGGGGTTTTGTCCCGCAGCCCACGCTTTGGAGGCCAGGAGGGGAATCGAACCCCTGTATAAGGGTTTTGCAGACCCTCGCCTTACCGCTTGGCTACCTGGCCATCAGCTTCCAAAGCGTGGGAACGGGATCCCGCCTTCATTATACTGTATAAAGGTGGCGGGACAGACCGCCGCCTTGCTACTTGGCTACCACGCCAGATTACTGCGCTTTTACAACTATACCAAAAATTTAAAGAGGTGGTCAACGCCACTGCCACTAATTTAATCGGTTATAAAACCTCGATTTTCAGTACCTTTACACCCCACTGCTTGGCCTCGGCCTTGCTCGGCATCCATATGTCAAAATGGTATTGGCTGGCGCCAGCACGCAGTCTGTCTTGAACGATAAAGGTTTTATTACCCGTTGTTCCAGGAATTCTGACTTTTGATCCGAAAGGTAAATAATTATAGGCAACAACTCCGGCATGGGTTTTTGAGCCTGAAGCAGTTGTAAATGGATCACCATCAGTTTCATCTATCGAGCTTGAATAAGCCGTAACCGTAGCGATGATAGTTTTCTTCACCGGCCGGTCCGGTACCTCAGGCAAACGTTCACAGGTCAATAAGCTAGAATTATTACCAGTCAATCTCAAATCCCTATAGATTGCCTCATGGGCATCAACTGTGATTGTCCGAATGCCATAAGCTGTCGTTTGCTGGGGGTAGATAAATTCAATCAAACCAAAGAATATCGCTATCGATGCAACTTTGCGTCTGGCCTTCAATTCTTTCAAATAAGACATATTTTAAGCCTTTATTAATAATGTTTGACAAATTAAAAAAATCCTGGCATTACAGGATTTTTTGGCTACTGGCAGCATCCTAGCACAACTCTAAAATGCTGTCAATGGTGTTTTACGACACCTTAAAATGACTCACTATTTTCAGTAATTTTTAGGGTGATCTTTTGTATCCTAATTTATCTTAAGGCTTGAGCGAAATCGCCTGATACGGGCAACTGTCTGCCGCGGCCTGGCAGTCACAACCAGCCTCTTCGCAAGTTCCTTTGGCGATTACTTGTGATTTGCCGCTATCATCCAGGGCGAAGACGTTCGGGCAAAGAGCAACGCAAGTACCGCAGCCCTGGCACTTTTCTTTATCAACAGTTGGTTTCATTTTTTAGGATTTTTATTATTAATTTTTTATCTTTCTAAGATCAGCACCGAGGCTGGCTCGAGTTACCTTTCGTCCAAGCTTTAAGCGGAGATACTCCCCGATTAAGAAACCTACCGGAACCAAAACCACATTACCGATAAGCTGAGGTTTCAGGAAAGGCAGGCCCATGTAGTAGCAATAAAGAAGCCCATTCAAGCTTTTTTCATACCAAGGGGTAATCAGCCAGACTCCGAAATTGGTATAGAGGTAGAAGAACAGGGAAAACGCCAAACCAGAGCCCAAACCCGCAAGAACAATTTTCTTGTTCAGTCCCATGAGCCTCAAACCCAGCCCCAAGCCACCTCCAATCAGATAGGCTGACCAGGTAAAAACGAAGATACTCGTGTTTCCGATGGCCATGTCCGAGCCTACCATTATTCCCAGTGGCACCGCGAAGGCATAAATTCCGCCCAGAAAAAAACCGGCGACTAGGGACAAGGTCGTGACCAGCTCAACATTCGGCGCGATGTGAAAAACCGTCCGACTACAAATACCAATTATGATTAATCCAACGGCTAGAACCGCCTTGCGTCCGAGATAGGACAATATTTTTTCTCTCATGCTTTTTAAGGTTTAGAAGATGCTCTCTTGAAAACGAAATTCAATTTTGTCGCCGGCCTGAACTAACTGCTGATCAGCTCCGACCTGGGCTGACTCTCCATTGACATACAAAATCCAATACTTGTTATTTGTGCCATTTTTCTGGCCGTTGATGCTTTCGATCAATACACCGGTGCTGTAGGATTTGGTTTCGTAGGCGAAAGATTTAAGCTTTGCCGCTCGTTCCAGAGTTTGAAGCGCGGTTTGGCCAGGCACCGGAGAGATGTTTTGATTGGTGATGTCATTGCCGTCATCGATAACCAGCTGAACATAATAACCCTGAGTTTCCGCTCCAGCTACCTTGCCTCGATCTTGAGGCTTTAGAGCGGCTAGTTCTGGTTGGGGTAGAGCTGACATGCTGTACATTAGAACCCCAGACACCAGGGCTGAAACGACTAACACTAACATTGATAATTGTGATTTTTTCATATTAGTTTTCTCTTAATTGTTAGGATAGGACTTACGCGTTTGAGCCAAGTTCAAGGCAAAATGCGAGGATTGGGCGAAGCCGTAGTGGAACTACGGTGAGTCCAACCGCAGCATTTTAACGCAGAAATTGGCCAAAGCCGATTGCGGGCGGGCTCTGCCCGCTCGAAAATCGGCAAACGCGTAATGTTCTAAATAAAAATCCCGAAACCTTCGGGATGGGCCATCTTTTCGACCGAAGATTGGCAATATTTAATAGGGTATCCTGACTTATGGAGGAATTGCTCGTTGCGCCTTCCCACCCAGCCCATCACGATAGGCTGGACAGTGGCTTTTCACAACTTGCTTCTCCACTTACAGTGGCGGGACCGCGCTGGATTTTCACCAGCTTCCCCTTATATGTCTAATTGTTAATAAACTGCGACTTGACCTGTTGTTTTTTAATTCTAGTCTAAGCGTATTATGATGTCAAATTAGAATTCAAAATTCTAAATGTTAAATCATTGTTTCCGCCTCTCGACCCTGCTCTAGGCGGCTTCCTTCATTTTTAATTCTCTTAATAATCTATCCCGGGCTGGGCCAGAATACCCTTTCGAAACGGGTGCTTGATTTCTTTCATTTCGGTAACCAGGTCAGCCATTTTAATCACTCTGGGGTGGGCGCGGCGGCCGGTCAGGACTAAAGTCAACGAGTTGGGTTTATGTTTGATGAGATCGATAACTTTATTGAGCGGGATAAGCTTGCCAGCGACTGCGCCGTTTATTTCATCGAGTATTAATACATCGCACCGCTTAAGCCAATGCCTGGCCTCGCGGAAAGCCGCCCGAGCGGCCTTTTGATGCGCTGACAACGGCTGAGTGTCCTTTTGGATCCCGACATAACCTCGACCCAGGGCCCTGATAATAAATCTTGGTTTCAGGCGCTGGGCAATTTTCATCTCTCCAGACTCTTTGGCGGATTTTACGAACTGCACCATGGCCACCTTTTTATTATAGGCAGCCGCGCGCAGGGCTAAACCCAGAGCCGCGGTGGTTTTTCCCTTGCCCTGGCCGGTGTAAACGATTGTAAGCCCCCCGGGTTTTTTGGCCATAGCATCTATGAAATACTGCAAGCTGAAAAGCCGCAGCCGGGACAGCTCATGCAGCCTTCTTTGATTTCAAGACGTGAGCCGCATTCTGGGCACTTATCCTTATCCACCATCTCACCCAAGGTCACCTCTTGTTTGATCGAACGGGTGCCGACAGAATCATCCTCCTTTTTCTTTTCCTCGGCGCCAATATTCAGCACCTGGGTTTCGCGGCTGCGATCGCGGTAAATAGTCACCCCCTTGCAACCAAGCTTGTAGGCTAAGAGGTAGACTTTTTCAACGTCATCGATCGTGGCGTTGTGCGGAAAATTCACCGTCTTGGATACGGCATTGTCAGTATATTTCTGAAAAGCCGCCTGCATTTTAATATGGTCTTCGGGAGTGATGTCATGAGCCGTTACGAAAACCTTCCGGACTTTTTCCGGTATTTCGGTGAATGACTGAATTGTGCCTTTTTCGGCGATTTTCCGCATCAATTCGTCGCTGTAAAAACCCTCGTCTTTCGCCACCCTTTCAAAATAGGGATTAACTTCGATCAGAGTATCGCCTGAATCGAGGATATTTTTCCGGACATAGGATATGGCAAATAACGGTTCGATGCCGGAAGAACATCCGGCGATGATGGAAATGGTGCCGGTGGGCGCGATGGTAGTCCGGGTGGAATTGCGGATTTTCTTGCCTTTTTTATCAGAGGCGTAAATGCTTTGGGTAAAGCTCGGAAAGGCGCCCCGAACATCCGCTAATTCTTCTGACATGGTCCGGGCTTCCCGGTTGACAAACTGCATTATTTTTTCGCCCAGCTTCAAAGCCTCGGACGAGTTATAAGGCACCTCAAGTTGAACCAAAAGGTCGGCAAAGCCCATTATACCCAGGCCGATTTTCCGGTTCTTTTCCACCATTTCTTCAATCTGGGACAAGGGGAAACGGTTCATGTCAATTACGTTATCCAGAAAATGGGTCGCCGTGCGGACCGTGCGCCTGAGCGCGTCCCAATCAATTTCTTTCTTATCCGTTACTATCTTCGCCAAGTTAATTGAGCCAAGATTGCATGATTCAAAAGGCAGAAGCGGCTGCTCACCGCAGGGATTCGTTGACTCAATCTCGCCGATGGCCGGCGTTGGATTATGCCGGTTCATCTGGTCAATGAAGATTATTCCGGGATCGCCGTTTTTCCAGGCCATCGTAGTCATCAAATCAAAAACCTTGCTGGCTGAAATCTTTTTTGAAACTAATTTATTGCGGGGATTGATCAGTTCATAATCGCGGTCTTTCTCGACCGCTTTCATAAATTCCTCGGTCACGGCCACTGAAATATTGAAATTATTCAGTTCCTGATTATTTTCCTTGCAGGTGATAAATTCGAAAATGTCCGGGTGATCAACTCTAATAATGCCCATGTTGGCTCCCCGCCTGGTACCGCCCTGTTTGACCGCTTCCGTGGCCGCGTTAAAAACCCGCATGAAGGAAATCGGGCCCGAGGCTACCCCACCGGTTGATTTTACGATATCGCCCTTGGGTCGAAGCCGCGTAAAAGAAAAACCCGTGCCGCCGCCGCTTTGGTGGATCAAGGCCGTGTTTTTTATTGCTTCGAAAATGCTCGACATGTCATCGTCGACCGGCAGGACAAAACAGCCGGCCAATTGCTGGAGATCGCGGCCGGCGTTCATCAACGTCGGCGAATTCGGCAAAAATTCAAAGTTGCTCATCACCCGATAAAATTCCTTGGCCGTATCCTCAATATTCACGTCCTGGTGGTAGAGCGTTTTGTAGAGATTGTCGGCGTAAGCAATGTTATTGGCAACACGCTTAAACATTTCTTCGGGCGATTCCGTAATCTTGCCCTGTTCGTCCTTGCTCAAATACCTCTTTTGCAAAACCACCATGGCGTTGGGCGTGGATTTCACCTTGACCTGGTATTCCTGCAGCATTTTGCGGGCTTCGCGGATTTCCTTGTGCTTCTGACGGTAAATGATGTACGCTTTGGCCACTTTAAATAGGCTGCTGCGAACCAATATTTCCTCAACAATATCCTGCACCCCCTCGACTGCCGGAATCGCCCCAGCCGGCAATCGTTCAACTAAAATGGTTACCGCTTCATCAGCCAGCCTGCGAGCCAAGGATTTATTCAGCTCATTGACCGAGATCATCGCTTTTTGGATGGCCAGGGCTATTTTATTATGGTCAAAGGGGACAACCTGGCCGTCACGCTTGCGAATTTCCTTCGGCATTTGCTTAAATCTTTTACTCAGAAGCCGGGTGGCGAAGTTTGTGGGTTGAGAAGTAGCTGTTTCTTTCATATATTTAGTTATTTATCGGCTTTTTTTAATTTATCAATCTCCGAATCAAAAGTCTGCAGATCAGGGAAGGATTTATAAACCGAGGCGAATCTTAAATAGGCGACCGGATCCAGTTCTTTCAGCTTATCAATCACTATTTGGCCGATCTTTTGACTCGAAATTTGGCCGCCGCCGATTTTCTGGATCTCAATCTCAATCTGGGTAACCAGTTTTTGAATGTCCTCTTCGCTGAAAGGCCGCTTCTCGAGAGCCTTGCGAATGCCAGTCTCGAGCTTGACCCGCTTGTAAGCTTCGCGATTGCCGTCCTTCTTTATCACCTGGACGTCTAGGAGCACGATCCGCTCGTGGGTGGTGAAGCGAAAACGGCAGCTTAAACACTCCCGCCGGCGCCTGACCGTCATCTCGGCCGGAAAGACCCGGGAATCAACTACCTTAGTTTCAGCCTGACAGATGGGACACTGCATAAGGAATTAGATCCCCGATTAAATCGGGGACAAGATTAAAAATGTAAAAATTAATAAATAATAAGGAAAATTCGGGACTTAATTGAAGAGCAAAAAAAATTAAGCGGTTCTTCTGCCAATTTCACCCTGCCTCCCACATCTCGTGCTGTGTTTATCAGTATAGCACAATTGTTCAGCCAGTGAAAAAAACAGTTAGCTTTATTTTTGGCTTATTTCAGGCCAGTAAACAAACGATGTGTGTCGGAAAACAAAATGGTGTGGATAACTTGATTGCTACTAGAGCGGAAAGCTGGATTTTCTTCAACTGGGCAATTCAGCGTTCACCCACAATCTCCTTTAAGAGACATTTTCCGCCGGAGGTATGCTTTATTTCAATTTGGGCGTTATTGGCAATTGTGTTTTTGGCAAGCATTTTCAAATTAAAACGTAAATTGGCCGGAGTTATCTCCTCACCGTGATCCTTTACCTCACCCAAATCGATCACCAGCTTGGTGATTTTCTTAAGTTTCTTGGTTTTGGCTGTATTCATGGCCGCTCCAAGAATATCCTGAGCCGCGTAGAGATCGTGCATAATATTTATCAATCAACTAATTAACAAATAAACAATATTCATAATTTGTTTTTCACGGGTTAATTGGTTGATTAGTAAATTAATGGGTGGCGCAGGTCATGCGACCACCTGCAGTCACCCCAATTCCTGATTTACTCTTCGCACGAGATCCGATGGCGTGATTTGCGTTTTTACGATGAAATCTACAGCGCCGAGCCGCTCGCTTTGTAGCTTCATCTCCTTTTTGGCTAGATTTGTCAGCATGATGACCGGAATATCGCGCGTGACGTCGTCACTTTTCAGCTTTTTCAGCACTTCGACGCCGCTTTCATTTACCAGGATCAAATCCAGTAGGATAATGTCGGGTTTTTCAGACCTGGCGGCCGTTATTCCCTCCCCGCCGTTTCGCGCCGATATTAATACAAAACCTTCTTTTTCAAACTTAAATCGGTACATATTAATCTGATCCTGATCGTCTTCAATGAGTAAAATCTTGCATGTATTTGTCATTATTGTAGTCAGTTAGTGGGTAACGGGAACTGACTGATTACTCTTGGGCAGTGCATTTACTTGTTTATCCGGTCGGGCAATCGGCAGGCTGATATATATGTTCGTACCCTTTTTCAATTCACTTTCCGCCCATACCTTACCGTAATGGCCTTCGACGATCGCTTTTACGATAAACAAACCCAGACCGCTGCCGTCCGTGTACATGGCCGTGGCATTTTCCGCCCGGGCAAACTTATGAAACAACTTGCCGATCTCTTCCTTCGGGATGCCAATACCATTATCACTGACACAAACTATGATGTTTTCCCGTTCCTTCTTAACCGTAACCCTGACTACGCCTTTTTGCTGGCGTGTTGCTCTAGCCTCTTTGACCATCGCGGTGGACGGCGTGTATTTCAGCGCGTTACTAATCAAATTGTACACCGCTTGTTCCAAATACTTCGCTTCCCCCCGTATCATTGGCAGAGGCCTCTTCGGCTTCTGCCATCGCAGATCGATTTCCCGCTGTTTGGCTTCCAGCCGTGAGTTTTTCACTGCCTCATCTACTACGTCTTCCATGTGGATAACGAGCGAATCCGTTTTGATGGAGAATTTATTGGCATCAAATTCCGAAGCGCAAAGAATGTCATTGATGATCATTTCCAGCTTTGTGCTTTTGTCCCTAACGCCTTGGAGGAATTCCCGCTGTTTGGCCTTGGGCAGGTCGTCCATATCTCCGTCCAGAATCATCGAAATCACTCCTTTGATGACCGACACGGGGGTGCGCAGCTGGTGGGAAGAGATATCGAGAAACTCCGATTGGGTACGAAGCATTTTTTGGAGATGTTTATTCTTTTCTTTGATGTCTTTGGTTTGGTCGCTGACTTTTTGTTTCAAAGTCTCCGTTAATTCTATAAAGGCTTTTTTGGCTTTTCTTTCCGAAAAATTAGCCACAATTATACTTTCCGTGCTCCGGTCAAAATAATATCCATAGACAATAATCAACACAAAAAGAGAAATAACCAGCGGTTCTGATATTTTTCTTTCGATCAAAAAGGAAGTGAGCAGCAGCGCGACGACCAATATCGAACTAATAAGCAAAAAGCGGGCGAACAAACATTTTTTGAATGCCAATTCACAATAGCGGCAACGTTTGGTAGGTGGTCCGTTGACGTTATTGGCCAGCCAACAGTTTTTATTGATATACCCCGCGCAGCCTAATTCCTTGCCAGTTTGCGCCCCTTGATTAGTCCCCATGTGCGCCGCGCTTAGTTAGCTTCTTGAAAAGCACGTACATAAGAGCGGCCAGACAAACATTGGCAAAACTTGCCAAGAGCGTCAGAAAAGACACCAACAAATCTAAACCCCAGGCAAACGTGGTAGATTTGCCGTAATAGAGAAGAACAAACGATATCAGAAAAAGGGTTGCCGTAAATCCGTAGACGAACCTTAGTTCTCCCGGATCTTTTCCGATCGGCGTCTGGCTATGTTTCAGCACGTTTTTGGAAAACAAACTGTATAATTGATACAGAATGTTAAATTTCATCGAAAACACTCCAAATAAAAACAACAGGCCGGTTATGAGTACCAGCCAGATATTATGAATCAAGAAAGCGATCAGGGCTAAAAAACCGCACGTGGCCCTGAAAAAGTTCAAGGCGCGATTGTCGTAGATTTCGCATTGTGACATGGTGTTTTTTTAAAAAAATTACTTATGTTTATATTAGGGCTGAACACATTTTTTCACGGCGGAACACGCCTTTCTTACGTCCTCAAGGTCGTTATAAACGTAAAAACTCAGCCGGCAACTCGCGGCCGGATCTAAACCGTAATAATGGTGCGCTAACGTCGCGCAATGGCAACCGGCCCTGGATTCCACGCCCCTGGCGCTTAATTCCTCGGCGATGGCAAACGGACTTTTGCCGGCGCAAGTGAAAGCAACCAAGGAGGTTCTGTGCGCTGGGTTTTTGGGACCAAATATACGCAAAGACGGCAGTTGTTCTAACATCCCCAGAGCCTCTGTTATCAACATAGTCTCGTGTTCTTCTACCGCCTTCATCGCCTCCTCAACGGCCGGCGCTTCCAGGGCTTTCTTGGTCATGAAATAATTTTTCTTTCCGGGATTTAAACTAAAATCCATGAGCAGTCGTATGGCTTGGGCCGAGAGAATCGTTCCTAAAATATTGGGCGTGCCGGCCGTAAATTTCCAGGGAAGCTGGTTATACATTACCTTTTCGGGGCTGACCTGTCCCTCGGCGATCATGTCACCGCCATAGAGAAACGGCCTCATTTTCTCAAGCAGCTCCTGCCTGGCATATAGAGCACCAACTCCGAAAGGCGCCAGCATTTTATGAAAAGACCAAACAAAAAAATCAACGTCCAGCTGACTGACATTTACAAACATATTCGGAACAACTTGAGCTCCATCAATCAAGAGGTAAGATTTTTTTTCTCCATTCGGCTGAACATATCCGCTGGCGTCGGCAATGGCTCTTATTTTTTTCATGGGATTTTTCGTTCCTAAAAAATTCGATGCTCCGACGCAACAAACCAACTTGGTTCTCTCGTCAACCAACGACTTCAAGTGGTCAAGATCGAGTTCACCCGTTTCTTTATCGAATTTTGCGATTCTGCATTCTACATTAATTCCAAACTTTGGCAGTATTTCTTTGGATAGCGCATACCATGGAACATAATTTGAATTATGCTCCATAAATGTCGTCACGACATTGTCCCCGTCTTTGAACTCAGTCATTAAAGAATACATGACTGAATTTATCGCCTCAGTCGCGTTTCTGTATAAAATAATATTTTTTCTCGACGGAGCGCCGATAAACTGAGCGATGGTATCATAAGAAGACTCAAACTCTTCGGTAGTCAGGATCGAAGATTGCGACTGGCCACGATGGACATTGTCATATCGTACGATAAGTTTTTTCAATAAATCAAATAATTGTATCGGGACTTGCGTACTAGCAGCGTTATTTGTAAGAATTCTTCCAGATTTTATCGCCGGGAAAAATTTTCTTATCTTTTTGGTTTCGATCATGGGTCGGTTATTTTTTATTCCTTTTTAATACTCTAAGCAGCTTGATTTTAATACTCCAGAGCTGTCAGTAGTACCTGTTTGCTGACGTTTCAGTTAAAAATCCTCCTAGATTTTCTACCTGATACGATAATTATAGCACAAAGTTGGCTAATTTTCAAGTCTTTTTCCCATTTTAAAAAATATCCTGCGCGACACAGGAGTCGTGTATGACAAGAAATTAAAAATTTAAATGAATAATGAAATTAGTTCCGCGTTGCGGAATACAATAATTCTTCCTTCATAATTCTTAATTCTTCATTGTCTTCAATGGGTAGCGCAAGTCATGCAGGGATCATAAGCCCGAATCAGTTTTTTAATGCTGGCGTGGCTGGCTGAATCATTGGTCTTGCCTTTTAAGAAAATCTTCAAATCAGCTTCCAGATTTGCCAGCATCTGGACAGTCGGGGTAATGATATTGCACTGACGGATAATTCCGTTTTTGTCGATTTCATAATAGTGGTAGAGCGTGCCGCGCGGGGCTTCAACCGCGCCCACCCCTTGGCCGGCTTTGAGTTTGTAGGCCTTGGCCGGCTGGGTCAATTCGCGCCTGGATAGGGGCTTTAAAAGCTTTTGAACTTCTTCAAGCGAGTGCATTATCTCAATCAGCTGAGCGTAAATATTGTAGAAGTTGTTATAAATCGGCCGCGGGGGCAGGTATTTCAAGATTGATTTGGCCTTTGGATTCAGATTCTTTTCATTCAAATGCAGTCTGGCCAGCGCGCCAACAAAATAACTCTTAGTTTTCCAAAAAGCTCGTTTCGACATTTCATATGGCCGCTGGATTTCCGTGACATCGTGTTCAAACTTACCGACTGGGATTTTTAAACCCTGGCTGGAAACGATCTGGTCGCCTTGATAAAAAGTGTATTTATGGCTATCCGTCAGAGCGTAAAATTCAGTCGGCCGGTTAAATTCGGGAAATTTTACTTTCCGATATACCTCTACCAAAGACCTGGCTTGATTGATTACCCGGGGAATGTCTTGAAGGATCTTTTTTATCTCGGCCTGAGTGGGAAGTTTTGTAAAGCCTCCAACTTTTGTCCTGAGCGGATGAATGCTCCGGCCGCCGAGCGTGGCAATCAGCCGGTTTCCAAAATCACGGATTTTTAAGGCGTTAACCGTAGCTTCAGGAAAGCGCTTGCCCAGATCAAAGGCGTGCTTAAGGCCGAAATAATCACCCAAGGCCATAAAATAAGCGTGGAGGGCGTGACTTTGAATTGTCTGGCCCAATTCCATCACCTCGCGCAAAATAATATTCTGTGGAGAGAGCGTGATGCCCAGGGCGTTCTCCAGGGCTTTCAGCGAACAAAGGTTGTGCACCACCGGGCAAACTCCGCAAATCCTGGCGGTAATGAGCGGCGCCTCTTCGTAAGAGCGGCCAACTAAAATCGCCTCAATCAAGCGGGCGCCTTCGTGAGTTTTTATCTTGGCTGATTTTATATCGCCGTTTTCAAGATCCGCTTCCAGACCGCCGTGGCCTTCGATTTTCGCGATGTGTTTTATGGTAATTTTCATCTGGCTTGGTTATTTAAATTTTTTCGCTTGGTTGGCTTGATCAATAAGCATTTTTTGGACGCCGTAAACCTGGAGGGCGTGCTTATATTCCTCTCGGCTGGCAAACGATTCAATCTGTCTTTGCAGGCTGTCTAAATTGGGCTCATTCACCGGCCCCCGACAACCCAGGCACTGCTGGCCATGGGTGGTACAAATCGCCCGACAGCCGGCCCGAGTCACTGGCCCGAGGCAAATGATTTTTCGCTGCAAAAGACAGCCGGCTTGAACCAAGGGGCATTCATAGCAAACCGGCTGGTCCGGAATCAGCGAGAGCTTACCGTCTTTTATGTCCAAAAGGTTTTGAGCGAATTCTTCATTATTTATCGGGCAGCCGGGAATTATATAATCGACTTTTACGTAATGCGCGATTGGAACTATTTCCGGATTTTCAATTTTATCAATCTGGGAATAGACGTATTTTAACTTTTCGTCCTTACTAACGTAGTTTTTTATTGCCTGGACGCAACCAATATGCGCGCAGTTGCCCAGGGCGATTAAAAACCCCGATTTATCCCGCATTTCTTTGAGCCGCGCCACGTCATCGGCGGTAATGGGCGAGCCCTCGACTATGCCAATATCGTAGTGGGGCCTAGCCGGCAAATCTTCGACCAGGCTGAACTCACCTAAATCGTAATGCTTCAATATTTCGAGCAGCCTCTCGCCCAAATCCAAAATGGCGAATTGGCAGCCCTCGCAGCAAGTCAGGCTGATTATCCCGATAACAGGTTTTTTGGGAAAGTTTGGCATATTAAATCGTCAGGTTGGCTAATTTTATCGCTTCGCCGGTGTAACGGCTTAGGTTTTTTACCTGTTTCTGAGTCAAAATCTCGCAGGCGAAATTCCAATGGAAAGAAACCCAGTCTTTGATCTTAGGTTCCTGAATAAAAGTTTTTTCGTCGAATGAGCGCTGGACCGTTTTTAGTCGGGGCGAGCTTAAACGCAACCTTCCCTCAGCCATTTCCAGAAAGCGGCTTTTTACAATTAAAGAATCTTTTTGGATCTCCTGAATCTGGCCCCAGCTCACCCGGCAATTATCCATGGTTTCGAGAGTGTGGGCAAGCGTTGGGTGGCCGGTATGAACAAAAACGTTAAAAACATGAAAAGTGTGATGCGGTTTGGCGCCTAAAGGGATTTTTCCGAGCAAATATTCCAGCGAGCGGGGACTAATCCTTTTTTTCAGATTCAAGCCTTCGGTCAAATGACGGTAAAGACCTTTCATGGCGGTTTTTTCCAAAAGATCATTGCCGATCCAGTAAGCTTCAACCACTTTTTCATCAAATGCGTCCTCAATTAAATTACTATTGGCAATAAACCTCAAATAAGGCCAAAGGTTTTTGAAATTTACCAGAATATCCTTCAAGCCCTGATCAACCGTGTGGGTGATGCCATAGTCAAAAAGCGTCCGGTCGGCAGACGGTCCGCAATACGCCAGCCGATTGGGCATGAAAGCGTAGGTTGTGCACGAAAGAATGCCTGACATTGGTTAAACCCTTGCCGATTTAATTTGTTTTTGCCTGTTTACAAGGAAGATCAACGCCAGACTGGCTAAAACCACAAAATTTCCAGCAGTCTGCGGCCACGAAGGAATTTGCCGGTCTATAACCAGCTGGCAAAATACCGTAATCGGAAAGCCCAAGGCCAAAATCGAAGTTGCCACAGCGACCGGGATGTACCGAAGGCCGCTATACCAAGTCACCACATAGCCAAAGAGAAAAAGCGACGTGACAATGGTCCACTGGATTTGCGGCCAAGTCAGATGAGCCAAAGCGGGCAGTTGGTTTGTCATTGTCCAAAATCCGAAAATAATAATCAGGCCGAAAAACATCCTACCCCATGAAGCCAGGAGAGGAGAAACGCTCCGCAAAACTTTTTTCGCGATAATCTGCTCGCCAGCCCATAGTAGCGTGGCCAGGAGTATCAAACCATCGCCCAGATGCAGCCCTTGCGGCGCTATTTTAAACATCAGAACCAGACCCACTACTAAGCTGGCCAATCCGAAATATGTCCAGCGGTTAATTTTCTCTTTTAGAAATACCAGGGCCAATATTGCCACCCAGACAAACATCGTTTTATGAATAAATGCGCCCTGGGCTGCGCTGGTCAAGCTTAAACCCTTGAAAAACAGCAGAAACGGCACGCCGCCACCCACCAGGCCGAGCAGCAGCAAGCCCAGCCATTGTTGTCTTCGTAATTTTTTTACTTCAGCAAATTTCTTCGTACCGGCAATTGCTAAAACAATAAATAATACCACCAAGGCGTTTTTTAGGCCGGTAAAGATATAGGGGTTTGAAACGCTGACGCCGAACTTGTTGAAATAGACTGACAGGCCGGAAATCAGAGCCGTGGCCAGAATTAATTTGTAGCCTTTATTCATTTTTAAAAAGTTTTAATATTTTATTCGCTTCGGCCGAGCTAATTTTTTTTATCGCCAGATCGGCATTGACCAACACCCAGTCTCCGGGCTTGGCTTTTGGGACTAGAGAGATGTCGATCGTACCAGTGCCAACCTTGGCTTTGTTATCAGCGACCGAGATAATCTTCTTGGGTACAGTCAGGCACATTTTATATCCAATTAGCTAATCAACCAATTAACTAATTAACCAACTAAATCGCTCCCGGAATATCCTTTATCTTATCATAAGAAAATACCGGGCCATCTTTACAGACATAGAATGAGCCGATCGCGCAATGCTGGCAAACACCGACCGCGCAATCCATCCGGCGTTCAAAAGAAAGGTAAATATCCGTATCGGGAATGCCCAATTTCTTCAAACGCTCCAGCGTGAATCGGTACATGATCGGCGGACCGCAGGCTAAGACACCAACCTTCTCCATTATTTTTACCTTATCAAAAAGATTGGTGATCAGGCCAACCTGATGCGGCCACGCGGCCGAAGGCTTGGACGCTATCAGATATAAGTCAATTTTCTTCCGCCAGTTATCAAATTCATTGGCAAAAAGCAAATCCCTTTCGCTGGTAACGCCGAAAAATACCTGCAGCTTTTGTTTGGCGCTGGGTTTTTTCAGGTAATCAAGAATCACGGTCCGCATGGTGACAAAGCCGCAGCCGCCGCCGATCAGAAGCAAATTCCTGTTGGCCAATTTGTTCATCGGAAAACCATGGCCATAAGGTCCGCGTATTTGAAGCCGGTCGCCGATTTTCAGTTGGTGGATCCTTTTGGTGACGGCACCGGCCTGACGCACGCAGATTTCTAAGGAACCAGTTTCCAGCGAACTTGAGCAGATATCAAATGGCCCCTCGCCAAAACCAACCAATCCAGCCACCACGAACTGGCCAGGATTAAACCGAAACGCTTTCTGAACTTTAGGGTCCTCAAACTTGAGGGTATATAAATTTGAATCAGATGATTCCTTCTGAATTCGTAAAATTTTAGCTGGGTATGTAAGGTATGGGTTTTTCATTTTTTTACGAGTTGTTTCATGGTTTTCGGCGGCTGAGCCAGGTCCTTCAGGGTTTGGCGCAAATCAATTGCCACCGGGCAGACCGCGATGCACCGGCCGCAGCCGACGCAGCCAGGGATGGAAAACTCGTCTGGAATGCGGACGAACTTATGCTCGTACCAGAAATATATCCGCTTGGCGATCGTATCGAGGAATTTATGGCCTCCAGCCACTCGGGAAAATTCCGAGTAAAAGCAAGTGTCCCAGCGGCGGGTTTTCCGGCCGGTTCGCTTGGTTTGGCCAAATACCTGGTCGCTGGCAAAGCAAAAACAGGTCGGGCAAACCAGGGAGCACTTGCCGCAAGCCAGACAGCGCCGCCCCAGCTCCTCCCAGACCAGCCGGTGCCGTTCAAAAGAATTTTTTACCTTTTTGTAATTTGCCATCATTAGCGGATCAAGCCCGCTTTCTCTGACCGGACCGACGTACTCAATATTTTCAAAATTTTCAATTCCCGCTCCAATTAACGCCTGCCGTCCTTTCGAACTGCCTGAGAAAAAATGAATCCCAGCCGGAGTCGCCAGCGCGAAGACGTCGAATTCCAAATGTTCCAAGGTGTCTTCCTCTAGTCTTTCTTCGAAAATACCAAATGTCTGATCAGTGCTGGCCAGGCTTAAATATCCGATGATTAAAGAATTATTACGGTAGTTTTGATAATAGGGATCATGCCGGAAAACTTGCTCATAAACCAGGAGTGCCCGCAGGTCGATTATCGAAATCCCAAAAATCGCTTGTTTTGGGTAAGAGGAATTTGCCGGTTCAATCAGCTTATCCCCCTGGAAATTGAAAAGTGTCTGTTTCTTTGGAAAAAGAAATTCCTTGAACGTGTTTTTTGTCAACTCGGCCGAAAAACATACTTTCTTCGGATCGTTGATTCTCGACAAAAAAATCCCCCGAGTCTTTTTCACCGGCGCGATTATTTTATAGTCCTTCTTCAGGTGGGCAAAAAGTTTTGTCAGTTCCGGTTTCATCGCAATTACTATACCATATTTCGACAGAATAAAAAACGCCTCATCTAAATAGCTCCTAGCTATTGGGGCGTTTTATTGGCTCAGAAGTCTATCAATAATTTGCCGAAATGTGTCTTCCGGAATCACGCCGGGGATGACGTAGCCGTTGATAACAAAGGTGGGCGTCCCAGTTACGCCAATGGCTAAACCAGCCTCGACGTCTTCTTCAATGTCAGCGGCGTATTTGTCCGATTCAAGGCATTTTTTGAATCGGTCCGTGTCCAGTCCGGACTGCAGGGCGTAGTATTCCAAATCAACCGCTGCTAGTTTAGCTTGATTTTGGAACAGCCGGTCGTGAAATTCCCAAAATTTGTCCTGCTCATTGGCGCAAGCCGCCGCTTCAGCCGCCCTCTCGGCGTCAGGATGAATATCCGTACCTGGATAATCCCGATAGACAAAATAAATCCGGTCGCCATATTCACTCATCATTTTCCTCACTGTGGGAAAGGCTTCGCCGGAGAACGGGCATTGAAAATCAACAAACTCGACAATCTCCACTTTTGCTTTGGTCGAACCAAAACCCGGATCATCGGCCGTTAGCAGTTTGTTCATATCAACAATCGTGACCTGTTCAGTCGTATCCTGGGCGCGCTGGCCGAGAACGCTTAGGGCATACCAGGAAACACTGACGATAAATAAAACAATTAAAACGCCAAAAATTATCAGGGAGATGCCCCACCAGGTGCGCCACCAACGGCGTTGAGGTAAGGGTTGAGGCGCCGGTATTTTTGTCTTATTTGTAATTGGCAAGTTAGCCATATCTTTATCATAACCCGAATTCAAAAATAGTAAAAGTTTTCCGAACCAAAAAACCGTCTCTCTTAAACTCGAGACGGTTTTCAAATATCCCCTCTCTGGGCCGGCAAAGGCACACGGGGTTATACCAACTGCGGGACCCGAAACGCCTGAGGAGAGAGCAACAAGCGCTCAAATCGCTGCAATCGGATCCGTAGACACTTTGCCGGCTTAGAGAAAGGACCTTTTCTGAATCAACCAGTATAATACTAATAAATTCGGAAAAGGTCCCCTGTACCGGAAGCGCAAAGCGCGACTGGTACAGGGGGTTATGGCTTCTCCTCAAAAGCCATCAGACTTGACGAACCAGCCTCATCAGCACGCGACCCAGGCAACACCTGAATCGCCTTGTTCACGTTTCGTTCTGACCAGAAAGTTCTTGATCGCTTGGGCCTGCTTCAGCGAAGCTTGGTTAACGGCTACCACCTTCAGGCAATAGCCAAACGACTCGTGGGGTATAATCTGGCTGGTTACTTCGATGTACCAGCCACAGCCCCAGATGCGGAAATTCCGCGGATCAGCCAGCGACAGCCTAATGCTGACACAGCTATCACTCAAACTCACGGTTTCGGACGCATCAGCCGTCAGCTCATCCAATGTCTGAAACGCAACCTGATCAGCTAGAGGATCTTTCGTCGGTACACGGCCCTGGGTCAGAAACTCAGCGGTGGCCTGAAGCGAGTAGCGCTCTCCAAAGAGCATCGTTACATCGCCGCCACGTGTGGGCGCGATGTAGGCCCGCCTGCTGTAGCTGGTCGCCGGCAAACCAAGTTGTCTCGCCTGCACATCAAAGAGCTGGTTTAGCAACTCGGTCGCCTCGCTGGTGTCCATTTCGGTCTGATACACGACCTGGATCTGGGTCGTCTCTGGCTCGCCAGAGCAACCGAAGATCAGCGAAAAGGCTAGAGCCAACACGACGCCGCCAAACAACCTCATTATCTTCATCCAGAACCTCCTTGTCCACTGAGAAACGTTCCCGAGCTCTCCACATCTTGGAAAGCCCTAACCTTCATATTCAAAATCGGGTTATGAATGAGCTTTTTTCCCTTCTGAATCTACGAAGCTTTTCTTCCTAGACTCGGAAAGGTGAAGGTGTTTTAGCTAAAGCTAGGTACACCCTCAAGACCTGTTCAATGGAAAGTCAAGAGCTGAGAAGACCTCTCGCCACCGGGCAAGAAACGCCTCCCATTTGTCCAACGGCACCTGGACCCTTGTTCTCAACCGACCGCTCACACCATCCGGAAGATGGACGCGGAGATCAATCTTGCCCCACCAGTCCCTCGGCAATTCGACATAGACTTGCTCGCCCATGTGACCGATGCCAATGACGCAGAGCAAGACGTTTCCGTGACGGCGCAGAACCTCATATCTCCAGGTGGGGAGAGAAACCTTGATGCCCGAATGGGCGGCCGGCCGAAGGTCAGAGAGCACCACCCGACCTGGCAGTTCTATGGCTTCATCAGCCAGCTGATAAGCCGCCAGTTTGGCCACGTAACATGCGGCTGAGACCTCGTATTTCAACTGATGGATCGTATCGCTGGCCTGGCAACCGCTGGCTACCCAGTCAGCAATGGTCTGGTAGACCCTCTGTTTCTCCCGCAGATGTCCTTCGGGGTCCATACTGAAATACGGTATTGTGTTGAGGCTTTCAACCAGAAGTCTGCCTACCCGACTCAGCCTAGATATTCCGTTGCTGGATCTCTCGCTGATGTCGGCATCATCCTCCAGACCCAGATACCAGGCACCGCAAGCCTTGAGAAAACCCAGGAAGCCGTCGTTGTCGGCGTGAAAAAGCACCACGCTGACACCAGACTTCCTCCATTCATCACGGGTAATCAGATGGGCACACGAAGGCGCCGCGATTCGGTCAACCAGGCGGATTGCTTCGCCGAATCTCTGACGCAATCCTTCGGCATTCTCCTTTTCAACTTGAACCTGGTTCAAATGATGGTCAGCGAAACACGCTAGCCGATGACCAGCCGCGATCAGTTGATCAATCAACGCGCACATTTCAGTTGACGGTGCCAAGTCAATGCAGGCGAACCGGCTGCTGGGAGGCAGAGAGGCGACTAACTCTAGGCGATCCTTTTCCGTGATATACGGCTGGATCGCGATGCCACGCACGCCGTTCAAATTCACCACCAGAACCATGCGATCCCTCCGTTTCTTCGGCTGATGCCTCTATGGTTTTTGACAATGAGCTATCTTCTTCTGAACCCGCGAATCGTTATGATTCCCAGATTCAGGGAAAGGGGCGAACACCAGACGATATTCGCCCAATGAACAGACCTTCGTATGGCCAGTGTTGCTAGTAGTTCGACAGCGTCAAGACGACGCCGTCACCAGCCGGGCCTGATGTGGCCGTCTCGCCATACGCCTCAATCGTGTAGACGCCGGCTACAAGCTGGTAGCCGATGTTGCCCTGGCTGTAGCCGAGCGGCCCAATCGTCATCGGCGCCTTGGTGAATGGGTTGTTCGGCAACACACCGCCGGTCCATTGCGACACGTCATTGAGCTGTTCCAATGTCGGATAGACGTCATCGTTCCGGACCGCAAAGTCCTCGACCACGAGCTGCGTCGAGTGGCAGTTCGCCTTGACACTGCCTTCCTTGGCGCGGTTCACCATCGCGATGTAGTCCGGGATGGCGATCGCCGCCAGAATCCCGATGATGAGGACCACAATCATCAGCCCGATCAGACTGAAACCATGGGAATGAGAACTCTTCATGTCCAGCTCCTCCTCTTTGAAACCGACTCTTTCTTCCGCCACTCTCATCTATCAGCCAACAGCCAACTCCGCAGGCCAATGCCTGACAGATAAATCTGGCTTGTCAATCTTAACGCGTGACCCGATGTTTGATGCAAAGAGCAATTCTTCCTCTGAGCGCTCAATCGTTTATTGCGCAATCAAGAACTCGGAGAAAGGGGGTATTGCCAGTCAAACCAGCAAAATACCCCACGACCAGGCGAATCACTGCCCTTGGTTAGGCAATTGAAGGCGGGAGATCAGGTGGT
Source organism: Patescibacteria group bacterium (assembly GCA_028714495.1). Classification (GTDB taxonomy): domain Bacteria; phylum Patescibacteriota; class Patescibacteriia; order JAHIZJ01; family JAHIZJ01; genus JAQTMH01. Next base: position 248,851 of record JAQTMH010000001.1, read on the forward strand.
TCCTGTTGATCAACCAGTAGAAGATCATGGGTATTGTCAGGCAGAGCGACACCCCCGCATAAAATAGGAATGGTGGTTTACCTGACAGTAAGTATGACAGCATGCCGAGTGTTGCCACAATGCCAGCGCCGACAACCTCATTCCAGATGGGCTTGGGCCAGCGCCACGACGCGTAGAGCCAGCCAGCCACCGGAGCTGCCAGCAACGCAATGAGATGGTACAGAGTCATAGACACCTCCTGGATCGAGCCTGTTGCGAAAAGAAACTGTCAAAAGAGCTATCCTTCTCTGAAGTTATTATGGTACCTCTCCATAAAGTCGAGGAATAATAAATTCAGAGAAAGAGGGCAGAACCAGTTAAGCTTGCGCTTTTCCAGTTCTGCCCAAGGGGCAGTACCGGAACCCTAGAACCATTACGGTTCAGGGGACTGGTACTGCCCTGTGTTGTGAAGCTAGGACTCGGCGATGAAGTGGGCGTGGCTGCAGCGCTGGCATTGGGCCTTGGCGAGTGCCGCGTCTACTGCCGGACGATACCGAATGAGCGACTCGGGGAAAGCCTCGAGTGAGCCCTGGTAGAGCGTCTTGGCCACGATTCTGGCCAGGCGCTCCGCCTCGTCCTTCACCACCTCGCGCGACTGCACCCGAACCCGCGACCCCGTAGAACTGAGCCTGAGCTCGATCACGACGATTCCGCCGGGCACCGAGAAGAGCGCGTGCGGATCATCCTGCTCCCGGCCCACGAAGAATGGCCGAAGCGCCTTGCCGGAGAAACCGCAGATGATCGTAGCCTGGCCGATCTCGCCGAGACCGCCGCCCTCCTCCGCAATCTGGATGAGCGGCGGCTGTCCGTTGACGCAGGACGGCATCTGGAAGACGCCATCCTGCCCCTCGACCTGCGGCAGGTCCACGACGACACCGGTGCGAGTCTCGTGAACCTCCACATCCTCCGCCCCCTGGTCCCAGAGCTGCGCGAGAATGGCTTCCCGATTGCCCTGGGCGAGTTTCACGATGAGCTTCATCATGGCGATACCCCTTTCTGCTCGAACACCTAAACCCTTGGCAACAATTCCTTGTTGCCAGTTCACACCTGTCTGGGGCTGCTAGCTTCACTAATTGTAAAGAACCAACCCCCACACCAAATTCTTCAGAATAATTATTGAAAAATTTGGTGTGGGGGAACAAACTATTCTACCTCAACTCTCGAAAAAAATCAAGGGCTGGAGTAGAACGGGGAAGAAGTGATTGGCTGCTTCCCCGTCAATGTGTCTCACTGTACGAGTAGGTCATTTCACCTCCTAGGCCACCAGCAACAAAGGGTCGCCGGAAAAGGCCTGGTTGATGAGTGCGCGGATAGCGTGCTCATGGTGAATTCGACAAACATCCAGGTGAAGTATTTCTGCCACCTGGGGCACAAGATTCTCGATCGGGTATCCCCGATACCAGACCCACCCGTCAAGGTAGGCCTTGAGGACCGTTGCCGCTTCAAGCTGCGACCTGATGCGCATATCAAGCCCCCCTTCTGTGGAAGAGCCTTCCTCTGAACCTTGGACCATGATTGGTTCAAAGCTCGGAAGAAGTGGGGGCTCACACACAGTGTAAGCCCCCTCAAAAGATCACTGTCGGTACCAGAGCTTGACAGTCAACCCTGGACAGATCATGTTCAGCTTCCGCACAGAGTCCCGGAAGTTCATGGCCGCCTCCCTTGACGGCCGCGGCTTGAAGCCAATGACCGCGTAGACTTCCTGATCAGTCATCTTTGGACCGGCTATCTTGTTGATATCCGAGCCCCAGGCGTCGTGAACCCAGACTACCAGACCCATGAACTTGATCTGGAAGGTAGGGTCAACCTCGAGCTTCTTCATGTCCACGCTCGGGTCAGTGCCGAGCCGAACAATGTGTACGACTTCAAAGAAGTAATCGTACAGCTCATACTTGCATCCTTCGAAGACAAAGGACGCACAAGCCTGTGTCCAGTCATCGACTGGCACATTGATGCTGTCCAGCTGTGACGCTGTCAGCTCGATAGTGACGGTTTCCGCTCCTGCGTACGCCTGGCAAAATGCCAAGGTCGCGACCACCAAGATCACCAAACTCTTCATTTTAGCCTTCCTCCGTTTGGTACGGGCTGGTCATCGTTGGCCACCAGCAAGCCAGTGTCAAAGAGCATTCCTTCCTCTGAACCCTCAATCCGCTATTCCCGATTAATATCAGGAGTCTTGGGATTAAGAGTTCGGAAGAAGTTCCCAGCACCGGAAATCCCGAAGGATAACTAGTGCTGGGAGCCCCGAACCGGAACCCTGTAACGAAGCGCTTCGCGCCTGGTTCAGGGGACTGGTTCGTGGAAGAAAGAGCAGATCACAGATGATAGGCAACCGCACCCTGCTGTGGAATGGCCCACCAGCAGTCAACCTCGAATCGGTGACCATCATAGTTCCAGGCAGGCACCCAGACCTTGTATCGCGAGTAAACCTTCCCTGAATCAGTCGTCAGGTGATGGCACGCCCGGATGATGATCCCCCGGGCTTCAGCATCTCGGCTGAAGGCGCTAGGAAGGATGTAATCATTCTTGTCCTTTGGGGTCGCCGCGTCGGCATTGAACACCCAGACCGTGTCGCCGACGGCGAATTCAGTCTTGGCGAAGTTGATGTAGCCGGGCTCACTCGGTTGAGCCAGTTGAAGAACATCAGCCGCCGAGGAAGAAACCACGGCCATCGCGACCAGAAGAACCACTAGCCACTTCATGATACCCTCCTGACGCATAGCGTCTGTCTTGAACCAGGCTGATTGGATTGACTTCAATCCATACCAACCCAGTTACTAACTTGTAAAGAGCTCCGCTTGAACCTGTCTTTAGTGGGGAACCCCGAACCAATTGCGCTAAAGCGCTTCCGGTTCAGGGCAAGCCCCGAACCGGAGTCCCGTCGAATGACAGAACGACTGGTTTGGGGTAAAGACAGGCTCGAGTGAAGCCCTGACCCCATACCGAAGCTTTAGCGCCTGGTACGGGGTCAGGGGGTGATTTCTTGGCAGCTACGAGAGTCGAACTCGTCATCCTTCCTTGGAAGGAGCCCGAACACCCGGACGGGCTGACCACCGGGCCACTTTACGTCGGGAAGCCGCCTGATTTATTTCGGCAAGGAGATATATCCTCTCCCGTAACCCGAAATCTTGTTTCGGGTGGTGTTAAAAGGACGTTTCTCTTCCGAACCCGCGAACCTAGATGATTTCCAGACTCGGAAAAGTGGAGGAAGGGCAGGACTTCCTCCGAAGATGTTCAAAATGTGCGTTGGAGCTCTCGCGCCTGCCTTGTTCCGAAGAACAACGCGAGAGGATGCGGGTTTAGAACCAGAAGGTGATGCACCACACGAAGCTGGCAAGCATAGCCACCAATCCCGTGCTGGTCTGGAGCCTCTGATCAGGGGCTTCGTTCAAAGACCATGTCCAGAGCCGAGTCGCCAGCGCGACACCCCCGGCAGACCCGAGCGTGCAGAACCCGAGCAGAGCATTCCTGAACCACATCATGATTCCCTCCTCGCAGCACATTGCTGCATCAGTTTCCATAAACCCCTTGGCGGACTCGCTATGAGCCGCCGCGACAACTACCAATACAACGCAAGGAAGTAGCGAGAGTAGGCTGCCCACCTTTGAGGCAGGTTATACGCCTCATAGAGGTTGCCAAACTCTGCTTCCTCCTCGAAGTCCTCTCCCGACAGGGAGACAGCAACCCTGTAGAACCAGTAATCACCATACTGGAAGATCGCCACAACCCTTGCCAACGCGTACTCCTGCATGCAGGAATCGTCCGCGCCAGGGTACAACCCGCCGTAGGCGCATTCAGTTTCACCTACGTTCACCCACACCGAGTCACCGACCTCCAGCGGCTTCGAGTTGAAGACGCCGTAGGGGTAAAAGCCGGGCTCTACGTTCTGACCAAACGCCAACGGCGCCAGGACAGCAAAGAGTGAGGCAACGGCCAGACAGATCAGCACCCAACAGTACGTTCGATGCTGCATTTTGGTACCTCCTTGATGGTTCGAGACCTCTAGGAGAATGATATTATCAATGTAATGAGCCTTTCTCCTACCTGAGCGCTGCAGTACAGAAGTACTGAAACGCTCGGGTAGGACCCGATGCGCACCAGAGGTGGCACGCATCGGGATGAACGTTAGAATGAGTAGGAGAATGAAACTGAACACTCGGCATGCTTTTCACGCGTGTCATAGTACGCGCGAAGAAAGCACTTCGGCGCGTACTCCGCAGTTGCGCCGACAAGCCATCGCGAGCCGCGCGCATCGCCGCAGTCGTACTGGGCATAGAGACGCGCCCAAGGGCTAACCCTCACGTAGTTCTGCAGGAAGTACGGAGCGCGTCCCTCCTGCTCCGGATCAAACCAGCTTGCGCCGATTGCCGGGTTGAAGAACCGCATGGGTTCCCAAGTCGCGATTGCCGCGTACCCGATGTTCCTCTCCCAGCATGCCTTGACGGACGCTGGGGCTCCGGCGAGCGAATCGGTCACCGCCACGTACGCCGCCCAGTGCCGGTCGTCTTTGAAACTGACGACCGTAGTCGTGAACGAGCTAACGATGTGCGTCGCGGACACGCCGAACTGATTTGACGAGAACTTGCAGTTCGCGTCAGGGTTCCGTGTCAGACGAAGCTCCTGAGGACCAGGGAAGACGGACTGGATTGGCAGAGCTTGCTGGCCAATGGCAACAGCAGTCCTGCCGAATTCAGTCACGAACGTCTTCATCGCATACGCCTTTGTCAGTCGCACGCTGGTGACGCCCGTGCCGTCGATTTCCGCACGGAAGAACAGGGCGTGTGCCTTGTCTTCCTGACAGAGACCCGCCCGCAGAATGCCGAGCGTGTAGGCATGATCGTTGCTCCGGTCCGGCATGGACACGGAGCCGTACACGTAGTTGCTCGCACCGGCGTTCGCAGCCAGTACCAACGCGAAGATGATCGCGAACAGCATGGCGACTTTGAACCGACAACCGGAAATCATTGATCCCCCCTTGTTTCTGCCGTTTTGGTAGACCGTTAGCGCACTTCAAGGAAGCCGCCTAAATCTCTCCACACCGAACTGGAGGTGAGTTTGTCCATCTTTGAGCCGAAGCTCGATGGACCGGCTGAACTTAGTGAAGGCGTTGAGTTGTTCACCCGACGCGATCACCTCGTCTAGCCACTCTCTTCTCCCCTCCATGTCGGTGCGGAGAAACGGTAGTCGTTCCCCGACTTGATCGGGGAACCTAGAAATTCTACTTAGTGTGTGTAATAAATAACTTCTCCTCTTCTGAACCCGCGAACCGAATTGATTCCCAGGTTCGGAAGATAGGAGGAAGGGCAGGACTTCCTCCAAGAACGAATGAGCATAGTAATTCTCACACCTGCCTGCGAGCTAAGCTCGATTTGTGAGAGGCGAGATCACCGAACGTAGCAGTGGTACTCCTTCCAGAGGAAATCCCTCTCCTTCTGGGTGAGCCCGAGCTCACGCCCGGCGATATTGTACTCGTTGATGGCCCAAGACAATCGCAGTATGGCCCAGCCATACTGTTCCATATCCTGAAGGGAACGGGCATAGACGAGCACGTCCCGGCAGTCCTGGACCAGCTTGGCCCTGAACTGTTCCGGACTCAGGCCATAGTCCTGGATGGTCGTCCCACTGGCGTTCACCAGGTGGACGATTTCGCGACCGACGTCCCAGGGGTCATCGAGCATGATGGTGCCCTCGCCCTGTCCGATGTCATGGCCGCGGCGGGCGGAAATCGGCTGGTCCAAGCACTGGATCAATTCGGTCGCGATGGTACGTCCGAGCCGGTTGTGTGCGGAGTGCACTTCGCTTGCGTTGACCCCGACGTCTTCCCAGGTGACATTCCAGTCACCGAGATTGCGCATCGCCGATCCGACTTTGCGATACTGATCGAAGCGCTGGTCGAGGACTCCGTAGGAATCCTGCGCCATCTTCACTTCCTGCTCCCAGCTCGGAGACAGGAAGCCAGTGAAGACCTGCCGCATCTGCTCGGCGTACTGCGTGCGCTGTTCGAAAGCCTGGCGAGCTTCGTTGAGGGACACCTGTGCGGCCTTCAGGTTCTCGGCCTGCTTGTTCAGCGTGGCCTCCTTGACCGCCAGCTCCTCGCTCCATGAGTTCAGGTTGGCCTTCTGGTCGCCGAGGTGATGGAACCCGACCAGCGTGATGACCAGAAGCACCGCCCAGACGATCCCGACTGCTCCAACGATTCCGATCCGCTTCTTCATGACCTTCGGTCCTCCTTTGACAGCTTGACCTGCCGTCTGACATACCCCCATGCTTCATATCCGAGACCGATCATCCCGACCTTTCGACTTCTCTCAAGATCAGGACGCTCCCGCAACCCAGCACCACGTAGGGCGCCGGGCTCTGGGAGTATTTAATTGTCAAAGTTCTGGTAGCGCTCTCATTTGCAGGAATAACCATCCTTCATCCTTCATTCTTCCTTCTGAATTCTTAATTCTAAATTGGCTTCTCTCCACCGAACTGGAGGTGAGTTTGTCCATCTTTGAGCCGAAGCTCGATGGACCGGCTGAACTTAGTGAAGGCGTTGAGTTGTTCACCCGACGCGATCACCTCATCTAGCCACTCTCTTCTCCCCTCCATGTCGGTGCGGAGAACAATCCTATTGCGTATCCCGAAATCTTGTTTCGGGTTTGTTGTAAAGAACGTGGTCTCTCAATAAGCAGAATGCATTATTTCCCTGCCAGCTCGAGGCCGGTGGACTCGGCCCTTTTGCATGGTTTGTGACCGCCTCCGGTCCTCGAATTGGCAGGGAAACAATTTGTCTAAAAAGCACTGATCTGGAGGCGAGTCCAAACGCCCTTTGAGCCGAAGCTCGGGCGCTCAAACTGAATTGTGTTGAAGCCATCGAGGCATGGCCCGATGAGATCAACTCCTTCAGCCTCCTCCCTCCTCCATATCAGTGCTATTTAACGTCGTTCATGGTCCGCCTTGGGCGGACGGCAATTTAAAATGGGTGACAGTTTGCTGCTGTCAAACCCGAGAAGAGAGTTTTCGACAGAAACAAACCACCACCCATTGATTATGAATGCCGGTTTTCCAACCGCAATTTGAAGCGATTGGCTCTCTCCTCATTTATTTTATGTAATGTGCTCGCGAACTCTCCCCACAAGATTCTTGAGCATAACTGGAGAGTATAGCGTACCAAAAAAGACCTGTCAAGACCCCATGAGATGATATTGGCTAATGTAAGCCAAAATATTTTATCAATTAATTTATTTATTGGGTTTTTTAACATATTACTACGTAGGCGAGGTTGATCAACCTCGCCTGCTTTGGAAGAGCTTATTTACTATGGAATAGTTGCGCCGGGGTGGTTCTACGCGTTTACTTACAAAAAAAACTGTGATAAAGTGACCGCGAAAGTGTTGTTTCGCGACTTTCTTTATGCCAAAAGCAAACAAAAATTTCCACGTCGGCCTGAAGGCTTTTCTTCAAAAAGACTCTTCATTCCTGGCGCTCAAAGATGCTTATAGCGATTACTGGGATGTTCCCGGCGGCCGGATTGAAGCCTCGGAAATCGATCAGCCGGTTACCGAATGCCTGCGCCGCGAACTTTTAGAAGAGTTAGGTTTAAGTTTTCGCTATAAAATCAATAATCTTTTCGAGGTTTGCCAATTCCGCGTCGATGCCAAAAACAAACGTTCGCCCGGCGTTAATCTCTTCTTGGTTTTTTATGTCTGCCAATACTTAGGCGGCGATATTGTTATCAATAATGAATCGACGAAATACGAGTGGCTGACAAAAGAAAACTATCAACTTTACAATTTCGGTTCACAGCAAAAAGTGATTGAGCAATTTGTCCGGCAACGTCTTTCTTAAAGCGCGATGAATAAAAAAGAGATTGTTCTAGTCCTGCACAATGTCCGGAGCCGTTTCAATGTCGGCGCGATTTTTCGAACCGCCGATGGCGCGGGTGTAGCCAAGATTTTTTTATGCGGAATTACTCCGCGACCGCCCCACGATAAAATCGCCAAGGTCTCGCTCGGCGCCGAAAAATATATCCCATGGGAATATTACCTCCAAACCGTCCGGCTTCTAAAAAATCTCAAAAAGCTCGGCTATCAAGTAGTCGCCCTTGAACAATCCAGAAAAAGCCTTCATTATAATAAGTGTGGGTCCGTAAAGCCAGTGGCCCTGGTGGTTGGCAATGAAATTAGCGGTTTGCCTGCGACTATCCTGAACCTAGCCAACCAAGTAATAGAAATACCTATGCACGGTCAGAAGGAATCGCTCAACGTGGCTGTGGCAACTGGAATCGTTCTCTTTAATATGATAAATACAAGGTAAGCGAGCCTAACTAGTCCGCCTCTGGCGGAAGGCTCGCCTCCGAGAATACATGCCGCGGTGGTGGAACCCTGCACCATGTAAGGTGCAGGGCTCCGAACCTGGCATGGTTCGAGGCTGGGTAAAATTTAATAACAAATATTCTTTAGAATAGTTGGTGCCGCGGTGGCGGAACTGTCCCGTACCACAATGGGTACGGGACACCCAGAACTCCACGCAGTTCTGGGTGGTATCCGGCACCCAACGTGGTGCCGGGTAAAATCACAAACTGCAAATTATTCAGCCCAACTGGAGCCGCGGTGGCGGAACTGGTATACGCGACGGACTTAAAATCCGTTGGAGGAAACTCCATGAGAGTTCGATTCTCTCCCGCGGCACCAGCTGGGCTGAAAAAAGACAGCGGGGAGAACGTGGAGTTTATATGCATTATGTGTACTTTCTTCTTTCTCCATTTTCTAGTAAAACATACGTTGGCCGAACAAATTCTCTCGTCAGGAGAATTGCCGAACACCGAAATGGTAAATGCTGGACTACGGTTCGAATGGGAAAATTCATAGTAATTGGCTACGAGGCCTTTATGTCAAAAAGTGATTCTTTTAGACGCGAGAGGTACTTCAAAACATCAAAGGGCAGATCAACCCTACGATTAATGTTCCGAGATAGCATCGCCACGACACTTTTCCCTAACCACGCTGGGTTCGGGGTACCTAGTACCGGAACGAAGCGACTGGTGATGGGTAAAATCCCAAAATAATAAACAGCTCAAGTTTAACCGAGCCATTTTTAAAATATCTTTAAGACTTTTTCTCTTCGGATGACTGGCCAGCTGAATCGGCGGCCGTGGTTGTCTCAGCCATGGCGATCGGCAAGACAATCTGCCGGGCAATGATGCCTAAAAGTATCTGGTTATTGTAGCTGAATTCTCGTCCCCTCTCTTTGTCGCCCAGGAGAATCGCACCGACTACCCGATTGCCAACCTGCATCGGCACTCCCAGCATGTTCTGGCTGGAATATCCGGTTGCTAGATTTTTCTGCTTGCGGTATTGCTCTTTGACTATTGAAATCTCGCGTCGCGTGCGGTAGATCTGCCCGAGAATCGGGTCTTTAAATAAATCGATCTTTAAATTTTTGACGCGCTGGTTATTGCCATAACCCCGGGCGTCCTGGATTACCACTCGGCCCTCCGCCGGGTAATAAAGGGCAAAGATGGCTTTTTGAGCCTTGATGATTTTCAGAATCGTGGTAATTAATAGGTCGGTCAAATTATCCAAATCCGAGTAAGAGGAGGCGATTTTGCCAGTCGAATAAATAGTTACTAGCTTGTTATTAGCGTGGTGGAGCCGTTCAGTCAAATTTTCTATGATGTTTGAATAAATCTTATTGACTATTTGAGAATAGTCTTCAGCCAGCTTCAAAAAATCCTTGCCTAGTATTTCAATCATGTCGCCTGACTCAGTCACCTCGCAACTATGCGAGTGTTTTAATTTTGGGTTAGTCAGAGCGCTCTCCACCGCGAAACTGTGCTTACCTAGAATCGCCAAAGTCTGGACTTCTTCATTGAAAATCCGGTAGATGTGCGCTTGGCCGCTTAAGACGATAAAAAAAGATTTGCGGGCTTCTCCGGCTTCAAAAAGTATTTCGCCTTTATTATATTTCTTGACTGTGATAATTTTGGCGAGTACCTGAAGCTCGGGGTCGCTTAAGCCCTCAAGAACCGGAATGTTTTGGATAATTTTCGTGTCAATCATTCTAGTTAAGATTATATCAAATCCGAACCAATTAAGCCACTTCCTTGTCTTAGCCACCGGTAGCGAGTGAATCAATCTTGGCAAGCATCTTGGGAAGTTTTTTGAAATCTTGGATTAGCGTCTGGCGCAGTCCGCCGTGATAGAGGGCCGCGGCTGGATGGTAGAGCGGCGTTATAAACTTGCCCTGACGCCGGAAGATTTTGCCGTGTTCTTTTGAAATCCGAAAATCCGAAGGCAAGAATCGGTACATCGCGTGACGGCCAAGCAGGACAATCAGCTTTGGTTTAATCGCCTCGAGCTGGGCGTCGAGATACGGCCAGCAGGCGTCAATTTCTTCGGGCAGCGGATCGCGGTTTCCGGGCGGCCGGTGTTTCACGATATTTCCGATGAAAACATCCTCTCGTTTCCAGCCGATCAGTCCCAGCATTTCTTCAAGGAATTTACCAGCCTGTCCGACAAACGGCCGGCCTTGCTTGTCCTCTTCCTGGCCTGGCCCCTCGCCAATGAAAAAAACCCGGGCTTCTGGATTTCCCTCGCCGGGAACGCCCTGGATAGCGTTTTTGTATAACGCACAACGCTGGCAGGTTTTTACCTCACTGGCGATTTGATCGATTTTATTATTCACGTCAGAAACGATATCAATAAGTCTATTATAATTTCAGCCGATCTAAGATTTTATTTTAGCTTTAAGTCTCGCCATTTCCACAGCCGCCCAGCCGGCTTCGTAGCCTTTATTTGTTTCTCCGGTGGAACGGGCCATGGCCTGGGCTAAATTATCACATGTCAGAACGCCAAAAATCACCGGTATGTTTGTTTGCCGGCCCACCTCGCTGATGCCGCGAGCGGTTTCAGTGGCAACATAATGATAATGGTCTGTTTCGCCTTTGATAATCGCCCCTAAACATATTACCGCGTCATACTTCCGGTTAATGGCCGCCGCTTTAGCCGCCCAGGGCAGTTCGAACGCTCCCGGTACTTCAATCTGGGCAATGCGCGATTTCTTAACGCCTGCTTCTTTCAACGCCTTGAGGCAGCCGTTTAAAAGACTACCGGTAATCTTTGGGTTGAAGCGCGCGGTAATGACCACGAAACGATAGGCCGCGCCTGAGATTTTTTTCAGAGTAGCTTGTTTCACTTTTTTGGCAATAATCGTTCGAGATATTTGGCCATCATGTCTACCTCAACATTAACCGGATCGCCTTTCTTCTTATACTTAAATATGGTGTGTTGCCTGGTGTAAGGAATTATCGCTACTTGAAAATTCACGGTATCTGGATTTAAACCGGTTAGACTGATTCCATCCAGGGCGATAAACCCCTTGTTAGCCACGTACTTCATCAGCTTGATTGGAAGCTCAACCGTGAAGATGACATCATGCTTGGTGTCAAAAATATCCTTGATTATGCCGACTCCATCGATGTGTCCCTGAACCAGGTGGCCACCCAGTTCATCAAACGCCCGAATCGCTGGCTCGAGATTTACTTGTGAACCAACCTTAAGTTTGCCAAAATAGGTCCGGCGCATAGTTTCAGCCACGACATCCACCCAAAAGCCGCCCGGTACCTTTTTGGTAACTGTTAAACAGGCGCCATTGATCGCCACGCTGCTCCCAGGCTTCAAACGGCCTAAAATTCTACCGGCTTTTATCTGAAACGACCAGGCTTTTTTTCGTTTTTTTATTTCTTTGATTGTCCCAATTTCGTAAACAATGCCGCTAAACATAGGTTTATATTTAGTCTTTTAATACATTTTTAGCCTGATAAATATCTTCCTGGATCTGGGCCACTAAGCGAGTCTCATCGGGATAAGTCTGAAGCGAGCGTAACCGTTTAACTAATCGGGCTTCAAGTACCAGGCCTCTAAAATCCTCTCTCACGCCCAACACATGGATTTCAATTTTAAAATCTTTCTTTTTCTTTCGCGATGGCGCGCCGATAATCACCAAGCTGGGGTATTTTTTAGCACCCACTGCTGTCCAGGCCGCGTAAACTCCTTTGGGTACGGGATGGAGTTTATAATAACGCCGATCGAGATTAGCGGTGGGATAACCCAGGCCCTCTCCCCGGCCCTCTCCCCGAATTACCTTGCCTTTGACAATAGACATTTTTATCTGCTATTTAACTTCTGTGAATCGGGGGGTCGCCGTCCAGGGCAACTATTTTCTTCACACGGTAATGCTTTCCCGCTCTTCAAGAATTCGATAAGGGATCTTGGCTTCTTCGAAAGCTTTGGCAAAAACCGCGGTATCAGTGATATAATTCTCATTGTGGTAATGCATCGGAATCGCCAATTGCGGCTTAATCTTTTTAAGGTACTTAACCGCGTCTTTGGGCGAGAAGCAAACCTGGCCGCACATCGGAATCAGCACAATTTCCGCCGGCACCTTGTCGCTTTTGACCGTATCGCCTAAATGCAAAAGTTGTCGATCGATCAAGAAGCCGATTACCTCAGGTGGCTGGCCTCCACCAGGAAGCGGTCCGTGTTTGGATTTAACGCCCATAAATTCGACGTTGTCCACGTTTGTCATTTCGCCCGGCTCGATGTCCAAACTTTCAATCCCGGCGTCTTTTAATTTTCCCTGGACCGCCTGGTTAGTAATGATTTTCGGTTGATTGTTCCGCAGAATTATCTTCAGACTCTCCAAATCAAAATGGTCCGAGTGCTCATGGGTAAACAGAATTACGTCTATTTTCTGCCAATTTTCAGGTTTTAACGGCAGGGCGCTGTAAACATAACTGCCCGGGTCAATCAGAATCCTTTTATCCTTTAGTTCGACCAGAAAACACGACTGGGGATACTTTGTAATTTTCATATGGAATTTTTTTATTGATTGTTTGGTAGTTATTTTGAGTTTGCCGGCGCCAGGCTAAGAGATAGCAGAAGGGCGTGCCGATAAGCGAGAAAAAGGTTTTGACCATGAAATGAGAGCCGATGATTGTCCAGGCCGTAGCCGCTGGAATTACTCCAAACCACATAAGAAGAACTATCAAAATCACCGTGTCCAGCAGCTGGCCGATAATGGTTGCCGCGTTATTTCTTAACCAGAGATATTTGCCCTTGGTCCGCTCTTTCAAAAAACTGAAAATCCAAACGCCGTTGGACTGGGCCACGAGGTAGGCAATGATGCTGGCCAGAATGACTTTCGGGGCGAAGTCCATTATCAAATTGAAGGCGGCGGTATTTTTCCAGAAATCAGCCGGGGTCAGCCAGATGGAAAACTTGATGAGCAGCAGAACAATCAGATTGGCGTAGAAACCGAGCCAGATAATCCGCTGGACAGCCTTTTTCCCGTAGAGCTCGCACAGAACGCCGGTAAAAAGAAAAGTCAGCGGGTAGAGCAATGTTCCGGCTGGCAAATTTAGCCACATAAACTTCACAAACTTGACTGACACGATATTCGCTATGACATAAGCGACGATAAAGCCCACAGTCAGCAGTTCACGGCGCGAGGGTAATTGATTGCGATTAAAAATCATATGTGAATTCCTTTCTAATAATAAATTAATGGTAAAGTCGGAGGTTAAAAAAATAATTATCTTAGGACTTACGCGTTTGAGCCAAGTTCGAGGAAAAATCGAGGATTATGGCCGAGACGTAGCAAAGCTACGGCGAGGTCAAACCGGAGATTTTGACAAAGAAATTGGCCAAACCGGGTTCCCAATCCGCCTCTTTGGCGGATTGGGTGGTAAAGCCGCTTGCTGACCCAGCTTCGCCGGGTCAAAAGCGGCAAGCGCGTAAGTCCTATATTTAATGTGTCATGTCTTTTGTTCCAGTTGATTATCATCCATCCGGTCCACTCGCTTCGAGGTTTTTGGCCGCAATAGCCTCAAGACCTCGCCAGCAAGATAGAAAGAGCCGGTTATTAAAATCATATCATTTTTTCCGCCTATTGTCTTGGCAAAAGCCAGAGCCTTGGGCAGAGAACTCTTTACCCGGCCGGCTGGATAAATTCTCTTTAGTTCTTGGGCGGAAACCATGTTCGGGATTGCTAGCTTCGGGAAAATGATTCTTTTTGAACGCCGGCCCAATAAACTAACCATTGGCCAATAGTTTTTCCGCTCTTTGACTCCAAAAACCGTGATTAAACGCTCTTTTGAATAACCGAGCTCTTTGAGAGTTTTTAAAAGATGGCTGATTGCCGGCAGATTGTGCGCTCCGTCCAAAATGGTCAGCGGCTTTTTTCTGATAACCTCAAATCGGCCTTCCAGCCTGGTTCGCTTCAAGCCGGCTAAAACCGTCTTGACCGGCAAACGCAGAACCCGGCGCAGAATTTCAAAAACCGCCGCGGCATTTATTGCCTGGCGCGCTCCGACCAACGCAATTTCAGCCGGCAGTTCTTTCTTAGTTGATTTGATTGTAAAAAGAGTTTTACCAATTTCTAATTGTTCCAAGCTAATCTTCGGCATTTCAAGAAGACGCGCTCGCGTCTTTTGGCTACGTGATTGAATTACTTTAAGCGCTTTGCCGGAATTGGTGGTGATGACGATATCGCCCGGTTTGATAATTCCGGCTTTTTCTTTGGCAATTCTTTTTATTGACCGTCCCAGGATATGGGCATGGTCCATTCCAATTTCAGTAATTACTTTATATTTCAAGCCCAAAGCCGTGGTCGCGTCCAGCCGGCCTCCCAAACCAACTTCAAAAACCACCCAGTCAACTTTCTCCCGGGCAAAATAGACCGCCGCGGCAGCGGTTAAAACTTCAAACCAGGTCGGCTGGTCATGGAGCTGTTCAGTCACGTGGTCAATCGCCGGTTTAATCGCGGAAATTAATTGAGCCAACCGCGCCTGGCTGATCGGCTGGCCGTTCAATCGGAATCTTTCAGTGTAGGAAACCAAATGCGGCGAATAAAAAGCGCCGACCCGAAAGCCGGCTTGCCGCAGAACTGAATCGAGAAATGCCACGGTTGAGCCTTTGCCGTTTGTTCCGGCTATTTGGAAACCCTTAAGTTGGCGCTCGGGATGTCCTAATTCAGCCAGCAGGGCTTTGATCCGGTGCAAACGCAAATATTCCTCGCTGCCAAATCGCGGAAATTTCCGCAAATATTCTACGTACTGGTCTAGGTCTTGGTATTTCATAGTCAACATTGTCAATATAACAAAAAAGAAAGAACCCCGCACCCATCATTCGCTTTGGTAAGCAATTGACAGATGCGGGGCCTGAAGATTCAGTCCAG
The DNA here is from genome assembly GCA_028714495.1 of Patescibacteria group bacterium. Taxonomy (GTDB): domain Bacteria; phylum Patescibacteriota; class Patescibacteriia; order JAHIZJ01; family JAHIZJ01; genus JAQTMH01. The sequence goes on from JAQTMH010000001.1 coordinate 264,112, forward strand.
AGGGCCGGAGATCAGAATCCATAGGAGGATCCAGGGGCTCACGGGTCCTAAGGACTACGCTGACGCTTCGCTGGCTAGCGTAACGGACTCGCGAACGGCCAGAATGTAGACTCCACTCCCCCACTCACAATCGAACGTTCGCCAGCTCATGTTGGTGGCGCCGTAGAAGTAGACGGTTGCGGTCTCGAACCTTGTGCCGTTGACTCGGGCGCGGCCGCAGAAAGCAGCCAGTTTGTTCTTGAAGTTTCCCCCGTTACACTCGATGAACGTTTCGGACTCGGCACGATCGGGTAACCTGAGCCCCTGGCCGCTGAACTTATCGATGACGGCCTTCGGAGCGGTCGACCGAGGCAGTTCGATGATTTCGAAGACAACTTCGGCCGCCCCCTGTCTCTCGACAGGAAAGTCGGAAGCGACGATGTCTTCAGCAACGCATCCATCACGCCGCATCTTGCCCACGGTTTTCCAGCGCAGATCGCCGTAGTTCACCGTCAGCCTAAGCTTGATCTCGAAGGGATTTTCGCCCCTCAAGAAACAAGCGAGCTGCTCGGGAGTCCGAACCCCATGTTGCATTTTGAGAGCAAGGTCCGCAAACATGCCAAGGACATTCCCCGGCACTTCACCGATCATTTCGAGCTTCATGATCAGTTTCTCCTCTCGGTCTCCTTCTCCCGATACCGTCGGGACGGTGCTGCTGTCTTAGCCGCAGCTTCAAAAATGCAAAATTTTACACTCTTAAAGCTACGGCTTACATTCGCAAATCAATTGTCAAAGATATGCAATAATACACCTAAATAGCTAACTTGTCAAGCCAGTCATTCGCGAATGGCAAGATTAACAAGCCGTTAGCGAACGCCACCTCTTCTTCAAACCGACTTTCCCGCCACTCTACCTTCTAACTGACTTTAGTCAGGTAGAGAAAAAGGCGGGATAGTCGGATACGCCACTAAAGTGGCTAGGAAGGGGAGGGGGAAACTCTCTTTATGCCCTCAACCCTTTCAAGACCTCGACATCATTAACCCGCTGGCCGTCAGCCGGGGTTTCGAGAATCAAATTCAGATGCTTCAGCCGCGGCTCGTGGAGAATGGCTTTAAATCCTTCTTGGCCAATCTTGCCCAAGCCAATATGGTCATGCCGATCCAGATGAGAATCAAATTCGGCCTTTGAATCGTTGGCGTGGATCAGCTTGAGCCGCTTTAAGCCAAGCGTTTTATCGAACTCGTCAAATGTTTTTTTTACCGCCATCTTGGTCCTCAAATCATAGCCCGAGGCAAAAGCATGGGCTGTATCAAAACAAACTCCGATTTCATTATGTCCGGAGAGTTTTATCAGCTTGGCAATTTCCTCAAAAGTATCGCCGATAATCAAACCCGAGCCGGCTGACATTTCAATCAAAAATTCCGTCGAGCCTTGGTAACCATCCAGTATCCTCTTTAATCCGTCAGCCACTTGCTCCTGGGCTTTTGCCTCGCCCAAATCCTTGGCTGAACCGAGATGCGTCATTACCGCGTCAATCCCGAGCAAGCTCCCACGTTCCAGCTCCTCCCTGATAACCTTGATCGAGCCGAAGCGAATCCGGTTGTTCGAAGACGCCAGATTAATATAGTAAGGCGTGTGAATATAGCTTCCGTTTTGGTGATAGCGTTCGATGTTGCTTCTGAATTCCTTGATCACCGGAGCGGTCAGGGCCGGAGCCGGACCACCGCGGGGCGAACGGCTGAATATCTGAAAACATTCGCAGCCGGCTTTAGCCGCGCGCTTCGGTGCTTCGCTTATTTTTCCGGCGATGGAAATGTGTGCGCCGATTTTCACTTATTTTGGCGGATTAATGAGAGAGTCCAAATAATCGAAGACCTTTCGATTCAGCAGCATCTCTTCATACTGGTCGCGGTATTCCGGGGAGTCAATTTTATTATAGGTATCTAAGTCGTTTTTGTATACCTCCTTCTGTTTTTTGATTTCCGCTTCGAGTTGACTCGTGTCAACCGTGATGTTTTCCTTCAGACGTATGGCGCGCAATACCAGAGCGCTTTTAATCCGATTCACGGCTTGCGGCTGAAAATCTTTGGCAATCTCCGCTTCGCTTTTCTTGAGATGCTCGAGGTAGTCATCATATTTTATTCCCCGCTCTTCTATGCCTGATTTGAATTCCGCCATCATGCGCTGGCCCTCGGCTTCCAGCAAAATTTCGGGAATTTCCCCGAACTCGGTCCGGTCAATAATTTCTTTCAAAAGTTCCCGTTCAAACCGGTGCTCTTCTTCATGATCCGCTTCAGCCTTGAGATTGACCTCAATTTTTTCTTCAACCTCTTGGATATTCTTGAAGCTGCCTAATAACTTGGCGAAAGCGTCATCCCAGGCTGGTAGCTCTATCTGGTAGACAGTGTTAACCTTGGCCGAGCAATCTACTTTTCGGCCGGCCAGATTTTTCTGAAAATACTCCTTCGGGTATTCGAGTTGAAAATCTTTTTTGGCTCCGGCCTTTAATCCGATAAGATTTTTTTCAAACCCCGGCACTAATCTATTTTCACCGAGAACAACCGGAAACTTCTTATTTGAACCTCCGTCAACCGGCACGCCGTCAATCGACAATTCAAAATCTATCTCAACCTTATCTCCGGTCTGGGCCGGTCGGTTGGCTAATGTCTCTTTGGCCCGCATCTTTCTCAATTCCGCCATGGTTTTCTTCAGTTCTTCCGGTTTTACTTCAGCCTTCTTTTTTCGGGTTTTTAGTTTTTGATAGTCGCCCAATTTTACCTCGGGCATGAGCGCGACCGTGGCTGTATAAACCAGGAGGTTGCCTGGCGCCATTTTTTGGATTTGGATTTGAGGCCGGCCGATCACTTCAAGTTTTTGTTCAAGCACTGCTTCGATATAAGTTTTTTTCACGACTTCCTCAGCCACTTCTTCATAAATCGCGGCTTCGCCAAAACGCTGTTTGACCAGATCATAAGGCGCTTTGCCCGGTCGGAAACCCGGGATCTCGGTTCTCTCGGATAAACGGCTTGCCGCGGAAAGCAAATAGGGTTTTATCTCGTCAGGATTCAGCTCAATCGTAAGTTTGATTAAATTCTTTGGTTGTTTTTCATTTACTACTTTCATTCTTATCTCCTTTTAAAAAATCACGACTTTGCGTTTTTATATCGTATCTCATTGAATCGTTTTTGTAAACCCCCGGCTAATTGACAAAAAATTTCCATTATCCTAATATAAGACCGTCGTTTGAGGAGTTGTACCGAGTGGCGTGAGGGAACTGGACCGTTATTAGCGCCACAGCAACCTATCCGCCCAGGGCGGACAAGGTGCTCTCCAGCCCCCTGCACAGGAGTCCTGCGTAAGCTTACGACTGGTACAGGGGAACGACAACTTTCTCTCTGCCTTATGACCACAATGGTCTTTGGGAGGAGGGAGTTCGATGAACATGGTGGATTATAACTTCCAAGGCGCTACCAAGCCCTGCGAGCAATCAACGCATCAGCCGACGGGACGACCCGAAGGTCCGCACTGCGCTGGGCGGGAAAACTGTTGCTGGTTCCCGATGTGCGATCTGTCGCACAAAAACCCGCCTGCTCCACCGACCCGGCCTAAGACCGGCCGCATACCTTGCTGAGACAGCTCTTCGCACGACACAATCGGGGAAGTCAAATGGCTTCCCTTTTTTTATTATAACAACAGCTTGTATTTTCTTAATTTATGTGTTATAATTACTTTACCTTTAAATAGCCTCTTCTAATGGAGGATACTATAATTATGTTTGATAATAAGTATCTAGTCCAAATCTTGTCGGGTTGGTCTGGTATAATTCCTTCCGGAATTAAATTTAGATTACATATTTTTGCGGCCAAATTCTCTGGCCGTTCTTTTGTTTCTATCATAACCCTAGGCTTATTCGAGTTCAGGACTCCATAATACGCGTGATAAAATATACTAATAATGCTAAGAGTTCTTCACCGACAATATCGTAAAAATGTCACATGTGACCAAGGCGGCTCACGCATACGCTCTTCGCTTTATTTTGCTTTTGGTATCGGGGTGGCTATATCAGCGCTTGTGGCTATCGGATTAACGGTCTTTGTGCCTCACCCAGTAGTCGCTGACACGACTGCCACGCTCGAACAGAACGCGTTTCGTTTTTATGTCGATAATGATCTTGTCCAGCCAGCTGATCCCTGGCCAGCCGGCGCGACCGATCTGGCAGAAAATGCGGCGATCACCACAGCGGACGTTCCGCCAGATGACGCTAATCTCATCCGTATGCGCATGTCTCTTGGTATCACTGGCGACACCCTGGCTGCTGGATCGCAAGATTTTAAATTACAATATGGCGAGGGAACGGACTGCGCGGCGATCGTGAGCTGGAATGATGTTGGCGCGGCCAGTTCGGCGACCATCTGGCGAGGTGAATCAGACACGAACCCAGCTGATGGTACCACGATATCTTCAGCCTTACTCTCGACCGCTGGAACGCTACAGACATATGAAGAGCAGAATAATTCCGCTCTCAACCCAAATCAAGCGACTGCCGGGCAATCAGCCGAGTGGGATTGGCTCGTGGAAAACAACGGCGCTCTCCACGATACGACCTACTGCTTCCGCATGGTCAAAAGCGACGGTACCGCGCTCAATACCTATACCCAGTATCCAAAAATCCAGACGGAAGCAACAGTTTTTGACAGCACCCTTGAGGGCGGCAATGGCGCGAGCTTCACCAAACCATACACTGGCGATGCCTCAAAAATCAGCTTTGCCAGTGAACTTGATGGTGGTGGACCCTTGGGGCCGTGCACTGACGCCCGTAGGCAGAACTGGTTTTATTTCTCAATGAGCAACGCCCTAAATCAGACACTCACAATAAAATTAATCAACGCCATGGCCGGCAGCAATGAAAATACTGATTGGGTTGATCATAAACCTGTCTATTCTTACGATCAGGTAAATTGGTATCGGATCAGCAGTACCGGCACTGTGAGCGGCAGTGATATGATCTATACCTTTCCCGGCGCTGGAATTGAATTTACCTCCGATACTGTCTATATCGCTCACGGCATTCCCTACACCTACACTGATTCCGAAAACGACCTTACGACCTGGTCAGCCTCTCCCTATGTAACCGTCACTGATATCGGCAATTCGGTTCAAAGTAGAATGATGCACCTGGTAACGATCCAGGACACGGCCTCGCCCATTACTGCGGCCAATAAAAAAGTGTATTGGTTTATTGCCAGGCAGCATGGCATGGAACCTATGGGAAGCTATGCCATCCAGGGAGTCATTAATTTCTTGATTGGCTCAAGTGACGAAGCCAAGCTTATGAGGCGAACTTCGATCTTTAAAATTATTCCGATGATGAATCCTGACGGTGCCTATCAGGGTTGGACCACTGCCAACGCTGAATATTGCAATGAGAATCGGGACTGGACTGATTTAGTGCCGAACCCCGCCACCGAAACTGATGAAGTTTATAATGCCCACTATGCCATTCATGATTGGATGACGAATGGCACCCCAGCTGATGCTGAAGTAATAACAGATGTTCATACCCGCTGCGCCAATCCGGGTGTTTACACGGGAGACGCAGTCTACGATGGCAACAGAGAAAATCCTTATGAAGTACTGTGGAAAATTCTAGACGGCAATGATCATGATGATGAATTTACGTACTCAGGCACGGCCGGCCTCTTTAACGTGGAGATGTATGACCAATATTACCCCACCTGGGGAACCGAGGTCTTCAATACCGAGGGAACAACTTACGATTTTGTCGATCATACATACCCGACCGCGGCTACTGCGGCTGCCTATGAGGTTTCTTATTTAAAAACAATTTGGGCTATGAGGGAGACCAGCTCAAGTGTTTTTCTGTTAACTCAAGTTGATCCGACCGGCGCCACTACTCCGCCCCAATATACCGTTGTCGGCTCACCCAGTCAGTATTTTGCCGTGTTCAATAATGACAAAGGCGGCGGAATATCGGATTGGTATGACCGGGAAAATGATCAGTATTTACTCAATAATCTTGTTGACGCTGATTCAGTTCTTGACCCGATTGACTGGAACGACGGTTCGGCGGTGCGATCATTGATCAGTACTACCAACGCAACTTTTTCTGTAGCAAATAATTCTGGAAACCGAACTGAATTTAGCTATTCGGGCGAGTTGGCTGGAATCTCGGGCGAAGACTACATTCTCAATCGAGTAATCTGGGGTGATGGCCGGATTTGGACAAAGTTTAGTCTAACTAATACAACCGGTTCAACTATCGACTGGGGTGAGATGAAAAACTCCGTGAATATTGATTTTGCCGAAGCGGCGAATTTCACCGCCAGTCGCGACAATTCCGATGATACCCCCACTCCTGGGACAGACAATTGGTGGGGGATGCTTGGCACTGGTGCCATGAAATCTTCGGCGATTGCCCATTATGTCGGACAGTCCGGCGGCTGGACCTACGATACCTACAATACTGCCTCTGACGCTACCTATGGAAAATCCAACTGGTATTCGGATGCTGACGGACCGACTTTAACTGATGGCAGCACAATCAGCACAACCGTGAGCTATCAGGTCAGGCCAGACACTGATGTCATGAGCAATGAAGCGGCTATTGACGTGTATCGAAACGATATTGCCAGTCCGGATACGCCGACCATGACCACTGGCACCTTTTCGAGCTTTGATAAACAAGAGGGTGGCCTCTCTTTTGCCGCCGACAATAACCGAGTCATATTTACTTACACCAACGCGGACACGGTCACGAAAAAAAAGCCGACTTACACCATAACCGACTACGCTGCCTCAACCGCTCCGGTCTTAAGCGTCAATAATGCCTTCCTCGATGGCGAGGATGGTTCGGCTCATACCGGAACTACCCATACGAGCACAACCTACACCTCGTCGGTTGATACGACAAACGATATCGCCTATGTTCAATATCTCAGTGATATCTCAGCCAATCAAAAAATCCGAATTGGTGATCTCCTCTATCTCGACAATGTGACAGTTTCCGGAAATATCTACAGCGACGAGGGAACAACGCCGATTGATTGCTCACTTGGGAATAAAACTGTGGCTTTGCGAGTGGCCGGCGCTGGAACCTACACGGCTGAATGCACGCTGGACACGGGTGCGTTCAGCATTGGTTCGATCACCATTGATAACCCCAGCGATATCGTGACGGTCTTTCTCGACGGCGAGACGGAGAAAGCGGTGACTGTGACAAGAGCGGCTGACCTAATAACTACTATCGACGATATTGATCTGTACCAAAATAGAGTTGTTGTCCGCCATGAAGACGCTGGTCCAACCACCAACGCCAATCTTGATGCGTATGATAGCGGCAATGACGACGATATTCCATTCACTGTCACTGGCGGCGCTTTAACTGTGCCGACTGGAACCGAACTTCATGTATGGTCTGGTTCCACTTATACGCCTGGCGGCTCTATAACAACGAATGCCACGGGTGGGGATCTCCACATCGATGATACTGCCACAGCGACACTCGGTTCTGGCACAGCCAGTATCGGCCGTGACATTTTAGTTGATACCGGAGCAACGCTCAATCTTAATGTTGATACATCAATAGGCGGAGGTGATATCACTACTGCTGGAACAGCCACTGTCACCACCTCAAGCGGCACTCCAACAATAACGGTTTCTGGTAGCGGTTCGCTCGGTGGTGGCGCAAATGTTCTTACCTTCTATAACCTCACCCTCTCGGGCACGCCGACCTTGGCCTCAAACATTACAGTAAACAATAACCTCACTCTGCCCAGCTCAGTCACGGCTGGCACTAAAGCCGTAACAATGGCCGGCACAGCCGGCGTTCTTACTGGCGGTGGAGCAACCCTCTATGACCTGACCATCAATCCAACCAGCGCTGGAACAATCACCCTCTCCACCTCTGACCTGACTGTTTCGCATACTCTGGCCGTGGCCTCGGGTGATACTCTTTCGCTTGGCGCTTCACGAACGCTGACTTCAGGCACCGGCGGTTCCGTCTCTATCTCTGGTACGATCAGTGGCTCTGGCACGCTCGTTATTCAAAACTCTAGTCTGGGTACTGGGGGAACGCTTTCCGCTCCAGTAAGTTTTGATGCCACCAGTGGTGCTCTCACTCTACCGGTCCGAACCTACGGTGGAGCCGTGACAGTCACGAATACCGGGGCAACAGATCGGACTGTGACAGCTGGCAGCGGAACGCTCGCGCTGGCTTCAGACCTTACCCTATCAATGAGCGGCGCTGGAACAACTACTTTAAATCTCGATACCAACGATCCAACTGCCACCGTGACTGGTGATACAACCATCGGAAGCGATACCACTCTCATAGCAAGTTCAGACAGTACTCTTTCGCTCAAGGGCGATTATGCGAACAGTGGAACCTTCACCCATAGCAGCGGAACTGTGGCCGTGGCTGGAACGACGCTTCAGACTTTCAGTGGGACAATGATTAGTACTTCGGCGTTTAATAATCTAACCTTGACCAATGCGTCTGGGAGCTCCACTGGCTGTTCTGACGCCTTCACTCCCGGGATCCGTTTCTCAGATCCGGCAACCGTGGCCAACACTTACACGATAACGACTGGCGATGTAAAGGTGGAATATGATTCAGGTTCAACCTACACTTTGAATGATATCAATTGGAACGGACAAGCGGCTGGAACTCCGATAATCTTCCGCAATTCAACGCTGACTTCTGGAACCTGGCTACTGGCCATAAGTGGCAGTCAAAACGCCATTTCCTATGTTGATGTGGCGCGCTCTGATGCCAGTTCCGGCGATCTGATTCTGGCTGATGATGGAACAAATACTGACTGTAGTTCAAATACCAACTGGCAATTTGACACGCCGGCTGTATATTCGAACATTGAATCAGCGGCCGAACCCACCTCGCTGATCATCACCTGGACCAGCAACGAAGGAACAACCTCTCAAGTCCAGTATGGTTTAACTGACAGCTATGGCCTCGAAACAACCGAGGTTGTCGACTTGGAAACAAGCCACACGGTTGAGGTTTCTGGCTTAGATTCTGATACTCAATATCATTACCGGGTAACCGGAACCGACTCGTATGGGAACCGAACCACCTCAAGCGACCAGGTGGCCACTACGCTGTCGGCAACTACCATCAGTGAAACAAGCGCGGATGAAATCACCGCCACTTCGGCTGTTATAAATTGGACAACCAGCCGAACTACCACCTCAATAGTCGATTATGGTCTAACCACTTCTTATGGAGATGAGGCAACCGACAGCGCTTCAACAATCGATCACAGCCTCGCCCTTACTGGTTTAACACCTGGCACGACTTATCACTACCAAATTTCCGGCCTTGACAGCTATGGCCTCACGGCAAATTCCGGTGATCTTACTTTTACCACCTTACCCGCTACCACCCTATCAAATATCGAAGTAACCAACCTCACACTCACCTCGGCGACTATAACTTGGCAGACTAATCATGCGGCCACCGCCCATGTGGATTATGGTCTGACCGAAGAATACGACAAAAGCAGCGCGACTGAGACGGGAACAACTGAACCAAGTTTTACCTTGACTGATTTGACCCCCGGTACTACCTATCATTACCGAGTAATTTCTGTCGGCAACACTGAAGCGATCAGTGCTGACGCGACCTTCACCACCCTGCCGACAACCGCGATCAGTGATATTCAAGTCGTTGGGATAACTACCAGCACCGCGACTCTAACCTGGAAGACGAATCACGCGGCAAATTCGAAAGTTAAGTACGGCGAATCAACAACTTACGGCAGTGAAGTTTCGGATAGCGCCCTGACCGTGGACCACTCATTCACCCTCACTGGTCTGAAATCAGGCGCGGTCTACCATTATTTTGTCACCAGCGTTGGAAATACCGAGACAAGTTCAGCTGACGCGACCTTCACCACCTACATCCCCACCCCCACCATTGTCTATCCGACAAACAACACGATTGTCGAAACGCCAAAACCGACTATCACCGGACTCTCCGTTTCAAACACCGACGTTTTCCTGATTCTCGACGGTGAAATCCTGGAGGTGGTCAAAGCGTCAACCGGCCGCGGGGGCACTGGCAATTATCACTACTCCGTGAAACAGCCACTGGCCTATGGCTGGCATACTCTGGCTGTCCGGGCCCGCAACGCTGATGCCAAGGTAAGCGCCGAGTCAACCGCCATCCGTTTCAAAATTGACCCGCCCTTTATCACCCCGACTATCTTTCCACCGATTATCGTGGATGCTAAAAACGCCAGTATCCGGTTAGTCGGCCTCTCAGCGGCTAATTCAACAATTCTCGTTTATCTGGACGGCATTGTCATTGACACGTTTTCCGTTGGTAGCGGCCAAAAGGGCACGGCTTCATTTTGGCGGGATGTCAAAAATCTCAAACCCGGAAAACACACCATTCAGCTTCAAGCTCAAAATATCATTGGGAAACTCAGCCACAAAACTCCTGAATACACTTTTAGCATCATCCAGCCTGCCAATGATAAGTTTTTCCGGCCACAACTCTTCTTCCGCTACGTCGTGCGGCTAGGCGATTCACTCTGGAGGATCTCCAAGTTGATTTACGGCAAGGGCAGCTTTTGGGAATTGATTCTCGACGTAAATAAAGTAAAGTTTCCTTCAATTCTCAATCCCGATAGGATGCTCCAGCCCGGCTGGCTGCTGAACATTCCACGAATCGATTAAAGCTATATATAAAATCGTCCCTAGTGAAAAACGGGGGATGGTTTTTATTGTAAAAGCCTTAAACCTGCCCTCAATTCCTCATTCAACTAATTAACTAATCAACCAATAAACTAATTAACTAATTTTTGTAATTACTTCGGCCTCGCGTCGACAATCCTCTTATCTTTCAATTCCGTCTCCATCCCGACCTTCTGAAGCAGCGCGGCTAAATCGCATGGCTGGACGGTTACGCTAACTCCCACATCGCTGTAAATCATTTTTTCCAGGCGATGCTGAAATTGATCGAAATCAAGGCCGTCTTTGGTTGCTACCTCAACGATCAGTTCGTCAACTTCGAAAGGATCATTATTTTTCTTCTGAATTGTCACCTGCCACTCTTCGATTTCTTTAATACCCGAGAGCAATGGAAAGAAGTTATTTAAGTTGACCAGTTCGCCCTTGACCTTAGTTAAGTTAAATTCTTTGACCTCGGAATTTCTCTGAATATCCGGACGGATCCGGGGAACAGTCCGGCCGCAATTAGGACAGGGTTCATAATCAATGCCTTGGCACGTATCGCCAGTCTTATAGCGCAGAACCGCTGAACCGCGCCAGTCCAGGGCCGAGTAAATCAGCTCGCCTGGTTCGCCCTCCTTTACCGGCCGGCCCTCCTTATCAACTACTTCAAAATATTCGATATCCGGATATAGGTGATAGCCCGACTCTTCGCTACACTGAATCCAGGCGGTTTTACCTTCAGTCAGCGCGTAAGTAGCATAAATCCTTGGATTCTTCGCGCCCCGCTGCTGAAGCAGCTCGCGCACCTTTTCCCGCAAACCCGGACTGACCCGCTCGCCGCCGAAAACTACGTGCTGGACGCTCGATAAATCTCTTTTTTGATTGACTGCTTCGCGGATCACGTGATAGCAATAGCCGGGGATAAAAATTAAGATGCCGGCCTTTAATCTTTCAATCGCGTCTAAAATCTTCTGCGTACCCATTACCTTGCCACCGCCGGTCTGCAAACTGGTGATACCCAGCTTGACCAGAGCGTAATGAGCCAGCCAAAAAGCTAAGTGTGGCGAATAGGGAAACCCGTTTAGGGCAAAAAGGCTCCGATCAACATTTATTACATTGAACATCCGCTCGCCGCTTTCCTTCAATATTTCCAAATCGTAAGCCGAATAAACAAAGGGCGTGGGCAGAGCGGTCCGGCCGGTCGTAAAATGCATGTGGACGGGTTTGAATTCCCATTCCAATTTCCGCTGCACGTTTTGACCGGTGATCTTGCCCCAGATTATTTTTGCCAGCTGGCTTTTTGGAGCGTATTTTTTTATTAATTTTTCATCGGGCTGGAGAATAAATTGGCGCGGCTTGGCTCGATCATCTTCGGTCGGCGCCAAATCAGCCTTTGAAGTAAAAGGTAATTTTATTAAATCGCTGGTCGATCTGATATCCGAATAGCATAAATTGTTTTTCTTAAACAGCTCGCGGTAGTACGGGCTGTAGGGAATATAATGTCTGATAAAAGTCCGGAGTTTCTTGTTTTGAAGTGCCTGAATCTTTTCTTTCGGCAAATGCGATAATTTTGACCAAGATTCAACCATATTTTTATTAAAATTTGTAAGTCTTTTGAGACAATCTGGCGACCTCCTGCATGACTGCCCGCATAACTCGTTCCAAATTTTGGTCATTTATTTCTTCCGGGGGAAATCGCATTATCTGACCGACCCTCATTTCCACCTGGCCGCGCTTAAACAATAACAATTTTACTGAATGGAGGAAAGAGCGTCCGCTTGGTCCCCTTAAACCAATCGGCAAAACCGGCACCTGGCAGGTCAGGGCCAGCCGGGCCAGGCCCGATTTGCCACGCAAAAGTTCAGGTGAAGAATTTCTTATTCCCTCCGGAAAGATGGCGATTACCCAGCCGCTTTTTATTTTCTCGACAGCCTCGGCTAGAACACCGGCTTTGTTCTCGGGATTGATGGCAATTGTCGAGCCGGGAAACCAGCGTGCGTAATTATTGGTTTTTGAAATAAAACAGACTTCTCGACCGGTAATATCAGAAATTGCCAAAGCCAGCCGGATGCCGTCCAGGTAATCGATATGGTTCGCGGCGATTAAAAATGGCCCCTGCTTTGGAACGTTCTCGAGCCCGGCCACTAAACGAAAATTTCGTTTAAACAGACTCCCAGCAATGAACCGTGTTCTAAAATATGGCTTCATGTCAGTATGGATAAATTTTATGGCAGAGTTCGCCGATCGCGCCCATGATATCCCGGGTAATGGACTCCAATCTTTCCTTGGTAATTTCCTGGCCAGGCTCGCTTGAAAACTCTAAGGGCTTTCCCAAGACTATGCCTAGCGGCTGGCGGGTAAAGAAAAAGGTCTTGATGGCTCCTCCGATTGTCCGCAGAGGTGGAGCGATAACCCCGATTGGTACGACGGGCAAATCCGTAGCCAGAACTAAACGCGCCGCGCCGGTTTTGCCTTTTTTCAGCTGCTGGGTATCATAATTGCGACCGCCTTCCGGAAAAATCCCGATATTTTTACCTGCTTTAACCGCGGTCTTGGCAATCTCAATGACCTGAGCTTTATTATCTGGCGGGATCGAAATCATTCCCAAAAAGCGCTCGCCGATCAGCCGGCCAAACCACTTGGCTACACCTTTGTGTGTCAGATAATAGGCCCGAGCATTTCTCTCAACTGCCAAGACAATACCGATCATTGGGGCGTCAAGGTAGCTGACGTGATTAGCCACTAAAATATATGGCGTTTGGATGGGTAAATTCTCCAGCCCAGTGACATAAATCCTGCGCCGGAAAAGCCGCATCAAAGTTTGGCGTAAAATTGGATAGGCCATAGACTTTTAGTATCAAATTTCGAAGCACGAAATCCTAAACTTTAAACTGTTTACTTCGATATCCGGATTTCGAAATTAATGCTTATAGAGTTTGCCGCACAATCCGGCTATTTTCTCCATTACCACCGTAGTCCTGTTACAAAGCTCTTTATAGGTGGTAACTGTTTTGTCCTGACGCGGGAAGGTGATGGGTTGACCAAAAATAATTTGAATATTGCGTTTCGGCGAAAAAAATTTCCAAATCGCCCTCAGTGGGTTGACTCCGCTGGTACCGATAATCCCGGCTGGAACAACCGGATAACCAGACCAAAGCGCTAATCGAGTCACGCCAGTTTTGCCCCGATTCAAAGTCCGTATGCCATTGGCTCGGCCCTCTGGAAAAATTCCGATAATCTGATTGCTCGCTAAAAGCTTTAAACCCGAATTAACCACTTTGGCTGGATTTTTTTTATCAACTGGCAAGGCGCCGAGACTTTTATATTTCTTTGTGGCCGCCACGAAAAAAACCTGCTTTTTCAAAAGACTGAAAATAACGCTGATCAGAATGGCCGAGTCGAGCCAGCTCGAGTGATTCGCCGCGACAATAAACCCGCTTTGCTTCGGAAGATTTTCCGCCCCTTCGATCCGAGCCACGCCTTTCCGCAAAAGTGGAATAATGGTGTATCTCAGCGGGCCATAGGGCATTGGCTTTTAAACTATCAATGAAATTATTAGCAGCGCGACAATATTCAGAATTTTTATCATCGGGTTGATGGCTGGACCGGCCGTGTCTTTGTAAGGATCGCCGACCGTGTCTCCGGTTACCGCCGCTTGATGGGCTAGCGAGCCCTTGCCGCCGTGGTGGCCTTCTTCAATATATTTCTTGGCATTGTCCCAGGCCGCTCCGCCAGTAGTCATTGAGATTGCCACAAATATCCCGGTAACGATACTGCCGACCAAAACTCCGCCTAAAACCACCGGCCCGAGCAGAAAACCCACGGCAATCGGTATAACCACCGGGATTAAGGCGGGCACAACCATTTGCTTGATAGCAGATCTGGTGACGATATCAACCGCCTGGCTGTAGTCGGCTTCGGCCTGGCCTTCCATTAAGCCTTTGATTTCTTTGAATTGGCGTCTGACTTCAGTCACCACCGCGCCAGCTGCCCGGCCCACAGCTTCCATGGACAAAGCCGCGAAGAAATAAGGCAAGAGTCCGCCGATGAATAGTCCGACTAAGACTTTCGGGTCAGACAAAATAAAATTAAATACTTTATCGGACGCACCCAGCTCCTGAACGTATGAAGCGAAGAGGACTAAAGCCGCCAGACCGGCTGAACCAATCGCATAACCTTTGGTCACGGCCTTGGTAGTATTGCCGACAGCGTCCAATTGATCAGTCACGGTTCTGACCGAATCAGGAAGTTCGGACATCTCGGCAATTCCGCCAGCGTTGTCCGTAATCGGCCCGTAGGCGTCAATTGCCACGATTATGCCGGTCAGCGACAACATAGCCACGACTGCCAGAGCCACTCCGTAGATTCCGGCCAAACCATGCGCCACTAAAATTCCAGCTACAATTACTAACACCGGCCAAGCCGTGGATTTCATCGAGATGGCCAAGCCGCTAATTATATTTGTGGCGTGGCCGGTTTCCGATGATTTGGCAATGTGCCGAACCGGCGGGTATTTTTTCGAGGTATAATATTCCGTGATCATCACGATCGCCGCGGTCACCACCAAGCCAACCAGAAGCGACAAATAAATCCGCCAGACCGAATAATCAGCTAAATCGCTCATTAACCACCGCGTAATCGGGTAAAAAGCGGCCGCCGCCAATAATCCGCTTAAACCCAGGCCGCGATAAAGCGCGCCCATGACATTATTATTCTTCCCCAGCCTGACCACGAGCGTTCCAATAATCGAGGCGACGATTGAAACCGCGCCGATAGCCAGCGGAAAAACCAAGCCATTGCTAAATCCTTTGAAAAGCAAAGAACTTAAGAGCATCGCGGCTACTACTGTCACGGCGTAGGTTTCAAAAAGATCGGCAGCCATGCCCGCGCAATCGCCCACGTTATCTCCGACATTGTCGGCAATCACCGCCGGATTACGCGGATCGTCTTCAGGTATGCCGGCCTCAACCTTGCCCACCAGGTCAGCGCCGACATCGGCGGCTTTCGTATAAATGCCTCCGCCCAGACGGGCAAACACTGAAATCAAGCTGCCGCCGAAGCCCAGGCCGATCAGGGCTTTTAAATCATTGGTCAAAGCGAAAAATCCGGCCACTCCCAAAAGCGCCAGACCGACTACCAAAAGTCCAGTTATTGATCCGCCGCGGAAAGCCACGGCCAAAGCCTGCTTTAAACCCTTCTGGGCTTGGTCAGCTGTTCGGACATTGGCCCGAACCGAGATATTCATCCCGATATAACCGGCGGCTGCCGAAAAAACCGCTCCGACTAGAAAGCCCAGGGCAGTTTTATAACCGAGAAAACCCCAGAGCAGAGCAAATAAAATAACGGCGATAATGCCGACAGTCCGATACTGCCGGTTGAGGTAGGCTTGCGCGCCTTTCTGAATCGCCTGGGCAATTTTTTGCATTCGTTCATTGCCCTTGGGCAGACGTAAAACTAAACGGATGAGGATGGCTCCGTAGGCAAGCGCTGCCAGGCTCGCCAGCAAGGCAAAAAGGGTTGCACTCGACATAGTGTGTTTCGAAAATTAAAAATTTATTCTTTATCTGGAGAAGGCTCTTCCTTCTCTGTTTTTTTCTTGCGTTTGGGCTTGACTGTCGGCTTCTCTTCCTTGACTTTTTCCGCGGCTGGTTTTTCCTCGATCTTCTCCTCGACAACTGTTTCGTTCTTTGGTTCTTCCGCGACTGGCTCGGTCTTTGTTTCGTCAACATCCTTTTCAGCCTTTTCTTCAGTTTTGGGCGGGACCGTATCACCCTCTCTGATAATATCAATCTTCCAGCCAGTTAATCTGGCGGCGAGTCGGACGTTTTGTCCTCCCCGGCCGATGGCCAGTGATAATTGGTCTTCCTTGACCTCAGCCAGGGCGGTTTTTTCCGCCTCCTTGGTCTGGACGCTTAAAACCTTAGCCGGTGCCAGGGCATTGATGATAAATTTAACCGGGTCTTCTTCATATTCCACAATATCGATTTTTTCTCCGCCCAACTCCGAAATGACCGTTTGAACCCGGGTTCCGCGCTGACCCACGCACGAGCCGACCGGGTCAATGTTCGGCTCCAGGGAGGCGACGGCAATTTTCGTCCGCGAACCGGCCTCACGGGCGATTGATTTAATCTCCACCGCGCCCGAAGCGATTTCCGGCACCTCAAACTCGAAAAGTCTTTTCACCATTTCTGGGTGGGACCGCGACACAATAATCTCCGGTCCTTTTGGCGCCTGGCTGATGTTGACCAGGTAGAACTTCAGGCGCAGGCCTGGCTGGTAACTCTCACTCTCAACTCGTTCAGAGGGCGGCATGATTGCCGCGGTATCGCCTAAATCGACGAAAGTTAATTTACCCTCAACCCGCTGGATTGTCCCATTGATTATCTGGCCTTCTTTGTCCTTATAATGCTTAAAGACCGTTTCACGTTCAGCTTCGCGCAACCTCTGGATAATAACTTGCTTGGCTGTTTGGGCGGCCATCCGGCCATAGGCTTGGGGCGGGAATAATTCTGTTTTTATCACGTCGTCAACTTTTGCCTTAGGATTGTTTTTCTTGACTTCCTCAAGGGGTATCATGGTTTTCGGATCGTACGCCTTTTTTGCCTCAGCTTCGTCTTCAGCCGGTTCAGCGGTTTCTTTTTTATCCCCAACCTCTTTCTCTACCTCTTTCTTCTCGGTAATCGGAGCCAACTTGTTCTCTTGGAAAGCCTTTCTCCGCTCTTCCCGTTTTCGCTCTTCCTCTTCAATTTCTTCCTGCGTAATATCCACGACTGTTTTCACGTCGAAAACACGGCTTTGGGCCGTCTCAGTATTGAATTCAACCTTGATGTTCTGATTTTTTTCACCAAAATCCTTGCGGTAGGCCACCGCTAACGCCGCTTCGATCGTTTCAATAACCGACTCTACCGGAATATTCTTTTCCTCGCAGATTTGTTTGATTGCCTGGGTGATTGGGGAACTCATAGATCTATAGTCAATTTATAATTAATAATTCAGAAGGAAGAATGTTGGTTGTCCCGTTGCGGGATTTCCTAAATTGATAATTTTTAATTCTTAATTTTGAATTTCTTACTAAAATGGACCAGTTAATAAAGAACTAGTCCTAGCTTGAGTATAGCGGAACGGTAAAATCTTGGCAAGACTAAGTAGACGAGGATGGTCATCCTCGTCTACTTTATCTATTGTTCTATTTCATATCAGGCGGTGGCGGCGGGAAAAGCTGGTCGGTATGATCCTCTTTTACTTCAGTCTTTTTTAATTCGGGGGGCGGTTCTTTATTCTCGGCAGGAGGCTTAAAGGGGTCAGGCGCCGGATTCTGGCGCGGTCGCCTCACTAAGTTATCGATGAGTAGAATTAAGCCAACGGCCAAGATCATTAGGCCGACAACTAATAGCCAATTTGAATCCTCATCTTCATCAGTCTTTGCTGCCGTGGAATTTTCGGAGTTAGTATCGTCGGTTTTTTCTTCAGAGTTGGTCACCGGTGTTTTTTGGGTTTCCTGTCCGTCCGTTTTATCTGTTTCCTCGCCCTTCACCTCGGTAGTTTTTTCACTTACTGCCTCTGGCGCCGGGTTCTGGGGAATAACAAATTCGATGATGGCCGAGGGTTGGCTGGCTTTGCCGTTTGGATCCTCGGCTAGCGCAAAAACCGTGTGCCGGCCTGGCGTCATTTCATAGTAAGTTTGATAGGAAAAGCTGGCCGCGCCAGATGGATGGTTTTTTACCATGAACTGGCCGTTTAATATCCCGTCGATATAAATCTTCACCAGCGAATCGTTAATCGCCAATCCGACAAACCATGGCTGGGTGGCTTTTGTCTGTTCATTTACCACCGGCTGAAACAGGGTCGGCGCCGACATTGGGTATTCCACGAAAAAGTTGAGCGTATTTGAGGATATACTCACTTGGCCCTTGGCGTCTGTAGCAGTTGTAAGCACCTTATGCCAGCCCGGCCGTAAATTTAAAAACGGCTCATAGCCAAAATTCGCCGTGCCAGAAGGGTCGTTTTTTACCATGAACTGGCCATTAAGCTCATCATCAATAAACACCTTTATCAGCGAATCGTTCAAAGCCAACCCGGTGACAATGGGCTTGGTTTGGCTCGTGAAACTTCCGTCAGCCGGCGCGATTAGAGTTGGCGCGGGAAAAGCCGAGCCTTCGGCCACCGCGGCGGTAACTGAAGCTATCGGCCCGAATAAAACCGCGAAAATAATCAAAAAAACGAAAGCTATCTTCGTTTCTCGGTTTACCTTTTTCCCTCCTTTGGGCAAAAAGTTTATCTGTACCATCGCTCTGTTTATAAATTAGTTAATGTTTTTTCGGTCACTCCATCTTACAGTTTTATTACCTTAATCGTCAAGCGATTGATCGTCGAGATCGGAAATGGCGTTTTCTACATGTCTAATCTTGACCTTGTTTGATTGATTATCAAGTTCGACAACTATCAAATCGATCCGAAACCTTCTGTTTTCCAGCAAGTTTTTCATTAAATAATCTTGGGTTATTTTAGCTAAGGTTAGAGCCTTTTTATGTGTTATCGCTTCCTCTGCCAGTCCATATGTTTTACTTCTCCGGGTCTTTACTTCAACAAAAACAACCAGCTGGTTTTTCTGGCAGATTAAATCAAGTTCGCCTTTTTTAGTTCGGATGTTTTTCGCCAATACAATATAGCCCTGGTTTTCAAGATAACGCCGAGCCAGGGATTCGCCCAGCTGTCCAATTTTTATTTTTTCTTGGCCCAAAATAGAAAAAGGCTTTCTCCCAAAAGCCGTCTTTTTGTCTAATTCTAGCTAAAATCTATGGGTTAGGATTAACGAATAATAATCCGTAGTGGTAAGGACCAGCCTCAAAAGTCTCTAATAATTGAAGACCGAGGTCGCTGGCTATGGCCTTGATTTTCTCAGCTGGGACGCGGTCTTTTTCCAGCGGGCCAAACGGCGCGCCCTGAGGCTTCCATTCAACCACCAACAGCATGCCTTCTCGCTTTAACATGCGCTTGGCTTCCTGCATCATTTCTTTATGCTTTTTCGTCTGGAACAAGGTATTAATCAGCAGAGCCCGATCTAAACCACCAGTCGGTATTTTAGTGGCGCCGTAGATCTCAAGATTTGACCAGACTGTTCTGACATTATTTATTCCCTGCATCCGGGCCTTACTAATCACGCTGGCTAAAACGGACTTGAGAATATCAACCGCGTAAACTACGCCTTTTTCACCAACCGCTTTGGCTGACTGAAGGACAAAAACCCCGCTGCTCCCACAACCTAAATCAGCTACTGACATTCTGAAAGAAATGCCGGCTTTTTGGATCAGCTTCATTGGGTCGAGCAGCTCATTGCCGCCCGGTATTCGTTCAACCATAGACTGTTTTAAGTAAATTCATTATACCAAAATATCAATGCCTAGACAATAAGATGCTTCATCGGTCGGTAGCTTTTGCGGTGGAACTGACTGACACCATGTTTTTTGATCAGGGCTAAATGGTGTTTCGTGCCATAGCCTTTGTGGAGATGGAAATCGTACTGGGGAAGTTTCTCGTGCTGGCCGATGAGAATTCGATCGCGCGTCACCTTGGCCAGAATCGAAGCGGCCGCGATGGAAAAAACTTTTTGGTCGCCGCGCACGATGGCTTGACTCGGCAGTAAGTGATCAAACTTCAGCGCGTCGATTAAAAGATAGTCTGGTGCGACTGAAAGTTTTTTGATGGCCAGCACCATAGCCAAAATATTCGCCGGGCCGATTCCCTTTCGGTCAATTAACCGGTGGCTGACAATTCCGACGCTCCAGCTAATCGCCACCTTGGCAATCGCCGAAAACAATTTCTCCCGTTGGCCAGGCGAAAGCTGTTTTGAATCGCGCAAACCCTCTAAACGGATTCGCGGCGGCAAAATTACCGCGGCTGCCACAATCGGACCAGCCCAGGCTCCCCGGCCAGCCTCATCCAGGCCGGCGATATTCCGATACCCAAGCTTCCATAATTTTTTCTCCTCAAGCCGGCTTGGTTTTGTCATGGCTTAAGTATACTCTTCTTCAAGAAATACCGTAGGCGAGGTTGACCAACCTCGCCTATGTAGTATTTACATTACTATGTCCTAATAAACGACCTTTATCCAAAAAAATGCCCGACCGCATGGTGGGTCGGGCTCTAGTAAGAACTCTCAACAGTCTTGGATCAAGGTACTACTGCCAGATCGTCGCGCTCGCATAAATTCCCTGGGCTGTTTCGTCGAATCGAAACGATGTCTCCAGCCGCAGATAGTCGACTTTCTTCCGCTGCATCGGGTCAGGCGTATTTGTCACGTGGATTTTGCATCCGAGAGTGATGGCTTTCCAGTCCTGGCCAGGGTCGTCGAGCGTGCGCGGACGAGAACCTGGGACCAAATCAGTGGCTGTCTGATAGACTAGACCGAGATAGGGGTTGTGAACCGGGCCGAAGACCCGGGGCCAAGTACCATATAGTGCGTACTGGGATTCCCGAAGCTCCGCTTCCATGCCCGCTTCGATATCGACGGTGGTAAAGGTAGCAGTCACCAGTCCAAAATCCACTGCGTCGTATCCCCG
Source organism: Patescibacteria group bacterium (assembly GCA_028714495.1). GTDB lineage: Bacteria > Patescibacteriota > Patescibacteriia > JAHIZJ01 > JAHIZJ01 > JAQTMH01. The sequence continues at coordinate 285,363 of JAQTMH010000001.1, forward strand.
GCCCACGCCGAGCGTGCCAAAGTCTCGGTTTCGCACTACGCGTGATCGGCTGAGCGCGCCGTGAGCAAAGGAATTAGCGATGGCGGAACTAACCGGCTGGTTCAAGGCACGCCCCCAGAGAGTGGCAATGCCTAGATAACAGGTTGCCTCGGGCTTCTTTCTCATGACAAAGAGCGCTGCTGGATTAGCGCCACGATTCTCAACATCGGCATAACGCGCGATCCCGCCGATCCACGTCGGCGAATCCTCCTGGTTCACCGCTGATCCAGCCAGAGCGAGTATTCGTGGGGCGCTTGCTTGCCAATCCAGGACAGAAATATACCGTTTTTCTTCGATCGGGCCGGCGTGTGATACTGCTTTCTCATTGGAGGCTCCCAAGTATAGTCCGAGGTTGCCATGCTGCACCCGCGCCGTACCGTCGAGATGCACAGTTTCATCAGCATCGCGTTCAGCCGAGAAACCGAGAGCGAAGTTCTTCCGCTCGTATGAAGGATACAGGCCAAACGCCCAGTAATCTTCGCCGAGCAAATACCGGGCGATCGAACCGGCCAGCTTGAGCTGAACCGGCGCGAGCGGCGCGCAGACCCCGAAATCAAGCGACTCTTCGTCAAGCTCGAGTCCGTATACTGGCGACACGCGGTTGTCGGCGTTCGAATACTCCAAAGCGAGTAGCCGCGTCCGATCCGGCGAATCCACATAGAATCGGAATCCGCCGTTCTTAATCGTCCCAACCTGTTCACTCCCGAGGTACCGATCCAGTTGACTGGCCTCGACCGTGAATCGGTAGGGCACGATTGACTGGGCTGAAATCGGTTGGACAGCCAACACGCAGAAAAACGCGCACACCGCAAAAGCTAAACCGTATCGCATTCGAGACCTCCTTGTGAACGTACTACTGCCGCAACTACCTCTAGCCAGGTTAACACAGCTTGTTTGCAGCCCTGCATATTATCACTTGTCAAATCAGATGGTCAAGTTACCAATGCCGCATTCAATAAATAAAAAGGGGCGTTTCTCGAAGGAGAAACCGCCCCAGGTCATTCAAAGGTTCAAACTAGGCCACTGTGACCTCCGGACAGAGGTAGACGTCTTGAACCGCGTTCAGCAGCTCGACGCCTTCAGCCATCGGCCGCTGAAAAGCCTTCCGTCCAGTGATCAAGCCCATACCGCCAGCCCGCTTGTTGATGACTGCAGTACGGACTACCTGGGCAATGTCGTCCTTGCCAGAAGAAGCACCGCCTGAGTTGATAAGCCCGACACGGCCAAGGTAATTGTGAACTACTTGAACCCGACAGAGATCAATCGGATGAGGTGAAGACAATTTCGTGTACATCTCTTCCTTGAACTTGCCGAATCTCGCACCCCCCGCATTCATCGCTTTGAACCCGCCATCGCAGGTCGGCAGCTTCTGCTTGATGATGTCAGCCTGAATCGTAGCGCCCAGATGATCGGCCTGGCCAGTCAGATCAGCGCTTTCTTCGTGGTTGACTCCTGCCACCTTGAAAGCCGGGTTGCGCAGATAGCACCAGAGGATGGTCGCCATGCCCAGCTGATGCGCCAGCTCAAACGCCTGGCTGACCTCAACGATCTGATGCCGCGACTCGGCTGAACCGAAATAGATCGTCGCGCCCACTGCCGCCGCACCCAGATCAAACGCCTGCTGAACGCTGGCAAACATGGTCATGTCCCAGATGTTGGGATGGCTTAGGAGCTCGTTGTGATTGAGCTTCACGATGAAAGGAATCTGATGCGCGTACTGACGTGCCATTGAACCAAGCACGCCCAGCGTTGAGGCCACGCCGTTGCAGCCGCCTTCGATTGCGAGCTTCACAATGTTTTCGGGATCGAAGTATTCGGGGTTCGGCGCAAAGCTGGCTCCGGCCGAGTGCTCGATCCCCTGGTCAACCGGCAGAAACGAAAGATAGCCGGTCCCAGCCAAACGTCCATGATTGAACAGTCCGGCTAAGCTGGTCAAGACTCGACAGGAACGATCGCTCGCCGAACATACCCGATCAATGAAATCCGGTCCGGGCAGATGGAGCCGGCTGCTGGGCACTGTCTGACACTGATGCGTCAGCAGCTCCTCCGCCTCTTCACCAAGTAATTCGGCAATTCTGTCTCTGGTCAACATCTGTTCCTCCTTTTGTTGACCGCCCTTGTTTGCGAAAGGACCTGCCAAAATCGGCTTTACTAGCTTAGCTCGTTTATTTCTTTTGTCAATTTTGATATTAACATTATATTAAAAACGCAGGCGCGCCTATATAACTTTTTTTAATAATCATAGGGTAAATTTCAGAGTATTATTATCGCCTCAACTCACGACACTGGGATAAACTAAAAGGCGGCTTCAGCCGCCTTCCTTCATTCTTACTTCTAAATTCTGAATTCTAAATTGCCCCTAGTACCCCCTTAACTTAATCGCCTCAGCCACCCGCGACACTGCCAAGATATACGCTCCCATGCGCAGGTCAACCTGGTGGAGCTTGGCAGTTTCAAAAGTCTGCTTAAATGCTCGAGTCATTACCTTTCTTAATTGCGCCATGACCTCCTCTTCATCCCAATAATATTGCTGCATGTTTTGGACCCACTCGAAATACGAGACTGTTACCCCGCCGGCATTTGAGAGAATGTCGGGAATGACCAGAATATTCTTTTTATTCAGTTTGTCGTCAGCCTCCGGGGTAATCGCGCCATTAGCCAATTCGAGAATGATCTTGGCTTTAATGCGGTTGGCGTTTTGACCCGTGATTTGATTGTCCAGGGCGGCTGGGATGAGAATTTCGCACGGCTGTTCAAGCAATTTTGCATTAGTCAGTTTCTTGGTTCCGGGATAGCCCACCACTGATCCGGTTTTATCTTTGTATGTTTCAACTTTATTCGGATCCAAGCCCTTCAAATCCATAATCGCGCCTTTTGAATCTGACAAGCCGATAATTTTGAATTTCATCGAGTGGAGTATTTTGGCGGTATAGCTGCCGGCATTGCCAAATCCCTGGATTATCACCCGGCTGAAACGGTCGCACTTCACGCCCTTCATCCCGCAGACTTCCTGGAGCACGAAAATTCCACCCTGGGCTGTGGCGTACTGCCGGCCATGACTTCCGCCAATCTCCACTGGCTTACCAGTCACAATCCCCGGCACATTATAGCCAGTCAGACGGCTGGCCTCATCCATGATCCAAGCCATAATCTGCGGGTTAGTATAAACGTCCGGCGCGGGAATGTCGCGATTCGGGCCGATGAAGCCGTTTAAGCCGCGCACATAGCCCCGGGTCAGCCGTTCTAATTCTCCGTGGCTCAGTTTTTTCGGGTCAACTACCACGCCGCCCTTAGCGCCGCCATAAGGAATGTCCATCAGGGCGCACTTCCAGGTCATCAGCATGGCTAGGGCTTTAACCTCGCTCAGATCGGCCTTTGGATGATAACGAACCCCGCCCTTGGTCGGACCGCGCGATTCATTATGCTGGACGCGATAGCCGTGAAATACCTTCACCTTACCATCGTCCATCCGAACCGGAATATAAACTTGTAGGATCCGAATCGGATTGCGCAGGATGTTTAGAATGTCTTCATTTAAATTTATTTTCTTCGCCGCCCGGTCAAGCTGGCGTAGGGCGTTTTGAAAGGGATTGGCTGCTGGCATGCTTGATTTAATTTAATTGTTTAAGATACTGGGTTATTCCTTCTCGCAAAATGGTCAGGGCTTGATTTAGTTTATCATTTTCCAGGACAAAAGCCAGGCGGAATTCGAGCCGGCCATCTTCAGGCTTGAGATAAAATCCGGTGCCCGGCGCCACCACCACGGTTTGGTTTCGATGAGCGAAGTCGCTGACCAGCCAGCGGCAGAACTTTTCGCTGTTGTCCAATTTCGGAATCTTGATAAAGGCGTAAAAGGCTCCAGTCGGCTGAATATACTCAGCCCCGGGTAAATCGCCAAAGGCTCGAGTAACCATTTCGCGTCTGGCCCGGAACGTTTCTACGTAGGATTTGATATAATCTTGTCCATAAGCCAGAGCTGAAATAGCTGCGCGCTGGCTCGGCACCGGAGCTGAAAGCCGGCTTTGGCACATATGCCTGACCGCTGTCATAATCTCCTGGTCTCGGCTTACCAGGCAGCCGATCCGGCAACCGCATAGGCTGTAGCGTTTCGACACGCTGTCAAGCATTATTACCCGGCCCTTAAACTCTGGAAATTGGAGAATGCTTGTCGGCCTACCCTCATACACCAATTCGCGATATACTTCGTCAACAATCAATGCCAAGTTGTTTTCCGCTGCCAAGCGTCCGAGCGAGGCCAATTCCTCGCGCGAGTAAACATAGCCGCTGGGATTGGATGGATTGTCAAAAATAATCGCGCGGGTTTTGTCTGTCACTTGCTGGCGCAGATTTTCAAATGGCGGCAAGCGAAAAGATTCCCTGCTTCTGACCAGGGACACGCTTCTCAATTTCAGACCCAGCAGCGTGGCAATGCTTAAATAGTTCGGATAGAAAGGCTCAAAAACCAAAACTTCGTCGCCGGGATCTGCCACCGCGGCCAGCGAAAAAAGTATCGCCTCGCTCGCCCCGGTGGTTACGATAATTTCATCGGTGCTGATATTAACGCCGAAGTCATTATAATATTTTTGCCAGGCGGAAATCAGCTCGGGTTCACCAGACGATTGGCCGTATTTAATTTTTCGCGAAGCAAAATCAGCCAAAGCCAAGCTGACTGACTGAGGCGGAAATTCATCCGGCTCGCCCAGATTCAGGTAATAAACTTGGCGGCCGGTTTTTTCGACCAATTGGGCGGTCGAAATCAGCAGGCGCAAGGGGGATTCTGGAATCTCCCGGCCGCGTTTTGAAATCCCGTTAGTCCTCATAAATCGCAAAGAGGTCTCGCGTCGCCTTCTTGATCGGCGGACGAACGAGACCTCGCTGGATAAATTATTATTTTAAAATCTGATTAAGTTCGTCCGCGATCTTTTGCTTTGGCTGCGACCCGACCAATTGCTTGACCAGCTGGCCTTTTTGAAATATGACCAGGGTCGGGATGCTCATGACGTTGAATTTCCCGGCCGTGACTGGATTTTGGTCAACCTCGATCTTGCCAACCTTCACCTTGCCCTCAAATTCCTTGGCTAGCTCTTCGATTACCGGCGCGAGGGCCCGGCAGGGACCGCACCATGAAGCCCAGAAATCAACTAATACTGGTAATGATTCTTCTTTGACCACTTCTTGTTCGAAATTTTGATCAGTCAATGTTACTTCCGCCATAATATTCTTTTTATTAATTATTGGTTTATTAATTGTAAGCCAGTCAGTCAAAAAAGTCCAGAAAAGAAAAACGCCCTCCTCTATTCCTATTAGGAAGGCGCGAACCTCTATCAGTGGTAATGGGCTAGACAGCCTGACCCGCAGGCTCTCTTTTGCCCAATTCCCGCTTCACACGATCAATGACTTGCTGAACCGTCCGGAAACACTCCACTTCGCCTTCTGGAATCTCGACCTTGAATTCCTCATTGAGAGCTGCGGCCAGATCGGGCACGTCATCGGGTCCGGCCCTCAGATCTTCAATGAGCCTCATCCCAGGCCCTACCCTCTCCGACGATGTGTCCAATTGTCCTGCGATGACCTGTCTTGCCCGTTCCTCAACCGTACCTTGCCTTGGCATATTTTCCCTCCCATTTTCCGTAAAAGGTGAATGTGCTGACCGAATCTTAACAAAATCTTTAGAAAAGTCAAGTGCTTGTCTAGAAAAAAGTGCGCAAAAAAAGACCTCGAATCAAAGGTCATTTTTTCAATAATATTATCGTCTGGCAGCTGGTCGGCGACGGCGCCTAGGAAAGTTCATGTGAAATGGCCGGCTGTTGCCATAAGGTGAGGTGGTCTGTATCCGAGTCGACGGTTGCGGCTGCTGAAAACGGGGTGGTTGGGGCCGGGCTGGCGGTAAATCAGGCAAGGCGGATATGCGTAGTGTCGTACGGATAAGCCGTTCAATCGCCCTTAAATCGCCGCGCTGGTCAGGCATGGCAAAGGAGATCGCCCGGCCTGGCTGTCCAGCTCGACCAGTGCGGCCGATCCGATGCACGTAGTCTTCTGCCTGTGACGGCAGGTCATAATTCACGACTAGTTCAATGCCGCGCACATCAATGCCTCGGGCAGCAATATCAGTGGCAACTAACACTCGGTATTTGCCGGACTTAAAACCGTCGAGCGCGTCCCGGCGCTGGTTCAGTGTTCGGTTCGAATGGATCTCAGCCGCTGGAATTCCCATTGACTTAACAGTACGAGTCAGTTTTTTTGCCGTATGCTTCGTGCGCATGAAAACGAGCACAGCGCCCCGAGTGTCTTGGAGCAATTTTTCAAGTAAACGAGTTTTTTCCGCTTTCGCCACGACAAACACCTCTTGTTCGACAGTAGCCGGGGCAGTGCCTGATCGGGCTACCTCAATACGTACAGGCAGGCGCATTTGGCGCCGGGCTATCTGCATGATTGCGTCTGGAATTGTGGCTGAAAACAGCATGGTCTGTCGTTTAGCCGCCGGCGGTACAGACGCCAAAATCCGATTGATCTGGGGCGCGAAACCCATGTCGAGCATCCGGTCGGCCTCATCGAGGACGAGGATATGGACATCGTCGAGGCGAATATTTTTCTGCTCAAGGTGGTCGATCAGCCGACCAGGCGTGGCAATAATAATATGGGGTTTTTTCCGAAGAGCCTCGAGTTGTTTGACTTGGGAAGCGCCGCCAATCAACACAGCGGTCCGCAAACCGACGCCGCGACCGATGTCGTGGAGCGCTTCATCCACTTGCATAGCCAGTTCGCGTGTCGGGAGAATAACCAAGCCACGGCCTTTTACCTGGGCCAGACGTTGAATCATCGGTATGCCAAAAGCAATCGTCTTGCCCGTGCCGGTTTGGGCCACTCCGACCACGTCTTTTCCCTCAATGGCCGGAGGAATTGATTGGTGCTGAATCGGCGTCGGCGTGGTAAAACCCAGCCGCTCGAGCGTATCGAGAAGCTGCGGCGCGATGCCAAGACCGAGAAAGTTTTGTTGCTCTGTGTTAGTGTTCATAGAACGCGGAGAGTATAACGTATTTTCACCGTTGCGTAAAGCACCCGAGACCGACGTGACGATTTAATCGGCGGCTGCTTCGATACGACGTTCAGTAGACAATGTCATTCTTGACTTTCTTAGATAATGGGCTAAGCTAGGCTCGACAGTTGATCTCTGACATCTCGCAATAGGCCGTATTTACACGGCGGTTGTGCACAACTACCTTTTATACCATGGAGGGAGGTCATGAGGCCTAAGGAAATTACTTGGCAGTCTCTGGTCGGAGCATTCGTTGTCTCCACACTCATCGCAATGTCGTACCCCTACATCGTATTGAAGCTTGGCATGGGGCCAAATGTCTCCGTATTGGCCGCATTTCTCGGCGCGCTTTTCCTCATGGCTACGGCCAGGCGAACACGTGGTCAGAATGCAGTCCGCAACAACATCATCCAGACAGCCGCCACCAGCGCTACCTCGACCGCTTTCATGTGCGTGGTAGCCGCGGCCTTCGGCTACCTGAACATGAATGAGTCGGTCAGCCTCAAGGTACACATCACGCCCTGGCAGATGTTTTCGTGGCTATCTCTCTCGGGTACCATCGGCGTGCTGATTGCTGCGCTTTTCCGGCGCTACTTCATCGACGACCCTGAGATGATCTTTGCCGACGGCGTGGCCGCAGCTGAGACCATCAATGTGCTTGACACAACGGGGTCGGAAGGCGGCCGGAAAATGCGTACCCTGGGTTTTGGCGCCGTCGTCGGTGTCGCGGTTGCCTTTATCCGCGACGGGCTGCATAAGCTCGCGACCGTTCCGCTCATGATGCGATTCTCTATCGGCCTCGACTGGAGTCCGTTGTCCTTCGGCACGGGCCTACTCATCTCGCTCAACGTCGGACTCTCAATGTTGGCGGGAACGATTCTGGTCGCTTTGCTCGGCCCCCAGATCATGCACCTGGCGGGCCTGCAGATCGTACAGCAGGGCATCGCCCCGCAATATCTCAACCAGGTCATGGACTTTATTCGCTCTGGCGCGGTCCCGCTACCCGACTCACCGGAATGGCTTTTCCTGACGCAGCACGGCGGCATGGCCTTGAACTACCTGCGTGGCAACCACTACCCGATCATCATGCTCTGGTTCATGTGGCCGGCGACCGCCATGATGATCACCGCTTCGCTCACGGCCGTGCTCCTGAAGTGGCGATCGATCACACGCATGTTCCAGTCTCTCTCCCTGAAGAAGAGTTCAACTACTGGCCGGCGCGAGGACGTCTCGCTCAAGACCATTGTCTGGCTGACCCTCGCCCTGACCGCATTCCTCGCTTATGTCCAGCACGAACATTTCGGGATGCCGATCTGGCAAACTGTCATGTCCATTGTATTCAGCCTCCCGCTCATCCTCGTAGGCGTGCGGGTACTCGGCGAGACAAATCAGGGCCCAGTCAGTCTGATGGCCAACGCGCTCCAAGCCGTGTTCCGGCTGTTCTCGCCCCATGTCGGCCACAACCTTGTGGCCGCGGGCATGGCCGGAGACATCAACTCCCAGGGCGAGGGTACTATGCAGGTCTATCGCACCGGCCAACTTGTCGGCTCGACGCCACGCGTTCTGACCTGGATTCAGTTTAGCTTTATTCCGGTCGGAGCTGCCTCGGTGGCCATCATGTACCCGCTCTTAGTCCAGCGTTACGGTTTGGGTGAAGGTCTGGCCGCTCCGACCGGACTAAAACTCGCAAACATGGCCGTCCTGATGAGCAAAGGCCTTTCGGCTTTCCCGCCGGGCGCCCTCGCTTGGACGGTTGTGGCCGCGATTGCCGGCGTCTTCCTGACGCTTGGCAAAAGCATCGGCAAACAGGCCTGGCTTCCGAGTGCGGCAGCGTTCGGCTTCGCCCTCATCCTCCCCGGTTTGCTCAATGTACCGATCGCTCTCGGCGCTGTTTGCGGCTGGTGGTGGAAGAAAGTGGCGCCCGAACACTATGATCGCCATCGCATCACGCTGGCTTCCGGTTTCATCGGCGGCGAAGCGCTGATCGCCGGCTTGCTCCTTCCGATTCTTTTCTACTTCGGCATCATTCGCTGATTTCCTCTTCGGAAATCGCAACAGAGCCCGTCTCTAGGCTCTGTTTTTATATTGTAATGAATGTTGATATGGTCCCATATTGCAAGACAATCATGCCCTTCATCAATGGGTGAATTCCACAATTATAGTCATATGTGCCCGAAGCCGAGAAAATGGATTTACTGACTTAATTTTACATAGATGCTTGGCCAGTCAAATATATTCTAGCCGAACAAATACCGAACAGACAATTATTCCCTATTTTAAACCAAAAGGGTTGATTTTTATTTAATTTTTATTATAATCAAATGTACGTGGGCCTGTAGCTCATCTGGTAGAGCGCTTCCATGGCATGGAAGAGGTAAGGGGTTCGAGTCCCCTCAGGTCCACCAAATTTAATTCCGATAACTACTTGCAATCAAAAATATATATCATGCCAATTATATGTTCAATGAAAATAAATTTTATTTGAATAAAGAGAGGACTTCCCCAGACGCGGAAGAACAAGAAAGGATAAGAACGTCAAAAGAGGCTGTCAACGAAGTCATCGAGGAACGCGCACAATCTGTCCGCGAACGGTCAGTTGAATTTTCCCCAGAAATGGAAAGGTTTATTGCCGAAGCAAGGACCTGGCACGAAGAACGATTTCGTAAATTAGGCATAGATTGTATCACTTGGGGAAAGAATTTTTTTAAAGTTCGTGAAGTCGAGGGTGGAACTTCCGGAAGTTCCGGATTAGGAATAAATCAGATTAAAGATTTAAGCACTGAAAGGCTTATGCCTATTTCAATAGAGGAAGCAACGCGGCAAAACCAATTTCTTCCCATCGAAGTGCCGGATGAAATCCTTTCTGGAATTCCAAAAGGAGAGGCGGCAAGACAACTACGCAATTACGTTGAGGCGTTGTTCATCGCTCACGAACTTTATCACGACGCGGCTCCAACATCAGTTTTATTCAAAACAGAAACCGATGAGACCACTGGGGAAAAATATCACGTAGCCGATTCGTTACCCTATGATCGGCATGGCGTACGTTATATTCGGCGCACTGAACACAGCGCTCCTCCGGCCGTTGAAGAGGGTTTAGCCATGACTATACAAAAACAAAGTGAGGGTTTTGCCGCTCAGCATTTTCCTGAAGGCGCCCGTATTTACCAGAAGCTATTGGATTATGTAGTAAGCAATGATCCGAGGTTGAAAGATTATGACAGATCTCTTTTAAGTATCAGAAATTTTGATGGACATAATGTCAGGTATGGTCCGATGCAATACCTGGATGGATATATTCTTACGACATTTTTATCTCGGCAAATTCCAAAATTTTTCGAAATAATTGAGCAAGCACGGATTAATGGAAAAGTCTTACCGCTTGCTCGCGCTGTTGAAAATAAATTTGGAAGAGGAAGTTATAAAAGGATTTTTACTGCTGGAGAAGATGAAGCACTCAATGTTTTAGAAGAGATAAGAGAGAAAGTAGACTCAAAGCAAAAATAACAAAAAACAGCCCTCTAAAAAGAAAGCTGTTTTTTTATTATTAGCTACATCTGCTGATTGTCTTTTCTATCAGTCACATCCCGGTGTATTTTTTCCAACACGTCTTTTGCCTTTTCCCGGCCGCCTAGACCAAAGGCCAATCCGCCAGCTAATGCCAGCATGGCGACTAAGCCGGTGAATAGGGTCTCCAGCAAGTTTGCCGCGACTTTTAATTGAACCAACGCTGCTAAAATGCTGAAAATCAGTATTGCCCATTTAGCCACACTAGCTAGGAAATTAGCTGATAATAGGCCAGCTGCTTCGACCGACTTTCTTACAATGCTTTGCGCAAAATTTGCGAAAACAACGCCTAAAAGCAGTATAATCACAGCCACAATAACATTTGGCAGATAGGACACAACGCCATCTAGAAACTCAGTCACTTGCTGGAGATTTAATACTTCAGAAGCAGAAACAATAAAAACGATAAACAAGAACCATTTCACCAGAAAACCGCCGCCTTTGGCTATGTTTAGCTTAATTCCTGCTTTTTCAAACCCATCTTTAATGCCTAGTTTTTTCAAGGCATTATCAATCCAAACAATCTTTAAAATCCTGACAACCAGCTTCTCAACCAGAATCGCGATGTACCAGCCAATGATCAGAATTAATATTGCGCCGATTAAATTTGGGAGAAAATTAATGACCCCTCTCCAAATATCCTGAAGTGAAGACATTAATACATCCCCCCAATCATTTACTGTCATTTTTCTCACCTCCTTTCTTTTGGCTAATGTTAGCCATTTAAATTGTTTTTATAAACACAATATTCACATTATTTAAAGATCTAATTCTTGACAATAAACTACATTTTGCTAGTTTATATAGGCGAGATATTCCTTGTCCGGTGGTTCGTTCTTCCTTGTCAGGTGCCAACGAGTTACCTGACTAAGGTCCTTGGAATTGCGCGGCTACCCGGAAGATATGGGAGGGTGCACCTGGTCTTTCTGGGGAAACTAGTGCCAAGCACTCGAATGAGCTTGACGTTAATGGTCACTCCAACCTCTCTCGCTCAAGGTAAGTGCTCCAGGCGAAAAAAATCGGACGCAAGAACCAACCAAATCGCAGGAAACTGCCACCACTGCCGCTCCTTAGACAAGGAGTCATTCTCGCACACGGGATAGAGCTCTGCTCGATTCCCGTCTTTTTTTTGCTTATTTTAGCAATTTTTCAATGTTCCACGTGGAACAACCGACCAATCAACCAATTTACCAATTAACTAGCTTTGGTGCCTTTCCGCAACCCGCCTGACAAAGCGTGGTGGAGACACGGGGAGTCACCGCCATAGGCGCCTGCCCGACGGCTGGCGGGGGTCCGCCTTATCTATAATTTTTTATTTAGTTGTGGCGGAGAACTCTCCTAATCTCTTCCATTTCCCCGTATTCGAAGTGTAAGCATCAAGGCGTGCCAAGTAAAAATTATGGTTTTTTGGTCTGTACTTGGTGGGCCTAGGCGGCCCCGGACTCGGATCCGGGGGAACCGCTGTTTCCACAATGCGAATGCGGGGTCTCGCCTGCTTACCTATGCTTGGTGGAGATGGGGGGACTCGGACCCCCTACCTCAGTCCCGCAACCGGGTGGAACCGTGCCCCGCCGCATGGCGGGGCGACCTCCGCAACCCGCCTGCCAAAGCGTGGTGGAGACAGGGGGAGTCGAACCCCCGACCTTCGCAATGCGAATGCGACGCTCTACCAACTGAGCTATGTCCCCACCACGCGGCGGGCAGGTGCGAATGCGGCGCTCTACCAACTGAGCTAACGGCCCACCCTGGTGCGGGACGAATGCTGCGCTCTACCAGATGAGCTACATCCCCATCAAGCATAGGCGGGCAGGTCTTACCGCTGGACCATAGGCCCTAATATTAGCTAATTTTCGATGTTCCACATGGAACAAATATTCCGTCCAACAATTAACCAATCAACTTATAGGCCAATTTCTATAAACAATCTGCTGACCTTTGAGGACCCGGACTCTGAACCGGGGGAACCACCATCTCAACCATAGAATAGGTTAGTCTTGCCTGCCCTTGCCCGTGCCCCCACCATGAATCGAACATGGATCCAGGGCTTAGGAGTCCCTTGTTCTATCCGTTGAACTATGGGGGCATAGGCTAGGGTAGGCATAATTAACCATTGCTAATCTGTTCTTTTATCTAATATTAGCAATATAACATATATGTTCCACGTGGAACAATATTTTCACTATTTATTATTTTTGCTTGTACTAGCATTAATTATGCGTCGTAAAACTATATAATAGCATTAAAAACATTTTCTGATAAATTAGTAATAAAGTCCTGTTTCACCTCAAAATAGTATAAAATACCCAAGCCAGCGAATATTATAATACAAATAATTAATATTGTCAATAAATCCCTTTTCAAAATGTTTACCGGCTTTTTTTCTTTGGTTGGTTCATTGACTAATTCTGGCTGTTGAATAGGTTGGCTCTGATCCTGGTTGCTCATAAATCTCCCATTAGTTAATTGTTACGAGTTCAGTGTATCTTATTTTTACCTTTTCTCAAAAGATTTCTTTGACAAAGTGAGCAAAAAAAACCTACTATGGGAGTAGACTACCTATTAACTTATACAAACATGTTTACCAAAGACAACAAAACCGACTCCGAAACCGAAACCATCATCGGCCAATCAGTCCGGGTTGAGGGAAATTTCACCAGCCAAGGCAATATTGTAGTCGAGGGGGGCGTTGCCGGCACTCTTAAAACCAGCGGCAATTTGAGAATCGGGCCAAACGCCAAACTCAAAGCCGACGTTCAGGCTAAGAGCATTTTTACCTCTGGTGAAATTCGCGGTAATAACATCATCGCCTCGGAAAAAATCGAAATGACAAAAACCGCGAAAATTTTCGGCAACGTGCAGGCCCCTACCATTTCCATGGAGGCGGGCGCCATTTTAAACGGTAAAGTCAATATGTCGGCGGCACCTGAAGTCGTCGACGCCAGTTTGCCCTTGCCGGAGAAAAAGGAGCGGAAGAACAATAAATAATTTTTTCATGTACGTTTATCTGTACGATACGTTTGTTGCTGAACCAAAATGGCAAAGCCAAATAGCCCGGATAGAAAATCGGCTGACTGATTTGGGTATTGCCGGAAGAATCTGCCGTCTCTCGATTTTGACCAGTCTCGAGGAAATAATTACCGAAGCGATAAAAAAAGGCGCTGATACGATTGTGGCGGTCGGGAACGACAACACGGTCAGAAAAGTTATTCCGCTGGTGGCCAGCCAAACAGTCAGTTTCGGTATCATCCCGGTCGGGGGACCGAGCCGGCTGGCTGAACTTCTCGGAATACCCGAAGGTGAAAAAGCCTGCGACGTTCTTTCGGCCCGAGTAGTCGAGCGCCTCGATCTAGGCAAAGTAAACGAACAATATTTCTTAACTCAGCTGGAAATCCCCTTTGGCGATCTTGAGCTTTCACTCGACAACCAATACACGGTGAGACCGTTAAACCCAGAACAGAGCATCACCATTTATAACCTGGGCATTTTTTCACCTAAAAATTCACCTGAAAATTATAAAAGCAACCCGCGCGATGGTCTTCTGGAGCTGGTTGTTTCAGGCGGCGCTTCAGGCGGACTGGGACATTGGTTCAAAAAGGGCGAAGAGCACAACAGCGTTTTTTCCCTGCGGACCGCCCGAATCAACTGCCCGCAAACCAGCCAACAGTCGGTCATTGCCGACGGCTATACCGTAGTCAATACGCCAGTCAAGATCGCGGTGGCACCTAAAAGATTGAAGGTGGTGGTAGGAAAAAACCGAGCTTTTTAAATGTGGGCGTCAATCAAGAACCTTTGAAAAGGTCTTTTTTATTGACAACTTTTACCAAAGTAGCTAAGGTTCAGTTGTTGAAATTACGCGTCAGTGGCCACTTCAGGAGGCAGTTAAAACGTTCGTTCACAAAGGGAGGGGGAAATGGATTCACGCTACGAAAAGCTAGCCCAGGTGCTCGTTCGCCATTCCACGAAGGTGCGGAAGGGTGATCGGGTGTTACTCATGACAGATGTATCAACACCACATGACATGAATCTCGCGGTCATCCAGGCGGTGCGTGATGCGGGAGGCGTGTGTCTTGAGCCGTATATCATGGATCAGCGACTGCAAGCGGCCGCGCGAATCGGCTGCACTGCTAGGCAGCTTCGCGTGGACGCGGCCGCGCAGCTCGTCCGGTATCTCGGTGCCGCCGTGCGGATCGCTATTCGGGGGTACATGAATCCGCTTGAGATCGGAGATGTACCACCTGAAGATTCCCAACGGTATAGTCGGGAATACCTCAACATCGTCATGGACGAAGGCGTCGAGGGGACACGGTGGGTTCTGACGGAATGGCCAACACCAGGCTTTGCCGTTCTCGCGAACATGTCCACGACTGGAGCAGAGCAGTTCTTCTTCGAGGCTGTATTCGCGGACTATCCCGCGATGACTCGCGCTGCCCAACCCCTTCGGCATCTCATGGAGCGGACCAAGCAGGTCCGCATTGTGGGGCCGAAGAGAACCGACCTCACCTTTAGCATCGAAGGTGTCCCGGTTGTTCCGTGCATTGGGAAGAAGAACATCCCGGACGGAGAGATGTACACGGCACCGGTTCTCAATTCCGTGAACGGTGTGATCGAGTTCAATACCGTTTCCATCACGCGCGAAGGAGAGCGTTTCAGCGGCATTGGGTTTGAGGTGAAAGATGGGGTGATCGTCCGCGAGTGGTGCGAAACCGGCGATTCCGACCGTCTTAGCAAGAGACTCGATACTGATGAGGGTGCTCGTCGGTTTGGAGAGTTCTCTCTCGGGCTCAACTGGGATGTGACGCGGACGATTGGCGACACGCTTTTCGACGAAAAGGTCGGCGGGTCGTTCCATCTCACTCCGGGGAGATCATACGATGATGCCCCAAACGGGAACTCGAGCGCGACTCACTGGGATCTCGTCTGCGATCAGCGCGAGGGATTCGGCGGAGGTGATATCTACTTCGACGGCAGGCTCGTTCGCAAGAATGGCCTTTTCGTTCCCAAGGTCTTGGCAAACCTGAATCCCAGAGCATAGGGGGATCAATCGTTCACTTGACCCGGCGTTACTACGCGCCGGGCTTTTTTATTGACAGAAAAGGTGATACTCTGTAGAATATATGGAAGCTCAATTGCTATGACTGAACCTAAACTCAAAAAAATCGAAATACCGTCCAGGATAGTGGTGCGCGAGCTGGCTGAAAAACTTGGCCGGCCGGTGACTGACATTATCTCCCAGCTCATGCACAGCGGAGTAATGTCTTCGCTCAATGAACTGATTGATTTTGATACTGCCGCGATCGTGGCGGGTGATTTAGGTTTTGAGCTGGTGCTTAAAGAGGGTGAGGACGATGAAAAGACTAGCGTTGAAAGTCTGGTTAGTACTGAAGCTAAAGAGAATTTAAAGCCTCGGCCGCCGGTTGTAGTAGTGATGGGCCATGTCGATCATGGCAAAACCAAACTACTTGACGCCATCCGTCAGACAAACGTGGTTGACCAGGAAGCTGGCGGCATAACCCAGCACATCAGTTCATACCAGGTGACAGAACGAGACCGGATTATCACTTTCATCGACACCCCCGGCCACGAAGCCTTCACAGCGATGCGCTCGCGCGGCGCCCGAGTAGCTGATTTGGCGATTCTGGTTGTAGCGGCTGATGACGGGGTCAAGCCGCAAACCGTGGAAGCTATAAAAATTATCGAGGAGGCGCGGATTCCGATGATCGTGGCTATAAATAAGGTTGACTTGCCAAGCGCGAATCCTGACCGGATCAAACAACAACTGGCTGAAAAAAACGTGCTGGTCGAGGATTGGAGTGGAAAGGTTCCGGTGATCAATGTGTCAGCCAAGAATAAGACTGGCATAACCGAGCTTCTTGATCTGATTCTGCTGGTAACCGACATGCATCAAGGCGAAATCATGGCTAATCCAAACCGCGAGGCAATCGGTACCGTAATTGAATCCCACATTGATAAAGGCATTGGTCCGGTGGCCGTGGTGGTTATTCAAACCGGCACCTTGCGAATCGGCGACCTGATAACCGTAGGCGGAACAGGCGGTGGCAAGGTCCGGGTGATGCACGACTTCCTCGGCCGGAATGTCCTCGAGGCAATTCCCTCCCAGCCGGTCGAAATATGTGGTTTAAAAACCGCCTCAAAAGTTGGCGATATTCTCACGGTCATCGATAAAAAAGAGCTGGCTAAGATAAGAAAACAAAAAATCTACAAGCCCTCCACGCCCACGGTTCATCTGATAAAAAAAGAGGTGGAAGAACAGAAAGCCGCCGGCGGTGAAAAGAAAGAAATAAAAAAATTCAACCTCGTGCTCAAAGCCGATACTCTGGGCTCGCTCGAGGCGATTATCAATTCCTTGCAAAAGATAAAATGCGAAGAGATTTCAGTGAACGTTGTGGCTAAAGGATTGGGTAATATTACCGAAGCTGACGTCTTGAGAGCCACGACTTCTCAAGCCGAGCTTTATGGATTTCACGTGGCCGTGACACCGTCAGCTGAAGAAGTGGCCAAGGGCCAAAAATTTACCATTCAGACTTTTACGATAATCTATGATCTAATAAATGCCGTGCTGGCCGAGCTGGAAAAGCTTCTGGAGCCGGAGATTATTCATACGACCCTGGGTGAATTGAAGGTTCTGGCTGTCTTCCGAGTCAAGCTTCCGACTATTATCTCTGGCGGCCGGATCACTTCCGGGAAATTTACGACTGGCGCCCGGGTAAAAATAATCCGCCAGGGCCAGGAAGTGGGTTCGGGCAAAATCGAACAGCTTCAAATCAACAAGCAGGGGGTGGCTGAAGCGCCGGCCGGCCGCGAAATCGGGATGAAAATAAACAGCCGGCAGCCTATTGAAGTCGGCGATACCATTCAGGCCTTTAGCGAAGAGGTGAAGCAAAAAAAACTTATTCTCGAATAACGTGTCCGCCAAACGCTTGGCTCAAGTTAATGAACTTATCCGGCAGGAGCTTTCACTAATCCTGAACCGCGAGCTTGATTTTCCAGCTGGCTGTCTGGTCACGGTTAGCGGGGTCAAAGTTTCGGTTGATCTCGAACACGCCAGCGTCTATGTAAAAATATATCCGACTGCCCATACCCAGGCAGCTTGGCATATCCTGATTCACCGGCTTAAGGAAATTCAAACTTTGCTTAATCGAAAGCTGGTCATGAGATTCGTGCCAAAAATTTTTTTTCGGCTTGACGCTTCGGAAGAAAAAGCGGACCACATCGAAAGACTAATTGACCAACTCCACAAAAACAATGGTTGAGAGAATGATTTGGGAAACAATTAACCAAAAAATTCAGGCGGCTGGCAATATATTGATTCTTAATCCCAAGGATTCGGACGGCGACAGCCTTGGTTCAAGCTTGGCTTTGGCTCACTACCTCAAATCTTTGGAAAAACCGCATTTGGTTTTTGCCGCCAAGCCGCCCTCCTCGCAATTGGATTACCTGCCCGGCTTTGAAGAAATCTCTTCTGACCTTGGATCACTCGATCTTAACAGCTTTGATCTAGTTATCGCCGTGGATTTTGCCGATTTAAAAATGCTGGGTTTCGCCCCTGAATTAATCGGAAAACTGCTAAAAAAGACGATTATCAACATTGATCATCATCCGACTAATTTCCGTTACGGCCAGATTAATGTCGTTGAGCCGACGGCTGCGGCTACTTCTGAATTGCTTTTTTACTTTTTTGAAGATTTGAATTTGCCTTACGACAAATTAATCGCCACCTGTCTTTTATCTGGAATAATCCACGACACCGGCAGTTTCGCCCATTTGAATACCACACCGTCGGTGATAGAGATTTCAGCCCGCTTGCTGGTCAAGGGCGCGCGCCTGAAAACTATCACCGCTTATGCTCAAAACAAGTCATTGCCCACATTAAAACTATGGGGCGTCGCTCTCTCCCGGCTGACACATAACCAGCGCTATGGCCTATCAACAACAGTCATCACCCAAAAAGACCTGGCTGGCCTGAACACCAACGGCGAGGCAACCGAAGGAATCGCCAACTTTTTAAATAACCTGACCGAGGCTAAAGCAATCATGGTTTTAAAGGAGGATTCTGACGGCCGGATCAGAGGCAGCCTGAGGACTACCACCTCGGGCGTGGACGTCTCGCGCCTGGCAGCGCTCTTGGGCGGCGGCGGCCACAAAAAAGCCTCAGGTTTCAACCTCAGGGGCAAACTCATCCACACCGGCAGGTATTGGCAAATTGTCTAATCTCTTCTATAATATCTATTACCAAACATTAACTTAAAAACCATATGTACTTAATACCCACTGTTATCGAAAAATCGTCTTTCGGCGAACGCGCCTATGACATTTATTCCCGCTTGCTGAAAGAAAGGATTATTTTTCTCGGTTCACCCATTGACGATGGCGTGGCGAATACCGTCATTGCTCAATTTCTCTTTCTCGAAAGCGAAGACAAAAACAAAGAGATCAAACTGTATGTCAATACTCCGGGCGGCTCGGTTACGGCCGGCATGGCTATCTATGACACCATGCAATATGTGAAGCCGCCGGTTTCAACTATCTGCGTCGGCTTGGCTGGCAGCATGGGCGCGGTCTTGCTGTCTGCCGGCCAGAAAGGGAAGCGCTTTGCCTTGCCGAATTCCGAGATTCTAATCCACCAAGTGATGGGCGGAGCCGAGGGGCAAGCCATTGACGTCGACATTCGGGCCCGGCACATCATTAAGATCAAGGACCGGCTGAATAAGATTCTGGCTTTTCACACTGACCAGCCACTTAAGAAAATTGAGAAGGACACTGATCGCGATTATTTCATGTCCGCCGAGGAAGCCAGGCTCTATGGCATCATTGACCGGATTATCAAGAAATAGGTCTAATCAACAATAATAATCCGTTTTTATTCTTGTCTAAATTTAGCCAATATGGTACGATGGCTAATGAATTTATAGTTCACTATCTAAACCGACCAATAACGTGATTCACTATGTCAGTAACAACTTTGATCGTCTTGGTGGCAGCCGGTTTTGCGGTAGGCGGCTTACTTGGATTTCTGATTTACAAAATATTGATTTCCAAGCGGGCGGATTCGGCCGAAGCCAAGGCGCAGGAACTTATCAGGCAAGCTCAGAACAAACAAAAGGAAATACTCCTCTCGGCCAAGGACAAGGCGCTTAGAACCATTGAAGACGCCAAAAGAGAGGAAGGCCGCCGGCACGAGGAAGTCACTCACCTCCAGGAACGCCTGGAAAAACGCGAGGGCATGTTCGATCAAAAGCTGATGGAACTTGAAAATCGTCAGCAGAAGCTCTATGAACGGGCTCAGCGCATCGAACACGTAAAAAAGGAAGTTGAAGGCATACGGGCTGAACAAGTCGCGCTTCTGGAAAAGGTTTCATCAATGAGCCGGGACGATGCCAAAAAATACCTCCTCGACCAAACCGAGAAACAGATCAAGGACGATTTGGTCCAACGCATGAGAAAAATCAAGCAAGAGGGCCAGGAGGAAATTGAAAAAGAGGCGAAAAATCTTTTGAGTTTGGTTATCCAGCGCTGCGCTTCCTCCCACGCGGCTGAAACCACCACGACCACGGTGGCCCTGCCGTCAGATGAAATGAAAGGCCGGATTATCGGCCGCGAGGGTCGCAATATTCGAGTTATCGAGCAGCTGACCGGCGTTGAAATCGTGGTCGATGATACGCCGGAAGTCATCATTATTTCAGGCTTCAGCCCGATCCGCCGGCATCTGGCAAAACGGGCGCTCGAAAAGCTTATCCAGGACGGCCGGATTCATCCTTCACGCATTGAGGAGACGGTTGAAATAGCCAAAAAAGAATTAGCCAAGGATATCAAGGAAGCCGGCGAAGAAGCCGCCTATGAAGCTGGCGTAGCCGGTCTTGACCCGAAACTCGTCCAACTGCTCGGCCGGCTGAAATACCGGACCAGTTACGGCCAAAACGTTCTTAAACATTCGATTGAAGTCGGCCTCTTAGCCGGCATGCTGGCTGAAGAATTGAAAGCTAATGTCCCGGTTTGCAAAAAAGGCGGGCTACTTCATGACATCGGCAAGGCTGTCGATCATGAAGTTCAGGGCGGCCACCCGCAAATCGGCTATGATATCATGAAAAAATTTCATCTGCCCGAAGAGGTTGCTTATTTGGCCGCCGCCCACCATGAAGACGCGCCCAAAACCCTAGAAGGCATTATTGTTAAAGTCGCCGATGCCATTTCCGGGGCCCGTTTCGGCGCCCGAAAAGACTCTTACGAGAATTATCTCCAGAGATTAAACGAGCTTGAAACTGTAGCCAATGGTTTCCCCGGCGTTGAAAAATCCTATGCCATCCAGGCCGGCCGCGAAGTCAGAATTTTCGTCAAGCCGGAGGAAATTGACGACCTCCAGGCCGAACGCCTGGCCCGAGATATCGCCAACCGGATTGAAGAAGAGCTCCGTTATCCCGGTGAAATAAAAGTAAATCTCATCCGCGAAAAACGGGTGATCGAATATGCCCGTTAAATCCCCGCTCACCTTTCTAATCTTCGGGGATGTGGTGGGCCGTCCCGGACGAACCGCCCTCTCAAAAATCGTACCCCGGCTCCGCGAGGAATTAAATCCTACGCTGGTTATCGCCAATGCTGAGAATCTGGCGCACGGCACGGGAGTCACCAGAAAATCACTGGCCGAATGTCAGCAAGCGGGGATTGATTTCTTCACCTCGGGAAACCATATCTTCAGAAGAAAGGAGACAACCGAGCTGCTCACTGAAAGAGACTCCGTGCTCATCCGGCCGGCCAACTACCCGCCGAGTACTCCTGGTCAGGGAGCTAAACTTCTCACCCTTGGAACAAAAAAAGTTCTTATCATAAATCTGAACGGCCGGGTTTTTCTCAATGAAGACTTCGACTGCCCCTTCCGCAAACTGGATGAGATACTGAAAACCTACGAATCAGAAGAGCCCAACGCCATCCTCGTGGATTTCCACACTGAAGCCACTTCTGAAACCGTCGCTTTTGGCTGGTACGCCGACAGCCGCGTTTCCTTGGTTTTCGGCACGCACACTCATGTTCCGACCGCTGATCAGAGAATCCTGCCTGGCGGCACCGGCTACATCACTGATGTCGGGATGGTCGGCGTAAGAGATTCAGTGCTGGGTGTTGATAAAGACGTGATTATCAGAAGATTTCTGACCCAGCAGCCTTTTAGCCACGACATCCCAGAGTCTGGCATTGTCCAAGTAAACGCCATCCTGGTAACCGTGAATCCTAAAACCATGAAAACAGAATCAATCGAACGTTTAGATCGCGAAGTATCCGTCGAATAATTTTTTGAAAAATAATATACTAAAAAAGGAGGGTAATATGGAAAAATCAATGAGTAAAGCCGAATTAATGGAAAAAATCGGCGAACGCGCTCACGTTTCAAAAAAACAGGCCGAAGACGTGATGCAATCTTTTGAAGACATTGTCTATGAAACGCTTCGGTCTGGCGGTGAAGTCACGCTTACCGGCTTCGGTACGTTTCTGGCCAAAGAACGGCATTCGCGCATGGGCGTCAATCCGCAAAAACCGACTGAGCGGATAAAAATCCCGGCCGTAACCGTGCCGAAATTCAAGGCCGGCAAAGCCCTGAAAGACGCCTTGAAGCAGGGTGGCGCGACAGCCCCAGCTGAACCTGTCAGCCCGCCGCCAGCTGAACCAACGCCTCCAGTCGAACCAACACCCCCGCCCGCTTCTTAAAAGAAGGCCTTTTATCACTTGGGAAAAGAAGTGTCCATCCTGCCCATTTTCCTGACTGAAATTGATCGGGTGTTTCTTGCCTTTTTCATGATTGTTTATTATTCTAACGAATACTTCATGCGCCCGTAGTTCAATGGATAGAATGCTTGGCTTCGGACCAAGAGGTTGGGGGTTCGAGTCCCTCCGGGCGCACTTTAGAAACCACAATGCATCTTGAATAAGTAAGCTTGTGTTTGATATAGAGTGGACTCGAAGGGCACCCTGCACCATGACGGTGCAGGGTAGAGCTAGAATCCGCGCCCCACACTCGATTCTGAACCTGAGTGTAGCGACTGGTTCAGAGAGTGGTGCGGTGGCCTCCGGGCGCACCATTGATACTAGTTCGAATCAATTCACAAAGTGGTAAAGTAGTTTTACCTGCTTTTTTATATAAAAGGGACTCCGAGCAGATGCTTACGGAGTCCTTAACTTTCCACTTTGGTCGGATTCGTGCCTTTCAATTAGACACTGCAGCGCGAATTGAGCAGTCGAGATTTCGAGGTCACCTGGCTGGCGGGTAGTCAGATATCTCTGAAGCAAGTGATTGGTTTGTCTGGTTATAGGCAGTTTGCCCCAATCGACTAGCTTGTCAATCCAGAGAACACACTCCATGCCGATCAGGGAGACTATCACCTGATCGATTTTCAACTGACTGGCGATTGACATTGCGGCGAAATCAGCCATGATCAACGGCAGAATCAAGCGCCCGCCGCAACGATCATTAATTCGGCTCTCTCGACTAATATTCTCGACTTCAGTGGTACCAGTGCGCTCGTAGGCGGCGATGGCCATGTGCTCGGCTGCGTGATATGAAGCAATGTAGCGACGCAGTATGTAGATGAAATAAACCAGGGCACCAACCGTCAATATCCAAAACTCGGCGATTTGCCAGTCGCTCATTAGTCGAGGCTGGGGCGTGGGGTGCATGATACGACTAATGTAGCCACAAGCCAGACCAATCACTATACCGGCCGCACAAACCAGCATGCCTTTGGGAGGCATGCCATCCAGCAACAAAAGGCATAGACGAACCAACCTGGGAATCGGCCACCGGTCCAAACGTGCCAGCAGGCTCGATATTCTCCGTGGCTTAACATCACAAGTTATCTTCCCATTTCTGTCTACCACGGCCGTGGCTGCGTATTTCACAGACATTATACTGATACGGTAAGGCCCTGACATGCCTCCGACGATTTTCACCTTCATGATATTCCTCCAAAGAGAGAACCTCTAAATCTTGGTCTGCCAACTCGTTTGGCTGACAGACTCGAATCCGATCTGTGTTAAAGAACAAAAAATAATTGGGCGTCATCAACACATCAGCCTATAATAAAATAATAAAGCTGTCAAGAGCAGATCAATGACAGATAGTATACGGAACCACGGATCGGGAGTTTTCCATCACAAAAAATCTACTAATTATAATTATGGCGGATCCGCCTTTGGCTGGGACTCCCTACGGGCGCACCACTCAGAATCAACACACCCTCTTTATCCCAGAGGATTTTTTTAATACCACCCTTGACAAGATTTTCCAGCCGTGCTAACATTTTCAAGCATTCTTCAGTCAGTCTAATCGTGGACTGGCATGGCAAAAACTGGAGGATCATTCCATGTATGTGTCCCGTTCCTTCACCCGTTCGTACTATTACCTCGCGAACTGACCCCGGCCGCCGGCCCCGCAGCTAGGCTCCTAGCCTAACTGCGAGCCTCGAGCCCCTGAGACCACCAATCAGGGGCTTCTTTTTTAATAAAATACCATCCATTAAGGTGGTATTTTACATACTAAATTAACTTTTGTGCGCGCAGAGGGATTCGACGGGTCATTCGACCCGTCGTTAGGTTGAATAACCTGACGAACTACCGACCCCCGGCATGCGCCGGGGCAGGCTGTTTGTTTAAGTTAGCAACTGCTTAATATCCAAAACCGGTCATGGTGGGCGCAGGAGGATTCGAACCTCCGACCGTTTGCTTAAGAGGCAACTGCTCTACCAGCTGAGCTATGCGCCCACCATGACTACTTTCTTAAAGCCACTGCTCTTCCGGTGTCTCACGGTCCCTTCGGGACATCGTTCGACCCGTCTCGGCCGCCGCGACACAAGCAGTTGCGTCGTTCTCGCTTCGCGAGGCGGCCTCGACCCAGTTGAGCTATAGCCTATTAGCTTTTTGTACTGTAGCTTAAATATTAAAATATTTCAAGTCCAGCACGACTAATAAATTGTACTGCTATAAATCTGTCCCTACTATGTTTAATAATATATAACGCCTCATTTACGAGGCGTTATTGCTAGCAAGCTGTTTAAAAATCCTTATTCCAGCGTCTCTGGCTCGCTCATATAGCTCAAGGCTGTCTCCCGGCTGATAAAGCCTTCCTTATAAAGCCGCTTGATATCCTGATCCATGGTATGCATCCCGTATTCAGCGCTGGTTTGAATTACTGATTTAATTTGAGGGATTTTATTTTCTCGGATCAAATTCGCGATCGCCGGAGTGTTAATTAACACTTCGCGAGTCGCCACCCTGCCATATGACAATGGTTCGACTTTTGGATTGCCCATCACGCCTTTTTTCGTGCGCAAACGGGGCAAGAGCTGCTGCGAAATAATACCCTTTAAAAACAGGGAGAGTTGAAGGCGAATTTGGGATTGCTGATTCGGGGGAAACACATCGATAATACGGTCAACCGTCTGAGCCGCATTATACGTGTGCAGAGTAGCCAAAACCAGGTGTCCGGTTTCAGCCATGGTAATGGTTGTGGCAATCGTATCAAGATCCCGCATTTCGCCAACCAAAATGACATTGGGATCCTGGCGCAACACGTGTTTCAAGGCTTCTTGGAAAGAAAGCATGTCGCTTCCAAGCTGGCGCTGTCGAATTATGCTTTTTTTCGGGGTATAAATAAATTCGATCGGGTCTTCCAGGGTTATAATGTTGCAGCGCCTTTCGGAATTTATCAAATCAATCATCGCGGCCAGCGTGGTTGATTTGCCGCAGCCAGTCGGACCAGTCACTAAAATCAATCCCTGCTTCAGCCGTAAAAGCTCAAAGACCACCGGCGGCATCTGTAATTGCTCCAAAGACGGAGTAATGGTCGAGATAACCCTGGCTGCCAAGCTTACGCGGTCTTTTTCCCAGTGCAGGTTTACCCGGAAGCGTGACAATCCTTTTATCTCGTATGAGATGTCTAGTTCTCGGTTTCCCTCAAAAGTTTTTAGCCGCCGCTCGTCAAGAATGTCAAAAACCATGGTTTTAAGTGCATCCGGATCAATTGGCTTCATATCTGGTATTTCAGTCAACTCGCCATCAATTCTCAAAATCGGGGGCATATCAGCTACTAAATGAAGGTCTGAAGCGCCTTTTTCCACCGCAATTTTTAAAAGTTGTTCTACGGTCATAGATGAAAATAAAAAGTTAGGCTTTCCTAACTTCAAATTAAGCAATAAATATAGTACATTCCTTGTTTTTTAGCTTTTCTGTTTCCATTTTTATTTTCTTACATATATATTGTAGCATAACGTTTAAAAGTTGTCAAGATGCTTAAACTCCTTGACAACAGGGCAATAATGTTTTTTGACAATAATCAAAATATTTGTTATTATAAGAGTGGAAATTTATATTGTTTTAGTCTTTTCTAGGCTAATTTTAGCCAATTTTTGTGGTTTTATTCAATTTTTCAATATTTCTGATGATTCTTTTTCAGAAATGAAAACAAAAAGGAAGAGACGAGAGGTAAAAAAATTATTTTTGTTGAAAATAACGAGTAAATTCGTCAGGGTTTTTGCTTGGCCTAAGATCCTCAGCCGATATTCAGTACGGAATATCTTTTCTCCCCATTTCAATCAAAAAAGCCGAAAGAGACAATCCATTATTGCCACAATCGGCGTATTTTTATTTCTGCTGCTCACTGTGGGCGCTTTTTTAGGCTGGAGGATTTTCTGGGCTTCGGCAACGAGCGACACTATAACATTTAATACTCAGGCTATCTGGGAAGCGGGCGAATATTATCCCGGCACCATCGATACAAAATCAACGGCTGATAGCATGAAAATCCAATCCGGCTATGTTGGCGACTGGGACAAGGGTACGCCGGGTTTCTATACTGACCTTGCTGGTTATGATTATTGGAGCTATGATGGCGCATCCTATGGCGCAGATTTTACAACTGATGGAACTTACATTTATTTAATTGTCGGCAATCGCCGACCCTATCTCATCCGTTATAATCCCGAAACGAACAGTTGGAAACAACTGGCGAGCGCGCCGACAACTTTTTATTATGGCGGATCCATAACTTATGACGCTTCGACTAAGTCAATCTTCGCTATCGACGGCGGCGAGCAGAATGAAACAGGAAATGCCACAAAGCACATGTACCAGTACGACCTGGCTACTGACGCTTGGAGTCGGGTAACGGACGCGCCGGATCCCTGGGGTCTGGGTTCATCAATCGCGGCCGATGGGGCTGGGACAATCTACGCGGTCCGCGGCCGAAGCACTGATACACTCTGGTCTTATGACATTGCCAGCGACGAGTGGGATGTAACGCTGCCCGCTCTACCCACTCCTTATTATGTCTATACTACGAACGGCCAGCCGCTCGAATTTGTCAACGAGCCGTACTCCGATGTTAATGGCGATCATTGCGCCAGTGGTTGTCTTTTTACGCTCTACGGCAACAATAATCGGCAGTTTTTTCGCTACGATATCGCCGAGCGGCAGTGGTACTATAATTCTCCCACTGATCTGACAATTCCTTCGGCCCTCGGCGGCGTCGGTTACGGTTCGTCATTTGCCTATGACTCAACCAACGGCAATCTCTACCTCCTCCACGGCAATCAAACCGATGATTTTTCAAAATATGATGTTTCAGCCTCTGATTGGGACGACGCGGCGGCCGATACGCCAGACGCGCCCGGCGTCGTCTATAATGGTGGAGCGCTCGTGTATCTCGATGGGTATATTTACGCGTTTAAGGGTTACGGCGTGCCAGACATCTGGCGATTTAAAGTTGACGATCCAGGCGGCAATGCCTGGGAATCGATTTCCACTCCGCTCGCTGTTGGAAACGATGAAAATGGGATGATGACATTCGTGCCGAATGGCTCCTATTGTGCTGACGCTACCGGTTGTTTGTTTGTTTTACGCGGGGCTAACATCAATCCCGCCTCCGCGGATACCTTCTGGCGCTACAATATCGGTGCGCGCACCTGGTCGACGCTTTCCGATACGAATACCACAACCTCGCAAAACCCGACTTCATACTTCCGACAAGGAACAAGTACCTGTTGGAATGGCGCCGACTATATTTACGCCCTGAAGGCGAACAATGTCACCAACGGCTCAAACACGGAATTCTATCGTTATACGATTTCCACCGATACCTGGTCGAATTCGGTCAACGGTCTACCCCTGAATCACAGCGGCCCGGGCGATTATCCGAGCGGAAACCGCACCGCTCACTATGGAGCATCCCTTGCTTGTCTCGGGGCCAATGTTTATGCGATTAAAGGCGGGTCAGACGCCAACGGCTCGAATCATTTCTTTAAGTTCGATGGTACGAACTGGAGTTCATTGACGGTCGTACCGCAACGGACTTACGTCGGCGGCGCTCTCGTCTCGGTTCCAAACGGCGTTGATTGCGCTGACGCAACCGGCTGTGTCTTCGCGCTGATGGGCAATCAACGCGGAGATTTCTACCGTTATGATACGACCGCCGGAACCTGGACCAGCCGGGCTTCGTTACCAACCGCGACCAATTACACCGCCGCGCTTTCCTATGATGCCAGTGGTCAGATTTACGCCACTTCGGGCGACTACGATACACGTATGTGGCGGTATGATATCACCACGAACACCTGGACTCGCGTGGCTGATCTACCCGCCCGGGTTGGCTACAATAATGCTTTGGCTTATGACGCGACAGCCGGCACAATGTATCTCCAAATGGGCATGTCAACAAACTCAATCTGGCGTTTCACACCCTCAAACAACAATTATATCAGCTCGGCTACTTGGATCTCCGCCACCCAGGATCTAGACTATGTCAACGCCTGGGAGCAATTAACTGCCACCAATCCAACGCCTGGTTCATCAAGTATCAGTTTTGCTCTGCGTTCCAGCACGGATAAAGTAACCTGGTCTGACTGGGAAACGGTCGTGAATGCTGAAACGGGTGACACAACCACCCAGAGTTTATCGTCAATCACCACTCCGGCCCGCCGCTATATCCAAATCAAGATTACTCTCACCTCTGATGGTACGAATACGCCGACCTTAAGTGATCTGGCGGTTACTTACACAAAAGACGGTACCGCGCCGACCAATCCAACCATCTCAGGCTATTCGGATTCAACAGAAACCACAGGTCTGACTAGCGACAACTCGTATTACTACACCAATCCGTACTTTAAACTGGAGGATGCGGCTGATGCTCATTCTGGGATCGCTGGCTACTATGTACGCTGGTCAGACGATGACGAAGACGATCCAGCGGCGAGCGAAGATTATTACCAGACCGGTGCAACCTATGTGGTAAATACCGAGTTGACGCCGAATGGAACCTATTATCTGCTGGTCAAAACTAAGGATAACGCTGGAAATGTTTCTAGTTCGTCAACTAGTTTTACTTACATTTATTCCGGCATTCTTATTACAGACGAAACTCGCCAAACCTGGACCGCTGAGGCGGATTTTGAAGCAGCCGGGACTGACGAGAGCAATATCAATACTGAGGCCGGGACTGGAACAGCCATGACGCTCGATAGTGTATCACCCGGCACCTGGATGGATTTACCGGCGACCTATGGGGTTAGTCCGGATAATCTTACCGCCTACCGCGATACTTCAATGACATATGACGGAGATAATACCATCTACGTTCTTCGCGCTGAGAATAGCAAGAAATTCTATTCATATACGATCTCGAGTAAAACTTGGACGAACCTCGCCGATATCACGAGCACAAATGTTGCCTGGTACGGTGCGGTTATTGAGTACGTCAGCGGCGCCGCCAATTGTCGTGATAACGAGAGTGATGTGACTGGCACGACTAAGTGCGTTTATGCTTTGCCTGGTTCGAGTGTCAACCCGCCCGTCGGCGATACCTCGAAAGAATTCCTCCGCTATGATATTGATGGCACAGACGCGAATTCCTGGACTAGCCGGGCGGCTATTTCCGGCGTCCTTTTATACGGCGCTGACCTCGTCTGGGCTGGTGGCGATTATTTGTATGCTGAGCGTGGATATAATCAGTCAAATTTCTACCGGTACAGCATCTCCACCAATACCTGGGCTGATCGCGCCACTCCGGATAATGCTTTTTACTATGGGTCGACTCTCGCCTATGTGCCAAACGGAACCTACTGCGGTGACAGCCAGGGCTGCATTTTTGCCACGCGCGGCGCCGGTTCGGATCACTTCTGGCGCTACGATATTAACGCCAACTCGTGGAGCTATCTGACCGCGCCGCCGAATGCTTCAAGTTCAAAAGGTAATTACGGCGCCACCTCGCTTTATTACGACGGATATATTTATTTATCCGGCGGCTATGCCGCAACCGATTTCATGAAGTATGACATTCTAACTGATACCTGGACGTTGCTCGCCGACTTACCCGCCACACACTATTTTGGTTCGACCAATGGTCTGATTTACCACGGCGATACCGATACAATATACATGTTGCGCGGCTACAACGAATACAGTTTCTTTAGTTACGATGTCGTGAACGACAAATGGCGCAATCCGACCTTGCCGCACGGCATGAGCTCAAATGGTTTCAGCTACGGCGGCCTGACCTATGACGACAGTGATACGCTCTATGTCGCGCGCGGCGGAAACAATAACGATTTCTATAAATACACCATCTCAACCCAGATCTGGACCCGACTGGCTGATGTGCCAATGCGAATGTATTACACCTCTGACCTTATTTATGTAGACGGCTATGTTTATGCCCTTACTGGGATACCACCCTATGCTGAAGGCGTAACTAAATTTTACCGTTACGATCCGACGACCGATCTCTGGACCAGGCTCGATGATACCCCAAGCACAGTTGGCTATGGCACAAAGCTGATCTACGACGGCGACCACACGATCTACACGGCGAGAGGCGCTGGCACAGCCACCTATTATTCTTATGACCTAGATGACCCAGGCTGGTCGACCCAGGCCTCGGCCGTTCCCGGAACGCTCACCAACGGCGCCTGCGCGGTCATGACCGAGATTAGTGACGTGAAATACATATATCAGATCCGGTCATCGAATACATTAGATGTCTATCGTTGCACGCTCGACACGGAAGCTGGCACCTGCACCTGGACCGCCCAAGGCCAGCCCGGTGATCCAACCGACGCTCCAGCCGGAGCCGGTAGTATTAACCTATATTACGGCGCTGCTTGCACGGTCAGTGGTGGTAATATTTTCGTTCCGCGCGGCAATACAAACAATCTCGACTTTCTTGTTTATAATATTTCTGGTGATTCATGGGCAAGTCGTTCATTAAACAGCTTTTACTACGACGGCCGACTGGTGACTGGACCGGGAGATATTTTATACGGCTTCCGTGGCTATAATACTTCGTCGTTAGAACGATATGTTCAGCAAACGGATACAACCAGCTTTGAGCGCGTTGGCACCTGGACCTCGCAGATTATTGATAGCGGCACAATCTATGATTTCGGCGGACTGACGGCGAATGATACCGCACCGGATAATACCGCCTTAAAATACGAAACGCGCACTTGCTCAGATGCGGGCTGCGCTGATGATGTCGACGATGAACATTGGTCTGACTGGGATGAGGTGTCAAATGAAAAAACTGTCGGATCGACCGACTACTATACCCTTGATTCAACGCCCGCTCAATACGTCCAGTTGAAAATAACCTTTACTTCTGATCGAATCTACACGCCGACCGTTAACGATATTACCTTGAGCTATTACGCAGATGGTACGGCGCCGGATAATCCCGATACCTTGACCGCGAAATCGCAGGCTTCGGGTGGCGTGGATATCGAAAGCGGCGATTGGAACAATTACACAACTCCATATTTTTCCTGGTCCGGCGCGGCTGATAATACTGGCGGTATTGGTATCCAAGGCTATTGTGTTTACTTCGGCACTAATTCTGAAGCTGATCCGGCGGATGGTTGCACTCCTCAAACAGCGGCCACCTACACGTCGTCTAGCCTCTCAACTGGGGAGACTTACTATCTCCGGATAAAGACAAAAGACTATCTGGGCAATACTTCGGCTGAAACTTGGGCTCCATTTACATATAGTCTGGATAGTGTCGCGCCCTCTCGCCCGACAAATTTGGCCTCCAGTCCGGCCGTTCCATCGGCCGCCAACAGTTTTAATATTTTCTGGACAGCCGGTTCTGACTCAGGCGGTTCACCCAGTTTTCAGCATTGTTACAAACGCTATTTCAGCGATGAAATTCAGGATGAAAGTGACACCTGTATTCCAAGCACCGAAACCTCGCTCCTCGGCATTGAGGCGCTGGTTGAGGGGGTGAACTATTTCAAAATCAGAACACTTGACGAAGCCGGCAACTATTCCAATGGCGGTGAGTATGAATCAGTTGCCTATCGCTGGGCTCAAACACCTCCGAGCCTGCCCTTGAATGTTGAGCACGGGGAGGTTGAGGGTGATGACTATTCACATACCTTTGCCTGGAGTGAACCGGCTGAACACGCTTTTGACATCGGCGCTTACTGCTATCAAATTAACGAAATTCCAACCGCCAGTTATTGTAACAATAGCACCTATGGACGTTGGACGACCACGGTCGAAACAGCTGGTAAGTTTCTCGCGGCCTTTCGTACGCCTAACACTCAACCCGGTACTAACACATTTTATGTCGTTGCTAAAGATGAGGCCGGCTTGGTTGACTGGGACACCGAATCTTTTGACTGTGCTAATGGCCTTGGCTGTATTGAGTTTGAATCGAACACAATTTCGCCGAACGCCCCCCAGAGCTTTTCCCTGGTTGACGCTTCGAACCGTGACGCCCAAAGCTACCGCTTAACCTTGGGCTGGAAAAAGCCGGCTGACAACCCCGGTTCGGTTCTTTATAAATACAATGTCTACCGTTCGACCGACGGCGTTGAATATACCCTGCGCGAAAGCCTGCTTCACGTCGACGGGCAGGATGAATACGCTTATACCGACGTCAGCCTGACCAGTACCGTCACTTACTACTACAAAGTAACGGCTTCGGATCTAGCCGGCGCCGAATCAGACTATACGTCAGCTATTTCTATGAAACCAGAGGGCAAATACACCATTCCTCCTGATCTAGTGGGCGCTCCATCAATTCAACCGCGCATTCGTTCAGCTCTGATTGAATGGCTGACTGAACCATCAACTCACCCGGCTAGCTCCTTCGTTCGCTACGGCTTGACTGAAGAATACGAATTGGGCGAACAGGGATCGTCAGATTTGGTTTCAAGCCACTCAGTTACGCTTATTGATTTAGAGCCGGCGACTACCTATCATTTCGAGCTAAAATGGCTGGATCGTGACGGTAATATCGGCTCCTCGCCTGACTATGAATTTACCACCAACGACGCGCCGTCAGCTCCAATCAATTTGACCGTGGACCCAGCTTCAAACACGGTAAACCGCTACACTTTTGATTGGGACCCGCCGGCCGACGAGGGCGTGACGATCAGCGGGTATTTCTATAGCGTAAACAATGTTCCAACCGTAGATAATGTAAAATTCGTTACTGATTCCCAGGTCGGACCGATCGCCGCGGCGACTCAACAGGGGGTAAATACTTTATACGTGGTGGCTGTTGATGATGCTGGCAACGTTAATTACGCTAATTATATTTCAGTTGAATTCGAAGTTCATACCGCCGCTCCAGGCGAACCTCAAAATGTTACTATTATTGATTCCTCTGATCGAAACGCTGAACGCTATAATATCACCCTGACCTGGGACCCGCCAGCAACAGCCAGCACTGAAGACGAAAACGAGATTTATTACTCCATCTACCGCTCGGAAGACGGCGGCATTTCATTTTCAAATATCGCCCGACTGACTTCAACCGGCTATCTTGACACTGGCTTAAATAATACCGTCAAGTATTATTATAAAATCACCGCCTCAGATAAGGCCGGGGCTTCATCAGAGTCTACTGATCCGGTGGCTGAGATTCCCGAGGGGCGCTACACCGCGCCGCCGGCTATCACCGAGCTGCCCATTGCCCTGGCTGATTCTTACACGGCCGTAATCACTTGGCGTACTGAGCGTGAAGCCTCTTC
Source organism: Patescibacteria group bacterium (assembly GCA_028714495.1). Lineage (GTDB taxonomy): Bacteria > Patescibacteriota > Patescibacteriia > JAHIZJ01 > JAHIZJ01 > JAQTMH01. The sequence goes on from JAQTMH010000001.1 coordinate 319,032, forward strand.
ATTCGTGGACTTTGGGATCACCAGCAAAGAATGGGCCGAAGAGCAGGGTACGGCCCAGCTGATAGAAGCGCACTCCGTCAAGATCACCGGCTTAAAACCCGAAACAAAATATTATTACCAGGTAAAAAGTATAGATATTGATGAAAATGTCGCTTATTCCGAGGTATATTCCTTTGTCACTCTCGAAGCCCCGAGAGTTTCCGAAGTGGCAATCACCGACGTCAGGCTATTTGACGCAATCATATCCTGGAAAACCAATAAAGAAACGACAACCTCTCTTGATTACGGCACCACCACTAAATACGGCACGACCTATACTGACGTTGGCGGATCATTTACCTTCACCCATACCATTAAATTGGAAAAGCTAACTGACGCCACGACTTACCATCTGCGGATGGCCGGTCAAGACTCCAACAACAATCCTGTGCAGTCCGATGATTATAGTTTTACCACCCTAACCTTCCCGAAAGTTTCCGACATCAGGTTCCAAAATAAAGCTGAGGGCGAAACCGAGGTCACCTGGAAAACCAATGTTCCCACCACCTCCAATGTTGAATACTATAATCCGGACATCCCTTCGAAGACTCAAGGCAATACGGCCCTGGTTACCGAGCACTCAGTTCTACTCTTTGGGCTGGAAGACGCCACCCTTTATTCAACCAAGGTTCGTGGAACTGATCAATTCGGCTATGAGGCTGTTTCAGACGTGCTTACTTTCACCACTCTCGAAGATACCACGCCGCCAATCATCTCTAATGTCCAGTCAGAGTCTAACACCGTAGGCGCGGGCGACGCTTCTAAGGTCCAAATTATTATCTCTTGGCGAACTAACGAGCCAACCACATCCAAGGTTGAGTATGGCGAGGGTCTCGGAGATACCGCCTATTCGGGCGAGACCGATGAAAACGCTGAGTTGGTTTTTGAGCACCTGGTGGTCGTCTCGAATCTTTCACCGGCCCGGACCTATCATTTCCGCGTGGTTTCAAACGATAAGGCCGGCAATGAATCAAAATCCGGCTCATATTCCGTTTTAACCTCGCGCAAGCGCGAATCCTTCCTCCAGTTAGTCGTCTCCCAACTTGAAACCACCTTTTCCTGGCTAGGCAATATGGGTAATATATTTAAATAGATCTAGAATCTATGTTACAATATACGGCTAAGGAAAAGCAAAATAATAAAAGATTATGGTTAATGGCACTCCAGTAACTACTGACCAAAAATCAGCTCCTGAACAAAAACCCGCTTCGCCTGTAACAGTCAACGGATCCTTGGTTAGTGAAATTGTGGCTGATCAGCAGGATTTATCCAAAGATTCATTCTTCAAAAAACCGATTATCAAGCTGGAGGGTGTCGGCAAGAGTTTTAAGGTCGGCAATGAGTGGGTAAAAATACTCAAGAATATTAATCTAGAAATTTTTCCCCGCGAATTTGTGGTAATTCTCGGCCCCTCGGGCTGCGGAAAATCCACCCTGTTAAACACTATCCTCGGCCTGGAAAAGCCAACCTCTGGCCGGGTTATCATCCGCGGTCACGACATCACCAATTACAATCTCGATCAATTGGCTCAATTCCGTCTCAAAAAGTTCGGGGTCGTCTATCAGCGACCCGACTGGTTGAGAGCTTTAAATGTTATTGAGAATGTCGCCCTGCCGCTGGCTATCACTGACATACCAAAAAAATATCGTTTAAACCGAGCCTTAGAACTTTTGCGTAAATTGAAGATCGACCACCGGGCCTACTATAACCCCACTGAACTGTCCGGCGGTCAACAGCAACGCGCCGTCATTGCCCGGGCTCTGATCAATAACCCCTGGATCGTCGTAACCGATGAGCCAACCGGTAACCTGGACAGTGAATCAGCTGATAACGTCATGCAAATTTTCCGTTCACTTAACGAGGATTCGAAACGTACCTTGATTATGGTCACCCACAATATCGACTATGTCCATTACGCCACCCGGACTGTTTATATGAGAGACGGTGAAATTCTAAATAAGCGAATAAACATATAAATCATGCGCCTTAGCTATATTGTATTTCTCGCGGTCAGAAGTCTGCGTAACCGTAAACTCCGAAGCGCTCTTACTATCGGCGGTATGATTGTTGGAATCGGCGCCATTGTCTTTCTCGTTTCGCTGGGATTCGGTCTGCAAAAACTGATCAAGGAGCGGGTGACGAACATCGAGGCCTTGACCGTTCTCGAGGTTTCAACCGGCGAATCACTTCTTTTAAAAATTGACAAAAAAGCCATTGATAGTTTCAAGGCCATACCCAACGTAGTCGAAGTCAGCCCCTCGGTAAACCTCTCGGGTCAAGCGCTCTACCAAAATGCTGGCACTGATATCGCGGTTTTTGGCATCAATCCGACCTATGCCTCGATCGAAAGTACGCGCCTAGTAAATTCCGGTCGGGCCCTAAACGAGGGCACCAAGGACGAGGCGCTGCTTACTACCACTGCCCTGGAACTGCTAGGCATCGCCAATCGTCAAGATATCCTTGGCCAATCTATCCGCCTAAAAGTTTTTATTCCTGATCCAGATTCAGAAACCGGGGATCAGATTTCAGAAGATGCCACAGTCAAAGTGGTGGGCATTATTGATGACGAGGAATTGAGCGTGGCTTACGTCCCGCTTGATTTAATCGAACCCTTCGGGATCAAGGAGTACGACATGGCAAAGGTTAAAGTAACTGAGCGCTCTAAGCTCAACGACGTCAGGCTTCGGATTGAAACCCAGGGTTACCAGGTTGCTTCCTTGGCTGATACCGTCGGTCAAATCGACCAGATTTTCCTTGTTTTCCAAGTAGTTATGGGTGGGTTTGGTCTTATCGCCATGTTCGTGGCTTCACTCGGGGCTTTCAATACTCTCACGGTTTCCCTTCTTGAAAGAACCCGCGAAGTCGGGATAATGAAAGCTCTCGGCTCGACCCGCAAAGATATTTATCGGCTCTTTCTGACTGAGTCGTGGGTTATTTCTCTCACTGGCGGTCTGTTGGGCATTCTCCTCGGCTGGGGAGGCGGAGCCTTGGGCAACCTCGGCTTAAATTATCTGGCCAATCGCTTCGGTGGGGAAGCGGTTGACGTTTTTTACACGCCCTGGTTATTTGTTATCCTGATGGTCACCATCTCGCTGGGCATCGGCTTCTTAACCGGAGCCTACCCGGCCCAGCGCGCTTCAAAGCTCAACCCTCTGGACGCCCTGCGATACGAATAATATTTCGATACAATAAAACAGCGAGCAAACGCTGTTTTATTATCTAACAATGTCCTTTATTTAGAAGTCTCCGGCTGCGACCGTAATACCACTTTTATATGACGCGGCGTAAGCGTTGAATTCTTTCGCCACTTGTTTCCCGGTTTGATCAAAAATTCTAACTGCCGGGCTGCTATCGCTACCGACCCCGGTAATAATCTCGCTGACTCCATCGCCGTCAATATCGACAGAGGATACCGAGATACCGCCGCGGAAATTGGGGCTGTAGGCCATAAATCCAGGGTTGATTAAAGCCACCGTCTTGTTTTTACCAAGGCCGAATATTCTCACGTGCGGACCGCCCGCGCTGACAATCCCGGTCATTATTTCATCTCGGCCATCGCCGTTCACGTCGCCCATGCAGGAATTTATTCCGCCGCGGAAACTGGGCGCGTAAGCCATAATTCCCAGTGAGACTGCCACATATTTTTTATTTCTAACGCCGAACGTCCGAATATGCGGCCCGCCTTTGCTAGTCGGCGTAGTTACGATATCGCCGATGCCATCGCCCTCGATATCGCCAATGGAAATCGCGATTCCGCCACGAAAATTCTTATCGTAAGCATAGAAGTTTTCTGAGACTGCCACAATTTTGCCGCTACGCAAACCGAATATCCGGACATTCGGACTGCCACCGCTGATCGGAGCTACCGCGATTTCAGCCGGGCCATCGCCTTCGATATCGCCAACGGCGATGTTAATTCCGCCACGGAATTTTGAATCATAGGCGTCGAAATCCAAACCCAGATTATCCCCATTTTCATTGAATACTTTAATCGTCGGGATACCCCCCTCCCTGGTACTGGTCACAATTTCCGTGTTTCCGTCTCCATTCACGTCTCCGGTAGCAACATTTATCCCGCCCCGAAAGCTGTCAGAATAAGCGTTAAAACTCTTGAGAAATTTACCCGACGTGTCAAACACCCTTACTTCGGGCCCACCGCCTTTTTTCGTGCCGGTGATAACACGGACCGCCGGATTAAAGACATACGTCAAATATACTCCGTCTGAAACATTGCTCAGGTTATCAACCGCCTTGACGTGTAAATAGTAGGTGCCATGGGTCGTAAGTCGAGGAGCGGCATAGGTGTTTGTCGTCTGAAATGTGCCTGAAAGGGCGTCGGCATAAACGTCAGTTGAAAAGTATACATAGTATCCTTGCAGGCCGTTAGTGTCCTCCGCGCCTGTCCATTCGAAGTAGGGCCGGCGGACTGCTTGATCCACCGTATCTGGGTCGACTAAACTAGAACTGCCCGACCGGCCGTTGTAAACATAGTAAAGGGTCGGCGCTTGAGTTACCTCCTTATCAATGTTGCTCACGGTAGCTGTGGCTGTGCCACTATTGCCTGCTAAATCAGCATATTCAAATATAAAACTGCCGTTTTCAGTGAAAGTGTATGAATTCGAACCCAAATTATTGGTTATGGTGATAGTCTCGTCTGATGTTAGCGTTGCTACCACGTTTCCGCTGATCGGCTCAGTGGTTGAATAGCTGATAGTGACTGTCGCGACTGTTTTATCAATGTTGCTAACCGTGGCAATTGCCGAGCCCGGATTACCCGCCAAATCAGTAAATTGAAAAGTAAAACTGCCGTTTTCAGTGAAGGTGTAGGCAGCAGAGCCGCTGTTATTCGTCACGGTAACTGTTTCATCGGGAACTAAAGTCGCTGTCACGTCTTCATTAGTTGGGTCGGTGGTTGAATAGCTGATGGTAGCGGTCGGAGCATCATCGTCAACGTACTGGAGCGACGAGGCGGCATTGATTCTGCTTTCAGTCGCGATTAGACCAGCCAGCGAGCTTTTATAATCCGCATTGTCCAAAATCGCGTTCCTCAATCCCGAATAGCTGTAGCTGGAGTTGCTTGCCTTAAGTAAAGCCGCTAAGCCCGTAACCTGAGGCGTGGCCATTGAAGTGCCTTGAAAATAATCATAGCTGCCGTTTGCCGCCTGGGGATAGATTATTCTTACGTTGTCCACATACGCTCCATAATAGTTATTTATCGAGTCATCAGTCACCCATTGGAATCTAACCATAAGGTTGGCATTTTTATACTGCGTAATATCGATTGTGTTTTCCCCGTAATCCAAATCGCCGCAATAGTATTCCACTTCGTGCCAATCGCCTCCGTCATATACTTGAACCGAGAGATAGTCATACAAACAATCCGCCTCATATTCTGCCTCAACGGCGTAATCATATTGCAGAATAACGGTGCTTTGGGCCGATGCATCCATGGCCTCAGAGGTGACATAGCCATTGGCGTTGTTTTGATAGGGCTCTGACGCTGAATCGGCCCAAGCTTTGATATCTCCGCCGACTGTGGCGCCTGTCACCCAATAACTATTTGTTCCGCTCTCACTAAACACGGTATTGGTAAAGTCAGGCGTAGCCGCCTCCGTAAAAGTCTCATCAATGTAGCGATAGGGAACTGAGCTATAAATATTCACGCCGGGCGCGGCCACGTCAACCGAAGTTGTTCCGTAATTGGAAAAAGAGGCTAAATCATCATTTTGATCAGTCGCGGCTACTGAAATAATATTATCCAAGTCATAATCAGACGGATAGGCGTGCGTTCCTCCGTCATTATCAGTCGCGCTATTGCCAGCCGCGGCCATGAGTAGGAGTCCGGCATCTCTAGCGTCCGAAATCGCGTCATAGGATGTTTGGCTATAACCGCTACCGCCGCCGCTGTAATTGGCGATTTTTATCCCCTGGGCCACGGCATAATTAATTGCCGCCGCGAAATCGCTGGTCGTGCCCGAACCGTTTTCATCAAAGACGCGCAAAGGCATAATTTTTACGGTCCAATTGACTCCAACCACGCCCGTGGCATTGTTGCCGATCGCTCCGATTGTCCCGGCCACGTGGGTTCCGTGGCCATTTTGATCTTCCGGCGTGCTATCCGAATCAACAAAGTCGTATCCGCTGACCACGTTAGCGTGCAGATCCGGATGATTTTGGGCGATGCCACTGTCAATCACCGCCACGGTTACCGAACTTGAACCGGTTTCGATAGTCCAGGCTTCTGGCGCGTCCATATCAGCGTCGAGCGTACCAGCCGTGCCATTCACCGTCTGGCCGGTATTATGCAAACCCCAAAGCTGACTAAATGAAGTATCATTGGGCATAGTAAAGATGTGTTCAATATAATTCGGTTCAGCGTATTCAACTGTCGGGTCAGCCTCCAATTCATCGATCAGCTGGGTCGTGGTTTTGGCTTCTGATTTCAAAAGCAGAACATTTTGTTCTTTAAGTTGTGTTTTTTCCGAAAGACCCCTGACCTCAGCCAAAGCCGCGGCGCTGGCAATCCCCTGCGGCTGATTCAAGTCTACTTCACTTTTTTTAAATTTAACCAGTACCTCGCCCTCAACAAAGTTTTTCTCAGCCTTGGCCTGACCTGTCCGGCCGCTGGCGATTCTATGCTCGGCCAGCGACTGGTCATACGGCTTGGCCTTGCCCTGGTCTTCAGAAGCAACGGCCTTGGGCAGGACAAATACCACCAAAAGAAGAGCTGTTATTAAAGCTAACCTTTTAAAAATAAACATTTGGTGGTCCTCCTAATATTAGATTATTTTTTGATTAAGTTGCTCTTATGCTGCTTCAAGCTTATTATATCAAAATACGGCCATTAGCAGAAGCCTCGTACATTGACAGTTCGGCCGGTGGAAATTATACTAGAATAGATTTTCTTTTAAGTACGGCCCTATCGTCTAATGGTTAGGACACCACGCTTTCAATGTGGTAATCGGGGTTCGATCCCCCGTGGGGCTACCAGAATCATACTATTCGAAGTTTTTAAAAACTTTTTGCAGGCGAGGATGGTCATCCTCGCCTTTGGCGTATATAATAGTGATATGAAAATCCTAGCCATCGAAACTTCCTGCGATGATACTTCGGTCAGCCTGGTTAATATTGCCAAGGGACGCGTAACCGTTCTCTTGGAAGTTGTTTCGTCCCAGGTGAATATCCACGCAAAATACGGCGGGGTAGTGCCAGAGGTCGCGGCCCGGAAACACATTGAAAACATCGGCCCGATTCTCAAGGCCGTTCTAGCCAAACATCCCAGCCGATCAATTGATCGCATCGCCGTTACAACCGGACCGGGTTTGATTACTTCGCTACTGATTGGCGTTGAGACTGCCAAAACGCTCGCCTATGCCTGGGACAAGCCGATTGTCGGTATTAACCACCTTGAAGGCCATATTTTATCCTGTTTGATTGACTCAGGAAAACCGAGGTTCCCCGCGATTGCCTTAGTCGTGTCTGGCGGCCATACGCTGCTGGTTCTGGTAACTAGAATCGGAAAATATTCTATTATCGGTCAAACTCAAGATGACGCGGCCGGCGAAGCCTTTGATAAGGTGGCCAGGCTATTAAAGCTCGGCTACCCGGGCGGCCCGATTATCGAAAAGCTGGCCCGAAAGGGGAACCCAACCGCTTTTGATCTGCCCCGGCCCATGCTTGAACAGAAAAACTTTGATTTCAGCTTTGCCGGACTGAAAACCGCCGTGCTCTATCTCTATCGAGACGGAAAAATACCCCGCGGCAAAATCAATGATTTGTGCGCTTCTTTCCAACAAGCGACAGTTGACGTTTTGGTTTCAAAAACTATTAAGGCCGCCAGGAAATATAGTGCCAAGTCTGTCCTGCTCTCTGGCGGCGTGGCAGCCAACCAGCTACTTCGATCCGCGCTCAGCCGACAAGTGAAGAATGGCCTGGGTCGTCCGTTTCATGTTCCCAAAGCCAAACATTCAACTGACAATGCAACTATGGTAGCGGTGGCTGGCTACTATCACAAACCTATTCACTGGTCAAAGATAAGGGCTAATCCAAACTTGGAATTAAAATAGTATAAGAGGTATTTCGAAATCTTTAGAAATTTCGAAATTCCATATCAACCAACAATCTGCCGGAATAAACGCAATTGTCTGATTCTCTTAGGCACAGAATACCAGGTTTCGTTCTTCCGCCGTTGCGCCTCAATATATCCTTCTCGGTACAATTTTCTAAGATGGTACGAGGCGGTTGAGTTTGCGATGCCCAGTTTTCGCGAGAGCTCTCCTACTGGACATTGGCCGGAATTAAGTAATTGAAGGATGGCTAGTCTCCGATCGCTTCCAAGGGCTTTGAATGTTGAAATTAGTTTTTTCATTGTAAATAAAAATAATGGCAGTTACCCGTCATTAACTTAATCATATACCCCCAATTCATTCTGTCAACTATTTCGAAATCTTTAGAAATTTCGAAAATCCAAAAAATTGACCAAATAGCCTTTTTTCAGTAAAATTACAGGAGTAATCATACATTTCTGTTTAGTCTATGCCCCAGGAACTCCCAAAAGCCTACGAACCAAAAGAAGTTGAAAAAGCGATTTACCTGAAATGGGGAAAATCCGGCTTTTTTAATCCTGACAAATTGCCGGGCAAGCGCTCGAAAAACTTTTCCATCAGCCTGCCGCCGCCCAATGCCACAGGTATTCTCCATATCGGCCACGCCGTGATGCTGGCGATACAGGATTTGCTGATCCGGTTCGAACGGATGCGCGGGAAAAAGACGCTTTGGCTGCCTGGCACTGATCACGCGGCCATTGCCACGCAAAATGTGGTGGAGCAGAGTTTAAAAGCCGAGGGTAAGACCAAAAACGATTTAGGCCGTGAGAAATTCCTTGAGCGTATCAATGAATATGTCGCTTCCAAACGAAATTCGATCCGCGAACAAGTTGTTCGCCTAGGCTCGAGCTGCGATTGGTCCAGGGAGCGCTTCACGCTTGATGCCGGTTTATCAAACGCCGTGGTTACCGCTTTTAAAACCCTTTATGATGACGGTTTAATTTACCGGGGTGACCGCATAGTAAATTGGTGCCCCCGCTGCCAATCCACCCTGGCTGATGACGAGGTGGAGTATATCGAGAAAAAGACGCCTTTTTTCTATTTCAAATACGGCCCAGTAGTGATCGGCACAGCCCGGCCAGAAACCAAGTTCGGAGACAAGGTTATTATTGTCCACCCAGACGATAAGCGCTATCAGAACATAGTCGGAAAAGACTTCGAGGTTGAGTGGATCCTGGGAAAAATTAAAGCCCGGGTAATCGCTGACCCGGCCGCCGATCCGGCCATGGGAAGCGGCGCCATGACCATTACGCCAGGACACAGCTTTGTTGATTTTGAACTGGCTAAAAAACATAATATTGAAATTGAAAAAATTATTGACGAGCGGGGCTGCTTAACCGAAGCGGCTGGCGAAATGAAGGGCTGGCCAGTCCGTGAGGCACGAAAGAGGGTAGTGGAAATTCTCCGAGCCAAAGGCCTGATCGAAAAAGTTGACGAAAATTATATTCATAATCTCTCTGTTTGTTATCGCTGCAACACTCCGGTTGAGCCGCTGGTTTCCAAGCAGTGGTTCTTGGCCGTGGATCAGCCGACTAAACAGCTAAATGGAAAAACTCTAAAAACACGGGCGCTCGAGGTTATTGATAATAAGGAAATCGAATTCGTGCCTGAACGCTTTGGCAAAATTTACCTGCACTGGATGACCAATTTGCATGACTGGTGCATTTCGCGGCAGATTTGGTACGGCCATAGAATACCGGTCTGGCACCGAGGGAAAGAAATCGTGGTGAGCGGATCTAATCCAAAAGGCGAGGGCTGGTCTCAAGAAATCGACACTCTCGACACCTGGTTTTCTTCCTCCTTGTGGACTTTTTCCACGCTCGGCTGGCCAATAACAAAAGAGATTGGTTTTGATGCGTCATTGGTTGATTTGGTGAAATCCGGAAAAAAGACAAAAACTTTTCGTTTGCGTGATCACGATCTTTCGGCCGGAGAAACGTGTTTCACGCACGACAGCAAAACGAAAAAAAAGTTCGGGTACTTACATATTGTTCGCGCCACCAAAATACGGTTTGACGAGATTGAGCTTCACGCGGTTGGCCACGAACCATACAAAAGTCGCGCCGAACTGAACACGACATTTCAAAAATATTACCCGGACATTGCGATCACGTCCGACACGCCGGTGTGGCTGTACGAGTTTGTCTATCAAAAAAAATCGGATTTAGAACTATTTCATCCCACCTCAGTCATGGAAACCGCCTACGATATTATTTTCTTCTGGGTGGCGCGGATGATTATGATGTCCACTTACCTGGTTAAGGAGATACCCTTCAAAACCGTTTATTTTCATGGATTAGTCCGTGATAAAAAAGGTCGGAAGATGTCCAAATCTCTTGGCAACGGTATTGACCCATTAGAAATGGCTGATAAATACGGGGCAGACGCGGTCAGGTTAAGTTTAATCATTGGCACCTCGCCGGGTAACGACCAAAAATTAGACGAACAGAAAATCGCCGGCTACAGAAACTATGTTAATAAGGTTTGGAATATCGGCCGCTTCTTGGCAATGCAGACTAAGGGGAAAAAACTTAATCAGCCGAAAATTAAATCATTGGCTGATAAATGGATCATTAGCCAGCTTCAATATTTTTCACAAGTAATCACCACAATTGGGCTTGAGCGTTATACTTTTTCTCCTGTTGGTGAATCAGTTTACGAATTTACTTGGCATTTTTTCGCTGACTGGTATCTCGAAATCGTAAAAGTTGAGGGTAATGTCGCGCTGGCCAAACATATCTTTGGCATCTTGCTTAAGCTGCTCCACCCCTATATGCCGTTTGTCACTGAACACCTCTGGTCAATCCTTAAATATGATGAGGGATTATTGATGATCGCTCCGTGGCCCGATTCTGGAAAAGACTTTCTTGGCTGGAAAGATGACAAAAAAACCCGTGAGGATATTGAAATGGAGTTTAGTGAATTAATGAAGGCGGTAATTGACTTCCGCCGCCAGCGCAAAGAAGCTGGCACTCCAGCTGGTCAACCATGTGAAGTAAAACTTGACGCAAAAAGCCCACTGTGGCAAGATCAAGCGATAATTGAAAAGCTGGCTCGTGTTAAATTGGTAAAAGCCTAACCTTCAATTCTATGCCTAGAAATCCCGAAACGAGCATCTACCGAGGAGATCCAAGCGAGGTTTTCGCCCGTGATTTTATTCGCCGAGCCCCAGAATTAGATCACTACGAGGAGGTTGCTTTTGAAAGAATGGTCGCTCCCTATTTCCACGATAAACCCCAACATACCCAACTCGGCCGAGACTTTCCTCCAGGTGCGTATAAAAGGGGCGAGCTTGAATCAGACTATCAAGAAGTGCTGCGCCTCCGGGATCGTGACAAGAAAGACGATACCGAGCGCGGACGAATCCTCGAAGCTTTTTTTGGTCAACAAGCCGCTAGGCTAGGCTGGTTTGGCGAGAATTGCCGGGCTGTCAGAACGACCGAGTATGATGACCGCAAAAATGCCACTGATCTGGTCTTGGTTTTCAACACCGGTGAGGGTGAACCGCTTTATTTGGCAGTTGATGTCACCACAGCTGAAAATCCAGCCGCCCTCAATGAAAAACTCAGCCGCTTGGTTAGAGGCATTGATACGGGGAATCTAACTGATTTAAAATATTTTCATGACGAAACCGGCGGGAGCGACAAACAGCCCGCGCTGAGACAGCTTCACGGCTTGCCGCGGGTAGTTATTGGTCTGACCCCAGAAGGAGTGGCGGCTTTATCAAAAGATTTGGCTCCTTATTTAGCTAGTGGTGGTAAAAACACAGCCGCGGAAAGGGCGCTTCGGTCACATGATATCCAGTCTCAGTTACTGAAAGACGTTAAACAACAGTTGGAAAACGAGATATTGCGCGCTGTTTTACGATATATCCAGCTGATTTCTGAAAAGGACGAAGCAACACTTTTTAATTACCGCTGTGAACAGCTTGGCCCGGATAATTATAATAATGTCCGCGCACTATTAAACCTAGTGCACGACGGCGTCCTTCTGGAAAAAACTGACGAGAAATTGGTTAGAGAATTCGACAAGCTGCTTGAAGGCATTCCGCTTCTTGAAGAACTCGGGAAAAAATTTGGGATTACTTATCCCTTAACCGAGATCGTAGAAAAACATAGCCAAATTAGAAACCAGCTTAGTTTAGTTCTAGAAAAAAAAGAGGGCTCACGAGTCTCACCAGAGACTAGAGCCCGGGTACGAACGCTTGGTTTGTCACGGCCGGCTTGGCTGAGGACCGATCGGCTTGGAGCCGAACCTTTCAGAAAGTGGCTTAACCACCTCCCGCCCGCCCGGCCACAGGCCGCTTAAGCAAGCGCAGAAACCGCCACCAAATTCGCGACAGCAACCTCTGATTCTCCTGGAAGAGGAGCTGTCCGACTGGATGTACATACCTTCTCCTCTTCATCAGGAGCCTCCTTTGGTTTCTGATTTTTGTTTTCAGAGATATTATACCTTAGCAGAGAAGAAAATCAATGTCAAGCCGTTGGCTTCGATGTCAAAAAACTCCCTAAATTCCTTACGTCCCCGCAAATTCAATCTGCGGGGACGTAATCTACAACCCATCACTATTACTAGTCTTAAACAAATAAAAAATGGCCTGACCAATAATGATCTGGCCATTTTGAGCGATCAACTCACTAGCTCCCAGTGTGTTGACTAGCCGTCATCCCGGCCGTTATTCCATTTACTCCAGGCAAAACCAGTAGCCCACGCGAGCAGCTCTTCCTCGGACATTCTCCTAACAGGCCCCGTAGCAGGCAAATCTTCGGGATGTCTGCTCTGCCTTCTGGCACATTCGAGCTGGCCGGCAAACGTCCTCAAGTCCTGACCAACTGAACCGACCAGTTCACGTTTCTGCCAGGGAAACCGCGTCTCGTAAATCCTTGCCTGCTTCTCAGCCAGTACCTCGGCGGTTGATCTGAGCACCCGCACTGTGCTCGGGTCGACTCCCTGCAAGGCCCTTCCGCACGCAGTAGGATCAAAGGACATGGCTAACTCCTCCCTAGATATAGAGTTGATCTATGGAAAAGGAACACGGCTTTCACTTTCATACATTATCATACTTTTATACTAAAATCAATTCAATATCTAAAAAATGCCTAAAATTAGGCATTTTAATTGTTGATAACCTATTATTCTGCTACCCGAAATACTTCCTCGATTGTCGTTATCCCGTCGATCGCTTTAAGTATACCGTCCTGAACCATTGTAATCATCCCATGTTTCATGGCTAGGTCTTGAAGTTCGTTTTCAGACACATTACCTGAAAGAATGCTTTTTTCAAGTTCCGGGTTCATAGTCATTATCTCATAGAGGCCGACTCTACCCTTCATACCCAATTTCTGGCATTTTGGACAGCCTTGCCCTTTATAAAATTTGACTTTGCCACTGTCTACCTCATATCCTGAGTTGGCCGGAATTTCACTGATAATCTTTTTAATTTTCTCCATCTCTGTTTCGTTCGGCTGATATTCAATCTTGCAGTTGGGGCAAATTCTCCTGACCAGCCGCTGAGCCATCACCGAATTTAGGGCTGGCGCGAGGAGAAATGGCTTGGCGTCTAAAGCGATAAACCGCGGGATAGTCCCGGCCGCGCTATTAGTATGGATTGTCGATAAAACCAGGTGTCCGGTCAAAGCGGCTTGGATGGCTATTTCAGCCGTCTCGCTATCACGAATTTCACCAACCATTACAATATCAGGATCTTGCCTCAAAATAGCGCGCAACCCCTTGGCAAAAGTATAATCACGGCTTACGTCTATCTGGCTTTGACTGATGCCGGCCAGCTTATATTCGATTGGATCTTCTAGGGTGACGATCTTCGCGTCCGGACGATTTAAAAGGTTAAGAATAGCGTAAAGAGTCGTGGTTTTACCCGAACCAGTCGGCCCGGTAGTAATAATCATTCCGTTGGGCCGATCTATTTCCCGTTTCAGCCAATCATAAGCTCGGCCGCGAATACCCAGATCGTCAAATTTTAAACCCGTGGCTGATGAGCGTAAAAGCCTCATGACTACGCTCTCGCCATAGGCCGTCGGCAGAGTTGAAACACGAATATCTATTTTATCATCTCCGGTAGCCACCGTAATCCGCCCATCTTGCGGCATGGTAGTAACGTTCAGTTTCAATCTGGCCATGAGTTTTATTCGGCTAATTACTTTTGGCCATTGGTTTTTTTCCATTGTCGCTACGTCAAAGAGCAGGCCATCGACTCGAAATCGCACTTTTATTTGCTTCTCTTCCGCCTCAATATGTATGTCCGAAGCTCCGGCGTTAATCGCCGACGCCAAGATAATCGTAAAGATGTCGGTTATTGACGCTATCTTTATCTTCCGATCAAGGGTAGGGAAATCAGTAATCTCGTTTTGATAGCGTACGATATCCGCTTGGCTGATTTGAAGGTCGCTCGTTACCTGTTTGATTTTTACTACCCGTTCATAGTTCTTGAGCGCGTGTTCGAAACTATCCTGCGAAATTAAATAAAGATCGACTCCGCCGTGATATTTCTGGGCAAGTTTTGAGACCATTCCCTGAAGCGTCGGCAGCTCTGGGTCAACTATTCCCAGACGCAGTCTTCGGCCGTTCTCAAAAAAAACGATCGCTTTATTATCCCTAGCCTCAACTTCAGTAATCGTGGCAATTGTTTCCGGACTGATCGGATAACCCCTGAGACTGACGTAGTTTAGGCCTAATTCCTGGGCCCGATTCCGAGTTAATCTCTCCTGTTCCTTAATGTCAATCTGTTTCATCTTTTCGCTGAGACGATCGGTCGTCAAAGGTCCAGCGGCCGGCTGACCCGTGGCTTTTGATTCTTTGATTAAATCCTCAATTGAGGGCGTAAGTTTTGTCATAGGTCTCTAAAGTATATCAGATTTTTACAAAATAAAAAAACGGGCGCTGCGCCAGCTGTTTTGAATAATTTAGGACACGTATTGTTCGAGCGTCTTAATCAGTTTTTGCTCGAGAGTAATAATATCGGTATTATCAATTTGTATCTTGGTAAATCCTTTTCTAATCTCCGGATGGAATTCTCTTAAAATCCTAACCGGGTCGAGATAGTGCGGCATATAAATGATCCCCTGTACCCGGCCGGGCTTTGCTTCATAAAGAATTAAAATCACTTTGGCGTCCGGGGTGTTGACGATTAGTTCGTCAATTACGCCTGGCAAGTCGTCCACCCTGGCTCCTGATTTTACGAAATCGTCAGCCGATAATAGCGACCAGACTATGGTCCGGTGTTTATTGGTTCTTAAGCGGGCCAGGGTCCTGCCCCATAGTTTCAGCGTGGTGATCGATTTTGTTTGATAGAGATTCTTAATAATCTCATCGCGCCGAGCTCCTGAGTCAATCAGGTAGCTAGCCACCGCTAATGACTTCGGGGTAACCGCCGGACTCTGAAAGCTTTTGGTTTTTGAGATAATGCCCGTCAAAAGATTAGTGGCGATGTATTCATCCAAATTTTCCTCACCCATAAACTTTATCAGTTCAAAGACAATTTCCGAAGTTGAAGTGGCGGTAATGTCAACGATGTTTACTTGACCAAAGTTTTCATTGGCCGCCTTATGATCAATATTGATGGTAGGTGTTTGATAAAAGAATTCGGTATGATCATCATAGAGCTTGCCCAATGAATCGAGATCGGTGGCGCCCAGGACAACGATCAGATCGTGGGCAAACTTACCAGATTCAGTAGAAACGTCCTTAGCTTCAAAATGGCCACTGTGTGGTGTAATATAAATGTACAGCTTTTTGTCTCTGATATCGTAGCTTAGTTCCTCGACATTGGTGCGGCTAACATCCAACGTGATAATGAACTGCCTCAAGCTGGTGAGATCATTGTGAATGTTTTCGCTTTTTGGCAGGAAATTCGCGTTGGGTGGAAGCTGAAATTCATTGCAGACAATCTTGCACTCTTTTTTGAACTTTTCTATGACTAAAAAAAGGGCTAAGCCGGACGCGATGACATCAATCGACGGATCGCGCGGCATAACAATTAGTATGTTCTTGGATTTTTTGATAATATCTCGAGCTTGTTGAAACGGGGATAGGGCCATATTTGCTAGCTTTCTTTGGTTTAGAATTACTTAGCATATCGCAGCAAAAAAGGTATGTCAAGATGAATATTAGATAAACCACTTGGATGAAAAAATACCTTTCGAAAAACGTTAACCAGACATTAGTTTTATCTCTAATATTAGCCAAATTACTAAAAGGTGGAGATGTTGTACTTTTTAAGGGTGGCTTGGGAAGCGGAAAAACCACTTTTGTAAAAGGAATCGCTCGTTATTTTGGAATCAGATCTCTTATCCAAAGCCCCACCTTTGTGATTTATAAGCCCTACACCATATCCAAACACCGTTCTGAGTGTAAGGCTAAATATCTCTACCATATCGACACCTACAGGCTAAATAGCAAAAAAGACGCAGAAAATCTTGGATTATTCGAAATATTGACAAACAAGAATAATATTGTCTTAATTGAGAATCCAAAGTATTTTTTTGCCAATGTTAGCAATAAAAAGTATGTTACAATCAAGAATAGTAATTCTACAACAAGATTATTTCAATTTTAATTTGACAAATACAAAAATATAAAGTATAATATAGATATAAAGCATATCCTCGGGTACACAAAAAACCAATAAAATCCAAATAAACTGAAATAAAAATTAAATTTGAATAAAATGTCGGTTCGCTCTATCGAACCCTTAATCATTTACCATCACGCCCTTTGGTAATTCCTAGGAGGGTGTTTTCGCGTTAACTATGTTTCCCTATTGCAAAAAAATTAGATACTTTTTCGTTGACCTGATATCCCAGATCAGGCGTCGTCAAAGATGCTTGTCTGGCTTTTGGCAAAAAACTTTTTTGGGCTTCGCCTACTGGCTTGTCTTTATTATATCGCATATCTGCATCTCTATTGTTTGTTTGCCGGTTTATCTCACGAAAAGCCCTTACGAAAGCTTTCAACTTTTAGCGCGTCAGGGCGGCGGAGGCAAATATCTTGATTCATATGATCAGCATCTAGTCTTTCAAAGAATTTCAGTCGCGACGGCAATTTTTTCTGTGACTTTGGTCATCATAAAAATTTTGACCGTGGTCTTAATCTCTCTCTATTCAATTTCGCCAGATCTCGGATCGGCCGCGGGCGGCGACGAACAAGGCGGCTGCCAATGCGATAGACATAATTTCGGCGGAACTGTTTCTGATTGCGTTACCGATCAAACCTTTGTCTTGGGCGGCAGCTGGCTTGAAACTGGCCATGGCTGCTTGGCCCTTGATTTTGTCTGGGAATATTATGACTATTCGACTGGCCAAACCACTAGCATGGCGCCAGCCGGCACAGCCTTCACCGTACCCATCAACCCGATACTAGACGTTCCCGAAGACAATATAGAATCCCAGACTGTAACCTGTAAGACAACGGGTAAGTATTTGGCCAAGGTCGACATCGATAATATTCCGCCTGAAAGCTATTTGATTTACATCAATACTCCAGCCGTGCCCTCAGGCGCTTCAGCCACGCCAAATAGTGAAAACGCCCTCACTGTCTCCTGGAATGATAACGCAAACAACGAGGAATATTATCGGATTGAATATGCCAGCTATGCTGGAAGCTGCGGCGCCTATTCAGAAGATGGCACGACAAATCAAAATATCTCTTCGTATAATCTAGACGGGTTAAGTCCAAATCAGCCTTACTGCGCTCGCGTTCGGGCCTCCAATCCGGTCGGCAACACTACCTATTCCACGGCCGCGGTTGTCAGAACTTATGCACCGGATCCCAACACCAGCTCAGCGCGTTCCGCCTCAACCTGGTATACGAGCGGCGATTTCACCTTTTCAAATAATGACTCCTGGGGCGCGGGCGGGGTCGAATATTTCCGATACGCCTGGGATACCTCAAGCTCTCATACTTGGACAGGCGCGGAAACCACTTGGTCAGCCGATACGCTGTCACTAAATACCACTGATACAACCGGCAAGTATCTCCATCTGAAATCGTATAACGCCGATGACGCCACTTCCGATAGCGCGGTTGTTGATTTGGGTCCATACTTTTTTGACTCTATCGAACCGCCGGCCACCACCCAAGTCAAAGACGGCGCTAGTTCTGATATCAACTGGGCTAATAGTTCTTCTTCGCTGGCCGCAAACTGGCCAGAGATTGTTGACGCCACTTCCGGCCTGCTTAAGTATCAATATGCCATCGGAACTTCTTCTGGCGGGACTGACGTACGAGATTGGACTGACCATGATACCAGCACTTCAATTTCCCTCACCGGTTTGACTCTGACTGAAGGCAATACCTATTATCTATCGATCAGGGGAGTTGATAACGCTGGTTTGGCCGGCGACGCTACCAGCTCGGATGGCGTGACACTCGATCTAACCAATCCTCTTATCATTGACAACGAAACAACTGATCGCGGCTGGTTAAACGCTGGCCCCTCTTTTAATGTCGATTTTACAAATCAGAGCTCTGGCTCTCTCCTCGATTCTGCCCAGTATGCCGTCGGATCGACTGCCGGCGCTACTGACGTAATTGATTGGACAAATATTTTCACCGATGACGTCAATGGCTATACGACAAACTGGACTGTTGATTTCCAGAATCTACGGGAAGGTGAAAACTATGTTTCGGCAAGGACAACTGACTTGGCCGGTAACACGCTGACTGAATCAGACATATTTACTGTAAAAAAAGATGCGGTCGCGGCTACGATTTCTCAAATCTCAAGCCAATCAGAAACTACTCAAGCCACCATTACCTGGCAAACCAGCGAACCAGCCACCACTCAAATTGAGTGGGGTTCGACCCAAAACCTCGGCTATACCACAACCCTTATTTCGGAACTGACTACCGAGCACACTGTTACCCTCACCGGCTTAAATGAGGGGCAAACCTATTATTACCAAATTTTGGCAAACGACCGCGCTAACAACAATAGCCAATCAAATATTCTGAACCTCGCGACTTCAGAGCTTGAACCAACCCTGATCACAAACGCCCTAGTTTCCGAAATTAGCGAAACCTCGGCCAAGGTAACCTGGGAGACAAATCACCCGGCCACTTCCAAGGTCCGTTTTGGCCCAACCACCGCCTATGGCCAAGAGGTGTTTGATTCTACTCTGGTGGCTGACCACGCCCTGGTTTTATCCGATCTAACTCCTGGTACAACCTACCACTACGAAGTTTTATCAACCGGAAATACTGTCGCCATAGATGCCGATGCCACTTTCACCACTTCAGAAGAGACCCCGGCCGAGGAAGAACCTGAGGAGGAAGAACCCGAAGAAGAAACACCGCCTTCTGAGCCTGTGCCTGGCCCGTATATCTTTGATCTTCCCACCCCCACCGTGGTCTCGCCCCAGGCTAACGAAACTACAAAAACCCGCCAGCCGGTCATTACTGGTCTGGCCCTCAGCTCAAATTTAATAAAAGTGTTTATTGACGGTATTTACAATGGCTACACTTCCGCTTCAAACGATCAGTCCGGTACAGGCAATTTTTCCTATAAACCATTTCTGAATCTCACGGTCGGTACCCACACTCTCCAGGTCGAGGCTTGGTCAGAGAAACATCGCAGCCAGAAATCCAGCCTGATAAGCTTCGTGGTGCCTGTTTCTTATGTCACGCCAACCGTTATCCAGCCACTGGTTAAAGACGGACCGAATCCCGAGGTGGTAATTTCCGGTGTGGCAAAAAATAATTCACGAATTGTCATCCAGATCGACGGCCAGGAAGTGGCTGAAACCAAAACTATAAACGACCCCTCTGGTACGGGTAGTTTTTCAGTTGTCGTTTCAACTAATCACATTCTTTCCTCTGGCGAACACAAAATAACCGTGGTGGCTTATTCCCAAAACGGTTTGGCGAGCCTACCAACAACGCCGGTGAGTTTTACAAAAACTACGGCCGACAATACGACTAAACCCACTTTAAAATTCGGCCGGACGATAACCTACCGGGTAAGTTCCGGCGATTGTCTCTGGAATATTGCTAAAAAGTTTTTAGGTAACGGAGCGCGCTATCAAGAGATTGTCGCTCTAAATATCATTTCGTATCCCTCACTCTCGGCTCAACCAAATTACATCAGACCAAACTGGGAATTAAACATCGCGCCATAACAAAAAGCAACCTGGCCACCCTTTTCTTGGTTCAGATCGATACCTTCTAGCCGCTGGCGGGCACAACTCCCTTCGAGGCCATTCGCGCCTCTTTCTCTACTAATTCTTTTATTACTCCATCCTCAACAACCATTTTTTCCACGGTCAGGCTTATAACATTGCTCGGTAAAATAATCAGTTCTTGATCAAAAAACCCGACTATCCCCTGATGGGTCTTAACGTAATAACGGGTGATCTTTTGTTCCAATTCATCAACGTCGAAATGAGTAATATAGCCAAGATGCGTATTTGACTTGGTGTAGACCGGGAGTTTAATTAGGTCTTTGTTCTGCAGTACCATTGTTTGCGATATTCTTCTTATGCCAGCGTAGAAATAAATATTGCTGGATTATTTGAAACGCGGTTGAGGCGCCCCAATAGAGGGTCAGCCCGGCGGGAAAACTGGCGCCAAAAATAAAAGTAATCACCGGCATCAAATACATCATCTGGCGGCTCATGTTTTGAGCCATGCCTCCGCTTTTGGCTTTTTTGGGTTGCTGGCTCATCAGCATTCGTGATTGCCAGAGCTGGAGAACAGCCGCGATCCCGGCCAAAACATAATTTTTTGTTTGGGTTAGATCAACAAAACCAAGAAAATGTCCATTAATCGCCGTATTGGCGTAAATATCACTCAACGGCTGATAAAGATGTTCCAGCTGGTTAGCGGCCAAAATGCCGGTGGCTGGATCAGTCCGCGACACGGCAATAAATACTTGGTACAAGGCGATTAAAATCGGAAATTGTATTAATATCGGCAGGCAAGATGAAAAGGGGCTGATTTTATTTTCACGATAAAATACCACCAACTGACGACTTAATTCCTCGCGATTACCGGCATATTTTTTCCTTAGGGCGTCAAGCTTGGGCTGAATTTCCTGCATTGCCTGCTGTGATTTAATCGAATACCAAGCCGGGTAGAACAGTATTAATTTGAGAATAAAGGTTACTAAAATTATCGATACGCCAAGATCGTGCGGCGGCAAATTATGATAAATCGCCAT
The DNA here is from genome assembly GCA_028714495.1 of Patescibacteria group bacterium. Classification (GTDB taxonomy): domain Bacteria; phylum Patescibacteriota; class Patescibacteriia; order JAHIZJ01; family JAHIZJ01; genus JAQTMH01. Next base: position 340,347 of record JAQTMH010000001.1, read on the forward strand.
CAGCAGGTTAAATATTGGCTCGAAAAGGATTGTATTAAAAATTTCTACCATAAACTAGTTTACCGGGTCAGCCCCGCCTCGGCTAAATGGGTGGCAACGGAACAGCCTAAAAAGGCCTTTCCAGCCGCCTCGCCATAAACCATGTTTTTCTATTGCCTGGTATAAATATTCTGAGCAGGTTGGCTTGAACCGGCAACATCCAAACATATTGAGAGAGGAGAATACCCCGTGGTCTGGGGAAAGGCTTTTTTGATATATTCTTATTATTCCAAGCGCTAATTTTTTGGCTATTTTTAGCATAATTATTTCAATATTCTACTCTTTTTAAACATTTCTTCAAAATCTCTATTCAATTGGCTAATATTAGCGGTAATAAATGATCTTTTGGGAATAATCACACAGTCAAACCCTCTAGAAATATTAGCTAATCTTAGCCTAATCTTTTCTCTTATCTGTCTTTTTACCCGATTTCTTACTGTCGCATTTTTTGATATTTTCTGTGAAACTACCACCCCAAAACGGGTACTGTGCTTATTATTTGAGTATAAACGCAATATCAGGTGTTTCGAAAAAAAAGTTGCGCCTTTCCGGTAGACCTTCTGAAAATCATTTGAAGACGTGAGGCGGTTACTTTTGGGTAACATAAACTCTTGCCTTACCCTCCCACCACCATCCTGGCCCGTCCCTTTTGGCGGCGGCGGCGCAGGGTGTTTCTTCCAGACTTAGTCTTCATCCGGTTACGAAATCCGTGTTTTTTAAGGCGCTTAATTTTTTTTGGTTGATAGGTTCTTTTCGTCATAGTCTTTTTCTCTATACTATTCTACCAGTAATCCAAGGGCTGGTCAATCATGCGGTCTGTTGTTATTACGGGTATCCACAGGCCTTCCACAGTTTATGAACAAATTGTTGTTTTATGACAATATTTATTTTTGCTTTTTTGTGGTATATTCAAGTGTGAGTTTTAAGCGCCAAATATTTTTATAACAAATGAACAAAGAACAATTGTGGGAATCCGTTTTGGGCGAACTTGAGCTCACCTTGAGTCGAGCCAACTTCACTACCTGGTTTAAAAACACTTTTGTCGCATCATACGAAGACAATCGTATCGTTATTGCCGTACCCAACGCCTTTACTAAAAACTGGTTCGAGAACAAATATCATTCAAATATTTTAAAAATTATTCAGTCGCTGACCAATAAGGCGGTGGCTGAAGTAGTTTATAAAATTGAGAGCCCCCGGGCCTATTTAACGCGTGAGATAAAAACTGAGTCAGCGGCTAATCTCCGCAAAGATACGGAGATTAATGAGCCAGCTTCGGTTTCAATTTCTGACACCTCAATTCAAAATCACTCGGGCGGTCTAAATCCACGCTACCTATTCGATAGCTTCGTGGTAGGCAAGGGGAATGAGCTGGCTAAAGCCGCCGCCTTGGCGGTTGCCAATAAACCGGGTCTGGTCTATAACCCGCTTTTTATTTATGGCGGGGTTGGCCTAGGTAAAACCCACTTGATGCAGGCAATCGGCAATGAAATTTTAAAAAACAAAAAAGGGGGGCGGATCGTTTACGTGACCAGCGAGAAATTCACCAGTGAATTTGTCCAGGCAATCAGCCGGGGCGGCGGCGCTGATTTTAAAAACCGCTATCGAAATATTGACGTCCTTCTGGTCGACGATATCCAGTTTTTAGCCGGCAAGGAAGGTACTCAGGAAGAATTTTTTCATACTTTTAACGCTCTCCACCACGAAAACAAACAAATTGTCATTAGCTCAGATCGCCCCCCCAAGGCCATTCCCGCCCTTGAAAATAGGCTGGTTTCACGCTTTGAATGGGGGATGATCGTGGATATCAGCCAGCCTGACTTTGAAACGCGGCTGGCCATTCTTGAGGCTAAATGCCAAGAAAAAAATTATCAACTTCCGACAGACATCCTCCATCATATCGCCAACACCGTTCACGAAAACATCCGCGAGCTTGAAGGGGCCCTGAATCGAATTATGGCCTACCATGAATTAAATCGTAGCCAGCCCACCCTGGAATCAGCCAAGGCGCTTCTGTCCAATATTACTTCCCGTCCCAAAAAAAACGCCCTCCTGCCGAAACAGGTTATTTTAACAGTCGCCACCTTTTATGATACAAAACTTGAGGACATAACCGGCGTTAGCCGCAAAAAAGAACTGGTCGTACCGCGACAAATTATTATGTTTCTCTTGCGCGAAGAATTGGGCTGTTCCTATCCCTTAATCGGCCAGGAGCTGGGAGGCCGCGATCATACCACGGCCATGCACGCTCATACCAAAATCAAAAAAGAATTGAGTACAAACGAGAAAATTAATCAAGACATCGCTCTAATAAAACAACGCCTGTACAACAACGCTTAGGTTGTTGGTATGAGGTGAATATGCTGTGCATTGAATTTAACAACTTTCATCCCGGCTGGCTGGGTCAATAATTTTTTACACCGTCGCCTCACCAGTTACCTACAGGTTTTCCCAACTGAGTAAAAAATTTATTCAAATAATTCTCAACAAAAACTTGCTAATTAAAACCTTTTACACTTATCCACGCCCTTCCTACTCCATTACTATCTTTATTAATTAAATAAACTTATGAAATTTTCCTGTCTCCAAGAACATCTAAACAAGGGACTTAATCAAGTCAGTCATCTGGCAAGCAAAAATGTTTCTTTGCCGATTTTGAACAACGTACTGATTTCTTGCGAGAAAGGCATTATAAAACTTTCCGCCACTAATTTGGAAATGGGCATTAACACGATTGTTCGTGGAAAAGTTGATGAGGCTGGAAAAATAACCGTGCCAGCCAAAACCCTGGCCGACCACATAAATCTTTTGCCCGACGAAAAAATTGAGCTAACGAGCCAGGAAAACAACCTATTGGTCAAAAGTAAAAGCACCCAAACGACAATTCGTGGCCAATCAGCCGATGAATTTCCGGTGATTCCGGTGGTTGAACAAAAAACCAGCCACGCGGTAAAAGCGAAAGATTTTAAAAAATCCATCGGTCAGGTGGTCTACGCGGTGGCCCAAGACGAATCGCGTCCAGAAATCAGCGGTGTTTATATAAAAATCAAGTCCGGTCGCGCGACCATCGTGGCTACTGATAGTTACCGCCTGGCTGAAAAAAAGACGCAATTAGCCAAGCCCAACGAACATGACGTCGAAGCTATTATACCAACCCGAACGATCCAGGAGCTTGCCCGGATTGTTTACGACGACGCCAATAATCTTGAAATGTATTTTAGTGACAATCAGGTGATGTTTGTTTGTGAAGGAGTTGAGCTTATCTCGAGGATTATTGAGGGCCAATATCCAGACTACCGGCAAATAATCCCCCAGGATTACAAAACCGTGGCCAAGTTTTCTTGCGACGAGATGATCAAGGCGGTAAAAAGCGCCGCGCTCTTCTCTAAGACTGGGATAAACGACGTCAATCTGAAATTCAACGCCAAGGCGGGAAGAATTATGGTGTCTTCGGCCAACACGCAATTAGGGGAAAGCACTAC
>JAQTMH010000002.1 GCA_028714495.1 Patescibacteria group bacterium
TAGACTATAAATGAGCAAATAACCTATCACCAGAAAAATTACCGATAATTCTTTTATTTCGATCGAGGAAAAGTTCAATTTCGCGAAAAAATCCACAACCGCGATTATATAACCCAAAAGCAGCCAGACTGCCCAGCCGATAATTTGGCCTATCGGCAACCAAACTATTCCAATTATAACCGCTATAAATCCGACAGCCATAATAATCGTAATTAACGGCAGAATTAGAATATTTACTAAAGGCGCGACTAAAGATAACCGGCCAAACTGGAAAAGTATCATCGGCAAGGTAAATATTATCGCTGAAAGCGTCGATACCAGCGACTCGCGGAGATTCAGGGTATTGGGTAGCCAGCGAAACAGCTTTTCGGTTCTGGGCGCCAGATAAACTAATCCAAGCGTGGATAAAAATGAAAGCTGAAAACCTATATCAAACGCCAGGACCAACGGATTAAACATCACCATCAGCCAGGCGGCTAGGACTAAGGCATTGCCGATATTGGAAAGCCGGCCCACTTGCTTAGCCACTAAAACCAAAACCCCCATAATCGTAGCCCGCAATACTGACGCCTGCGCTCCGGTGATAATCGCGAAAAATCCTAATGCCGCCAGCACCAGCCAAAAGGCCCGTTTCCTGCCGATTAAACCTTGCGTCAAGCTTAATATCAGGCTGGCGATAATCGTGATATTGTAGCCGGAAATCGCCACGATATGCGAAACTCCGGTCCGTTGAAAAGCCTCAGTCAGCGAGACAGGCATTCCGCTTCTCGCTCCCACCAGCAATCCGGCTAAAAAGCTCGCCTGGGGTTCGATAATTATCTGATTTAGTCTCGCCAGAAACCTTTGCTTGATCGAATAAATCCCGGACAAAATAAAATTTCCATGGCCCGATGATAATCTGGTTATTTTAGGCTGGTAACAAACAGAATAAACACGCGCCAGTGCCAAATATTTATCGTAGGCGAAATCTTCAATCGGTTGAGGCGTTTCCAGGCGGCACTTAACCTTCAGCTCATCGCCATAGACAAATTCGGGATACAACGCGGCGCTGATCAAAACCTTGCCTCTGATTTCTTTCTCTCCCCCGTCATCTTCCATTTGACTCGTAGAAACGGTGATTCTTTGTTTGTTATTTCGAGCTTCAACCTCGGATGTCACTACTCCGGTGAATTCAACGGTCTGGCCGTTATACCAGGCAATATCTAAAGTACTTTTACCCGGCAATCGAAGCTCAAAATAGCCGATTCCCAGAACGGCCATTACCAGACCTAGGCCGATAATCTTCATCAGCTTAAATCTAGCCAACAGCCATAATATAAACCCTCCGAATAAAAGGCCTAATAAACTCCAGACCGGCAAAACAAAAAACGAGCGCGCCAAGACACCCGTCAAAAAACTTATAAGGCAGAATGAGAAGATAACCGAGGAATGAGGCATTACACCTGACCTAGTCTCCCTGCCGCCTTTCTATTTTAGATGATATTCATATAATTGCCAACAAGCTCGATATAGTGGATTCGAGTGAAGTAGAGCAGGCCGGCCAGGACAATAACCAATAGGGTCCGAAAAACCGTCGGATAATGCTGAACTTTTATATTGACAAAAATATTTATCAGAAGCGCGAGCATCAGGAAGATTAAAAGCACCAGGAAGAAACGTTGCGAGTAAAAGATTATTTTGCTCGTGGTGCCCGTATTCTTTTGAACCGTCACCTCCTGAGCCAGAGTCGAACCTTCAGGAGTGATCGTTGTAGCGGCCGAAGGTTCAGAAGCCGGCGGATTGGATATTGGTTCAGTCGGCTCCTGCGAAGACCCGGCTACAGCTTGGTTGGTCGACTGATTGGTGTTAGCTAAACTTGGAGTAGATACTATTATCGGCAGTTTGAACGTTCCACCCTCGATCCATGTTAGATTTTCAGCCACCAGAGCAAAATGCTCTTCATACGTGCCGGGCTCTTGAGGCGCCTGGATCGCAAATTCAAATCGCTCAGTGGAGCCGGATTTTACCTCGCTGCTTTTCATCACCATCGGGCGATATGACTCGACCCAGTCAACGTGCTGAAACGGGCTGACGCGGCCTGACGGATCAGTGACGTTGAGGGCGATAAAGTTTGTACCGGAATTTTTCCACGTCACATTGCCGGTATTTTTAAATTCAGCCCAGATTGTAGTTGAAACACCGCTGGCTAACTGAAGCGTATCGCTGCTCTGGCCGGTAAGTTCAGCCGCATAAATTACCGGGGCTGGCTCTGTTTTAGCGGGCTGCGTCGGTTGAGTTACGGGTGGTTTCTGCGACGGAGGCTTATTATTGCTTGGCTCCGTAGTTTTCGCCGGTTCAGCGGTTTTAGCGACTTGGGTTGCTGGTTTTTCCGGTACGCTGAGCGATCCGAAAAATTGAACCATCACCACGGTTTGTTTCCCATTCATCGTACCGTCAACTACTGCCACGCCAATATTTTGATATTTATCGTTTAAAATGTTCTTTCGATGGCTCGCGCTGTTCATTAAAGCCGTCACGGTACTGCTGGCGTTGGTAAAATCTTTAGCTAGATTTTCCCCGGCGTAAATATAATTATAGCCGACCGCGGAAATCCAATCCCAGGGTTTCTTGCCATCCGGACTAGTGTGGTCAAAATATCCGTTAGCCAGCATATCTTGCGCCTTCTTTTGAGCGGCTTGGGCCAGTTTTGAATCCTGGGACAAATTTGACAGTCCGTTTTTCTGCCTCTCGACATTCGTCAGATCAACAATTTGGCCGGCCGTGAAGGACGCGAATTGTCCCTGGCTGGGATATGAAATAAACAAAAAACCAGTAACCGCGACCTTTACCACTATCAATAAAATGCTGTAAAACCGAAGCGAGTTCGCCCCAAGTATTTTTGGCCGAAATCGATTCCCCTCGTAGGGAATAACATAATGCCTGAAGTAGTGCCGGCTCTTCTCGCGGACTAGCTGAATATTTTTGAATATTTTATCAGCCATATCTTTAATAATACTTTATCCCTATCTAACAGTAAAGGATACCACTAATATCAGCATTTGTCAACCCTGCCATTCGCGAAGGGCTGGGTCAACCCAGCGGCTCGCGAGCGGCTGGGTCAATGCTATAAAACCAAATACAACAAAAAAACCGGCTGATCGGCTTTGGCAATCATGAATATCTAGCTCTTTGTTAGTACACTGACTACGACTAATCTTTTGGCCGTGGAAAAAAGCGGGGTGCAGGTAAAAAGCGTCAGCCGATTGTCTGGCGTATTGTCTAGTATGCTTATCTCGGTCGGTTCCACTACTTTGCTCTCGATCACGACATACTTATACTCTTTCCCTTGCCAGTAAACGAACAGCCTGTCGCCCCGATTCAATTTGTCCAGCAAGTAAAATGTCGTGTTGTTCGGCGGAAGATATTTAAACCGGTGAGCGCTGATCACGGTATTGCCGCCTTTATCAGGCGTTGAGGTGGTCGGCATTCTCCAGGCTCCTTGATCAAGCGCTTCCTGGCTCTCCCCTTCAATAATCTTTACTTTAACATCGATTTTAGGGATGACCAATATATTTTCCTGCGGAATGTCTTTTTTCTCTTCTAGACTTTCAAGTGTAAACGCCGCGTCATCACCTTTTCCGACCAAGCCCAATCTGAAACTCATCCCGGGCAAGAATGGGTATAATAACAAAAAAACAGCCAGAATGAATAGCGTCGGCAGAGCGACAAAAGCTAACCAAAACCTTCTGGCTGTTTTAGCCTGTTTTCTTTTCTTTTTTAACCAGCTAAAGATATTGAAACTTAGCTTAAATTTACGCTTTACCACGCTGTTTTGACCAGACCATTCGGGCTCCGGCGAATCCAGCCATTAACATGGCGAAGCCAAGAATGAGATAATCTTCTACGCCCGCGCCAGTGGCTGGCAATGTTGCTACTAACTCCGGCTCGGTCGACTCGCCCAAGACTGCTCCGGCACGAACTTCGAGACTGGCTTTGGCAGTCAGATTTTCATGGTTATCGGCTGTTAGACTGGCAAGGTTGTCATAGAAAGCGTCAACCGCTACAGTGTCATCAATTAAAGCGGCGTAAGTAACATTTGTGCTTTCACCGGGTTTTAATTCGCCAAGCTTCCAGGTTCGGGTATTACCGCCAGTATCAACAAAGGTAAATCCGGATGGCAAGGTGTCGTTTAAAACCAAGTTGACGGCCGGCGCGCTGCCGTGGTTTGTGATAGTTACCGTGTAATTTACCGACTGGCCTGGGTTCGCGAACGCCACATCAACTTTTTTATCAAGCGTCAGCATCGGGAAGGCTTCTTCGCCCTTGACAACTCCGGCCTTTACCGTGATGGGGGCATTAGCTGTTAAGGTCTGGTGATTATCGGCTGTCAGAACAACTGAATTAATATAGGAGCCAGAAACCGTGTCATTTTTTACTGTGGCTGGATATGGCAGCGACAGAGTCTCGCCTGGCGCCAGCGTGCCGCCCGAAACCAAGGTCCGAGTCGTGCCGAGTATATCCGAGAAATAGAGCGATCCTGGGAGCATATCCTTTACAACCACGTTCTGGGCTGTGGCATAGCCAGTATTGCTTACTTTAACAGTGTAGTTAACCTTGGAGCCCGGTGAAACAGGTCCAGCGGCGTCAACTGTTTTTGCTAAGGTCAAAATCGGGACATTGGTTATTGTCGTGTTATCCGTGGCGGTAACTTCAGCGGCGTTGGCACCATATAGCGAGGCTGAAGCAGTTACTATTGTTCCATCAAGGGTGTCAGTACCGCTTTTTACGGTATAGGTAACCGTACCGGTAGCATCAGCAGCCTTATCCCCCAATTCCCAGCTGATTAGCTTGGCATCGGCATTGTACAACCCGCTATTCTCGGCTGAAACAAAAGTGGTATTATCTGGAACCAACGAGCTTAGTTTCAAATCTGTTACTGGCGCCTGGCTGACTTTCCAGGTCAAAACATAGATTTGTTCACTTCCAGCCGCGACCTTGTCAACATTGTCTGTCAAGGTCAGGCTGATTACCGGATTAACTACCGGCTCTTCTTCTGGTTTCTCAGCAGGAGGGGTATAATTTCCAAAATTTTGAGTGATGCCAGCGCCAGATGTCAGGTTTTTTTCTACGGGTTGATTATCTCCTGGGAAGGTTTGTGTCCAGTTGGATTTCATCTCTTCATTGACATAGTAGGTACCTGGCTCTAAACCGCTGAATACATAGTTGCCGTTAGAATCAGTGACCTTTGTATCAATAGTTATTTGTTCTACTGGAGTACCACCATAAGCCGCGGAAAAACACTCAAAATCTGGCTTGGTAACTAACCCATCATTATTTAGATCAACTGTTAAATCCTTATTGCCGTAATAACTACCGAACATGGTAAAATCAGCTAAACTAATTTGACCATCATGGGTGTAGTCATAATCGTTTAAATCAGTAGAACAGTAAGTTGACAGGTTAATAGTCCAGCCTTCTAAACCCTTCTCACTTTCCGCAACATCCCAAGCCGCGTTTGAGTTCTCATCATTATATTTGTAGCCAGTAATCTGCCCGTATTCAAAGTTTCCGAAGTTATAATGGATTGGAGCTTCAACCGCGGCAATCGTGAGGGCTGGGCTAGGTCCGACCGTCACGTTATAACATGAATTATTTCCTGGGAGAGTTTGTACCCAATTGGCATCTGATAGATCCTCGCAGACTCGATAGTCGCCTGCAGATAGACCGCTAAACATATATTTACCATCAGGGCCCGTCATCGTTGAATTAAGTAACGTATCACCCTGATATAGCTCAATTGTCCAATCAGGAATCCCCTCTTCAGCCGGCGTATCCCAGATTTTATTCACATTACTATCTTGGAATTTATAACCCTCAATTTTATAGGTTGGAGTTGGAACATAAGTGTTGGTTATTGTACACTCGGTTGGTTCCTCGCCCGGAACAACTTCTATGTCAATACAGCCATTCTCTTCTGCGTAGTTAGCTAAACTAACTTCTTCAACCGTGTAATTTCCTGGCACGAGGTCTTCAAACAATACATAGTTGTCAGGTTCAACTGGGTTGATATATGCTCCGTCATCATACCTGAAACCAAAATTCCAAGCATGGGCTTCGCCGCCAATAACTTCTTTAATTACCTTTAGTGAACCACGCTCCGGTTCTTCCATCACATTAAACCCAACACAATAGTAAGTTCCGCCAGGCGTGACACCGTCAACACGGTCATAATTGTCATAATTCAATACGTCAGTATGGCAATAGAATTCAGCGCTAACATCAGATCCTCCGGAATGATAAGTAAAGGGTATATATCCGTCTTGCAAAACTTCCCTCATCCACAGATAGCTATGGCCGTCCACCTCAACTTCAGTTGTAGCCTGTCCGTTAGCGCCTGTTGGGCCAAAAGTATTCCAACCATTGCCTGCTGGACCGATTAAGTTATCGCCTGGATCACCGACATTTTCATAACCCCACTCAAATTCCCAGTCTTCGACAAAATTACAACCCTCATGGCTGTCAACCCAATTCTGCGCGGTATCTGCGGTAATGTCTGAACCGCCTCCACCCCAATTGGGCAACATGGATTCATTCTCACACACTATTTTATGGGCGATGATTGTAGCTGGCTGCGCTTCTTCATAATTGCCAAAGTTGTACGACTCCTGGCCAGTCAGAACAACGCGGTTGCCGAATGAAACATCGTGACAGCCACTACCACCCGGGTAACTTTGTATCCACTGAGGCTGTAATACCTCGCACACTCTATAATCACCGGCTGCCAGGTCGTCAAACATGTAATGACCATTTGGATCGGTATCTGTAAATCCAATCATTTTTCCTTCTTCAAATAATTGGATTGTCCAATTCTCTAATCCCGGTTCACCATTATTCCAGATACCATCTTCATTCTCATCGTTCCATTTATTTCCATCGATATGATACGGGGTGCAATCTGAACCGGTAATCGAGAAATTGTCTACAATGGCTATATCATTTTCACTGTTAACATCTATGCGAAATCTGATTTGTAAATTTGAAATGTTGTACGTTTCGGCAGGTAAAGTATATGTTTTATGGGTCCAATTACTGTTACCATGTTTGCTCTCCAATGTGTTCCAGTTTGTCCCATCAATGCTATACTCTGAATAGAAATAATCATCATTTTCAAATCCTCCTAGCCCGCGATCATATTCCAGAGTTAATCCACAAAAATCCGTGGTATCAATCGTGATCCACATCTCTTCATCGTCTGCACCGCAACCATTGTCACCGTTCAGCATGGCGGCTTTATTGCCAAAATAATTCTCAACAGTTACACCATAATGCTGTGACCAAGGATCGGTAATTAAATGACCAGCCGTATAACTTTGAAAATCGTCAGCATAAGGAATTCCCACGGTAGTAGTTGCTAATACGGGGGGCGTATTGTCTGGACTGCAAAATTGTACTTCATTTTTAACGCCTTCATCTTCAAGGCTCGCCTCTCCCTTATAAACCTCCGTGGCTGTTTTATAAACAGCTTCTTCAGACGCGCTGTGAGCGACTTGGGGTAAAATAAAGATGCTTAGACCGGAAAAATAAAATATCATTGCCAGCTGGGCCGTGATGTTAATTCCCTTGATCAATGTTCTTTTCATAAGATTTATTACTAATTTTATAAGATTAATATACTAAAAACTAACCACGCAATGGTTAGCTAATACTAGCCTAATTTGTTGGTAATGAATATTTTTCAAATCTCTCGGCATTTATATATCAAATTTGTACTGATATAGCTTAACGAATGTCCACCATTTTGTCAAGTAAAAATGCTATTTGTTCTCGGAAGGTGTTTCTTCCTGATTATTTTTGTGGTCAGATTTTTTTGGCCGGAAAAGCAGCCAAACTCCGAACACAATCAAAAATACCGGCCAGACTGTCCAATCGGCGATGGTGGCGAAAAATATTATCAAGCTGACAGCCAATAAAATCCAAGCCGGCACAAGATACCCACGGTTTCTCTCACCCAACAGATAGGGAGCGAAAAAGGCCAGTGAAATAATCAGGGTGTAAACGAAGCCAGTGTCTCCTTCATATTTCCAATCAGTAAACGACTGGAAAAAGAAAAACGCGCCCAGGCCCAAAAGAATCGTTCCCGGTATTAATACTCCTTCAATTCCCCGCTGGTGACGCTTCGAAAAATACAACAGCCAAAATCCCAGACCCGGCACTGCCAAAAATATCGGCCAAAAATCACCCAGATTGATATTTACTCCCAGTTCGTTTAACAGTAATACAACGCCGATTAGAATAATAATTACCCCCCAGACTGGGCGCATATCAAATCGTTTTTTCAACATGTCGTTGTCCATGGTTTTCATGATAAATGATTATACCTATATCATAGCGCATTAAACGTTTGATGAAAAGAAAAAGGGGCTCGCCGGAATTTGATTCCATTGAGCCCCACGCGCTTACTCGGTGAAGGGATTACTGATGATTCGATCGCGGACGATTCCGCTGAATACCTCGCGGAACAGTCCATTTGGATCAACCACCAGCCGCGACAGATTACGTATGTCTGTGCCGCTCTGAACCTGGATCAGCTTGGAAGCGTCTCCGGTTGCCCAGACTGGCGTGGCCGGACTGGCAGTCAACTCTCCGCCATTCTTGGTCATCACCAGACGCGCCTGGCGATTCACGCGCCGAAACACATTCGGATCATTCCGGTGGCTCCATATGCCCCCGGCTTCGCTCATTCGCTCTAGGCGATAACGTGCAGACTTGAGCGGCGGTTTGACCGCGCTGAACCACGCGACTTCCCAGGGAACATCCGCTACTTGGGTATTCGGCGTGTAGATCATTCTTCCGGTCCGAGGACGATTCGGATCATAGGGCCGGATACCGTGTCCGCCTGCCTGGACGTGGAAGGTTGGCCGCTGGGTAGTCGGATCAATCCAGAGAGGCCGCACATTGTAAGCCATCCGACTTCTGGTTTGGACCCTCGCTTCCTCACGCGCTCCGAAATACCACCAGGCATGGAATACTGATGCTCCGGCCACCACCTGATCCTTCTGAGAGTCATACACCACCATGATCCATTCCAGATCCTGGGGATGCGATCCCATGCTGAAGGGCAGGTAGTACTTCTGGTCAATCGGGTGATACAGTTGATAGACTACATACCAGTACCGATTTCCCTGGATTACTTCATAGTAGATCCAGGCCGGCATTTGCGGGATTTTCAGGGCGACTGCTGGATTCTGCGCCACGTGACTCCAATCTCCTTGAAAATCAACGCGGGTTAGTGCGTCAACTCGCTGTACCTTCTGACTTGTCCCCCCTGTATCATGATAGATCAGGGGCGAGCAGGTCCGGTACACGATGCTCCAAAGCGTCCTTTGCGTCAGTGCCATGGAACTCACCCCTTTCAGGTAAGGCGCCAAAAACTCGACTTCTCACGTTGAGAAGCTTGTATACTTGTCAAGGTTCAATCGAATAACAGAGCATATTATCACCTTTTGGATTGTTTGTCAATATCAGCCGATTAGACATCAGTACTCGAACCCAATACTCACTGAACCGGGTAAAAGACGATATGCTATAATTACCATATCTATGGATCCAACGGAAAAAACAATTAAAGGGGAATCGCGGGAAAAATGGTATACCCAGGGTTTTAACGCGGTGCCGGCCTTTATTGTACCGAGCGCCTGGAGTGGTTTTACCATGAAATCAACACTTGGATTTGGCTATTCCAAGTTTCTTTTTCATTTCAAAAATGATTATTGCGAAATGCGTTACTTAAAATCTGATATGCGCCGTAACTGGCTGAAGATACAAAAAATATTGAAAGTAAAGCCCGACTATTTTATCAAAATGAGGCGACTTTATAAATCAAGATTTCAGGAATATCTGACGGCTTTTTCATCTATCGATCGTCAGAATTTGGCTTCATTGTCCGATCGTGAACTTTTTAACATGCTTAAACGTTGCGTAGAAGCCCAGATTGAATCGGTTGGTACAAGCCATCTGATTGAATCAGCGGGTTCTGCCCTGGAAGCTGAATTTGCCAAACATCTTACCGAAATAGTTCGTGATAAAAAAAAGTTTAATCTATGCTTTAGTATCTTAACCACTCCCACGGCTCTTTCGTTTGTCAGCCGGGAAGAACGCGACTTGCTGAAAATTAAAAAACTTAAGTATGGACGAAGGAACGCGGCCCTGAAGAGACACTATTTTCAATATCATTGGATTCGCAACAGCTACGTTGAAGAAAAAAAACTGTCAGTGGAATATTTTTCACGCCGGCTAGACAAGCTTCAACCCGCATCAACCAATCTAGCGGCACCCCGGCGAAAAAAGGCAAAGCTGATAAAAAAACTTAGCTTAAACCGCTCCGCCGTCCAGCTGATCAAATGGATTGATACTTGCACGATCTGGCAGGACGAAAGAAAAGAAAACGTCTTACGCTCTATCACCTATCTGGGGCGCGTATTAAATGAGATTAGCCGCCGCTCAGGCCTTCCTCGTAATTATCTGCACAATCTTAGTTCACTGGAAATGCTGAAATTAAGCTCGGTCCGTGAGATTATATCGCTAAAAAATATTTTAGCAAAACGTTCACGAGGCTGTTTTATCCTGGCTAAACCAACCAGTGAAATATTTTTCTACGGGAAGAATTACAATGCCTTAGGCCAAGTCAAGAAGATTTCCTCCCAATCTCTAGTCGCCTCCAGCGATGAACTTCATGCTACCACCGCCAACGTGGGCACGGCGATTGGTCGAGTCATTGTCTGTAAAGGCCTTGAATCCCTGAAAAAAGTAAAGCCTGGAGATATAATAGTCACCTCTATGACGCGACCGGAATTCGCTCCGGCATTAAAAAGAGCCGCCGCCATCATTACGGACGAAGGCGGAATTACCTGCCATGCCGCTATTGTTGCTCGTGAGCTGGGCATACCCTGCGTCATCGGCGCAAAAATTGCCACAAAATTATTTAGAGACGGTATGATTGTTGAGGTCAGGGCAAACCACGGAATAGTAAAAATACTGAAGTACTAAATCCCATCACAAAAACGGGCGGCTCGTAACCACCCGTTTAAATATGTTTTTATTTGGTTTTTCTAAATTTATATTACGATAACCGGCGTGCCTACATCCACCCGGTCATAGACGATTTTCGATGCTGGCACTGGCAAGCGCACGCAACCGTGTGAAACCTTGCGACCGAGATGGTTCTCGCCTTCGTAATAAACACCGCCGCCTTTTAATCTCCAGAAAGGCAATCCGTGAATCCCGTGTCCTTTGCTGGTGAACGCCATCCAGTTCGGCATATAAAGCTGGTAGGGTTTTGAGTAGGCCAGAGGCGCCTTGCTTAAAACCTTGTAAGTTCCGTGGGGCGTGTCCATACCGGGTTTGCCCGTGGAAACGGGATACTCGGCTATTTTAATTCCATTTTCGTAATAATATAGCATCTGTTTTTCAGTATTGATCTCGATGTATTTTGCCAGGTCAATCCTGCCTTCGGCGATCCGGCGTCCAGGCAAGGTAAGTATTTCGGCTTTTGAATCGCCCTGGATATCAGCCGCGGCGACTGAAACACCGCCTCGAAAATTCGTTTCATAGGCAAAGAAGTTTAGACCGAGCGCCTTGCCGTCGCCCTCAAAAGCCCTCACTTGCGGCCCACCCCCGGCGTTGGCTCCGGCTAGAACTTCATCTAAGCCATCGCCGTCAATGTCACCGCTGGCAACATTCACTCCGCCAAGAAAATTTTCCGGGAAAGCCAAAAAGTCCCCCAGGATGGTTTTTTGTTCATTGGTTTTATATACCCTCACCCAAGCTTTGCCGTAAGCGTGGATTCCCATTACTATTTCTTCCTCTGTTCCGCCGTCAACATTGGCGCAGGCAACCGATACTCCGCCCTGATCAGTCGTATTAAACGGCCGGAAATCTAAGCCGGTATATTTGCCGTAGCGATCAAAGACCCTTACGTGCGGCTGGCTATTTACCCCTGAACCTACGACAATCTCCTTCTTGCCGTTTCCATCCACATCGCAGGCAGCTACTTGAATGCCTCCGTTATAATCAGTGGCAAAAGCGAAAAAGCCGGGAGTGAACTTCTCTTTGCCGGCGCCATCAAATATCCTGACCTGAGCGCCACCGCGAAAACGTGGCGCCGTGATTATTTCTTCCTGGCCATCGCCATCAAGATCTCCGGTTGCTATCTCAATCCCGCCTTGAAAACTTTCCGGGTAGGCGTAAAAGTTTGTTATCGGCGATCCGTCCAAGCGAAAAGTTCTAACTTGAGGTCCGCCGTATGGGCCAGCGCCGACAATAATCTCTTTAACGCCATCACCGCCTAGATCGCCTACGGCCATCGAACCGCCCCCTTTAAATGTTTTTTCAAAGGCATAAAACTCTTTAACATTCTTCAGGGTCGAGCTGTCTGTTATTTTTAACAGAGGCTCCCGGGTAGTCGAAGCCAGCGCCGGCTCGGCAAACAAAAAAGCCGTACCGGCAAAGGCACCGCCTAAAATAAAAAGGGTTACTAAAAATCTTTTCATTGTTTTTTTGTTTTTGTTTTATGTCCTCTTAACCATATGAGGCTGCGTGAGGGAAATCGGGGAAAGTGAGGCTAGGCATCGCAGTCTCTGGCGGACCCTTTGTGGGTCCTGAGGCTAGTATGACACCTAGCCTCTTTTTGTGTTTGTTTTGATTTCCCTCTGCTATAATATTAGCAGATATTTGGAGTTTTGTCAATCCCCCGCTCGCGGGCGGCTGGGTTGACCAAGCTATCCCCCATTTACATTTTTCAGCATAATAAATGAAATCATCGTCTCCAGTAATTTTGGTTTATCTCGCCGGTTTGAAAAATATATTTTATCCAGGCAAAAGGTGCATTGTTTTGATAATCCAATGTTCTCTTTTTTAATTCCAGCAAATAAAAGCTGCTGGACAATTATCCCTTCAAGATCAATAAAAATCTTTTCGCCTTTTTGTTCAATGCATTCTGAATAGGCCAGGTAGTGCGGTAAGGTTTCTGGTTTGATTTCGAAATGGCATTTACCAATACCCGGGCCAATCCCTACCAAAATATCTTTCTTCAAACTTTGGCAATAAATCGTGAGGGTTTTAATCAGATTGGGAACGACTCCGCCAACCACGCCTTTCCAACCGGCGTGCGCTAATCCGATGACTTTCTGAACCGGATCGTAAGCGTACACCGAAAAACAATCTGCGCTGGTAATCGCTAGCACAACTCCGGTTAATTTTGTCACGACACCGTCAGCAACCGGCTGAGATTTTAATTCGTTTTGTTTATTTATAACCACAATGATGTTTCCATGCTCCATATTTGGAAAAAATACCTGGTCAGAGTTAATCCCTTGCTTGCGAAAATAAACCTTCCGATTATTAAAATGCTCCGGTTTTGAGTAACCGGGCGTGGTATATCCCATTGAACCATCCGCTTGTTCAGTGATGCCGTAGACGATTTCTGGGTGCTTATTAAATAGATTAAATTTTAGGGGCATACCAGGGTAGATTAATCAGACAACCTATTAACCTTTTAACTAAAAGGTTTTAATGATAAAATGTTTTACTGGCTTGCAATATTTATCCGAGTTTTGATATAATACACATGTTCTGGAGGGGCCTAGCCGTCCCTTCCAACCTCCGCCAGGGGTGTTCTTTCTCTCGGCTGCCGCCAGTTTTGGTGTGAGTAGTTGACCCTAGTCGCACGAGATTCCCGAAATGGGAACCGCGCTAGTCGGTACCAAGCTCTGGGCACTCAGTACCCAACACCATTCTGGCGGCTCTTTTTTTATTTTCCTGCTTCAAGGTAAATCGCTTGGCCCTTTTGAAGCGCTTCAAGACATTTTGGCAATCTCGTCTTAAAATTTTCGCTTAAGAGCCGTGAAGCTTCGTTTATCTCAACAAAGCGATATTCGCTTATTTCATCTTTTGGAATTTTAATATTCTCAATTTGCCCGGGTTGTAGAATACCGCCGGAAAATATGAAATGTAGCGCTTCACTTTTTTCTTCTTTCGGATAAAAATAATCAACGCAGATAAATTCCAGCCGACCAAGCGACAATCCGGTTTCTTCTTTTACCTCTCTCAAACAGGCTTGCCTAGGAGATTCGTTTTCATCGGCTACGCCGCCAGGCAGCGACCAGTGATCTTTATATGTTGGCTTAACAATCAAAAGTCTCCCCTGCTCATCAAATATCAAAGCTCCGGCGCTGATTCTTTTTTTTGGTAAATTTTGATAGTAGTTTTTTATATCCACAGAGGATTCATCCCTTCCAAAGCATCCCCGAAAATTGAATTTTCGGGGACGTCATATAGTCTGCTAGTACTAATTATTTCCACTAAATAATTTTATTGTTTTCTCGATTTCTTCTGGAATGCCCTTTATGCACTCGTACTTTTTTACTTCCTCCGCATTAACCCAGGCGTAATCTGAAAAAGCGCCATCTTCAGGTTTTGCTTCCCCGCTTTTATATTTCGCGGCGAATTTGACCAGAACCACTGGGATTTCATCAGGTCTGACAAAGGCGACGCTGTTTATGTATTTTAAATCCCTTTCGATATCAACACCGCCCTCCTCTTTAACCTCTCTAACTAATAACTCTTCAACCGCGTTTTCATAATCCAAAACATCGCCATTCAACCTTGTCGGTTTAGTGATATCCATCTGCCCCCATTCTAATTTACCGCCAGGCACGCAATATATGCCTGGATGCACTTTTTCCTGATTGCTCCGCTTGAGAATCAGGCATCTTTTATCGCTTTCTCGGTAAACCACAACATTCGCCACAAAGTAGAATAGTTTGTTTTCCTTGGCTTTTTGTAGACTTATTTTAGTTGCTGGCATATAGTGTTTAATTGCCCTCTTTATTCTATGACGCTTTTTACTTTTATTTCCGCGTCCCGGAGAATTTGAATAGATTCTTAACAATCATTATTCCAAAAGCCGCGATTGTCGGGCTGTCTTTAATTAAACCCTTGATAATCATGTTCTGAAATTCTTTAAGCGTGGCTCTTTTCAATTTCATCCCCTTTTCGCTTTCTTGCAATTCCCGCTTGCCCTGGGATAGCTTTGTAGCCAGAAAAACATGGCAAATTTGGGAAGCTAAGCCGGGGGCCAGGAATAAGCGGCTTATTTCTCTTATCTTATGGGCGGTTAATCCGGTTTCTTCTCTTAACTCTTCCTTGGCGGTCTCGTTGATTGATTTATGCTCAAAGTGTCCCTGGGGAAATTCCCACGAGAATTTATCAACCGGATAGCGGTATTGCCCGACCAAAAATAAATGGCGTCCGTTCCAAGGGATAATCAGGGCGAATGGTTTTTTACGCACTACTCCAAAGGTAAATTTCTTTCCAAACTCCGTAACCACCCGATCTTCCGCAACCTCCATCCAGTTATTTCTATAGATTGTTTTTGATGAAAGTTTTTTCCATTTCATGAACTAATAAATTAAATTAATTGGATCGCCCTTGATATAAGCTTCAATATTATCAATCATCATTTTGTTCCCCACCCGGTCAGTAACATCAGTGTTGTGAGCAATATGCGGAGTGGCTAGCACTTTCGAGTGTTTGGCATATTTTATGTATGATTCGTTATGGACATCACCGAACTGAATTGAACCGCAGTCGCTGGCAATACCGGCCAGTTTTCCTTTATCTAGGGCTCCAAACATCGCTTTTTCATCATATATTTCCGAGCTTGTTACTGTGATAAAATACGAACCCTTTTTGAATGAATTGAAAAAATTCCTATCTAGCAGCCCTTTTGTACTTTCGTTTAAACTTAAAGCGTCAACCACAATATCAGCATCTTCTATTGAATTGATTAAATCATCACCCCGAAGAAAAAATTTAACGTTCATATCGAATGATTCGCATATTTTACCAACTCTCGAACCAACATTTCCTTTACCTAAAATCGTGATATTCTTCCCGGTTAATCCTTTTGATGCCTCCGGTCGCCTAGTCTTCAAATTAAGAACATTGAGATAATTAGGCAATTCCCTAAACAAATTTAAAATCATCGCAACTATCCACTCGCTAACAGCATCTTTATTACAGCCCGGACATCTGGATACTTTAATATTTCGAGCTTTTAATCTTTCGAGATCAAAAAATCCAACTCCTACAAAAGGTAAAGAAATAAAAATATCTTTTAGCTCATATACCTTTTGCTTTAAACCAAATTTTCCCGTACAAATAATATCAGCATTTTTACATCTTTCTAGCCACTCGTCTGGTGTTTCGGCTAAGTCCTCATAATATTCAACTGTCCCTAATTTATTTAGTCTTTCCCTCTCCTCATTATTTAAATTTAAATTTTGGGCGATTACGATTTTCATATCATTTTATAAACGCTATTATTTCCCATGACACCCCGCATAACTCCACTGTACCGATGGCTTAGCACTCTGGTACAGGGTCGTTTGTGGGACAAGCTTTTTAGTTTATTTCCCATGACACTTTTTAAACTTCTTGCCGGAGCCACAAGGGCAGGGGTCGTTGCGGCCGATTTTTGAGCCGTCTTTGAGTCGCAACCTGCCTCCCTTAATTACCGTTCCGTCAATCGGTCCAGGCTTGGTCACGGTAGCGTCTTCTCCCGACGACACTTCATTATTTTTCTCAACCGGCGCCTGGGTCTGAATTTGCTGGAATTGTCCCCGGCCCTCCTGCATGGTCTTTGACGGGCCTGATTCGACTACTGGCCGCTGTTTTAAATCTTCCGGAGCCGCGTCCTTGGCTAGGCCAATCTTATAAATGCTGTAAACGACCTGGCTCTGGACGCTGGCGATCAGGCGCGAGAACATGTCAAAAGCCTCTTTTTTGTACTCAATCAGGGGGTCGCGCTGGCCATAACCGCGCAGGCCGATTCCCCTGCGCAAATAGTCGATCTCCTCGAGATGCTCCATCCAAAGAACATCAATCGCCCGGAGCATGATCGCTCCTTCAATCTGATGCATGAGTTCGGGGTTATTGATTTTCTTCAACAACTGGTCATAGGCCTGATGAGCCAGCTCAGCGCAATAATTGTTCAGCTCGGTGCGAAGCTGGGCGACTTGCAACTTATTGCCCATGGCTGAAACCATCTGCTGCATTTTTTGCGGAACTTCGGAAGAAACGGGGAAGATTGTTGCCAGAACTTCGCATATTTCTTTAATATTCCAGTTCTCCCCTTTTTCATCCGAGGTATGGAAAAGAATTACCTGTTCAATCTCGTTTCCGACCATTTCCAGGATTTTTTCCCGAAGCTGCCCCTCATGTTCAGCCGCGTCCAAAATATCATTACGCTTTCGGTAAATTACTTCGCGATGCTTGTTAATCACGTCATCGTATTCGACCAAGCGCTTTCGAATATCGAAATTGTAACCCTCAACCTTCCGCTGGGCCGACTCGATTGATTTTGAAATCATCCGGTTTTCAATCGGCATGTCGTCCGGCACGCCCAGGCGCTCCATTATTTTCTTCAAACGCTCCGAGCCGAAAATCCTCATTAAATCATCGTCCAGCGAAACGTAAAAACGCGACGCCCCGGGATCGCCCTGACGGCCAGACCGGCCGCGCAATTGATTGTCTATGCGACGGGCTTCGTGCCGCTCCGTGCCGATGACATAGAGTCCGCCCTCCTCAATCACTTTTTTGGCGTCGGCTTCGTCAAACGGCGTTCCGCCGAGCTTAATGTCCACGCCGCGGCCAGCCATGTTCGTAGCAATCGTAACCGCTCCGGGCTG
Organism: Patescibacteria group bacterium; assembly: GCA_028714495.1. GTDB lineage: Bacteria > Patescibacteriota > Patescibacteriia > JAHIZJ01 > JAHIZJ01 > JAQTMH01. The sequence goes on from JAQTMH010000002.1 coordinate 17,727, forward strand.
GCCAGCCTGGGATATAATATTGGCCTCTTTTTCATGCTGCTTGGCGTTTAATATCTGGTGCGGGATTCCCTCGCGCTCCAGCGCTTCGCTCAAGCGCTCGTTTTTTTCTATGGAAATCGTGCCGACTAATACCGGCCGGCCCTTTTCGTGATTGCGCCTGATGTCTTCGATCACCGCTTGGAATTTGGCGGCCTCGGTTTTATATATATAATCACTGTTGTCTTTGCGAATCATCGGCTTGTGGGTCGGGATGATAACCACATCGAGACTGTAAATTTTCGAGAATTCCTCGGCCTCGGTCGCGGCCGTACCAGTCATGCCGGCTAATTTACTGTATATTCGAAAAAGGTTCTGGAAGGTGATCGTAGCCATGGTCCGGCTTTCCTGCCTGATCGTTACTCCCTCCTTCGCCTCAATCGCCTGATGGAGTCCTTCGGAATACCGCCGGCCCGGCATCATTCGGCCGGTAAATTCATCAACGATAATCACCTCGCCCTCGCGCACCACGTAATCCTTGTCGCGTTTGTACAGGGCATAGGCCCGGAGCGCCTGTTCGATATGATGGACGTATTCTATGCCGCCGGTTACGTAGATATTGCCGACTCCCAGCCACTTTTCCATTTTTTCAATGCCCGCTTCAGTTAAAGTGGCGGTCCGCATTTTTTCGTCAATGTTGTAATCTTCATTTTCCTTGAGCCGCGGGATCAGCTGGGCGAATTTGTAATACAGCTCATTTGACTCTTCGGCCGGGGAAGAGATAATCAAGGGCGTCCGGGCTTCGTCTATTAATATGCTGTCCACCTCGTCAACGATGGCGTAATTGAGTTCGCGCTGGACCTTCTGCCTTTTGGAACTCACCATGTTGTCGCGCAAATAGTCAAAGCCAAATTCGTTGTTAGTGCCATAGGTAATATCAGCCAGGTAGGCTTCGGCGCGGCTGACCGGCCGCAGATACTTCATCGACTCTTCCCCTTCGGTATATTCGGGATCAAAAAGAAAAGCGGTTTCGTGCTGGATGCAGCCGATTGACAAGCCAAGTTTGTAATAAATCGGGCCCATCCAAACCGTATCGCGCCTGGCTAAATAATCATTTACGGTAATCAAATGCGCGCCTTTACCCGCGAGAGCGTTCAAAAAAAGCGGCAAGGTGGCGACCAGGGTTTTTCCTTCACCCGTCCGCATCTCCGTAATTTTGCCACGATGCAACACGATACCGCCCAATATTTGAACATCAAAAGGCCTCATGCTGACAAACCTTTTAGCTGATTCGCGCGCCAACGCAAAAGCCTCTGGCATTATATCGTCCAGAGACTTCCCCTGCTTCAATTGTTGCTTTAGCTCCTCGGTTTTTCTCCTTAGTCCCTCGTCATTCAAGCGTTTTATGCCAGGCTCAAAGGCATTGACTTTTAGAACCTCCTGCTCGAATTTAGCTACGATTCGCTTATTCGCGTCGCCGAAAAGCTTAGAAAGAAACGGCATAATTGCGTTTTACTAGTTTAATGAACCCGTCCGCCGTATCAGCGTCCAAAGACAGTCGCTCCATGGGGCATAAATCCCGAAGATTCTTATCCAATATTCGGTCAACTTTTTTAAGGTAATTGACAGGTATCCGGCTGGACCTCAGAATTTCTATGGCGGGCCGGCTGATAATCGGAGTATTAACCTTACGAAATTTGACTGAAATAATCAAGAAGGCCGCCGCCCGGCCGACGACTTTATCGTAGATTTCCGCGCCAGCCACCTCTTCTTTTGACAATTGATGAATTGCCTGCCATAACGGACTTATTCCGCCCATATTTGAACGGAATAAGACTTTGTTTCTCTGGGTAATAACAATTGACCAGGGTCCGGCATTAAACCGTTCCAGGTCAGATTTAGTTTTGGTCATTTATTATCCTTTTCCAGATAATGAAACAGCCATTTAACCAGTATGACGACTAGAGCGAATTGGATCAATATTCCAGGCCAGCCGACCTTTACCACGTTGACAATGATATCCATGAATCCGATTTTTGAGCCGAGAAACAGCGCGGCCACAGCCAGAGCTAACCGACCGATCACCATCGCGCCAATTAATGAAACCCAGGTATTCATCTTCAATGGACCTCTTAATACCCCCGCTGATAAACCGTAGGCGGCGATTTCGACTGTAATTTGGGGCAGTACCGGAAGCAGGGGCATGCCCGAAACTAAATAACTGACCAGGGGCGTAATAATCCCGACAGCCAGACCGACTCGCCAGCCGGCTAACAAGGCAGCCACTAACACAAAAAAGTGCATGGGCAGATAGACCGAGCCGGCCAGATTGAATTGATGGGCTACCCAGGGCAATCCGACTGACAAGGCCGTGAAAATAGTTGAGAATAAGGCCCATTTAAGCGTGGATAGTTTTACGGTTGTTCTGGAATAGATTTGGGCAGGCGAATTAAACATATATTTTCTCCTATTTATTACGCAGTAGATTTATTATTATATGATAGGTTAATTTTGCCGCTAAAAAATTCGGGGCGTCGAGACCGGGAATCGGCTTTAATTCCACGACATCAGCGCCGACTAGATTGACCTTGGCCGCGACTTTATTGATAATCTCCAAAACCTGATACCAGCCCAAGCCGCCTGGTTCGGGCGTGCCAACTGACGGCATAATCGACGGATCCAGGCAATCAAGGTCAAAGGTTAAATAAACGTTTTTGGTTAATCCTTTTAAAATCTTTTCAAGTGGCGGAATCTCCGGCGCAAAATAGATATTCTTTAATTTCTTCGCCTTGATATATTCCCGCACCTCTGGATTCATGTTCCGAATGCCGATCGAGACAAAAGGTATTTTCAACTCACTGATCCGCCGCATAGTACAGGCATGGGAATATTTTGTTCCATCAAGCGAATTCATCAAATCAGTATGGGCGTCTAAGTGGAGAATTGAGATATCTCTGTATTTCTTCCTGAGCGCCCTGACCGCGCCGATGGTAATCGTATGCTCGCCACCAAGCATTAATGGAATTTTATTGTGCCTGATTACTTCATTATTAACCGCCTGTTCAATTCCTGCTATCGCTTCCAGCGCTGAATTTTTCGAAACATTCACTTCATCTAGCGTAAATATATCAGTCGCGTGTAAACCTATGACTTCCCCGGTTTCTTTCGGATCATCCAGCTCGTCCAGTTCCCGCGAACTCTCAATGATCGCCTGCGGTCCGGCGCTCGTCCCGGTTCCGGATGAAACGGTTGCTTCATAGGGAATGGGTAAAACAACGACTTTAGCGGCGCTGAAATCCTGCCTTTTAATCGTGCCGAAATTAAACGGCCAAAGATCGTAAAGTTTTTTCATTATCAAAATTCTTCTTAATCTTCTTTTTAGCCTTATCTAATCTTTCAATCGCGCCCTTAATCAATAGCGGCCAGACCATGGTGGCGTCGCTTAAAACCTCCGCTTGCTGGCCACCGTTTTTTTGGTCAACAAACTTCCCCCATGATACTCCCTCGGAATAGGTACAACCGGATAAACCGCCCCAATTAACCGGCTCGGGACAAATTCTTACTCCGTATTTGTATGGTTTCCAATAAGGACTCTTTTCATCAAAATATTTTTCCTTTTTTGATTTATCCACGATACGGTAGCGTATCAAATCCAGATACGGCGCGACTTGCTGAGCCCAATTGCGCGGCACGCCTCCGCCGATGGTAAAAATCCCGGTAGTTTTTTGGCGGAAAATCAATTCGGTAAAGTGCTCCAGGTCGGCGAAAGGATTGTAATTAAGCGGTTTTTTATTGGCTAGTTTTCGCCTTCTGTTATAAAGAGCGAAATCGAGACCCAGCTCTGAATCAGTAAGCGCCGGGATATAAACCGGGATGTTGTTCTCAAAAGCGCTTTTTAATATGCCCCGTCCCTGACTTTGCTTATGTAGATATTCACCAATACTCTGAGACAATAGGCGCGAGCAAATCGTATCCTCAGGAGTGAATTCCACGAATACTTTGTCCACAATTTCATTAAGGTCGTCTAGGTTTTTCTCGACCTCCAAAGTGTCGTAAACCCGATCAAAACCCTCCTTGTATAATACCTTATCCGACACGTCAAAATCATACTTGAAGTGAGTCATGCCGGTATTTTCGACCAGTCCGTGGGTAATTAGCGCTCCAGTAGAAACAATCGCCTGAACCATTCCTCTTTCGATCATCTCACAGATAATCAAGCCCATCTTGGCCACCGTCATGGCTCCAGATAAAGTCATAACCACGAAACAGTCCGGATCGGTAACCATATTATAAAATACGTCAGCCGCCTCGCCCAGTTTCCTCCCGCCAAAGGACGTCTTCGACATAGCCTGAAGCAACTCATCGGCATTATGAATCTTATTTAAATCCAACGATTCAACCGGCGTGAAATTAAGGTGCTTTGCTGAATTTGCCCCTCCAGGCGATTGTGCGCGTTTCCTCATAGTTTTATTACCAACCAAATAATTTTGTTATATCATCTGGTGTTTGCCGCCTGACCGCCACTTTTATTTCTCCATTCCGGGCCACGATTTTTGCCGGCGAGGACAGCAGGCAGTGGTTACAGGCTAATGAATCCTGATAAGCGCCAGTGCTTAGAAAGGCGATGTATTGAGCTTCACCTTCGGGCAGGTATTCCAAATTTGGCAATAATACGTAAGTTCCATTGGCCGTATATTTATCATCCGAGTCGCAGCTCGATCCGGCCACCCAGCTTCGGATTAACTTCCTTCCCGAATAATTCAAATGGTTTACCGGTACGACGTGCCACCTCTGATGAATCGTCCAAGTGTCCGGTAAATCATTCATGAAACTGCCGTTGATCACCTGCCATTTTTTGGCATTGCCATGGATAATTTTTTTTTCGCCGATAACCTTATAAATGGTCACCTGGGCGGGCGACACCATGAATCTGCCCCATTCACAGACAATATTGGGATGAGGGATGTCGTATTTATCAGCCTTAGATTGGAGAAAGCGGATTATCTTTCTGGCTAGGCCTTCAAAGCCGTAACGCTTTTGCAAGTCATAAGGAATCGGCATGCCTCCGCCGATATCAATCGTATCAAGCGAGGGATTGTGCTTTTTCAGCTCGGCGTATATCTTAAAACATTTTTTCAAAGGGGTCATCAGATCGTGCATATGCTCGACTTGCGAACCCACGTGATAGTGAATCAGGCAAAGGTTTCTTATTTTTTTCATTTTCAATACTTCATCAGTGGTCAAACCATAACGGTTTATCTTTTTATCCCAGTGCGAGGTAACCTTCACATCTAAATCAACCCGGACGCCGAGCTCCCCTTTATACTTCGAAAAAAATTCCAGTTCGTTGGTATCTTCGATAACCGGTATTATCTTTAAATTTTTGCCTTGCAGCTCTTCGATTAATTCCAGATATTCGCGGGTCTTTGGTCCGTTGCAAATAACTCTAATGCTCGGCAAAAAGCTGTTTTGTTCCCAGAGTTTTTTTACCAGGTACAGTTCATTATAGGAAGCCGTCTCTAGATTCGCGCCCTCGGAAACCATCGATAGGATCACTTCCTTGTTCTGGTTCACTTTCATCGGGTAGTGATAGAAAAATTTTCCGTGGTAACGATGGTATTTTATTAACAGATTAAAAAGGTCAATTAAATTTTGCAGACGATCTTTTACGATAAACGGAAAAAATATCTCAACCGGCGTTCCATATTTTTCGACGATATCCTTTACTGTGTATTGATAATTCCCTTCCTTGACAACCAGATTGCCGTCACGACTGACGTCAAAATAATCCGTATGAAAATCCTTTTGACCGAGACGCCAAAAATTTCTCAGACGCTTGAGCTGAATTTGTTTTATCAGGGTTTCTGTCTCGGCAATTTCTTCGCGGCCGTTCTTCGCTGCGACTGGTGGCTCAGACGGTTTATCCGTTTTAATCGGCCGACCATTTTTTTCTGGCGACTTTATCTCAACTTCAGTCGCTATCTTTGTTTGATTAATTTCCTTAGCTCCTTTTTTGGTAAATAATTATTTTAACAACTTTAATAACATTGATTCTATTTACTCGCTTGTGGATAACTTTTATCAAAATTTTTATCTGAAGACTTCCTCAATTTTCGCATCCGACGCGAATATTTTTTTTCTTTGTAACGAATTAGTTGGTTGGCTATTTTTTCATAAGCCAAGTCTATCGCCTCATGCATTTCCGAAGCCTTGATTCCGGTTTCCAGCGTTTTTTCCGGTAAATATAGCCAAATTTCAACGCGATTGATATCTCCAGATTTTTGATTCCGGTCAAAGTCAAGCTCTACCTTCGCTTTCAAAATTTCCCGATAATATTTTTCCAGATGAGAAATTTTATCAGTCACGTAACTTTTTAGCGAAGGCGTTAATTTAAAATTTTTTCCTGTTAAAATTATTTTCATATAATAACTATTTCAACTTCCCTAGTATAAAATTTTATTCCAAAAAAAGCAAGGCCTCAAACTAACCGGCCTTGATCAAATTACGGCTCCGGATTTCATTTTATTTATTTTTTTCGGCTTGGTAATATTCGGAGGATGGTTGTATATGGGTTTTACAAATTCTGTTTTACTGATTTTTCCCAGTCGCATCCTATCAAAAACATTTTTAATCATGAAATCACCTGTTTTGGCAACGGCATATAACGGCATCTGAAGAGAAAAATGCAACGCGTTGGCTATGGCCACGCTGACTCGCACTGCCGTGAATGGTCCCGGCCCCTTCACCACGACCAGTCCTGTTAAGTCTCTAAGCTTGATATTCTTGCGATGAAGAAAGCGCTTCAAGGTGACCAGAAGCTCGTCCCTATTTTGATAATCTGTGGCTGATTTAAACGCGTAATATCTCTGGCCCAAGATTAGCCCAAATTCAACTTTGTCTTGACCCGTAGCATCAATTATCAATATTTTATTGCTTCGTTTTTTTGGTCTATTCTCATTTGCCATAATAACCGGCCTGATAAGCTAAATAAAATTATTCAAGCCTAAGCGGCCCAAATTATATTTGCTAATTAATGACTGTGATCGAAATACCTTCAGGGCTTTTTAGATTTTCTAAGTTTATCAACGACCACTATTTTTTTATTTTCCAAAACTTGAAAAAGGAATCTGTCGGTTAACTGCCGCCGGTATTCGAATTCCTTTACAGTCATAATCGTGTAATTGATGTCGTGGTCAAAATATTCCTGAAATTTTTTCATCAGCCGACTGAGTTTTTGGCGATTTACCTGGCCCACGAGCAAGAGATCGGTGGCAATATCTTTCCGGCCGACAAATTGTCCGGTTAAAACTAAAAAGCTGATTTTGCCTAATTGACTGATCGCCCGCGTAAAATTTTTCTCCAGCATGACCTGGGCCTTCAGCATCAATGATTTAAGCTCGGGATAGAGCGGGAAATCTTTTTTTAAAGTGTAATATTTCTTGCGCTTACTTTCACGCGTTTCAACTATCCCCATTTCTTCAAGGTTGTTTAGTTCCTGGCGGACGCTGTTGATGCGCTGGTTTATTTTTCGCGTAAGTTCACGGACAAAATATGGTTGATCGGGATTAGAAAAAAATAGTCTAAATAGCTTTACCCGCGTTACTGAACCAAATAATTGTTCAAGCATTTTATTCTAAACTATTATATTAATTTACACAGTCAGTATAGGCCATTGTTGCCTGGCTGTAAAGAAAATATATTATCCTTGCCTTTATCCAAAATATATTGTATAAATATAGAAGAAGTTGCATCATTCCACCCTATTTTATGCCCAGCGTTAGAACAGACATCAGTCCCTTTTTACTGCACAATCCTCAATCTAGCAATGAGGAAATTTCGCTTTTAGTCAGCCACCCGAGCCCCCAGGAGCTCCAGTCCCTGGGTCGCCTTTTTATGCTTCTGAAATTGTCGCCGGCCAATGAACAGACCAAGAAAATCATCGGCACCATTGAGCAGGAGGGGAAGCTTTTCTACTATCAACAGCTCGAGTCCAACGTTGAACTGGCATTTGAAACCACGCTGAAAAAAATTAACGAGCTTCTGAGCAATTACCTCGAGCACGTCTCGGCTGAATGGCTGAATGACTTCAACGCGATTATCGGAGTAATCCGCGGCAGCGACATGTACTTCGCTCAAGTCGGCAATTTTCAGGCCTTTCTCATCCACCGCATGCGGGTGGTCAATATTCTCGAAAAAACCAAGGGCGCGGAAACCAGAATCAACCCTCTCAAAATATTTTCTCAGACTATTTCCGGCCAGCTAAACCCTGATGATGCCCTGGTTTTTTGCACCTCAACCGTGCTCGATTATCTTTCCTTGGAACGCCTCCGCACAATCATCCAGTCCTCCCCCACTTCCCAGGCAGCTCTGACTCTGGAAAACCTGCTCATGTCAAACAGCGATACCAGCGGTTTCGCGGCTTTGCTTATCAAATTAGTGCCGGAAACCATTGCCGTACCCTCGTTGGCCAGGACCAGCCAGCCCGGCTACAGCCGAGGAGCGCCCCAGGAGTCGATGGAACAGCTTCGGAGCCGCGAATCTTCGACTACCGAGCTTCTGGCCCCTTCGAGCGCGCTGTTTTTCAAGAATCTATTTCGCCGAGCCGGAGACCGCATCGGAAAAATCTCTGAAAATATCGGCCTTAAGCCAAAGATTTCCCAGCGCCACCGCCCGACAGAAGTTCAGTACTATGCCCCAGTCCGGGAAAGCTATAAACAGTCGCGGCGGCCGCGATATTCCTCACGCTTCGTTTACGTGTTGGGACGGATTCTGACCGGACTCCAGTTGACCGCGAATTTCTTGAAAAGAATGTTCCTGGGATTATTCGGCGTAATCAGCGGCCGAAAAAATATCACCCAAAAACTTCAGCATCTTCCAACCAACGCCTCGACCTCGGTTTCCAAGCAGATTGTCTTCTTCCAAAAACTCACTCGGCGCAGGAAAGTTCTGCTGCTGGTCTTTGTCCTGATAATTTTCATCTTCGCTCAAAGTGTGATTATTATAAACCGGAATAAGGAAACTAAAAAACAATTAGCCACTTACCAAGACTCTCTCAACCAGGCTACGACCAAGGAGCAGGACGCCGAGGCGGCCATGCTTTATGGCGACGAAAATAATACCCGCACGCTTCTGAAACAGGCCACGGATCTGATAGCCAGCATACCGGAAAAGGAACGAGAGCACCGCTATCAGGCCGAGATCGCCGGGCTGATGACAAAAATTGACTCGCTCGCCCTCAAAACTAAGCATATCAACACCATCGCCGAGCCGACGCTGCTGGCTGATTTAGCGACGGCCGGCACCGAAGTTGCCGCTGGCGGCCTGGCCGGAATATTCGGCAGCGACATCGTCGCTTATTCAACAAATAAATCAGAACTTTACCAGGTGAATGTCGACGAGAAAAAGCCGGCCAGCATCGCCTTCACCGAAGCCAAGGATCAAACTGTCCGCTTTTCCGCTCCCCTTTCGAATAATACGGCTCTGCTGTATTTATCCAACGACACTTTGCTCCAATACAAATCAACTGACGATTCCTTCACTGCCCTGACTATCGATTTCGAAAACCAGGACCGGACCCTGGCGGGTATGGCAAGTTACCTTGACCGAATCTACACTCTCGACACGAAGAATAACCAGATCTTCCGCCATCAAAAATCCGGCAATCAATACCAAAAAGGCGCGAGCTGGCTGACCCAGGCTGAGGCGGATGTGAAAAACGGGGTTGACCTCGCAATTGACGGCTCAGTCTTTGTCCTGAGATCAGACGGCCAGCTGACTAAATTCGTCCAGGGCGCGACTGATACGTCATTTTCCTTGAATGCGATTGATCCGGCCATCTCCAGCCCGACCAAGCTCTGGCTCGATGTAGACACTACCTATCTCTATATCCTCGAACCCAGCCAAAAACGCCTGCTCGTCTTCACCAAAACCGGCAAACTGAAAAACCAGTACGCTTCCAATGCTTTTGATAATCTTCTGGATATGGCAATAAACGAAAAGGACAAGAAGGCCTATTTGCTCAATGGGACAAAGATTTTCGGGGTGGATTTGCTGGAGTAGGTAAAAAAGTTATTTTAGGCAAAAGTATTAACCAATCCCTCCCTCCATTAAAGAGGGCTTTTTGGTTAGTGGAATATCTGGCATTATTTCGCGAAACATGCAATAATAGGGGTGTTATAAGCCTTTAGTTCGCATAATAACTAGTTATGGTGCGCCTGCTTTCGAAAATCTGGAAGCCGCCCACTTTACTATATTAAACATCCATGGACTGGAGAGTTTTCCTAAAAAAGGATGATGTCGAATATCGCGCCTTTAAAATCGTACAAGGTGCAAGTTTGGATATTACATTTATTCCAAAGACTTCCCTCTGGATATCAAAAGAACATCTTATTGGGTATAATATAGGGGATCAATTACTACTTCAGGTTGAAAGCGATCAAGGCTTTGTAAATCACTACAGCGCGCATTCTCGAACTGGACAGAGACATATTAAGATCTCCGATCAACCCTACGCCATCGAACCGTTTCACGGTCAACCCTTTAGAAAAATAGACCAGGTCATTCCTCTTTTGACCTACATTGCCGTTACTACTCCATCCACCAAGGAAGCCCCCTCAAAAGGTAAATGGTACGGATACACAATCCCTGAGAACGTCAATTACTGTATTTTTGACCTAATTGCATTTCCCAAAGGCTCGAACCTTAATATTAACTTTCAGCTCGGTACAGTCGTAAATACGAAGAAGTCGATAGAGACTTTTGGCCAAAAGATCCTCGAATTTCGCAACTGCAATATTTGTGTCCTGCTTCGGACTAGCACTCATGACAAATCAACGTTAAAACAGAATGTGCTCATACAACAGAACGAGGGTATAACCACCTCGATAGTGAGAGTTATGGACAATCAGGTTCTTCTCACCGTTGCTGAGACTCAAATTGGGAACGTTAGTTAGCTACTTAGGTCAAAACCCGGCGCGCCACTTCATCTAACAGCGTGTATACGACATACGAGTACGGTCGCATGACACGCAAACGTTAGACGAAATTCAAAAATCAAGCCTACCAGAAGTATAATAATATATTTATATGAAAACCACTAAAAATTATCAAATTCTGATTGGATTAATCTTTTTTGTTTTGCTATTATCGGGATGTTCATACAAAAAAAGTGAGCAACAACCCCTTCCATCTGAGCAAGATAAATTATCCTCACTGAGTGGCATCTTTAGAAGCGTTAAAGGAGTTATGGATCCTTTAAGTTGTTATTGTTTAAACAGTGGATACTTGATTACAAAAGATAATAAAGAAGTACCGGTCTGTTTTGAAGACAATGATAAAGATATTCAGTGCAATCAAATAACGATTATGGGAGATTATGAAACAAAAAAAATTAATCCAGAATCAACAAATCCTTGTCCTGCTGGAGAAATGACTTATTTTAATGCTTTATCTTATTCATGCAACTAAACGATTTTTAATTCTTGAACATCGTCTAGTACGGGCTAGCCGGTTCGCGAGCTAAATACTAACAAATACTCATGAACGAAAGATTTCAAGAAGAAAGGCTGGGAGAAACCCCAAAATCAATTGATGCTTACATCAGTCGCCATCATCGGGCTGATGAGGCTCGGGACATAGAAGAGCGTAGTTATAGCGAGCTAGGTTTATCGACTGTTCGTCCTCAAGATGTAGCGGTTGGAGATGTAATATATCTCAAACGTGGCAGTAAATATTTTCCGTGCAGAGCCGTCGATCGGGGCGGTTCCTTGGGTCTTGAGACGATTGAGCAAATGCCAAGCAGTATCGGCGGCACGCAACTCCCTGCTGGTGATTTTCTCCCAATGCAAATGTTTGACCCAGATAGTGAAGAGTTCTACGTAAAATCCTGAAAATTATATTATGATAAAAATTGAAGAAATCTTACAACTAAAAATAAAACCAAAGGAAAAGCAAACGAAGCTAGTCGAAACCGTTGTTTCAAAGAAAATATCGGCAAAAGAATTTATTGCGTTTTTTGAGTCTGCTTCTGATGTTGATAAAGGCACTTGCGCTGATGTGATGAAGCATGTTTCGGCGAAAAGCCCCGCAATACTTATGCCGTATATTGATGTTCTCGTGAAATACATCAATTACAAAGCTCCGCGGGTCAAATGGGGCGTGCCGGAGGCGATTGGCAATATGGCAAAAGATTATCCTGATAAAACAGCAAAGGCTATCCCCCATCTTCTTGAAAATACCACTGATGACATAATAAATACCACGGTGATAAAATGGTGCGCCGCTTTTGCTTTTTCGGAAATCGCTAAACATAATCCCAAAACCAGAAAACAGCTGAGGCCGATTTTTGAAAAGATAATAAAAGGAGAGAAGAATAACGGGGTTAAGAATGTTTATGTTAAAGCAATAAAAACAATTGAAAAACAGTGATGCGATTATTCAATAATAAAAAGGACTTGGGAAAAACAGCACATAACAGCGCATAAGACAGGACTCGTTGAGTGAAATCACCAAGCCGAATATTTTAAAAAACATTCTTCATGGATTCATTTGGACAAAAATATGGAATAAAAGAAGATGATAAGGTAAAAGACTACCATCGAAGCCGAAGAATGTTTTGTATTTATCAAGGCAAGCTTTATATCGCGGATCAAAATTTGTCGTATTCCCATGCCACCTGGTTTGAAAAGGAGGGCTGGACAGCAAATGAAAGAGATGGATTGATGGATAAAATAACCAGGGGCATAATTGATGATCAGGGCGATATATATTTTTACGCCGGTTTTGATTTCAGGGTAAATGATGAAATCGAATCTATCTTTTTCGCCCACCTTAAAGAGCTGGTTGAGAAATTAAAACTAGACGCCCGCGCTCGGATATTTGGAGGCACAATAAAATCGGAACCCGGAAAAAAATGGCCGCCAGCTAAAGAATACGGCACAATAAAAGATTATCTATGAATTGATGCGTGGCCACTGCTTAAGTGAAATAACCGTAATTATCTGTCATTAACATTAAACGATAAGTTCTTACTTACCATCATAATATGGGAGAAATACTAAAATTTAATCCAAATAGACAAACAGGTGGTGAAAATGGTCAACCGGAGAGCGAGCTAATAATGCCTGACGCTGATCGGGTTGATTTTTTTACGAAATTCCTGTCAGACGGAAGCGCTGGAAAATTAATGAGCCTGGATGCTTCAACATCATCATCACGACAATCTCGTGAAATAGTAACAAGCTACACGTTTGATGAACTATTTGACTGGCTGGAAAAGTCTAGTGAAAACGACTGGAAAATAAGACCCGCATTTTACCAAGCTGTTTTTGAAGAATTAAAATCTAGATTAGACCATATACTGAAAAAATTTCATCTGGAAAATAAAAAGGAGTAATTTCTGCTAAATGCATAATTTTGCTCGTATGGATGCAAAAATTGAAAAACGTATTCAAGAATTAGTAAAAGAAGAGATATCTATCGTCCCCTACAATCCGAATTGGCCCCGAATGTTTGAAGATGAGGCGGATTTTTTACGCGCGAAACTGCCGAAGAATCTAGTCAAAAGAATCGAACATTTCGGGAGCACGGCCGTACCGGGATTATCAGCTAAGCCGATTATTGATATTTTGGTTGAGACCACAAGTCTGGAAGAAACTAAAAAGCAAATCGTGCCTATTTTAATTGCCGAGGGGTATGAATACTTTTGGCGGCCGGCAATCGGCGATCAGCCGCCGTACTATGCCTGGTTTATTAAACGGGGCGCCCAAGGCCAGCGCACCCACCACATCCACATGGTTGAGTCGGATTCAGAGCTGTGGGATCGGCTGTATTTCCGGGATTATCTCCGGCAATTTCCCGAGGAGGCCCGGCGCTATGACGAACTCAAGCGTGACCTGTCAAATAAATATTCCCACGACCGAGTCAAATACACCGTGGCCAAAAGCGATTATATCCAGACGGTGACGGAAAAGGCGAAGAAGTATTACCAAAATTTAAATTAACATTCGCTTAATCAATAAACATTCACCTTTTAGCTAAAAGGTGTTTTTTATTCCAAAAGAAAAAGGACTGTCCAGGAGACAGTCCTTGTGAAAAAAATGGGGGCTGGGTAGCCAGCTGGCCTGACGAAGAAATCCGACCTTGCTCGGAACGCACCCCTAGGGTTCTGACCCTGCCAGATTCAGGCTTCTGTCGTCAGCCAATGCCGCCCGCCTGCTGTCTGGCGCGCTCCCAGCCACCCACAACGAGCGAATTTATAAAAATATATTAAACTATTCTGTTTTTAGTGTCAAGAAAAGTTATCAACACACAAATATTGAACCATTGGATTACCAGGCTGAAAAAGAAAAACCCCCGACGCGCGCATCGGGGGCACCCTACATTCCGGCACGGCAACTTCGGCCGTGACCGGTTGTCAGCGAGAAATCGGGTGGGTTTTCCTCGCTACCCGCCGGACAAAACATCCTGGAAAGGCGGCAGGCCAGCCTAGAACTCCAGGAACCCAGTATGAGGACATTGGTTGCCTTAGAAGGTTGTTGCCCATGACGAGCCACTGGGAAGCTCCGGGCAATCCGGCAACCGTCTCTCCGCAAGGTATAGCCAGTGTTGCTGGTTAGCTATGGTGCTCTTGCCACGACACGCTCACGACGAACTGTAAAATCCCCGCCGCAGTTGTAACAATGGCATGTTACGTCGCGAGTCTGGTAGATGTCACCACAAGACGTCTTTTTGTAGTTTCCCTCAGCGCTTCTCATGCCTAAAGCCGCCGCTATGCTGTAGCCCGCGCAGATGCAGCGCGCGTCCTCAACGTGTTCAGGATTCACAACAGCCCACCTCTTGAGTTTCACGTTGTACGAATTGCATTCGGGACAGGCTGTACCTCTGAAAAAAGCAACCATGATTCTAAAGAGCTTGGACACATCAGCCTCCTTCAATTTGGTTCCTGCATAGGCCCCTGGGAAGACTTCAGTCAATACGGTAATTTAAGGTATCATACAAAAATAATTATGTCAAGTATATAAAAGCAGGCGGGCAAACGTTTGCCCGCCTACATCTATTTTTTTCTTAATTATTTCAGAGTCACTGTCGCGCCTGCCTCTTCCAGTTTCTTTTTCAATTCCTCAGCCTGTTCCTTGGGCACGTCTTCTTTTACTACCACCGGCGCTGACTCGACCAGCTTTTTCGAATCCTGGAGACCTTTTTCAGTAATCTCCTTGACGACCTTGATGACCGAAATCTTGTTTGATCCGGCGCTGGTCAGCTCAACGTTGAAAGCGCTCTTTTCTTCGGCTTCAGCGGCTCCGGCGCCCGCTGCCGGACCAGCCGCCATCATCATCGGAGCGGAGGCGGATACGCCGAATTTGTCCTCGAGAATTTTTACGAGTTCAGCCAGCTCTAGCACGCTCATTTTTTCGATTTGCTCAATGAGCGGCTTGAACTTTTCCGGAACTACGATGTCTTTTTTTGCTTCGTCTGCCATAGAGTTCAATTTAAAATTAATAATTTATAATTAAAAATTTAGGAAGCTGGTTTTTTATTGGCGATCGCTTTCAAGGCATAGACCAATCCTCGGAGATTACCGCCTAAAACGTTCACAAAGCCCGTAATCGGCGCTTTAATCGTAGCCACAGTCTTAGCAATGAGTTCCAGCCTGGTTGGCAAGCTGGCCAAAGCCTGAATTCTTTCTTGATCCAAGCTCTTGCCCTCAAGAAAGCCGGCGATCAGCTGAATCTGGGGATTCTCCTTTGAAAAAGTTTTTAAAACCTTCGCGGCTGTCACCTCGTCATGGCTGAAAGCCAATCCAGTCAAGCCCTTGATAGCCTCGATATCCGCGCCTTCATACTTTAATTCAGCCAGCGCCCGGCGGAGCAGGGTTTTCTTGACCATGACCAGTTCGGCGTCCTGGCCGCGAAGCTCTTTTCTCAAGGCCTCGGCTTTTTTGACAGTCAATCCCTCAAGCGAAGCTAAAACAGTCAGGAGGTTTTCTTTAGCCTTTTTCACTATTGCCGTCACGTCTTTTTCCTTTTTTTGTCGTGTTTTGGCCATAAATGTATTTAAAAAATCTGCTTTCCCGCAGACATAAAAAGGTTATTATTTACCTCGGAAGGCTTATTTTTAACCCCGTACCGGAGCGTTAGCGACTGGTATAGGGACCCTCTGTCTGCGGTATTTATCCTATTATATCAAATGAGCAATTTGTGTCAAATATTAAGAAATAGGCCCTTATTTATCTCTTTTTATTAGCGTACCTCGGAATGGCTGGTCAGCCAAATGGCGGATGAACTGACCGAGTTTCCGGCCATTTATTATGGCAACATTGAGACGATTCTTCTGGGCCAGACGCGAAGCAATCGGATCAAACGGGGTATTGAGCCGCGGACTCCAGCGGCTGGGGATCATTTTCAAATATTTTGACCAAGTGGTTTCAAGCACTCGCTTGGCCTCGGGAAATTTTCGGGGATCTTTGGTATAGACGAAATCAATGTTAGTCAGATTTATAATCTCCGAACAGCCAAAGGTACTGGCCAGCAAGACCGCGTCTTTATCCGTCGAGCAACCCGGCTTCCACCCGCAGGCGCAGATAATCGGCTGTTTCGCTTTTATCCGACGGGTTGGATTAGTCAATACTTCCGGATGAGCGAATCCACCAAAAATTATCCTGATTAACTCCGCGTGAAATCTGGTCGCCGCAATACCTAGTCGATCAAGCTCAATCGGCTTTGGCTGAATTACCTTTTTAACCGCCTGATTGTACTGCTTGTTTAGTTGGCCGCCGCCGGTAACGATAATCGCCTGCCGTTTTTTCGCCACGATGTGTTTTAATACTATCTGCCGAAATTTTTTTAAAAAATTTATGTCTAGATAGCCGGGCCGCGGCGACATGATTGACCCGCCCAACGAAATGATAATCCGATTGTTCATTAATTTAAATATTTGGCTTTGTTTAGTTTATGCTCCTCAAAGGTCTTACTGAAAATAGTCTGGCCGTCCGGGGCGTTGAGATAATATACATAATCATTCGGCTCCGGGTTCACGGCCGCGTTGATGCTGTCCAGCGAGGGATTGCAGATCGGTCCAGGAGGCAATCCCTTGTAGAGATAGGTGTTGTAGGGGGAATCTACCTTGGTATCGTCAATTGAAGGTTGCAGCTCGCTTTTACCCGTGACATAATTCACTGTGGCGTCGGATTGAAGCGGCATGCCGTTTTGAATCCGCCGCCAGAAAATGTCAGCCACCATCTTTCGGTCTTGGTCAGTGCGGGCTTCTTTTTCCACAATGGAGGCCATAGTTACGATTTCAAAAATCGTGTGCCCGCCGGCTGATATTTTTTGGCGTATTTCGCTATCCAGCTTTTGATCGAAATTATCCAGCATTTTTTGGATAATTTGGGCCGGTGTCGCGTCCTTATAAACACGGTAGGTATCGGGGAAAAGATAGCCTTCGAGTCCGGCGGTTTTTGGTTTATCCACCAAAAAGCCAAAAGTATCGCCGGGAATTATATTTCGTGAATCAGTCGTATCGGCAGCCTGAATAAATTCCTGCGCTAGAGTGGCCTCGTCTTTATTTCTATCCGAGGAAAATTTTTCTCCGTAATAGCTGGCAATTTTCTCTAAAGACCAGCCCTCGAGTACTTGGAATTCAGTCTCCCTCGAAAGCGCCTGTCCGGCTGTAATGATATCCAAAATCGTGGCCATCTTCTGGCTGGTGTTCAATTGATAGGTGCCGGCCTGGATTTTCGCAGTTACACCCTCGAGCCAGACATACCATTCAAAAGCCGAAGCACTTCGAATTACGCCGGCTTTTTCCAGATTCGCGCCTATTTCCTTCACACCCTGGCCGGACGTTATTTCAAAATTTACTTCTTTTGCCTTAGACGCGGAATCTGGCGGGTTCAATAGCGTGGTGAAATACCAGAAACCCAAACCCGCGAATAACAGTCCTACCACCAGAAAAATTATTATTATGTTTAGAATTTTCATGGATTAGAGCCAGCGTTCAAACTTATGTTCTTTGAGCCGCTCAACCAGTGTTTTCACGTCGCCCGATTTGTCCTTTGAGCAAACCAACAGGGCGTCGCCAGTATCAACAATAATCACGTTCTTCACCCCGACTACGCCAGTCAACTTGCCCTTGGCGCTGTAAATCAGCGAGTCCTCGACTCCCACCGTAACCACCCGGCCCCGGGTGACATTGTGCTTTCCTGGAATTTGCAAATCCTTAATCAAATACCATTTTCCAGTATCGCTCCAGCCGAAATCTCCGGCGGCCACAGCTATGTTTTTGGCTTTTTTCGCCACGGCTTCTTCAATGCTCTGACTAGGCATCTGCTTGAAGTGGGCTTCCAGCTCTTTATGAAAACTGGCTGATCCATAAGCTTGCTGGATTTTTCTGGCTAGTTCAAAAACTTTCGGCTCATGCTTTTCAAAAAGCGATAAGACCGTCGAAGCCTTCCAGACATATATTCCGGTATGAGCGAAAACCCTTGGGTTCTTGTGCAGCCGGGTCAGGGCTCCGCCGCTCGGCTTCTCAATCCAGCGGAGAGAGCGATTAAAGGCTTGGCTGCCGTATCGGGTGATCTGGCGGCCAATTTCGACATAGCTTAGACCCGGATCCGGTTGAGCCACGCTCGAGGCAATCGCCACAATCCACAAGGGATGATGCTTCAAAAAATGTTCGCTTTCCCGCAGGGCCTTGCGAAATCCGCCCGCCTCCTTAAAAACGTCATCCACGGTCAGGCTGGCGATCACCGGATCGTCTTTGCCTTGGCTGGCTGCTTCAATGATTACCGTTTCCAGGGCAATCGCCGGGCCGGTATTGCGACCGCAAGGCTCGGCGATTATATTCTTGGCAGGCAATCGCGGCACCATGCGACGAACCAGGGCCACAAAAGGCTGGGACACTGAGATATACAAATCACTCCAATGCCTAAGCAGAGGCTTTAATTCTTCCACCTTTTCCTCCAGCAACGAACGCTGTCCGAGAAGAGGAAGAAAGTGCTTGGGTTTTTTCTGTCGCGAGACCGGCCAGAGTCGCGTACCACTGCCGCCGGCGCGAATGACAATTTTCATATTATCTAAGATATTTAACTTAAACAAATAGGTGATATCCACCCATATTCAGTTTATCAAATTTTTGAAGTTTTGTCCCAAAGGTCTACTCTTTTGACTCAACCAGCGGTACAAAAACAAACCCGGGGAAGCGTTTTTCCGTAATCGTACCATCCGGCGATTTGCTTATTTGCACCATATCCTGAAGACCGACCCCGACTGGGATTACCATCTTGCCACTTTTAGCCAATTGATCAATTAAAAATTGAGGAATGCTCTTGGCCGCGGCCGCCACGTGGATTTTATCATAAGGCGCTTCAGCGGGATAACCCCTTGCGCCATCACCATGAATAAACTTTAGGTTGTGAAAAATATACTTTCGGGCATTGGCCTCGCCGAACTTTTTAAGCTTCAAAATTCTTTCCAATGCGATCACCCGACCAGCTGAACCGGCCAACTTCGCTAAAAGGCAGGCTACCCAGCCAGAGCCTGAGCCTACGTCCAGCACCCTATCCCCTGTCCGAACCTGCAACAGCTCCAGCATAAAAGCCACGGTCAGCGGCTGGGAAATTGTCTGACCTTCGTCAATCGGCAATGGCGCGTTGATTTCCGACTCCGCCTCAAGCTCCTCTTGGCTGCGCTCGCCTGGCAATAAAAAATCCGTCCGGTTAACCTGACGAAAAGCCTGAATAATCGCTGGCGTTTTCAGATAGCCTTCTGATATCAAATTGTCAATGAGTTTTTTCATGGGGTTGATTTTTTCGTGAAAATATGATATACTTATTACAGTAAAACAAAAATCAAAAACAAATGGTAACAATGGTCAAACGTCATATTGGATTTGGAGTAAAATCTATCCTGGTTGGGGTAGGCGCTTTGAGCCTGCTTTTTTATTTCCCCAACCTGGCCTCGGCTGAAGTGATCCACCCCGTCCTCGACGTCGTCTATCTGACCAACCAGGAACGCGCAAAAAACAATTTAGCGCCCCTGGCCTTAAACGCGCGACTTACCGCTGCCGCCCACCAAAAAGCCCGCGACATGCTGGCCCAGGGCTATTTCGATCACACCAGTCCGGACGGCCGAGAACCTTGGGATTTCATATCGGCCGCTGACTATCCCTATACCTTCGCCGGAGAAAACCTGGCCATCAATTTTATAAATCCCCTAACCACATTCCAAGCCTGGATGAACAGCCCTTCACATCGCGATAACATTCTTTTTCCCCAGTACCAAGAAATCGGAGTAGCCACGCACAGCGCTGAGTTTAAAGGAAAAATGACTACCGTAACGGTTCAGCTCTTTGGCAGCCGCGAAGACTTCACTCCCTATGCTTCCTATCTCGGCGACAGCCAGTCTATGCCTCAAAAAACCGAAGCCTTCATGGATGCTTCAACTACAGATAATAAGGGTCTAACCGGCTATGTCGCTTCTTCGATTTCAATCAATCGCAACCGGTCGAATAGCCAAGTCAGCCAGCCTTCTCCCCTCTTCCTCTGGGTAATGCTTGGAGTTTACCTCGTTTTGGTGGTCGGATTGCTCTGCTTCTTTACTCAAAAGCGGCTTTTTTACAGTTTTGTTAAAAGAACGGCTGTTTTTTTCTGGAGTATCGCGATTTTTATCCTGTTAATTTAAGACCTGGGTTAAAAGCAATACTACCAAGACTAGACCCAGAATTAGGCGGTAATAAGCAAAAGGGGCCAGCGAACGGCTCTTTAAATAGCGCAGGAAATATTTAACGCAGAAATAACCACTCGAAAGGCTGGCCAAAAAACCTACCAGGTATATTAACCAATCCTGGGTTAGAGCGCCTCCTTGCCATAAATCGATGGTTTTTTTTAATCCCGCGCCGCCAATTACCGGAATTGACAGAAGAAAAGCGAACCGGGCGGCTGCCTCTCTCTTCAACCCCACGAATAAACCTGTTATAATGGTAATGCCTGAACGCGACACTCCGGGAATCAAGGCCAGCGACTGGCTTAGGCCGATAGTCAAAGCTTTTCCGGCATTCACTGATTCAATCGGTTTGTCCTTCCGGCTTAATCGCTCTGCCAAAAAAATAAGTCCCGCCCCAGCCGCTAACGCGACCACCACCACCCAGAGCGAGCGTAGTTGATTCTCAATCTCACTTTCAAAGAAATAGCCGATGATAGTTGCCGGTATTGTGCCAATAATTATCAGCCAGGACAGACGCTGATCTAGATCATTTTGCCAATTCCAATGTTTAAAGCTCCTGAAAAATCCCTTGAGATATTTCACAATATCAGCATAGAAAAAGAAAAAGAGGGCAAAAAACGTACCCGCGTGCAAAATAACATCAAAACCCAAATCCGAGGCTAAATCCATTGGCCAAACCTCGTGAAAAATAACCAGATGACCGGTGCTTGAAACCGGTAAAAACTCCGTTAAGCCCTGGATGATCCCAAAAATTATTGAATAAATTACCAGCATACTTTAAATGGAACTTCCTAAAATATTAATCGCTTCTTTAAGCGCCGGAATCCTCACTCAGCTTTTTAAATTTTTCCGTGAAGTTTTTTATGGCCGCGTTCAGTGGTCGCTGCTAAACAGCTACGGGGGCATGCCGTCCGCCCACACCGCCTTTGTCTCCGCCTTGACTGCCTCGGTTTGCTTTAGTGAAGGCATTGATTCTCCGGCTTTT
Source organism: Patescibacteria group bacterium (assembly GCA_028714495.1). Classification (GTDB taxonomy): domain Bacteria; phylum Patescibacteriota; class Patescibacteriia; order JAHIZJ01; family JAHIZJ01; genus JAQTMH01. The sequence continues at coordinate 39,408 of JAQTMH010000002.1, forward strand.
GCGATTTCCTTCATTCTTTCCGCCATCATCGCCCGCGACGCCATAGGCTTCCGGCGTTATTTAGGAACGCACGGGCGAGTAATCAACATGCTGATGCGCGAATTGCCCGACGGCGAAGCGCTGAAATATCCGCCTCAGCTCCGCGAACGCGTCGGCCATACACCGCTCGAAGCCTTGGTTGGTATGATCATCGGTATCAGTATTGCCACTATCTTCTACCTCTTAATTTATTAAGACTCTCATTTCTGGCAATTCGGGCAAAAATGGCTAGACCGGCTACCCAGCCGGATCTTTTTTATTTTAGCTTTTCTGCAACGAAGACACAACTTTCCTGACCGGCCATAAACCATAAGATGTTTTAACATTCCGCCCGGCTGGCCCAAGCCACCTCGATAATTCCTTATGGTCGTGCCGCGCTGGCTGATGGCTTTTTTTAATACCCGGCGGCTATTCTTGACAATCAGTTGCAATTCAGAGTTCTTTAATGTCTTGACTCGTCGCATCGGTTTAATCTTTGATTGGAAAAGCGCCTCGTCAGTATAAATATTCCCCAAACCGGCAACGATTGACTGGTCAAGCAAAGCGGCTTTAATCGTCGACTTCTTTTTACTCCTGAGCGCCTGGCTTAGGTATTCAAAGGTAAATGATTTGGCAAACGGCTCAATGCCTAGTTTTTTCTCCTGAAAAAATTTCTCCAGATTATCTGTCGGCCAAAGCAGCAAATAGCCAAACTGACGCAAATCATTGAAATAAAGATAATTCGAACCCCTTAGCTTAAAAATCACGTGGGTGTATTTATTCGGCAAATTCTTATCGCCATTGGCTATGTCATGACCGCCTTTTTGTTTATACCCGTTTTTCGATACATAAATCAGCTGGCCGGTCATTTTTAAATGAATCACTAAAGTTTGGCCATTGGCTAGCTTGATTAGGATCATTTTCCCACGACGTTCAACCGCCACGATCTTTTTACCTCTGACCAACCTTTGAAATCGTCTGAGTGACATCTTCACCATTTTTGGCAACCGAACATCCACTCTGGAAATCACCTTACCTTTTAAATAGGGTCTCAAATCGCGAACTACTGTTTCGACTTCTGGAAGCTCGGGCATGATAATTTATATCTTTAATTGTTTCCTGGCTTCGCCATAAACAGTTCGAGCCGGGTCTTTCAGGCTATCGTGAAGAAGGGGCCTGGCTTTGTCTCTAAAATCAGGATTAACTTTGCAAAAATCCCCCATAATTTTTATGGCTCGACAGCGTACCGTGGGTTCTCGATCGCGTAAGCCAATGGTGATGGCATGAAAAGACAGATCTCGAAACGAGGCGTCTGACTGACCCAGATTACTTATTCCGGTAATTGCCGCTTCCCGGACAACCGGGCTTTGGCTCGTTAAAAGCTCAGTCAGCTGTTCTATCGTTTCATGTTTTTCAGCCTCGTTAATCCCGGGAATGACGCCTCCTAAAAATTTTCGCGTCTGCCGGTAACTCGTAAAAACATAATCAAAAAGTTTCAGAGCCAGCCGCCGGCTAAAACCGTAAAGTAGCCTGGGATTAAGCTTGGCTGCGGTGGTAATTGCGTAAATCGCCCTTTGCCTGATTATTTCCCGCCGATCCTGAAGCAGTTCCAAAACCACCCTTAAAACCTGCTGGCTTTTTAAAATCCACTGGGCGACTTCGTTTGCGCCGCTGTTTCCCTTTTTCTGCCTGGCTAATTTTTTTACTATCTTATCTTGAAGCTTCATGCTTGGCCAAAAACGTACAGGCTGACAAAAAATAAGCAGAAGATTACTAAAATTGTCGCCAGTGTTATAACCGACATCAATACTGCCTCGCGAAATTGTTTTTTAGTAACCAGGTAAACCGGATAGCCGAAGACGATCAGGCCCGAGAGGCCGGCGCTGAAGACGAATAAAGTAATCATGACTGCGAATGACAGTATCGGCGTGCCGTCTGAATCAAAAAGATTATTAGCGCTCATGATAAACAAGCCCACCAAAAGAATATAAAGTCCCTGAGTTACGCCGGCCAAAATTCCTAATTTAAAAATTCTGTTTTCAATTTTCATATTTTATTGTTTATTCAGATTTAAAACTATCGCCTGGCTCAATCTCAACCCACAGGCTGGAATCTTCATCATACTTGTAAGCCTTGAGCGCGTGAACCATCTCTTCGCTTGAATACTCTTTCTGGATTGTCTTGCTTGAGCCAATCCGGCGCGAACCAATCGCCCGTTCGCCTAAAACTACCGGCCTGGAAATTCTCTCCAGTTTCATCTTGCCCAAGGGCCCTTTAAAAATTATAATCTCGACATTTCCTGGCTCATCCAGCAGATCTTCATTCTTTTCTTCCAAAACCTCAAACGAGTCTTTTATCTGGCCTTTGGTTTCCTGCCATTTTTCGTCGGTCATAGTATTACAATAATAACAAAAAGGACTTAAAATGTAAATTCTGCGTGTTTTGGTTTATTGAGCCGAACACCTTTTAGTTAAAAGGTGTCTTGATTTATATGATCATTTACAGCAAAACTCTTTGAGATGTGAAAATTAACTTTTTGCCCATCGCGTTTTCCCTCAATGATGTGGCAGCGTAAAAGCAAATGTAGATGCTTCGACACCGCCGATGGCCTGATACCAAGTTTTTCCACCAACTCTTTTCCGGTATGGCCTCGCTGAGAGAGCAAATGCAGGACCCAAAGACGCCGTTCATTCCCAAGTGCGCGATAAAACAAGGCTGTTTTTCGCAATTGTGGATGTGTGTGCATAAATAAACAAAAAACGGGTTAGATTCCCGTCAACATCAATGATAGCATGACGTGATTTTATGTCAAATGTAAATCATATAATTCACCTTTTAGTTAAAAGGTGTTATTGCTAATATTGCTAATTATATCAAGTAATTAAAAATATCCCGCCGATAATAAATATAATCGCCACAATCTTCTGGAAAGCGATTTTTCTATTGATTTCCTCGTTAATCAAACCAGGTTTTAGCTTCGCCAGTAAAAGCGTCCAGAGAAAAACGAAAAGATACTGGATCGTGGACGCGGCTGAAACTAAAGAAATATACCAAAAAGACATGGCGGTAATATAGGCGAAATTTGCCAGGCCCGAATTGCCTTCAGAAACTATCATCAGCCAGAAACCCCGCCGATCACTCTCGTGTCTTAAAATGATATATTCTTTTATGCTCCGATAGAAAACCACTAAACCGAGTAAACCAGCCATCAGATATATCCAGCCGAAAACCGACCAGTAGTTGTAATAATTCGATAGATATTTCTCGATAATCGCCGTACCAGCCGCTCCTGTAGCTGAGACGATCATCAGGCCCAGTACGCGACTCTTGAAAATCTGCTTCAAATTTCCCCTTGATAAAATTAATATCGAACCGACAAGGATAATTATTATCCCCAGATATATCTTAAGTGAAAATATTTCGTTTAAAAATATTCCGCTGAATATTAGAATAAGTACCGGAGTCAGGGCGAAAAGCGGAGCGACCCGCGATATTTCCTCGAGTTGGGCTGATCTAAAATAAACGTAGCCCATGATAATCCATAATATCGCGGCAATAACGATTAATAATAAATGTCCAATCTTTGGGATCTGGCCATCATAAATTAAAGCCACACCGCCCATTAATAATGATACCAGGCTTAGCGGCAAGTAAATCTGGCTGACTTTTCTTATATATTTCGTAACGACTGTCTTATCAAGTAAATTCGTAACCGACCAAAGGAAACCGGCGGCAATAGCGAATATTATTCCTAAATTCATTTGGTTAAATTAATAAATATTCCCAGCTTATAATATTTATAAGTTCATTATCAGTCGTTGTGCCGTGAACGAAATAGGTTATTTTAATGCTCATAATAGTGTTTTTCTCGTAGCCAGGGTCTTTAGACCCGCAGCCACACGGAATAATAAATGGTTCTATGTGCAGGCGAACAAGCGCTTGTTCGCCTACGGGGTTATTTTTTATTATAATACTTCCTCCCCTTCAACTCCTCCGGCAAATACTCCTGCTTGCCTTCTTCTGGTGTATAATCGTGCGAATACTTGTAATCCTGGCCATAGCCGATATCCTTCATCAAATCAGTCACGGCATTGCGCAGATGAAGCGGAACTGAGGTGTTTAAAGTTTTTTTCACGTCTGCCTTGGCTTCCATCAATGCCTTGTAGGAAGCATTTGATTTGGGGGCGAGCGCGAGATAAATAACGGCTTGAGCCAAATTAAGCTGGGCTTCTGGAAAACCTACGTATTCAACAGCGTGAGCGGCGGCATTGGCTACCAATAGTGCCATCGGATCAGCATTGCCAATATCCTCGGAGGCGAGTATCACCATGCGCCGGGCGATAAACCGCGGGTCCTCCCCTGCCTCAATCATCCGGGCCAGCCAATAAATCGCGCCGTCCGGGTTTGAGCCACGCATCGACTTGATAAAAGCCGAGATGACATTGTAATGCTCTTCCCCTCCTTTATCATAGAGCAGGGATTTGTGCTGAAGCGCGTCTTCGATTGTCTGCTTCTGGATATGGCGAAACCCCTGCTTGTCAGACCGGGTGCTTTTAACGGCGATTTCGATCGCGTTCAGGGCGGTCCTGGCGTCGCCGTTTGAACCCTTGATTATCAAATCAAGCGCGGTTTTGCCGATTTTGACCTTGTATTTTCCCAAGCCGACTTTTTTATCTTGCAGGGCTTTTTTCAAAATCCGGCCGATATGCTCCGGATCCAGCCGCTTCAATACATAGACTCGGCTGCGCGACAATAAAGGCGAGATTACTTCAAATGAAGGATTTTCCGTGGTCGCGCCAATCAGCACAATCGTGCCATTTTCCACATACGGCAAAAAAGAATCCTGCTGGGCTTTGTTCCAGCGGTGGATTTCATCAACAAATAGAATCGTCCGCTGGCTCTGGTATTTTCTCAAATCCTGAGCCTCTTTTACCACCTTGCGTAATTCGGCAACCCCGGCGGCAACAGCGGAAATCTGGACGAATTTTGATTTTGTCAGCCGGGCGATTATTCTGGCCAGGGTGGTTTTCCCTGAACCTGGCGGCCCCCAGAGAATCATCGAAAAAAGCTCGTCGTTCTCAATCGCCTGGCGCAGTACTTTCCCCTGGCCTACAATCTCATCCTGCCCCAAAAAGCCCTCTAATTCTAGCGGCCTGATCCGGTCAGCCAGCGGCGCCTCGCGGGCCATTTCTTTCTCCATTTTTTGGTCAAATAAATCGGACATATAACAATAATAACATATACCTGTTTCGCGGGCGAATAAGACCTGTCCCGTCGTAGCATGGTATCTTGTCCACCTACGTAATTTGCTAATTCATTCAGACTGGTGACTTTCTGTAAATAAAAAAGTCCCACTTTTGGGACTTGCGCACATTTCCTCTGAAGGTGCTAGGCGTGTCTCTCGGCGAACCGACCACGGCCATATCCGGGAAACCGCCGGAAAACCCTTGGCTTGAATGGACAAACAACTGTCACCGATGGGAGCATCGAACACGCACCGTCATGAATCACCGGATAGGTAGCACTGATCAGAACGTCATCACCAGGCGAATCGCCAAGTACAATCACCGCCGCCTCGTCAGCAATGGGCTGACCGAGTTCCATCTTACGCCATCGCTCCGGATTCACGCCGGCGGGCGGTTCCGGAGTCGGATCCAGGATATCCGGCTCGCCGCTTCCCTCCCTGACCATCACCGCCAAAACACTGCTCCGGTCCACATCCGCGATGCACACCATGCCAAGCAAACTCTTTACTTCAGGTAACCGCTCTAATCCCGTAGAAGCCACCACCGGTCCCTCCTTTGCCAATTTACGCAGCTCGACAGGCTGCAACATGGCGTTGGTATTATATATCACCATTGAAAAGCGTCAAGTCGTTTTTAGTAAATTTAGCAAATATAATCATCATTACCATTTAACCGTAGCACCTTACTTCATGATTTTTAACTTTTAGTAATACAAAAAAACGGGCTAGACCGTTTTACCTTTGATTATTCAATATTACTTCCCGAAGCGCCTTTGCCTGGATTGAAAATCCTTAATCAGTTGATCGATATCGCTTTCATTAAAATCCGGCCAGTGCTTTTTAATAAACGCGTATTCGGCGTATTCCAATTGCCAGGGCAGAAAACCCGAGGTACGCTGTTCACCAGATGTTCTGACAATCAAATCAGGATCAGGCAGCCCGGGAGTATAGAGGTGGCTGTTAATTGTCTTTTTATTAATCCGATCGGGTGATACTTTTTCTTTGATTATCTTTTTCACCATATCAATGATTTCCGATCGACCGCCGTAATTTAGGCAAAGATGGACAATGCCTCGGGTATTATTCTTAGTTCTGGCAACCGCCCGTTTTATATAGTATTGAAGTTTACTGGGAAATTCATCAGTCCGTCCCGAAACCAGGAGTTTAATGTTCTCCTTATCAAACTTCTCTAAGCGGTTTTTAAAAACATCCTCGAACAATTTGAACAGATAATTCACCTCACGTTTAGCGCGTTTCCAATTCTCGGTTGAAAAAGCCCAGAAGGTCAGAACCTTTACTCCCCGATCAAGCGCGGCATAGCAAGTCTTTTCCATTACATCAACACCCCGCTTGTGTCCAAAAAAAGCAGGTAGATGTTTTGCTTTCGCCCACCGCCGATTGCCGTCCGGGATTATGGCTATATGAAGAGGGATCGCTGGTGTTTCCATGGTTAAATAAAAATTAACGGTTTCGCGCAACCAAATAATCTGTCAATATCATTAACATCCTAGCACTTTTCGCCGATATTTGTCTAGCCCCCTTTAGCGACTTTTTGGCTAAAGATACGTATTTTCGCGCTAATTTCCGCGATTTTTCAAGTGAACCAGATTTAATCATCAACTGGCGTATCCGGCTGATATCTCGCTGGTTTAAATTCGTTTTTCCGTAATGATTTTTCAGCCATAATCTGTCTTGGCGATTTGAACCGCTCAGCGCTTCAAAATACAAAAGTGTTTGCTTGCCTTCTTTGATATCAGAATCGACCGGTTTGCCCAGTTCCTTTTTACTGCCGAATACCCCCAGAATATCGTCGCGAATTTGAAAAGCCAGGCCAGCTGGAATGGCGAATCGACTTAGCCGTCGTATTTGATCTTTCTTAGCACCGGCTAAAATCGCTCCCATAACCAACGGCGCTTCGAATGAGTATCGGGCCGTCTTTAGTTTATAAACTCGCAAGATACCTTTTTTCGAAACTAACACCCGTGCTTCGTTATTAATATCCAGAAGCTGACCATAGTTTGTCTCCAGCAAGATCTGCCCCAAATAGTTAATAACCTTCATTCTTCGTGCTGGCGGAAACTTCGCCCGCGCGACCAAGTTGTTAGCCAGGTAATTTCCGACTACCCCGATTAAAATCGCGGTTGATAAACCGAAATGCCTTGAATCGCCTAGAGCCAGATTTTTTCGGTGGTATTTTTCAAAATATTTGTGGACGGTGATTCCCTGCCGGCGCCAATCGTCACGGTCAATAACATCATCGTGAATTAAAAGATAGCTGTGGATTATTTCAACAGCCGCTGAAATATCTATTATCCCTATCGGCGCTTTCTTACCAACGGCTTCATACCCGATTTTCACCAAACTGGCCCTGATTCTTTTGCTGGATCCGCGCAGCGTGAATTCAGCCAACCGGCTTATCGTTTGGACTAAGAACGGCGAAATGCCGGCTGTCTTATTTTTTTCAGTTTTAAAAAAAGTTTTGAGCCTTCGCTCAACCTGACTTTTGTACGATGAAATTTCGCGTTCAAACTCGTTTATCATTGTACTTGAGCAATAGCTCAGCCTCACGCTCCAGCTGGCCGAACTGATTGCGTTCTGATTTCGTAAACTTATCCCAGTCTTTGAACGAAACAACGTCTTCAACTGTCACTACATTAAGTCCAAAAAGTTTCCGTTTCAAATGCGCACTAAGAGTTAACAATACCGTAATCGGATAAAGTTTGGTTTTGGCGATTAACTGTTCCAAGCCCCCGCCCTCAGGGTGTCCCCAGCTGATGATCTTTATCCCGGCGCAGGCCGCGTATTTTTCAGCTTCGGTGGTGTGCTTAGTGTTGGTAACCAGCCAAGCCTGATGCATTTTTTCGGTCGGAGCCAGACGCCTGGGATCAGTTTTTTCCTTAAGCGCCTCGGCAATATCATCGAAACGTGCCTTAACATACAGCACGGTTTTTACATTTGTCCGATTGCCCTTAAACTGGTGAAATTTACATTCGAATAAATGAGTCAGATTATCCTTGTGCGCCAAGATGTCTACTTCATGAGAGACGCAATACCCGCGTACAAAAACATTGGTTTGAACCTCGTAGCCCAGTTTTTTCAGAATTCTGGCAACATATTGCTCAAACGGATAACCCGTAGGTCCGAACTCGAATAAGGCTTTTTTCAGGCTGTAGCGCATGGCCGATCCCTTATCCTCCCGGGAAAGCTCCCGGTGGGCATAGTCAAAAAGGTGTTCAGTCGATTTGAGCTTGGCCTCTAATTTCTCCGCCTGTTTGCTCAAATTCCAGACGAATTTTTCGCTCGCTCCAGATTTCAAAAGTGACCGGTGGAACTTATCTCGGTCAAAAGGCTGATATTCGCCGGTGGATTTTTTCAGCTGCATATTTTAAGCATACGCCTTCTATTGTCAAAAAACAAGGGTAAATTTTTCAGTCTCGACGAATCAATTGTTCTGCTCTTGTCTTCGACAGTAAGCCAAACTCCCCAAACCTCCATGCTCCATTCTTATTCTTTCGACCGAACTTTAGTTCGGGTTGAGAAAGCTTCAGCTTGAATGAAGATTCCTCGCCTTTGGCTCCGCTTACATATTTGGTGAAATCATCGTATTGCAACTCTACAATTGTTGTCGTGAAGGCAAAGAAAAAGACGGTTCTTTTTCAGAACCGTCGTGCGACGCGTCATGCCTGCTATCCAGGCAACTGAGTCGGGACTCTTTCAGCCTCGAAACCTTGGAGTCGCAAACGACTAAACATCACCCGCAGGAAATCATGCGCCCAAATCAGCAGATTACGGGCTTCACTACGCTGGGCTCGTTTCCCCTCATGGACAGAATCCTTGATGGTCTTTCCGTCCCGCATATGACCGAGATGCGCTGAGGGTAATCTATCAGCCGGGACAACCGAGTCAATGAACCAGTGTCTCAACCCGACTTCCAGGGACCACAAGTTAGTGTTCCGAAACCCGCGCAAGCCCAAAGCGACTTTGGCGCAATGCAGCATGGAGAAATAGGCCTGCTCAACCGTGTCATCGAAGTCGCCCGAGAGAAAACTCCGGCGAGCCCGAGCCAGCTCGCTGAGAGCAGTCTCCAGTTCTCCTGCCGCGGCTTGAGGGTTTGATTCGATCTTGACCAATTTGCGCCCTGCTACCGCACCGTCAAACTGACTCATAGCACTCACCTCCTGGTTTGGCGAACTTGAACCGCTGCCCATTCCCTATCACCAGCACAGAAGTGCTGCTTCCCTGTACACTCCAATCTATATGAAAAGAGCTTGATTTTCACCGGACAGACAAAATTAGCACGGCTAATTGGCTGATGTCAAGAGCTGAGATTATAGCGGTTCTTGAATTGGTAATAAGCCATCCAACGCACAGCTCAAACGGAATTAGCTTCTTCTTAAATGCTTGACTTAGAATGAAATATGTAATATGCTTGCAGCCGGTACTTCACTTGTGTTCGTTACAGGTTATTTGACCAAATAACGCCAAAGGGGGTGGGCTCATGAAAGCGTGGTTGCCGGTTCTGGCCCTTCTGTCTCTGGCTCTGGTTTCATCCGTGTCAGCCCAGGAGATCATCATGCCTGATTCCAGTCAAATCGTCCAATGCGTCGTCCACCTGAAACAGGTCGTGACACTCGGTGATCTCTCCTTCGGTCTTGACGGCAACCAACCCGGGCTTCTCTATGTCAAATACCGCGGACGCTGGCAGCCGGATCCGACCTTCGCTTTTGACGGCATCTCAATCAATGCCCTGGCCGTCGATCCAAAGACCCAGGAGCTACTTCTGGCTGGCTGTTACTACGATGAAGGAATCCCAGTCTGGATTCGAGTGAGTTATGAAATGATACCAACCGGTCAATTCATTGCCGAGGTCCAAACAAGCCCGGAAATGCTTCCGGACTTTGAGCAGTTGCGCGATCCAATCATTGAACCCTGCTATCAGCGCTGAGCCTTGTCCTTTTCCGACCCGACCAGAGGATGAAAACCCTGGTCGTTTTTTTATATTAATCTTTCGCAAGCCCGCCCATTCGTGTCGGCATCAATTAGGTGAACGTCCCTGCCGGTTTTTGCCCGGCAACAGTCGTAAAGGCTTTGAGCCTCGGCCTGTGTTTTAAAATCGCGACAGTCGTAATAATTTTCATCACAAAAGCATTCCGGCGCATCCTCGAGTATTTCAGTACTGGACGAATCGGATTGGTATTCAGCCGTTTCAGCCCTTTCCGGCGTAGTCCTTTCCCAGAGATTTAAACTTTTCGAATCGCAAGCGCCCCACAATCCCCGGCTGGCTTTTCTTGATTCATCTTCCAGATCGAGAAATTCCTCCTCATGAGCCACATCCGGAGGTACTGGGAAAGCCCTGGCATAGCCCAGGGCTACCAGCTCGCGGTTCACAAAAGTCTCCCCGATATAAACATACCGCAAAAGCCTGCCATAACGGTCTTTGTCGCGAACATCTTTGACGAGCCGAACCTGTTTGCCTTCAACCAGCTCGCGATTTTTTTCAGTTGCCACTTGAGCAAAACAGTCTGGTGGTTTATGATTGGTTTCCGGCGTATCAATGCCAATATAACGAACCTTATCGCCAGTTTCAATTTCGATAGTGTCGCCGTCAATTATCTTGCTAACTTTTACAACATCACCTGGGACGGGTATTTCAGTTTGAGCAACCGATTCAATACTTGTCTCTACGTCTATCTGATTGGAATCATCCTGAATATCATTTTGGCGATCAATCTGAAACCAAGAAATAAATAATCCAAAGACAATAACTATTACCAATTCCCTTTTAGACGCTCGCGCAAAAATATTTTTAATAAAAGATATGATTTTTGACATATATTTATTGTCTGTCATCATATCATAAACAAATAGGAAGACCAAAGCCGCTTGCTGGCCCGGCTTCCCCGGGTCGAAAGCGGCAAGCGCGTAAGTCTAAAATTACTATTGATGGACTATCACCGGCACGCCTACGTAAGCCCAGTTGTATAGCCATTCAGAATTCTCGCGGTTGATGTTTATGCAGCCGTGGCTCATCTTGTGGCCAAAGTTATTATGCCAGTAGGCATAGTGCAGGTAGTAGCCATTATTAAAACGCAGGTTAAAATCAACGTCTTTCAGGTCGTAGTTGTCCGGATGATTCGGCCCATAGGACCATTCATAATCCTTTGTCGGTATTTTGGCCAAGACTTCGAAGTTTCCGGTCGGCGTGGGATATTTATTGATTCCGGTTGAAACCAAAAATGTCCGGTCGAGCATTCCGTTTTTGTACGCGTAAAGCCGCTGCTCTTTGATATTAACTTCAATGTATTTGTAATAGTCGGTCCGTCCCTGGATGGTTTTTCTTCCCGGAGCCGTGATAATTTCGTTTAGTCCGTCTTTATCAATATCGCCGATTGCCAGATGGACGCCTCCACGGAAATCGCTCTCGTAGGCAAAAAAGTTCTGGGGCATTATTTTGCCACTGCCCTCAAAAGCCCTGACCTGCGGACCGCCGCCAGCCGCTACGGCAACCAGGATTTCATTAAAACCATCTCTATCCAAATCACCCGAGGCGATCTGAAATCCTGTCTGGACCGCTTCTGGCCAACCCTCAAACTCAGCTAGAATCGTCCGCTGGGCATTCGCTTTGTAAGTCTTTATCCTGGATCGGCCAAACCGGTAGATTGAAGTGATAATCTCGGATTCTTTCCCGCCATCGACATTTCCGACTGCCACATCCACTCCGCCTTGATCCCTCTCGGCATAGGGGTAAATATCCAAATTCTTCGAAACCCCAAAACGGTCAAAAACCTTGACGTGCGGCCGGGCGCCCACTCCCACGCCTGTCACAATTTCCGAAAAGCTGTCACCGTCAACGTCCCCACAAGCCACATTTATTCCGCCGCGAAAATCCGGATGAAAGGCGTAAAAGCCCGGCGTGAAAATTGCCTCACCCAGATAAGTCAAAGTTCTGACATGCGGCCCGCCGCCTTCACCCGAGCCAGTGACGATTTCAGCGGTTCCATCATTGTTCAAATCACAAGCTGCCACCTTGATGCCACCCCGGAAAGACTGCGGATAGACAAAAAAGGTTGAGATCTGCGAGCCATCGGCCCGCAATACCCTTATGTTCGGTCCGCCGCCCGGCCCAGCGCCGACAATGATCTCATTATCGCCATCACCATCCACGTCACCGATAGCCACAGAAGCTCCGCCTTTAAAGCCTTCGGCGTAGGCCAGCCAGGAATTTTCGAGATTTACCTTGGCGCCATCGTAAATTCTGATTTCGGGGCTGCGATAGTCGCTGGCCTGGGCTTTTGGGATAATAAACAAAAATAACCCGAAAACCGGAAGACTGAAGTAAATAAACCGTTTCATAAATTGATAATAATATTGAAAAATATTCTATTTCAATGATAGCTTTATTCGCGGTTTTAGTAAAGAAAAAGTCCGGCCTTTTACAGCTGGACTTCTAGGTTTGTGCTATTTGGGAAGCCCGATCCGATTTGGCTCCTGTTCCGCTTTCATTTCGGCCGTTCAAGCCAAGCTCTTGTCTGATCCGGCTGGCCAGTTCGCCAAGCCGACCATCCATCGCTTCAGGAGTCACAATAAGTCTCTGCCAATCTGCTCCGTTACGATAGGTCACGATTACGCCAAGCTGGCCAGTTTCGACTTCAGTCGGCTGCGAGGCGTCATTAAGTCCGTCATGTTCAGCCGCTCTCACAGAACTCACTCCCGGGATTTCACTGATCAAACGGGCGATCTCACGACAACCGGTGATGAACCGGTCATCGCAAACGCGTCCTGCCTTGCCATCTCCCCTGGTCAGCGCCAATGCCTGGCTTCGACGAATCATGCTGTTCAGATCGAAATGCCGCCGACTTAGAATCTCGGTTCTCAGGGCAGCTGGATTCATCGCGATCGTCGTCACGACTCGAATCGCTCTTTTGATGCTTCTTCCGTGGAACGTGACCAAAAGTTCATAGCCGCGAATTTCGACTTCCTTACTGACTTCGCTGGCAATCCGGTCCCTGACTATAACCTCGCCCGGAATCACCTGGGCCACGCCGCGCCAACGACTTAGCTGTCCGCAGAAGATATCGCAGGCGATGGTTTCCTTGTCAACCAGTCTAACCAGACCCCGATTGGGCAATTTGTCATAACTGGCACCCAGACCAAAACCGCCTTCGAGAGCGATCCCACTTTCAGTCATGACCTGGCTGTATATGCCCTGAATGTCAATCCGCGAGCCAACCATCCGAATCAATTCCCACATCAGCACTGAGCTGGTTACTCCGCTGATCGGTATGACATTAAACCGGCGGATTGTCTCGATCCCAATCATGGTTCCCTTAACCGAATACCCATCCTCCAGAAAACAGACGTTTGGGACTCTCAACTCCCCTTTTCTGGGTTTAACGGACTCAAGGAGTTCGACCGCCTGGACATGGGGCAACCCACTCAGAAATTCTAACAGTTTCTCAACTGCCCTTTCGTCGATCATGGCGCCTTTAGGCTCCATTTCGTTCGTGGAAGCAGCGTCCACGCCTTTCCCCCCCTTTCTCTATGAAAAGAACTGTCTTTTTCAGTTATTCGCCTCTGCTGCAACACAATGTCAAAAGCTTATAGAATTTGTTAAGCCGTGTCAATGACTTTATTTTGGGGGTATGGGGCATGAGAGATATTGACAAAACAAAAGCAATCATTTAATATCCCTAATTATCGCCGTTCTTTGACCCATACCAAGGAGGAGGGATTCGTGAAGCGAAAAGGAGTTCAAAATCCAAGAAGCGAACAAGTTCTATGGCAAGCCAGATGTACCAGGGGCAATGGAGTTCGTCCCCGGAGATATGTCATCACCGGCGGTTGCTGCGTCACAAGGTGGCCGACTGTCCGCATAATCAGGGAACCAAGAGGCATCTGTCTTATCAGCACGAAGGGGCGGCGTCTGGTCATGACTCCGAACCTCCGGGCAACTCCATCCCTTCCGCGTTTTCCGCGCTGAGGCGTGGATCCAAAAAAGGCGTTTCGCTAGAGACGCCTTCTTATTTTTGCTGAAGACATTATTCCTTGAACAACACCCCTTCTTTCTGGTAAATCCGGCTGGCAATATACATCGTCACCAAAGCCGTGACAATCATCATGCCGACGGTCAGAAGTATGTGGCTGGTATTATAAACGCCGATTAGTACTTCTTTGAACAAGAGCACGGTATTGACTATGGGTATGGCGAAAAATCCCAAGGTCGCCTGAAAGCTGGGAAGCATGTTAACGAGCACGACTGGTAAAATGACTACGAGATACGACGGCCCGATATAGCTTTGGGCTTCTTTGTAACTTTTGGCGAAAATCGCCACCGAAAGATTTAGGGCGGAGAAAAGCATGACCAATAAAATGCTCACCCCGAACATTATGGCCACGGCTTGGGGTTCAAGCGAAAAATTTATGCTAGAAGTATTGGATTGAATAACTCCGCTGGCCTGCGAACTCGTAGCCGCCGTGAAAAAATCAGCTCCGCCAAAGGCAAATACCGCGTACATGCTTCCCAGCGCGACTATTTCCGAGGTTAAGGCGGCTGTCGCTACGGCTAGAAATTTGCCAAAGACGATCTGCAAACGGCTGACCGGCGTAAGAATCAAGGCCTCCAATGTTTTACGTTCTTTCTCGCCGGCTGATGTGTCAACCGCCGCGTTCTGCCCCCCGATTACGGCCCACATAATAATAAACAGAGGTAGAAGATAGCTCAGGCCAAAACCGCCCAATTCTTGCTCAGTCGCTACCTCTTTGGCTTGGAGAGACAGACCGTTTTGGATTTCCGGTGTGATGTTTTTACTTCCGAGCCGTCCCTGAAGAATCAGCTGATTGTACTGGGTTACCGCGGTCGTGAGCCTGGCTAAAGCGGTTGATGATTTCGAATTAAGAGAATTTCGGTAGACTTCAGCGACAACCGGTTCTTCGGCCTTTATGGCTGACTGGAAATTATCCGGAAAAACCACGGCTGCGTCAACTTTCTTATTTTTAACTTCGGCTTGGAAATCGCCGGCCAGAGCTTTTACTTCAACTTTTGGTAATTGGCGTAGAATTGTTACAAAATCTTGGGCGACCGCTTCGTTCACGACGCCGATAATCACAGCCTGCTCTTGGGCGTTCTTGATTTGCGCCATAGTAAACTTACCCATGCCAACTATTATCCCAGGCATCAGAACCATCGGTAAAATTATGGTCGACATCAAGGTCCGGCGATCGCGGATATTGTCTTTTAGCTCTTTTTTCCAAATGGTAAAAACATTCTTCATAGATTTTTTACCTTTCTCTGGAACCTTTTTGCGATGAAAGATAAAATGATGCCTAGAGCTGCTAGCCCATATCCAATAGTAACATTGTACCAACCCAGAAAATTTCCTAGAAAGCCGAAGACAATCAAAACAATCGCGGTGATTCTTAGAATTAGGATAGTTTGAAAAGAAGACAACCTCTTGCCCTTAGTTTTCTTTTCGCCTTGATCAATTATCGCTGGCTGATCTCCGCGAATCATATTGACAAAGGCGCTTTCTAAATCCACCGCCCGAGTATGCTGCTTGATCGCCGCGACTGTATCCACCGCGATAATCCTGCCTTTGTGCATTATCGCCACCCGGTCGCAGAGCTTTTCCGCGTCAGCCATTTCGTGGGTTGAAAGAATTACCAGCCTGCCTTCTCCCCTGACCCGCTGGATAAACCTCATGACTGTTTGCGAAGCTAAAACATCCAAACCGGCAGTCGGCTCATCGAAAATTATCACTTTTGGGTCGTGAATCACTGATCGGGCAATGGCCAGTTTCTGCTTCATGCCGGTTGAATATTTGCCAGATCGTTTATCGGCAAAATCCCGCATATCCAATAAATCAATCAATTCATTTATCCGGTTTTCCAGCTTTTCGCCCGCTAAGCCATAGAGTTCGCCGAAATACCTGAGATTCTCACGGCCGGTAAAACGTTCATAGACTCCAATTTCAGTAGTTAATACGCCGACATTCTGCCTAACTTCTTTGGATTGTCTAGAAATATCAAAACCAGCTACCTCGGCTGTACCTGAGGTTGCCTGTAAAACCGTGGCAATGACTCGAATCGTCGTGGTCTTCCCCGCGCCGTTTGGCCCCAATAATCCAAATACTTCCCCGGATTTAGCCTGCAAACTTACATTATCAACGGCTGTAAAGGTATTAAATTTCTTGACTAAATTCTTGATATCGAGAAGTAACATAGTCCTATAGCATATCAAATTTATACTTATTGTTCAAACCAAGGTACCAAAAAAGAGGAACAACGGAGTGTTTCTTTCCTACCGTGGCGGTTCAACCGAAGCGGTTTTTTTCTACCCGGCTTAGCCGATTTTTTACTTCCGACTTCTACTCGGCTTTAGCCGAGGGTCTCAAAGGCTTTAGCCCTGATAGTCTATCATAATCTATCCAACCCTTACTATCCTCACCAGTATCAATAACTGAATATACCAATTTCCGTGCGTATTCTTCACCAAATTTATCTTCAATCTGTCGATAACTAGAAAATGGATTTTCTCTCAATTCCTGAAAGGTATTTACCTCTTTTCACCACACTACCTTCTAACTGACTTTAGTCAGGTTGGTAATTTAGTAGCGATAACCCCGCCCCCATCCTAACATAGGCCGCAGATGATAGACGCTAAACCGCTAGGCGGCTTCGCCTTATGACCATTATATACCAAGGCTGTGGTTGGGATGGAGACGGGGTTATTTGCGGTGACTTCGACGTCGGCCTGACTATGGTTATTTACTTTTACCCATTATTTTTGCTAGTTCTATGCAAATAAAAAATGGGGCACCGAGTATGATCCCCTTACTTACCTTAGCTCGGTCGCCCCATGCCCGGGTTTCGTAATGAACAATCGCACTCGCTTGCGCGCTATATCAGTCCCGATTTGCGGGACGACTCCCGGTTAAAGGAGGGAGGATTTAAACCTCCTGCGCACTAGGCAGCCAACCTGACGTGAAAGGGTGAAACACCTTTTCCTCGCCCGCGAGGCTAGCCAGTCACCTCCTTTTCTCTTTGCCGTCGCCAGCACGGCGAGGCAAACCACACGCGCTTGCTTGTGGACTCTCGGACCCTAGGGACCCGAGAATGAGCATGCCTAGAGCCGTTTCCAGCCTAGGCACTACTATCATATATTAATATAAAAACTTGTCAACCTAGGGGGTCGGGACAAGTTTGAAAATATGGCATTCCCACCTTTCTCCAGTCGGGGTGGAGAGACTTGAACTCTCGACCTCACGCACCCGAAGCGTGCGCTCTAGCCAACTGAGCTACACCCCGACTGAAGAAACGTGTTGTACGTCTTACCCTATTTTATCAATAATGGTTAAAAAAATAAAGGCTGTTTGACGGCTGCTGGTAAATCGTATCCTAATATATTTTTTTAGCAAACCTTAGCAAAATTAAGTGCATAACTGGTGCAAAAGCCGGCATTGACAGCGGTCTAATTCAGAACTATACTTGATTGTTTCGGAAAGTGAAGGGTATGGTTCTTGACTGACCGGTCCTTTCAAAACCGAACACCAAAAGGGCTTGCATCATGAAAGGGGTGGTCATTATGACTAGCCGCAACGGTCTAGCGAAAGGGCAGTCCGGCAGACTCCCGAATAGGAAAACAGTGGAGGAGATCAACCGAATCAATCGGGGGCTCCATTCCATGTACATCCTGTTCTCTGTCTTCACCGGCGTCTACGTAGCTCTGATGTGGTTCGAGGCGTTTCAGAAGGTAGGTTTCCTGGAGTGCGTTTACGCTGCACGCTGGACAGGGATCTCCTATCCAGCTTGCGTGGCCTACAACGCGTTCCTGGCTATCTACGTCTACAACAAAGAGCAAACACGCAAGTGCTTGCTCAAACGAACAACTCGGCGTGGTGGTCGCTGGGTTGCGATCTGGTGGCTGAGCCTAGGTACCATCTTGCTGCTGCAAGTCTTCGTCACTGGCGTATCGCTTCCTCACCTGCTCGTTCCGCAGTGCATCATTGTGCTATTCGTCTTCTTTGGCAGCGAGGCATTCAAGAAGCGATTCATCAAGAAGATGGGCGGCCAAGCAGATGACATGATTGACACAACTTGCTAAGCCCAAATGGTGTTTCGTGAAGGGGCATTCCGCGATCGGAGTGCCCCTTTTTCTAATAGAAAAGCCCGGCTGCTTCAAGCAAACCGGGCTAGACCAATAGGCGTTAGGACGCCATCGGCCATTCATCAGCGTCTGTCTGATCAGCCGGATTATCCGTCTGACCAAATTCATTCGCTGACTGACCAAAGAGCATTTCACCGGCGATTTCCTTCAAGGTGGCCAGGACGCGATCATGGCCAATCCCTGATTCCTGGGTTCTTGTGTAATCAACCGCCCTGATTACCACCTCGAAATCACCAACCGAATTCCACTCCTTTAGGTGACAGGCAAGGCGATCCAGTTCAGCCGGATCAGCCAGAGCGCTTTCAACCAGTATCTGATCCAGTACGCGCCAATCACCTACAACCGCTACCAGTTTGTCCGCCTGTCTCTCCCAGAAGCGGCGGCGAGCCTCCTGGACCATATGGTAGGCAATCCAGAAAAGCGTCGTGTACACCGGGTCGGGATCCCTGCGCCTGAGCCAGTCAAACATTATCTGCGTGATCTCATGGGCCTTGACTAGGCGCTTGAGTGGAGGCTTTTTGCCCCAGCCACGCAGGATTTCGACCAAGCGGTGATGATCCTGCGGATCACCCGGCAAATCGCACGCGTAGGCGATGTCTGAAAGCACCCTCCAACCGCCCACATCAACCGCGATGTTATGCAGGCAGTCTCCCGGACTGACCGCGGCTGAAGCCAATTGATTCTGGAGGCGGCTTGTGAACAACGGCTGAGTAGTTTCAGCAGGGTTATGCCCCTTCCCGCCTAAATCAGGAAGTTCAGTCTGTCTGTCAGGTTCAGCGGTTTGGTCAATCGACGACCCTTTCAGCTCATGAGTTGGGCCTGACCGTTCCAGATTGCCCTGATTGTGACCGATGGCGCGGAACAACGCGGCATTCACAATCAGCCGGAACAGCGCTGGATTTACTGACCGAGGAATGAAACCGTCGGCTCCGCACTGTCTCGCTGCTTTACGGCACATCGCGTGGTTCTGACCGGCCGGGATATTAGCCATCAGATAAATCGGGGGCCGCAAAATCAGCCTAAGCTTCTTGCTTTCCTGGACCAGGCGCAGACCAGGCGATTCATCAGATTCGGCTAAGACTAGATCGGGCTGAAAGCAAGAGATCATAGTCAGGGCTGAGGCCAAATCGGACGCGCCGCAGACCTCAACCCCAGCCAGCAGATCGGAGTAACTAGCCAAACGACCCAGATTGATGTCAAATACCAGGATTCGTTCCATGACCCAACCTCCTCTTTGTGACTCATAATAAAAAGAGCCTCATTAGAGGAGGCGTCATTTCTAGGGACTAATCCTTATTGTCCCTGAGCTTTGTAACTATAACCTTGATGCCGGTTACGCTACTGGCTCCCGATGAACTGTACCCCTTAGCTAAAGCTATGGGGTAAAGCGTCCAAATTCAGTTCATCGTTCGACGCCTCATCATTACTACCCTAGTGTTTCCAGGATAGTAAAAAAACATTAGCATATTGTTTTCAGAATGTCAAGCCCCTGCGGATACTGCCCTTGACTAATCAAATCTTTGCTGATATTATGGAATGCTCTTTTACAAATAGACATTCTCTCCAGCGGGGAGCGTAGAAACCATATTCCGCTTTCTCCGCTGGAGGGAATCGAAGGATGATGGCCAAAATCATCGAATCACGAGTTCGTCGCGTGGTTCGCTCCTTCACTCTCCGGGCTTAAGCAACTAAACAGCAAAGCCATGCGGTTTCTCTTCCTGCTCGTACTGACCATCATTCTTCTGAAGCTCTTTCTGCCTGAACTTGCCATCCCCGCCATTGAAATCCTCCACCGACTGTTGACGATCCTTGGCGAGTTCCTTAAGCAGTTCACAAGTTCTATCCCCGGCATTTGATGCTGGAGATAGACACACCTCGAGCGCCCCAAAGACCATCTGGTCTAGGGCGCTCTTTTCTTTGCCATAGAACCAATAAAAGTGATGAGTAGAAGATAATCCTTTGGTAACTACATTATCGAAGCCTAGGGCAAAGACCCGCCGAAGGCCGCTTTGAATAACCTATTTGATGGTGAAAAGAAATTACTGCTTAGTGAAGTAAGTGTAAATAACTGGTGACCGGAGGCGGGTAAACAATTTGCTACGCCAAAAGGTAAATAAATGCCATAATTTGGTTATTACATTATCGGAGCCATAGGCAAAGAACACCCGTACCACTTCGGGTACGGGGCAGGCTGCCGAGCCCCGGCCTTAAGTGCCGAGGGGAGGCGGGTATGGTTAATTAATCACCCCCCGGTTGATATTGGAGATGCCGGATCAGGTCCGGCATGACTACTGTGTGGTATCTTCAAGCCAAAGCAAATTCCGCCCAAGGTTCAAGCACTTAATAAAAAACAACAGCCCCGTCTTCCAGGGCCGTTGTCTCTAGTACCTTAGCAAGTGCAAGGATCATTGCCACAGGTTGGGCATGGTTCTGTCATGGTGGAAATCTCCTTATATTAATGACTTTAAGAATATTATACAGTATTTTCCTTTTTTAAAAAACAATATTTTTATGGCTAACATTAGTCAATTTTTAGATATTATACAATATAAATATTACCTATTTACCTAATAAATGCCTTGTTTTTATTGCTTATTTACATATTTCAGCTATAATTAGAGCATAATGTTAATAACTTATTAAGGAGACGTATGTCGAAATCAATGAGTAAGTCTCAGCTACACGCGCTTCTGGCCGAGAAATCAGGACGCTCAAAAAAAGAGGTCAGTGATTTCCTGGACCTATTGGTGACCACCGCCTACAACGAAGCAAAAAATGGCGGCGAGTTTTCACTGCCAGGTCTTGGTAAACTGGTCAAGAAGCATCGCGCAGCTCGTCAAGGACGCAACCCTGCCACTGGAGCCACTATCCAGATCCCGGCGAAAACGGTTTTGAAGTTCCGCGTGGCCAAAGCAGCCAAAGACGCGATTCTCTAGTTACTAGAAAGTCAAAACCAAAAAAGGTCTTCAATCGAAGGCCTTTTTGGTTATCATTTTTTAATATGGTTTTTATCTTCTCCGATATAAACCCACCAATTCAGCTGAGTCAAGGCTGTGCTTATTAACTTCAGAAACGAAATTCTGACGGTTAAGATTTTCCAGTTTTTCGGTATCCAGAGCGTAAACCGTGAAGATATAGTGATGCACCCCCGAAGGCGGGCAAGGACTGCCATAAGATGTTTTGCCATAGTCATTTTCAACCTCCGTAGCTCCGGCTGGACAACCGCAATTCTCTGGCAATTCCCTAGTGCTGACCGGGATGTTTGACACCAGCCAGTGAGCAAATTCACCGCCAGGCGCATCTGGATCAAGGCAGGTCAGGGCAAAGCTTTTTGTGCCATCAGGAAAACCTTCCCAAGCCAAATGCGGAGAAATTTCATCCCCATCGCAAGTGTAGGTTGGCGGGAGGTTTCCTTCGTGTTCAAAGTTTTTACTTTTTAGATTCATATAGTCTAATGTTTCGTCTCATGCTGCGTTGTTTTGCTATAACATATACACCATATTGTATGCCGTAATACGAGGAGTCATTATTCCAAAATCAGTTTAGTATAAAGCTCAAAAAGCAGATGTTTCTCTCCTCGGTATGGAATAACGATATTTTTATTAAAATCTGCATGCTTCATATTTTTTATCACTATATTGTCTGCTCCTTCGATTGTTTTACGGCCAAATCCAAAATGTAATAATTTACGACCTAGATTTAAAAACATATCTTCGTTTGAAAAAATATTCGTTATCTTGACCGGTTGCGGAAAATCCACGAAGCTTTTTTTATGAGGAGTCGCAACATAGATAAGATGGATAATACCCCCTAGTTCTTTAGAGTATCTGAGTGAATCTTCTGCAACAATTCCCCCAAGGCTTTTGCCTAATAGTACTACTCGATCATATCCAGGTCGTTTCTTTAAAAATTTAGAAAGTTTTTTAGCGGCTAGATTGATAAAAATAATATTGTAAAATCCCTTAATCCATTTGAAAACATGTATATCAATTTCTGGGGTATGTTTTTCAATATGATCTTTTAAGACGTAAGCCCAGGCATCTCCTTGTCTATCTACGCCAAAGTAATTATAGAACTTGTGAAAATATTTTTTCAAAAATCGAGGGATTCCAGCTCCCGATCCAGGAATAATTATTAATAAGGTTCGCATGAAGTTATTATTTATAAACAAGCTGCTCGTATTTTGTCATATAACTAATATTCATTAATCAAACTCATTCCGGCTGTGGTTCCAGACGCAGTACTCGCAGGCTGTGTGGCTTTTTGGCAATGGCCCGCGCAGTACCTTCACCGCTTCTTCAAAAGTCTTTTTGGCAGAATCAAGGCTGGTCGTAACCTTAACAATATGAGTATTGAAATCGACTCGGCCGGCTGGCAATACTTCTTTGGGATAGTAATACAGAAGATAGGCGAAGTCTCGGGTTTTATAGTTATTGGCCGATAGTAAAAGACTGTATGACTCGAGCTGAGTCCGGTAATATCTTTCCGAATCGCCTTCTCTCGGACTGCTGCCCCGGGTCTTGTAATCCAGCGGGATGTAAAAACCATCGTCGTACAAACAATCGTCCAGCGCTCCGAACAGCACGGCGTTGATTTTCTTGTCCTCGTATTCCAAGCCCGTCCGCCAATTGCGCCATTTGTTCAAAACCTTCACATCCGGAAAAAGTCCTCCCTCAACCTGTCCAGCCAGCTCTGGCGGCATCTCGCCCTTTTTCCGAAATGTGTCCATGTAATCCTTGATCACCAAATCCATCCCGCCTGGCAGTGAAGGGAATATTCCCCGAGGCCGGTGGATATTTTTATTGTAGTGCAGCCAAAAACAGCGTGGGCATTCCTTGAACAAGCTTAAACCCGAACTGGGCGATAAACGTATCAAATTTGTAGTCATAGGCTTCTTTATCTTATCAAATAGAGTGTTTTGTGTCACCTTGAATATTTTAACCTTTAATGATTGTCTTTTTTAATTTGATCGAAATCTTTGGTAAATTTATTCTCAAGCTCCCGCAGACTGATCGCCCCTTCCTTTCGGTACTCTCCAACCCTGATTCTCTCTAATTCCTTTAAATATCCGCCAGTACTAAGATTCTTACCAATATCGCGAGCCAGTGAACGGATATAAACACCGGGCCCAGTCACCACTTTTATTTTTAATTCAGGCCAGTTATAATCTAAAAGTTCGATTTTTTTTATCAAGACCGGCCTCGGCTCTAGACGCACTGCTTGTCCTTGGCGAGCGTATTTGTAGGCGGCACGACCTTTTATTTTAATCGCACTGTAAATCGGAGGGGTTTGAAGAATTTCACCTTGGAATTTTTCTAGGGCGGCCTGAACCTCTTCTTCATTAGGAAATCGGCTCGGCGCCATTTTTGTTCTTTCGCCTTCAGCATCGTCGGTTGTACTCTCCTCGCCCAATTGAACAGTCGCCAGATATTCCTTTTCCTTGGTCACGATTTTCGCCAATTGCCTTGTCGCTTCCCGGCCTAAGCCGACAACTAAAACACCCTTGGCCAAAGGGTCGAGGGTACCGGCATGACCGACTTTTTTGATTCCGGTAATTCTTCTAATTTCATCAATGATATCGTGCGAGGTCGGACCAGCCGGTTTGTATATTCCAAAAATACTGTCCATATTTTCAGACTAACCTGGTTTGGTATCTAATGTCAAAGGCGGGCAAGCGTTAAATAGTCTTTCCTTCACGGGCCAGTTTTTTTGCCACGGCTTGATCAAGTGTTTTTTTCCTGATTCGGATAGATTTGGGGGTAACTTCAACCAATTCATCATCGTTGATATATTCCAGCGCGTCATCTAAATCCATGATTTTCGGCTGGTTAAAATGTTCGGCCCCGCCATCGCCCTTTGAACGCATATTCGACAGCTGCTTGGTTTTACAGACATTCACGTGAATGTCTTCACTGCGGGAATTTTGGCCGACAACCTGTCCTTTGTAAACTTCGACGCCCGGACCGATAAAAAAGGTGCCCCGATTCTGAACATTCAGCAACCCGTAAAGATTGCTAACTCCGCTTTCATGAGCTACGAGTGAGCCTTGCTCCCGTTCGCGCCAATTGCCAGGATCCGGAAAATAACCTTCAAACAATGTATTAATAATTCCCAGACCGCGGGTATCAGTCAGGAAATCGCCGCGGTAGCCAAAAAGACCGCGCGTCGGAATTACAAATTCAAGAAAAGTCGTACCTTCGCGCGACTCAAGATCGTGCATTTGCCCGCCCCGCGAACTAAGCTTTTGAATCACGATGCCGCTGAGTCCATCCGGAACCTCGACAAATACCCGCTCAAACGGCGCGTGGATTTTTCCTCCGATTTCTTTCAAAATCACGTGGGGTTGCGAGATCTGAAGCTCATAGCCTTCGCGCCGCAGCCGTTCTATAAAAATCGCGTGATGCAATTCGCCCCGGCCTGACACGATCCAGCCGCCTGACTTGTTTTCCTCAACGCGCAGAGCCAGATCAGTCTCTAGTTCTTTCATTAGACGTTCGTGGATTTGGCGGGAGGTGCAATAAATTCCCTCGCGGCCGGCAAAGGGCGAATTATTTACGCTAAAAGTCATTTTTACAGTCGGCTCCTCAATGTCAATAAGCGGCAAGGCGATCGGCTGTTCAGCGTCAGCAATCGTTTCTCCGATTGTCGCTTCGGGGATGCCCGCGATGGCTACGATATCCCCAACCGACGCTTCAGGAACTTCCACGCGCTCTAAGCCTATGTAAGTCATGAGCGAAGCAATGCGGTACGGTTTTTTTTCACCGGAACGGTTGATGTAAATAATATCCTGCCCAGACTTGATTAGGCCATTAGCAATTCGCCCAGTAGCCAGCCTGCCTTTGAAAGTATCCGGGCTGATCTGGGTAATCAACAATTGCAGTGGTTTTGCCGAATCGCCTTTTGGTTCGGGGATCTCGCTTAGGATCGTATCAAAGATCGGGGTAATATCAGCTGAACTCTTTAAATCGGCTGTGAGCCCGGCCTTGCCTTGCTTGGCCGAGGCGTAAATCACCGGGAAATCCAGGGTTTGATCATCCGCGCCCAGTTCGACGAAAAGGTCAAATGTCCGATTCAGCGCCTCCTCGGGCCGGGCGTCGGGTTTGTCTATCTTGTTTATCACGACAATAATGCGCAGTTTCATCGCCAGCGCCTTTTTTAAGACAAAGCGTGTTTGCGGCATCGGCCCTTCCTTCGCGTCAACCAGCAATAAGCAGCCATCAGCCATATTCAAAACGCGCTCCACTTCGCCGCCGAAATCAGCGTGCCCAGGCGTGTCAATAATGTTAATTTTCACCCCCTGCCAGACCACTGAGGCATTTTTTGAAAAAATAGTAATGCCGCGTTCGCGCTCCAGATCGTTTGAATCCATAATCAACTCGACCCCGGCATACTCCTTATTTAACCGAGTTTTTGATTGACGCAAAAGCGCGTCCACCAGGGTGGTTTTTCCATGGTCAATATGGGCAATGATTGCTACGTTTCGAATATTCATTTAGTTTTGTGATGGTAAAAAAAATATCGGGCAGACCCGACCGGGACAATAATGATAATACCACAGTCGCAAACTTTGTCAAGCCCAATTAAGAGATATCAAAAAAACACAAAAGCCGGATTACTCCGGCTCTCGTGTTATATCTGCTTTCTGTTATTCTTTCGGCGCGCATTTGCAGGAACAATCTTTATCGCATTTGCAATTTTCGACAGTCTCCCCGCACCCGCAAGGGCACATTTCTTTATCATTTTCCATATTTTTTCCGCTTACTTGTAAGGTAATTACATAATACACCATTTTGGCTTTTGTTTCAAGTCCCACTTCAAACCAAAGATTTTATTCATCAGAATATAAAACACCCGACTGCATGGAAATGGACTATGAATCTCTGTATTTCTATTCCTTTTTCTTGTTCGCCTTGGCCAAAAGATAAATAAACGTACCCAGGAAAACTAGAAACAGTCCCGTTCCAATTGGCGAGCCCCAGCCTAAAACTGAATAAATGTCGCTCATTTTTATTACCTCCTATGTTATTAATAATTCCCGACGAGATTTAACTCGCGCCTTAGGCTAGCTTCCCGTCGACGATTTTGATCACCCGGTCGCAGAAGCGGGTTAAATCTTCATTATGCGTGACCATAACAATAGTTTTTTGCTTCTTTCTAACCAGGTCGCGGAGTAGCTCAACAATCGCTTCGGAATTTTTTGTGTCCAGCTCGCCGGTCGGCTCATCAGCCAGGATCAGCCGGCCGTCATTCATCAGCGACCGAGCAATGGCCACGCGCTGTTGTTCTCCGCCAGATAGTTCGGCTGGGGTATGGTCAAACCTCTCAGTTAATCCGACCTCAGTCAGTAATTCTCTTGCTCTGGTCGCGGTGATTTTGGCTGGCAAGCCAGCATAGTCTCCAGCCAGTATGACATTCTCCAGAGCAGTCAGAGTTGAGAGCAAATTAAATCCCTGGAAGATGAAACCCAGTTCTTTAGCCCGCAAATCAGCCTGACCATTGTCCTTTAGTTGGGACAATAGCTTTCCAGCGATTTCCACATCGCCCTTAGTCGGCCGATCGAGCGCGCCCAAGAGGTGCATAAAGGTTGATTTGCCGGAACCGGACGGTCCGATTACGGCCACAAATTCGCCGGCGCGGAACTCGGTGGTAACGCCTTTTAAGGCCTTCACCTCATTGTGCTGACCTGGTGAATAAACTTTTTCGAGATTAATTGTTCGAGCAATGATATTTTCCATATTATTCGTATCTTAATGATTCAACCGGATTAAGCTTCGAGGCGCGCCGGGCTGGAAAAAACCCAGCCACTATGCTGATCACGATCGAGAAAATAAGTACGTAAATCAGTAGTCGCGGCGTCACTAAAAAGAGCAGTAGACCTTTGGATCGCGATGATTCATTGAGAATCCAGGTCATCAGCACGCCAAGGCCGATACCGGCTAACCCGCCGATCACGCCAATCACTCCAGCTTCAATCAAAAACTCTTTTAGGATGCGGCTGGACCGAGCACCAACCGCTTTTTTTATGCCGATCTCGCGAGTCCGCTCAATCACCGAAAAGGTCAGAGTATTCATAATTGAGAACCCTCCGACAATGATGGCAATCAGCGCGCCGGAAAGAATGATCATATTGAAAATTACCATGCTTTGGCCGATCTGGTCTTTGAAGTAAGACGGACCATAGGCTTTCACGCCCTCAACTTGCTCCTGAATCCTTTTGGCGACTTCCTCACCCT
Source organism: Patescibacteria group bacterium (assembly GCA_028714495.1). Lineage (GTDB taxonomy): Bacteria > Patescibacteriota > Patescibacteriia > JAHIZJ01 > JAHIZJ01 > JAQTMH01. The sequence goes on from JAQTMH010000002.1 coordinate 67,066, forward strand.
GGGCGACATCTTTCAGATACACATCAAATTCAGAGACAATGGTTTCGGGTTTGATGCTTTGTTTAAAGGCCTCGGGCAAAGTCTCATAAGTAAGCTCCTGCGCGTCCCGGAGTGAGACAACGGCTGAATTGTCCGGCGCGGTCAAAGTCTTGTCATAGACGCCAATCACTTCAAAATCCTTGCCGCGCAACTTAACGGTTTTGCCTACATCTGTTTTCAAGTTCTTAACGAGATCAGAACCAAGCGCAACCTTACCGCGGTCATCGGCGGTTAAATCCCGGCCCCTGGCGATTTTTATCTTAAATGTTTCATACTGAGTGGCTTCTGTGTCACCAGATACTATCATTGAGGGCATGCCAAAAGAAACGTTCGTTTCTTCATCGAGCATTAAACTAACGACCGGCGAGGCGTAAACCACGCCTTCGACTTTCTGAATAGCCGCTTGTTTATCCATGGTTAGCGGCGCGCCGCCCATCATCAATGAAGCGCGCGCGTCAACCACCATTACTTTCGTGCCGTAGTAGTCCACACCCCCCTTAACCAAAAGGCTTAATTTTTCCGACATCGCGCCCATGACTGTCAGGGCAAATACGCCGATAACGATTCCGCCGACCGTCAGGACTGTCCGGAGCTTCCGGCGAAGAAGGTTCCTGAGAATTATACGCATAGCGAGTTGATTAGTTATAAAATATTAACATTTCAACACCAACGCGCGCCACCGGACACATACCGCTGGAGCGATTGTGCTAAAAGGCATTATTTGAATTATAAGTCATTAACTCATACTGTCAAGGCGACACCATATTAACTTGACTTTTTCTACTCCCAAAGGTAAGTTAAAAAGCTCAAAATAAAGCGAAAACCGGTCTTTCATAACCTATAGACCAAAGGAGGGGGCTTATGCAAAGGACTAGCATGCAAGGAGTGGAGCGGGTGTACTGTGATGTCTGCATCCACGCCCTAGTTGCGGCCTGGCGTGAACTGCTGGATTCACCAGCTAGCGAAACGCTCAGACATACCAAATACGGCAAGGGTGATACGCTGGGTCTGGACGCAATCACCGAAATCATTATTCACGACCGGCTGTGTGACTTTGACCGCCATGCCATTCTGGTCACCGAGGAATTGGATGATGATGCCCGCGAGCGCTGGCCAACTGACGCTGAACCGATCCGGCAGCCGCTCATGTTCTTCTCTGACCCGACTGACCGATCCAGACAACTCAGAGAATACATCGAGACAATCAGCAGGGAAACGCCCATCAGAAGGCTCGGACTGCTCATGGGCCGGGACAAGGGCATCCAGGTCTGGGAAAGAATGTTCGAGAAACCGGCAATGATCACTGGAGCTACTTCTTCCATCACCTGCGTGCGCAAAGGCCAGATCATCTTCTCGGTCATTCTCAACATCGTCACCCAGACCATTTTCGTGGCGACTCCACTGGGCAATGTCGTGATGCGCCTGCCCCGGTTCGGTGATCCAGTCTGCGATCAAGTCGACCTGAACTATGTTCTGGGGCATGGCCGGCCACTGATTTTCCCGCCAGCTAAGATCACCTGCCAACGGCCAGATGACTTCAAGCGTTTTGTTACCTTCCTCGGTAAAGAAGACTATGAGAAGAACTTTATTGACAGTATGGTCTTCGTTGAGAATCCCGATGACTTTCTGCACCACACCCTACCTGGCGGACCGGCAAGAATCCTCTATCTCTCCGAGCTCCAGCGTGGCCATGGACCGATTGGCTTTATCATGGCCAATGGCGAAAAGATCGGCGAATGGATCCACTGGCTGGCCTTTGCCAAATTCGCCATGCGCGAGCACGGCGGCCACCAGCTCAGGATTTTCGAGATCGCCATTCCCCGACCCCATTACAAAGACGGCGTCCTGATGTCCACGGCTCCGGCTTACAGCATTTTCAGCCAGCTTGGTTCGACTGTCTATCTGGATGTCAGCCGGTTGCGGACCTTTGAGACACCGAGCCGCTTCCGCTCCATGCTCGTGGTAGCGCCGTTTGACAACGAACGGATCGCCCACATCATGCGGCAGCACTGCTACCGCGAAATCGACCTGTCTTAGTACAAACCTACCCTCGTTAGTAATAACGGGGGTGTTTTTATTTCGATAAATAGTATTAATTAGGCTGGAGTAATTAACTAACCTATTATTTCGATCTAATATTTATTGAAATTTGAAATCTCGCTGATGTCTTTCCGGTTTTTCTTATGGACTTCGTAACCATCTTTTGGATAGCCAAGGGTTATCAGCAAACCGATTTGTTGGCGCTTTGGTACGGCTAAAATCTTTTTCACCTTCTGTTCATCAAACCAGCCGACGATGCAGGTACCCAGGCCTAACTCCGTAGCCTGCAGGCAAAAATGCTCGGTGGTAATGCCGATGTCAATCAGCGGTAATTCCCTATTATCCAGCCAGGAGATAATCTGGGCCGGCGTGGCGATTTTCGGCGGCTCGATCACCACCGCTATGATCACCGGCGCTTTGAATAAATGTTTATTCAGAACTGGCAGGAGCGGACTGGTGGCGGCTTTAGCGATTTTATTTTTCACCTCGGCATTATCAACCACGACAAATTTCCAGGGCTGGGCATTTCTGGCTGACGGCGCCAGCCTGGCGGCTTCGAGGCACTGCAAGATTTTATCCTTTTCCACCGGCTGATTTGAATATTTCCGTACGCTTTGACGTTGTTTTATTATGTCTAATAGGTCTTTCATGGTACTTGATTTATTGGCAGGGGTGGAGGGAATCGTCCCGCATCAAAGAGCGCGATATTTTACGTTGCTACGGTTTTTACCCAACCTATCGTCATGTGGCAGGGGCGGAAAGTGTCGCACTCTCGTTTCTGGTTTGGACCCAGCCGTTCGCGAACGGCTGGGTGGAGACCGTTAATCGTATAAGGTGGCAGGGGCGGAAGGGATCGAACCCTCGTCTGAGGTTTTGGAGACCTCCGTCCTACCACTGGACGACGCCCCCGTCATCTTATGCGATTAAACTAGAATCTATTTTAAATGAAGTCTTGCTAGAAGTCCATGATATGCTGAACCATACATTTTCAATTTGCGCTCTCTTTCGGCTGCCGATTGTTGATCGTAATAGGCTTCAAAATATATCAATTTCAAAATACCCATTCTTCGAGTCGTGTATGTCGACCCTCTTTTATGCTCCGACATTCGCCTTTCAATATCATTTGTTGTACCGACATACTTCTTGCCTCTATTATCACACAGCAAATAAATATAATACATATTACCCTTCCAGCTCCCAGCCGATCTTCTTTTTATTTCTTCATTTTTAAGTACAGCCATTCCCGCGCCATTTCCGACTGCTCAAAGAATTTCAGCTTACCGGTCTCTTTCGTGGTTGCCAGCAATAGCTTGCGAATGGCCACCTGAAAGGTGTGGCCCGCTTTCAGCACGGCAGTTCTTAAGATTCTGTCGCTCTTTAACAGATCAGAGAACAGCTCATTCAGCGCTAGGGCTTCTTTCTGGCTGACCGCCACCTTGCTCATGTCCACCAGCGCCGACCAAAAGGCGTTTGGGAATTGCTCCTTAAGCTTGGCCAGCTCGCCCCGGAACCAAAGCAGTTCAGCTAGAGCGCTATCCTGGCTGTTTCTATCTGGACCCAGCTTCAATTCAATGATATTCTGAGCTTCCAATCGCATCGTGCTTTGGGTCTCGGGACAAGTGCTTAAAGGCATAAAAGCTATTTTGTTTCTTTATGCAAAGTGTGTTTCTTGCATTGTTTGCAGTACTTCTTGAGCGACAGCCGGTTCTTTAAAACCTTTTTGTTCTTGCGCGAATTGTAATTTACTTTTTTACACTCGGTGCATTCGAGTTTGATAAGATTATCCTGTGACATCGTTTTCTTTCATTTATATTATTAATTTATGTAATTGAATCGTTGCCCCGCCTGCCGATCGCCTGGAGCCGATGGTCGGATTCGAACCGACGACCTACTGTTTACAAAACAGTTGCTCTACCAACTGAGCTACATCGGCGCTCGGCGACTGGCGGGCGGGTCTACCAACTGAGCTACTCCGGCAAATGGCTTTTGTGAGACAAGCCACAACTAACCAATTAACCAATAAACTAATTAACTAATTAACAAATCATATTACTTCAAGTCTTGCCATTATGTCAATCGGCGGCTCCTCATAGGGATGGGCTTTTTTCAAGGCGGCGATTACTTCTTTAACTTTCTCTTTGTGGCAGAGCATCTCGATATTTTCCTCTTCCACTTCTTCGGGTTTTCCGATCGCGCCGATTGCCGGATGCGCTCCCTCAAGCGGAGTAAACCGGCCGACTGATTTGGCAGAACCACTGCAGTGCGAATAATTGCCCTGAACACCCGCTCCAGCGTCGCCCATGGCCTGGCGTACTCGCTCGGCATATTGGACCGGTACCGCTGTCTGAATTTTTACGTAATCTGATTCCTTCAACATATCTGCAGTTTAACAGAAAACCGCCAATCTTTCTAGCTTAGGGAAGGCTTTTTTAAAATATTCAGCATTGTTTCAATCCGGGTGTCCCAGGTGTGCGGTTTTACCGCCTCCCGTCGTTTCAGCCTCAAATTCTCGTTATCTTCATCCAGGGCCTCTTCAATCTGCTGGCTGAAATATTCATCATCTGAAGCCACTCTAACCAAATCCGGAAACATCTCGATTCCCGCGACCGGAGTAGAAACCACTGGCAAACCACAGGCCAGGTATTCATAAAGTTTAAGTGGATTCATCGATTTGGTAAACGGATCGACTTTGTGCGGTATTATCCCGACGTGAAAATGAGTCAGGTACTTTGGCAGATCGTCATAGGGCTTCTGGCCAAGGAAATGGACATTTAAATTTTTACTAAAAACACCTTTATTGACTTCGGGCCAGACCATGCCCACGAAAACAAAAGATTTCTCGGGATTGGCTTCAGCCACAGCCTTGATCATTTTGAGATCGAGCCGGTTTTGAATAACTCCCACATAGCCAATAATCGGAGCGGGAATTCCTTTCAGGTCGTCGGGAAAGTCAAACCGCCCCTGCCAGCGATCATAATCAACGCCATTCGGCACCCAGTGGACTTTAAGCTGAGAGTCAAATAATATTCTCAAATCGTCAGCCACCGTGAAAATCACATCAGCTGACTGGCTGATTATCCGGTAATTCGTTTCCAGCCGGTCGCGCTGGGTTTGGTAAGAAGAATGGTTGCGCCAATCATCAACCGCGTCGAAAACTTTAAGCTCATATAAATCCTCCTGGAACGGGCGGACAAACATCGGCAGATACGACCAAAGCAACGGCTTGATAATTTGTAATTTATTTAAGGTACGTTTAAACCCCCTCCTGACCAGCGAAGTGGAAACCAGCGAATCAACCGTGGAATGGACAAAAAGCTTGTCCGGGTGCGCTCCGAGCCGGGATTTATCGACTTGGGTCAGGCGGTTGGTCAAGTCGCGGTAAAGCACTTTGCCCTTAACGCCAAAAGCCAGCGATTCCAAATATGATTTCATCCCTCGCCTCAATGACCAGGGCAGATAATCAACGACCACGATCCGCCCGATTTCCGGCCGCGTTAATAGATGTTTCAAGACGTGAAAATTGCGATTGACAATTCCGCTCTCCCATTCTTGGAAGCTGGACATAGCCAGCATTAAGATGTCTTGGGGCTGTTTCATACGCTGTTTGTAATCTGCTCAATCACCTTAGCTCTGTCTGACCACTGGAAATCTTTTTGAACGCGCAGCCGGCCGTTTTCGCCCAGCCGCTTCCTTAATTCCCCATCCGCCAGCAAACGGCTGATCGCCTGGCTAATTTCATTTTCATCCGTTGGATTAACCAGCAGGCCGGTTTGCCCGTCGAGCACCGCTTCAGATACTCCCCCGCTTCGTCCTCCAATCACCGGCTTGCCAAAGGCGTTGGCTTCCAAAAAGACAATGCCGAAGCCTTCCACGTCGCGGTTGCTTAATTCCCGAGACGGCATAATAAAAATATCCGCCAGTTTAAAATAATTTGGTCGTTCTGCCTCACTGACTTCTCCGGTAAATATTACGGAATCGCTAACGCCGTATTTCTGGGCTAAATCGCGCAATTTACTTTCATAAGTTCCAGAACCCACCACTAGATAAACCGCTTCCGGGTGGGAAGATTTGAGCTGGGTCAGAGCCCTAATTACCATATCCTGGCCTTTTCTTTCTTCAAGCCGGCCAAGGGTTAGTAATACCTTTTTGTCCTGTAACCGATATCGCTCTCTCAAAGCCTCGACTCCCTTCGAATCAAAATCATTTCCCGAAATATCACAACCCGGAGTGACTACCTTAATTTTTGCTTCAGGCAAACCAAAACGCAATAATTCCCGTTTGGTAAATTCGCTATTAGCCACGATCACGCTCGCCTGACCTAAAACCATTTTCAGCGTTCGCCGCTTTCTTGGGCTGGCCTGGGGCGAGGTAATATCCAGACCATGCGCGTAAACAATATAGGGAATATGCCAAAAGCTTTTCACGAAATAGGCCGCGTTGCCGATCGGGAGAACTTGCCCGACATGAATTACTTTTATCTTTTCTTGCCGAGCCAGCTTAGCTATCTGAAAAATCAGGCCTAGCCATTTCGGCCAGACCAGCGGCGACAGCGCGATAAGCTTCTGGCGCTTGATCGGATAGGGTTTTTTCCGGTCATATTCTTCTGACTTCGGATTAGTCTGCGCCAGGACATCCATATCGCCTCTGGGTAAGTGCGCGAGTAGATTACCATAATATCTCGCCACCCCGCCGGTTTGAGGAGGAAAATCGAGAGTGACTAAAAGCGATTTTCTCATTTTAATTTCCTCATTACTGAATGGTAGATGCGGACATATTCCCTTTGGCCAAAACCACGGACTATGAATAGGACTGCGAAATATACGGCAATTCCAATGGGTATCAGCAGCATAACGGACAGGCTTGGCTTGAGGAGAAAAAGTACCACCAGCATGATGCCTGCAGAAAACAGGGTTTTAAATAAAGTCTTCAGCAGGAATTTCTTGTCATAGTCAATGATTTGTCGCACCACTACAAAACCCGAGGCAAAAAGCACAAACACCGCCACTAATGAAGCGATGCTTGTGCCGAGAAACGTATAATGAGGTATTAGAATTACGTTTAATATAATATTTACAACCATGGCAATCCCCATATTTACAGTATTGCGGGTCTGGCGGTTGCAGGCATTTAGCAATGATCCAACCGGATAGCTGGCGAAGAGAAATATCAAGCTAAAAATCAATATCCTTAGAGGGGTGATTGAAGCTTCAAATGCCTTGCCCCAAATCCGGAGGATCAATTTATCGGCTATGGCGAAAACGCCCAGGGCAATAGGCATTGAAATAACCGTAAGATAATAGATTGCCCGTTCAAAGGTGCGAGCTAAAAGTCCTCTCGAAACCACGAAATACGAACTCATCGCCGGAAAAACCGCGGCCGCTACGGCCAGCGGAATGAATTGGAAAGCATAAGTCAATTTGTAGGCTGTGCCATACCAACCGACATAGCTGTCTCCGCGCGCCCCACCCATAATATTAAGCAACACCGTGTCGATATAGCCAAAAACCGTGACAAAAATACTGGCCACGGCAAAAGGCAGGGCGATCCTTAAAAGTGTCTTTAATACGGCACGATTCAAGAAAAACGCTGGCCGCCAGCGAATTTTGACCAGCAGCAAGGTTAGGGTATATATAACATTGAACAAGCTGCCGAATAATATCGCCAGAATTAAAAACTTCACGCCGCGGTGCGCCAGTACGCCTAGGACGCCGACTCCGATCACTACGACCTTATTGATAATCACGCCAATTGATTCATATTTTAAAATCTGGTGGCCCCGGAAAATCGCGTAGAAGCTTAGGGTGAAAGAATCCAAAATCATCACCAGCCCCGAGAGATATACTAGCTGCTTGGTAACTTCGGGATATCCCAGAATATTAATAAAAACAATGACCGCTCCGTAAGCGGCCAACGACGTCAGAAGTTTGAGGGAAAAGGTAGTATTAAGATAAGTCGAAGTCTTCTCCGGATCTTTGGCAATTTCCCGGGTCAAAACCGAATTCAGTCCGATATCAATAAAAATCCCAAAAATAGTAGTCACGGACAGGGCAAAAAGGTATTTGCCCAGTTCTTCGTGACCAACCGCTCTGGAGATGTAAATAAAATAAGCGAAGGATAAAACCTTCTGGATGGCCAGGGCGAGCGTCAGATAGGAAGTATTTCGGGCTATTCGATCTGGATGATAACTGCTGGCAGTCATAATTAATGTAAAATTAACCAGTTTCTGACAAAATTTTACATTTTGAATTATTTATTACCGGGCTAACGTTTCTGCCACTGCGGGGCGCGTCGGGCGCGTTTCAAGCCATATTTCTTCCGTTCTTTCACCCGGGCATCGCGGCGCAAAAAACCAAGTCTTTTTAATTGCGGACGGTTTTCTAGATCAAGCGTTACTAGCAGACGAGCCAGTCCGTGCCGAACACTGTCTGCCTGACCCCTTACGCCGCCCCCGGATACCTTCACAGAAATATCGCCTTCGAGTTTATTCGCTAATACCTTAAGCGGGGCGAGAGCGAGGTTTTGAAGCTCAAGGGTTTTAAAATATTTTTCAACTGGTTGCCCATTAACCGTGTATTTACCTTCGCCTTTTTTATAATATCGAACCCGGGCAATGGCTGTCTTTCTCCGTCCAACCGCAAAAATATAGCTTAATCTTTTTGACTTAATTTTTTCCTCAACCGGCGCGACTGAGGTTTTTGCCACCCCTGTCTTCCTGGGCCGGCCGCGCTTTCTTTTTGCCTCAATCGGTTTCTTGGCAATTGTCTTCTTTATGGCTTTTGGCATATTTTAGATAAATAGTAATCGGGTCATTCGATGAGCGCGCAAACGGTTTGGCGGCAACATATTGTAGACCGCCTTATATAGAATTACCTGGGGTCGGCTTTTCAAATACTGGTCAAGCCTGACTTCTTTCATCCCCCCGGGGTAACCGCTGTAGTGACGATAAACCTTTTTTGTTTCTTTCTTTCCCGTAATTTTAATTTCCTTAATATTCAATATTTTTACAGTTACTGAAATATCCAAATTCGGAGCATAATCAGTTCGGTGTTTGCCCTGCAGTAAAAAAGCGATCTTTGAAGCCAGTCGTCCAAATGACTGGTTTCGCGCGTCCAGTTCAAAGATTTCAGTTTTTTTACTTGTCTTTTTCATGTTTTGCTCCTTTCTCTTTCTTCAATCCCTGGTCAGACTTTGGTTTTTTGACCTTGGATTTGGCGGTATCTTTTACCGACCGATCCAAAAGCTCGATTACCGCCATTCGAGCGCCATCGCCCTGCCTGACGCCCGCCTTGATAATTCTGACAAAACCGCCGGATCTATTCGCGAATCTGATCGCTATCTCTGACATCAGCTTGCGGGCCGCTTTTTTACTATTAAGCAAGCTGATAAGTTGGCGGTGGCTGGCAAGATTCTGCTTTTTAGCAATGGTGACAAGGTGCTCGAAAAACGGCCGGAGCCACTTGGCCTTGGCTAGAGTAGTCACCATGTGCTCGGCCTCAATCAAACTAACCGCCATGTTGCGACGGAGTAAAACCCGCTGTGAGCGTGGTCGGTCAAGTGTCTTTTTTTCGTTCCGATGGCGCATGAAAAATCGTTGAAGTTATTATTCTTCCTTGCTTTCGGTCTTTTTCGGTCGGCCGCGTTTTTTCTTCGGTTCGGGAGTTTCCGCTTTAGTTTGAGCCTCAACTTTCGGCTTTTCAATATTTTCAACTATGTAGCCGAATTGGTCATCCAGCACTTTGGCCGCCTGATATAGAGCCTCTTCCGGCTTGATCGTCCCGTCGGTAGTGATATCCAGCATCAGTTTATCGTAATTCGTCATCTGGCCGACCCGGACATTATCGATATCGAAATTAACATTGCGAACCGGCGTGTAAACCGCGTCAATCGCGATCAGGCCAATCTCGCCTTTTTCTTTTTCCCGGCTTTCTACTGGCACGTAGCCTCGGCCCTTCTCAACCCTCAGTTCCATCTCAAATTCAGCCTTTTTATCGGTCAGCGTGGCGATTACCTGGTCAGGATTGCCTATCTCAATTTCGCTGGTAAGCTTGATGTCCTTGGCCGTAACCTTCTTTTCCCCTTTTTCTTTCAGGGTAACTGTCACCGGGCCGTCTGAAAAAATCTTAAAACGAACAGTTTTTAAATTCAGAATAATTTCCACTACGTCTTCCTTGACAAAAGGCAAGGTGGAAAATTCATGACTGACATTTTTAATCTTAACCGCGGTAATCGCCGCTCCTTCAAGCGAAGACAGCAACACCCGGCGCAAGGCGTTGCCAAGCGTATTGCCATATCCGGGGTAGCACGGTTCAATCGTAAAAACGGCCCGGTTATGATCAATCTTTTTCACTTCGATATTCTTTGGCAGTGGGAGTGGTTCCATATGTTTTTAAAAATTATTATTTTATCTAGAATAAAACTCGATAATCAACTGGGATTGGAAACTTTGTTTTAATTCTTCGGCCGTCGGATCGCCAATCACCTTGCCCTTAAGCTCTTTTTTATCTAAAGACAGCCAGCTTGGCGTTTCATGCTTGGCGATTCTTTTTACCAGTTCCTGGAAATAGGCTTTTTTCATTCGCCCCTCTTTCACAATAATTTCATCGCCGACCTTCACTTGATACGATGGGATGTTCACCGACCGGCCGTTAACCAAGAAATGGCCGTGGCTGACTAATTGCCTGGCTTGATTTCGGGAAACGCCAAAGCCCAAACGGAAGGCTGCATTGTCCAAACGGAATTCTAATAGTCTGGCTAAATTTACGGCAGTGTCGCCCTTCTGCTGTAAAGCCTTTTTGAAATAATTAAAAAACTGAGTTTCACGCAAGCCATATTGGCGTTTGGCTTTTTGCTTCTCCCTCAGCTGTAGTCCGTAATTCGAAAGCCTTCCCCGGCCCTTAACGCCCTGAAGTCCCGGCGGGTAGTTGCGCTTAAGCACGGGACATTTAGTAGTAAAACACTTCTCGCCCTTAATAAAAAGCTTTTCTCCCTCGCGCCGGCATTTTGAACACTTTGAATTTTTCAGTACGCTCATTATCAAATATTATTTATTGTTTAGACGCGGCGCACCTTGGGCGGTCGAGGCCCATTATGCGGTATCGGAGTGACGTCCTTGATCGAAAGAATGCTCAAACCCTGAGCATTAAGCGCCCGAATCGCTCCCTCTCGGCCTGAGCCAACGCCCTTGATCCGAACATCGACCTCTTTAACGCCAAAATCACGGACCTTGTCCATAATTGATTTCACGATTATGCCAGCCGCGTAGGGCGTTGATTTTTTGGGTCCGGCAAATCCGCACCGTCCCGCTGATGAATTGGCCAAAACATTGCCTTCGGGATCGGTAAAGGTTACCAAAGTATTGTTGTAGGTAGCCAAAATATTTACTATGGCCCGGGTAACAAACTTCTTCGCGGCTTTTTTCTTCCGATAGCTCGGCTTGATAATTTTCTTCGAAGATTTTTCAGCCGTCTCTTTTTTCTCTGATTCAGGTTTTGGCTCTACTGATTTATTTTCTTCTGGCATATTATTAAATAATTCTATTTACAATTTTCTTGGATTTAGGTCTTCTCGGCAGACGGCCGGCGCCCGGAACCCATGGTGTGTCTAATATTGCCCCGGACAGTCCGATTATTCGTCTTGGTTCGCTGGCCGCGCACCGGCAAGCCCTTGGCGTGCCTGGTTCCCCGATAGCAACCGATTTCTTTTAATCTTTTGACATTTGAGAAGCGGTCGCGCTTAAGCTCGCCTTCGACGCGGTAATTTTTGTTAATAAAGTCATTTATTTTTTTTATCTGTTCTTCGGTGAGGTCCTGGGTTCGGGTGTCTGGATTTATGCCAGTGACGTCTAGGATTTTTTTAGCTAAAGGCCGGCCGACACCATAAATATAGGTAAGACCGATTTCAACGCGTTTATTTTGTGGAAGGGTTACTCCGGCTAAGCGGGCAGCCATGTTTTTATAATTACTGGTTACGGATTACGAGTATAAATTACGTATGCGTAAAGTATTTTTTATTTTCTAGAACAATTATTTGTTACTTGAAACCCATAGCTCATTACCCAAAACTTGTATCTCTGAACTTACAACCTGTAACCTGAAACTTGTAGCTTTAAACTTGTAACTCTTCTATCTTCTACCCTTGGCGTTGTTTGTGTTTTGGATTTGAACAAATCACCATCAGCCTTTTCTTGCGCCGAATGAGTTTGCATTCTTTGCACATTTTTTTTACGGAGGCTCTCACTTTCATGGATTTTTTTAATCACGATAGACGATTCTGGCTTTGCTCAAATCATAGGGAGTCATTTCCAGGCTAACTCTGTCACCCGGCAATATTTTAATCCGATTCAGACGCATCCGGCCAGAGAGATGGGCCAAAACCAAGTGACCGTTTTCCAAAACTACTTTGAAAGTCGCGTTTGGCAATAATTCATCAACTACCCCCTTGGCCTCAATAAATCCCGGCTTTGCTTTCGGACGTACTCTCGTTGGCTGATTTATTGGACGTTTTCGCATACTTAAACAAAAATTCTTCGGTCAAGCTGCTCGACTAAAGAATTGCATTATCCCAACAATTCTAGACGAAAGCTTGACTTCTGGGTTAGTTTTTAATGTAAAATCATTCTACAATAGGCCTTAATGCTTGTCAAATCAGATTCCCACTTAACCGGCAGTTTTTGACCATTTTGCCTATCCCTGGTACAATTTCCCTATGCCAATTATTGAAGTAAAAAATCTGGTCAAGAAATTTCCCCAGCCTGGCGGTGGCGAGCTTATGGCAGTGGCGGATATATCTTTCACAATTGAGCCAGGCGAGATTTTTGGTCTAGTTGGGCCGAACGGCGCAGGTAAAACTACCACCCTGGAAATAATTGAGGGGCTGCAAAAGCCTTCCGGCGGCAATACCATCGTTCTTGGTTTCGATTCCCAACACGAAGTGGCCAAGGTAAAAGAGCGGATCGGCATCCAGCTTCAATCCTCTTCCTTCTTTGATTATCTGAACTTAATGGAAATTCTGAAACTTTACGGCGGGTTCTACCCAAAACAGTCTGACCCGGAAGAGCTCCTGCGGATCGTTGAGCTTAGTGAAAAAAGAAAATCTTTGGTCAAACAGCTTTCGGGCGGTCAACAGCAGCGCTTTTCAATCGCGGTCAGCCTGGTCAATGAACCTGAGGTAGTTTTCTTGGATGAACCAACAACCGGTCTAGATCCACAGGCTCGCCGGCATATGTGGGATTTCATTCGAAAAATAAATGAACGGGGCAAGACGATTGTTTTAACTACTCACTACATGGAAGAAGCGGAAACACTGTGCGATCGAGTCGGCATAATCGACCACGGTAAAATTGTCGCCCTCGATACCCCGGATAATTTAATCAATCACCTTGAGGCCACGGCGCATTTGAGTTTTCAAACAGAAAAAGAGATGGATCCATATGAACTTGGTAAAATCACCGGCGTCCTAGCCAGCGAAAAAAACGGCGAAGGAATCTACCGTTTAAAAATTACCAACGCTTCTGAAGTCCTGCCACCGCTTTTCCGCTGGTCTCATGAGCAAAATAACCGACTTAATAATATAGAAATTTCCCGCGCCAATTTGGAAGACGTCTTTTTAGCCTTAACCGGGAGTCGAATCCGTGAATAGCCCGACTTTCAAGCTTTTTATAGCCAATATCAAGATGACCTTCCGGGATAAGCAGTCTCTTTTCTGGTCTTTGCTTTTTCCTTTACTTTTCTTGCTTATTTTTGGTTTATTTCGTTTCGATTCGCCGCAGAAATACAATGTTCAGTTTCTCGATGAATCCAAAACCCCGGTTTCACAGCAGTTGATTGATAATCTCATGTCGCTCAACGTCTTTTTCCAGAAGGATTTCGGTACCTTAGACGCTGCCCGCGAACAATTAAAGAAAGGCGAACTTGCGGGTATCATTATTATCCCATCCCAGTTCGGCACGATCAATCCAAAAGAGCAGAAAGAGCCAGTTCCCTTTAACGTTATTATTGATGGAAGCAATCAGCAGGCGCAAATTATCGGCACTATCCTAAACCAGTTTTTAAATGACTACACGCTTCAGACGACTGGCACGCCCAAACTCTTTACCGTCGCAACAGAGGGAGTCCAGGGCCACAATGTCAAATATCTGGATTTTATCATGCCAGGCATCCTCGGCATGGCGATTATGTTCTCATCGATTATCGGAATCGCCGTAGGCATTACCCGTTATCGTGAACGAAAAATCCTGAAGCGTCTGATGGCCACTCCGATAAAAATCCGAAGCTACCTGATTTCTGAGGTTGGCAATTATCTTTTCCTAGCTTTAATGCAAATTACTCTGATTATCGGCGTCGGCCGCTTCCTCTTTCATGTCCAGGTTTATGGAAGCTATCTCTGGCTTGTTTTAATTACCTTGGCTGGGACAATTATTTTCCTCAATATCGGGTTTTTCGTGGCTGGGCAAGCAAAAACTGTAAACACGGCTGAAGCCATGTCTAACGCGTTTACAACGCCAATGATGTTTCTCTCTGGCGTCTTTTTCTCACCCGATATGCTGCCGAAACTCGTGGGTAAGATAGTTGATTATTTGCCGTTGACTTCGCTTCTCAAAATTTTACGCGGCATATCAATTGACGGTCGTGCGCCAACTGAGTATCCTCTGGCACTGGCTATCCTTGGCGGCTGGATCATAGTTTCGTTTATCCTGGCCTGGAAATCTTTCCGTTTGGATAGAGTTTAATTTACATATTTTTTATATTAAAAAACGGTCTATCTTTCCGATAAACCGGATTTTGTTTTTGATTAGAATTCTTATTGGATTTTCGGATATACCTTATAGTCGTTAGGCACGATCCGGAGCTTGCAATTACCCGTGAAATAAACAAAAAATTCATCAGTATCGGCGTTAGAGAATGATTCAATATTAAACAGACTGCTTAGCCCTTTTAAATACGGCTTTGTGAATGAATCCTCATCGGAATTGATAGACAGATCTGGGAATTTACTAAAAGTTTTATAATAATCCTGCAGGCTTTGTGAAACTTTGACTACCGCGGTATCTTTTTCATCGCATACGGCGCCCTGGAACTTTATAGGCGGAAGACCATATAACAATAAAACCGCGGCGACAATCGTGGTAATCGGTATATATCTTGGTAAACTTCTGTTTCTAAGTACCCGATACAAACCAAATCCGTTAAACACCGTGGAGAATAATAGATAGCCAAGGGCAAAAGCGTCTGACCATGGATTTAAAGCTGGCTGGCTGATGTGTCCAGAGATCCTTTCCGCGTATTCTAGGACAACCGGAGAAAACAACAGCCAAGGCAAACTTAATGCCACCAAAAAAAGAAATAAATTCGTAATTTTTTTCTCAAGTGTTTTTTGCATAAATCTATTTGTAATAAACATTATATCAAATTTTCAATTTAATTAAAAATGTGAGGCGGAAGACTCCAGAATTATACTAAAGCCTCCCGCCTATTGTGAATGAACACGTGCTCTCCCCCTCTCCACCCACCCTCGTGGATAGAAACCCTCGAAGCAGGCCCGTTTTTTTGTCGAGACAACCTCGAAGGAAAAAGACGGCAGGGAGATTTGTCTTAATTCTAAATGCACGAATGGCGGGCGGAGAGGGAGATTGAAACAAAAAGACGGGGAAATAACCCGTCTTTTTGTTTCTCTCGATTTTCAAACAGCCTATTATTTGCCCACCTCCTCTTCCGCCAGTGAAGACCAGAGGACGGGTTGACCTCCACCAGATGAAAGTACTAAAGGCGAGCAAACAATAAACTGCTTGGTTTGTGAATGAACAATTTGTATTTTTATTTTTATTAGAAGGGGCCTTGAGGGCAGACCCGAAGGCCCCCGTAATATTTTAGGCGGCTGGCTCTTCCACCGGCACTTCCTGGAGGCTTATCTCTTCCTTTGCCAGGGCTTCTTGTTTCTTGGCTTCATCCTGCTCCACTTTCTTCGAGCCCAAATGGCCGAGCATAATGACATTGTCAGCGATAATTTCCGTGCGCGACCGGCGGTTGCCCGATTTATCAGCCCAGAAGCGCGTTTGCAGGCGGCCTTCCAAATAAATCTTCGCGCCCTTTTTCAGATACTGGCCGCAAATCTCGCCCAGTTTTCCCCAAGCCACAACATTGTGGAATTCGGTCGATTCTTTCTTTTCGCGTGACTTGAGATCGCGCCAAACGTAATTGGTCGCCACGCTGAACGAAGCCATGTTTTGACCAGATGGCAATGTTCGGATCATGGGGTCTTTGGTCAGATTCCCGATGATGCTTGCTTTATTAAGGTTCATAACCTTTCCTCTCAAACTCCCAAGCCGGCTTTTTGATATTTCAACCTGTTGTCCACAATCCCTAGCGACGGCTCTAAATCTTGACGGCTCTGTCGCTACTCTCTTTTTATCCGCTCAACCGGTGATTTTCCTTTTTATAGCGACGGCTCTAATCTCCGCGACGGCTCTATCACCTATCTTCATTTTAGCACCAGTGTCATTTCTGTCAATAAAAACGCTGACGCATTATATGCCCCAGACATATTAAAATAGCGCTGCAACTTTCTACAGCGTATATTCTTTGGCGGTAACAAAGATAAATACTATTTCAACCTTCGCTGGCTTGTGATTATTGTATCCTTTTCTTCCGATACTTTCGGTATTCCTCGTCCTTCTTTATCAAATCCTCAATCAGACGCCGGAGATAATCAGCCTTTGAGAGATTGGTATTATGGGTTTTCCAGTGGAGATATTGCTCTATTTGATGGGTGATCCGAAGCGTGAATTTAATCGTGGGCGCGCCGGCAAATTCGCTGTCTTCAAGTTGGCCAAGCATTTCATAAAGTGAGGGTTCAAGCGTCGGCGTGGAATAAATTTTCACCACGACATGGCTCGGAATCTTTTTCGAGGCGAGAAAGACCAGCGGATTGTTTGCCTGGCTCCCCTTCTCCATGAGATACAGAGTTGGCTTTTTTGCCGAAATAGCGTAAGCCAGGAGATAGCCAATCTCCGGATCGCTCCCCGAACCCTCAATAACCAAGACATCAATTTGATCAAGCACGCTCTGGCCAAGCTCTTCCGCCTTTTCCATCAGACTTTCGGCAATTTCGCCGGTTGGATTTAAATTTGATATGACAACCGAGCCAGACTGCTCCAAAAGCTTGCGCATCCGGTTTTGATTCTGCCGGGTTGATTCCCTGGCGGTATGGCTGGCAAAGAAGTATATCTTCATTTTCCCTCCTCCAGAGGCTTCAGAAATTCATTGGCTAGATTTTCGTTGACCAATTCGCGAAGTTGAGTTAATGACTTGGTTTGTCCCAGTGCCCACATTACTTTGACCAAAGCCACTTCAGGCAACATGGAAGGAAGCTCAATAAGATGGGGCAACTTCGGGCCTTTTGCCTCTGTCATTTGAGAAAGAAAAACCGGTAAACGTCTCTGACTGGCGAATCTTTCCAGAAATTGATAGTCTGGTGTTTTTAGCGCCACATCGGTTGCGCGGATTAGCAAACCCTTCACGCCCGGACCAAGCAGATCCAGACCGCTTTTGAGGTTCATGCCCGGGTGAAGATGGAGACTGAAAACATTCGGTTCAAGCTCAGGATGAACAATTACCGCGGTTCGACGTCGGCGCTGATGTTCCTCGGATAGCTTTATTCCAAAATCGGCCTTACCCAAACCTTCGCCTGTTGCCTCTGCCAGGCTTTGGGTTTCCGACGGAGTCTTGCGCGTCTGGGTGGCTCGAAGCAAATGATTTCCGTACATGATCGACACCTCGGCCAAATCCATAGTTGCCACTTGAACCGCGTTGATCAGATTGGCTCGGATTCCCAGACGTAGGAAGCTGTCAAAAACTTTTTGGCTTCCTTTCACCGGCAGCCCTGGACTGTCTTGCGAGCCGGTCAAGACAATTGGTTTGCCCAAATTTTGAAGCATAAAGCTAAGAGCCGCTCCAGTATAAACAATTGAATCGAAATCATGGGTAATGACAAAACCGTCATACGCGCTGTAGTTCTTCTTTATCTCCTTAGCCAGGGTAGTCCAGATCTCCGGAGAAACCGACTCGGCCGCGCCCCCGAAAACAAAAATCGGCTCGATACTTGAAATGACAGCGAGTTCGGGTACGTCATCCAGCCAAGGCTTGATATCCGATTTGGCGTGAACCTCGGTTGTTTTATCGTTCCGGCTAATGAGAGTGGTACCCCCGCAGAACAAGAGGCAAATTTTCGGTCGTTTTATCGCCATTTCTTAGCGCCGTCTCTATTCTATTAGACGGCTTTAAGTATAAATACTAGCAATTCTTTTGTAAAGCATCGCATCCGCCTTGGGCGGATTCTTTCATTTTTAATTTTTGAATTTTTCATAAGACCGAACTTAAGTTCGGATTGAGAAGGCTTTAGCCTGGATGGGAATTCCCTGCCTTTAGTTTCGACATTAAATCAAACTCCGGAAGCTTCCGCGCTTCCATCAGATAATGTTTCTCCCTTGGTGAAGAAACCTTTACCCGCCTCTTTATTGAGAATTCAAAATGTAAAATGAAGGAAGCCCGGCATTCGCTGGGCAACAACCATTTTTAATTCTTAATTTTGAATTTTCAATTTCCTAATTGGCCCAAATAAAAAAGGCCAAGAGCTTGTCGTGTCTGGGAAGCACCCGCAGTAACCTTGGCGTGATTACTGGGGCAAAGCAACAACACTCTTGGCCTTCGAAAGAAATGGGCAGTACACTGGTGCGTCTTAGGCGTATACCAGTGCGTTTGCTGTCGGGGCATAGCACAGCTGGCAACGCCCTTGGTCGTTCTTAGGGATTGCCCCGACCACTCCCCCAGTGGTCCAAGGAGGTCCCCCCCAATTTGAAAGGAATTCTCCTTTCTCCAAGGGATGTCCCGTACTGCCCGAATCTATACTTGCTTAAGGAACAAAAATATAATAACAGTTCTATTCTTTCTGTCAACCAATAAAAAAGGGCCAAAGCTATCGTGGGGCAACAGGAGGCATGCGAACGCGCCGCGAGAAAAAACGATAGCCTTGGCCTTTATCACACAGGCAAAGGGCTTTTAGTTGTCAAACCAGTTGTTAGACTCTGAAGGCTTCCCTTGCCTTACTAGGCCGGCAGGACGGGTAAGCTGAGGATTCCAGAAAGGTAGCTTGATGGCAGTCATGGCTGCTACCGACGGATCTCACGCGCCCTGCCGCAGTCACGAAAGTATGTCCTTATATTAACACCACTGATTTTGAAGTCAAGACTCAATAAAAACCCCTGGTTCCCAAAGCGCTTCGTGGTGCTTTGGGTGGTAAAGCTGCTTGCGAAAGGACTTTGCCTGATCAAAAGCAGGAAGCGCGTAAGTCCTAAAATCAATTATTTTGCCACTCTGGTCCTTGTCTAACTAAAAGCTCTGAAGCCCGCATGGGTTCAGCCATCAGCTCTTTGACGACCTTCTCGAGTCTGGCCACTTGGGAACCTTTAACTAGGATCAGGTCGCCTGGTTTAATTCGGTCTTCAAGGAACTTACCGGCTGGCTCAGCGTAATCAAATGAATATATTTCTTCTTTTGGAAAACCCTGGGCTTGGGCAGCCTCGGCGATTATTTTCGCCTTTTCGCCGACTGTCACCAGATAATTCACACACGATACCGCCATCTCCCCTACTTCACGATGGCCCTGTTCAGTATAGGAACCGAGTTCAGCCATATCACCAAGTACCGCGTATTTCGCGCCTCTAGCCGGGAGTTCCTCAAGTGTTTTTAAGGCAGCCACGGCGGCGGTCGGCGAAGAATTATAAGAATCGTCTATGATAAGAGTTTTTTTAATTCCAGCGATCAGGTTCATTCGGCCGGCTGGTGGACGAAACCCTTTTATCCTCTCGCTCATTTCCACGGCGTTCAAATTAAAACCTGAACCCACGGCCAGGGCCGCGATCGCCGCGTAAATCTGATGTCGGCCGATGGCGTGCGGCAGAAAAACTGGGAAGGTGCTGCCGTGGAATTTAACCTTAAAACTCAAACCCGGTGTCGCCTCCTTGGTCTGATCTTCGCTTAGTCGAATATCAAAGGCTCGAATACCCGCTTCCTCGCTAAAACCATAGGTTACAACTTGAGCGCTGGTTTTTTCGCGCATGGGTATAACCAAATCATCATCATTGTTTAAAACCGCCCAGCCGGCTGTGGGCAGGCTTTTTATCAGGTGGCTTTTTTCCTGGGCAATCCTTTCTATCTTCGAAAAGTACTCGAGATGGACTGGCCCGACCGCCGTAACCACGCCCACAAATGGCCTAGTAAATTTAACTAGATATTGGATGTCTCCGGGATGGTCAGCGCCCATTTCTAAAATCAAGATCTGGGGATAATCAACCCTCGGGCCATAAATCAGGCGCCAGCCATACAGAAATACTCCCAGCCAAGCCAGGGGATTTTTTCTCCCAGATTCACGACCAATAATTGTCAGGGGTACGCCGATTTCATTATTGTAATTTTTCTGATTGCGACGGCATTTGTAATGGCTGCTCATAACCGTAAAGATCGCCTCTTTAGTCGAGGTTTTCCCAACGCTACCGGTAATGCCGATAACTTTTGGTTGATAGCGATGGAGGATTTTCCTGGCTAGGTAACGGAGGATCGATTGGAGAACTTTTTTAGACATTTTAGGTGAAAATACAAATTTCTATAAACATTCGAATCTCGAATTTTACTCTTGATCTGTTCTCGTTGGCGGCACTTCATAGTAGTTTAGCAAAAATTCGGCAATATCGCCAAAAAGCGGGGCCGCTGAACTTTCCGCCCAAATCACATCTTTGGGTACGTCCAACTTCACCACCATCACGAATGAAGGATTATCAACCGGGCCGTATCCGGCAAAAGTACCGATGGTTCGATTTGGATCGTAGCCAGCTCGATCAGTATTGGGTATCTGAGCCGTGCCCGTCTTACCGGCTATGTAATACCCTTTAACGCCAGCTTGCTTGCCGTGACCGTTCTCTACCACCCGCACCAACATGGCGCCTAAGGTAGCTGCTGTTTTTGAAGAAATTACCTGTCTTATTTCCTTGGGTTGAGTTTTTACCTTGACGCCGTTGTCGCTTATTATTTCGTCAACAATATACGGCTGTAAAAGTTTTCCCCCATTGGCGATTGCCAAAAATGCTTTAGCTATCTGCAAGGGCGTCACCGTAATGCCCTGCCCGAATGAAGCTGTCGAGCGATATATATCCCTCATCTTGGAGAGTGAACTGATATCACCGGTAGATTCTGAATCGAGCGTAATATCGGTCGCTTCACCAAAGCCGAAAGATTTCACATACTCATAAAATTTTTCGTTGCCAATTTGCTCTGAGGCATAGATCGCGCCGGTGTTTATCGAATTTTCCAAAACTTCGGTCATGGTCTGCTCCCCGTAAACCTTGTTGTCAGCATTGCGAATAGTATATTTGCCGATCTGGACGCTTCCTTCATCGACATATTTACTGTTGGGTCCAACCGCGCCCTCATTAATCGCCGAGGCCATGGTGAAGGGTTTAAAAACTGAACCGGGCTCGTATTGATTATAAATTGCTCGGTTGATAAAAATATTTTGATCTTCAACTTCATTATACTTGTTCGGGTCAAAATCCGGGACATTGCACATAGCGATAATCGCTCCAGTTTTTGGATCGAGAATAATCAGGCTGCCGGAGTCAGCGCCGTGCTTTTCAACCGCTTTGGCCAATTTATCGCAAGCGGTAAATTGAATAGTCCGGTCAAGTGTCAAGACAACGTCTGTCCCGTCGACCGCTTCCTGTAATTTCGTATCACCCATCGTAATCCAGCGGCCCCCCGCGTCAAGTTGCGCCTGAAAAAATCCTGCCTGTCCAGCCAGCTCTTTATCAAAATAGCCCTCGATGCCATACTGGCCTTTGCGCTCATCACCCTGATAGCCGACAAAACCCGTTACGTGACTGAAATATTCGCCTTCGGGATAATAACGGTAGCTTTCATCAGAGAATTCAATGCCGTCCAACTTTAATTCTTTTATTTTTGTCACGGTTTCTTCAGGAACTTGATGTTTCAACGGTTCATAAAGATCGTCGGCCTTTTGTAAACGAGGCAATATTTCTTCGGCTTCTAATTCAAGAATCGGGGCCAGTTTATCGGCCGTCTCTTCAGCCTTGGTTATCTTTTTTGGAACCGCGTAAACCAGCTGGTATGTCTTATTTGTGGCTATAGAATAGAGGTCGTTTCCCGAATAACGATCATGGACATAAATTTCGCCGCGCTGAGGCACCAGCTTTTCATAAATATCGTGCTGGTCCGAGGCCAGGGCGGCGTAAAAGCCGTGTTGAAAAACTTGTAGCACAAACAAGCGATAAGTAATCGCGGCCACAAAAACAAAAATGACCACGCTGAGAAAAGTCAATCGGTCAAAACGCCTTTCCGAACGACGTTTTGTCTCAAATCTTTTCCGCCAGACCATGGCCTAAATAATCAATTCAAAGATTTTTCTATAAACTAGCGCTCTAAAGCGACGGCGCCTTGAGTCGGTTCAAGATATTCAAGCTTCGTCCTAGCAACTAGCTGGAGGCGCTCAGTCGCTGCCTGAATTTTCTGCAGGGATTGGAGATCGGCCACCTGTAGCTCCATCTTTTGGCTGGATTCCTGGAGATTTTTAATATCTTTATTCAAACTATCGATCGCAAAACCACTGGTCGCGGTCCGATTCACCTGAACCAGATAAGCCAAACCAAGAACAACAATTAGAACGAGTAAAGCGATATTTAAAGTCTTCGGCTTTTGACTCAGACGCTGAAACAAACTCGGCCGCTTAGTCGCCGCATATTTCTGCTGATTAGTTTTGCACAAGAAGAAGTATTTAGACATAAAAAATCAAATTTTTTCTGCCACCCTCAAGTGGGCGCTCCGCGAACGGGGGTTTTCCCTCCGTTCGACTGCCCCAGCCGTGACGCCCTTTTTGGTCAGACGCTTTAGGCTGGCCCGGTGATGGCACTGGCAAACGGGGATTTCCGGCGGGCAAATACATTTACGACTTTCTCGCTGAAAAAAATCTTTGACGATTTTATCCTCCAGAGAATGGAAGCTGATTACCGCCAGCCGTCCGCCTGTTTTTAGAATGCTCAGCGCCCCTTCAAGACCCTTGGGCAAATTAGACAGTTCGCGATTAACAGCCAGGCGCAGGGCTTGAAAAGTTTTCGTGGCTGGATGAGTGCCCCCCACCCAGGGCTTTGGTTTATGTGAATGAAGCTTATTGATATATACCCGGAGTATAGCCGCGGTCAAATCGCCGACTTTAGAAAATTTTTGTTTTTGACGGAAGAGGAGAATTTCTTTGGCGATTTGGCGAGTATGGTTTTCTTGGCCATACTCCGATAGTATTTTTGTTAGTTCATTTTCAGGGTACGTGTTTAGGATGTCAGCGGCTGTCAGACCTTCTCCCGACATCCGCATATCCAGGGGTGCCTCGGGCTTCAGGAAAGAAAATCCCCGAGTTTCGTCCCCGAGCTCAAATGATGATACGCCAAGATCGAGTAGAAAAGCACTAATTGGAAGATTTCGAAATTGTTCATGATGAATCCGAGGTAAATTTACAAAGTTTGTCTGAAAGAGATGAACGCGTCTACCGAATCTGGCCAATCTTTTTTTGGCGGCCGCGATAGCTTTCGGATCAAGGTCGCAGCCGATCAACTGACCCTGAGGCGCCGTTTTCTCTAAAATCGCTTCGGCATGCCCGCCTCCGCCGATAGTTCCGTCAATAACATTGAAGTTTGGTTTCAGGTCAAGCCAGGAAATCGTCTCCTTGAGAAGAACGGGCGTATGGAACTCTGTTGTCATGGTACTTATACCCCCAATTCACCCAGGGCTTCAGCAATGTCACCGGAATTTTTTTCAGTACCCAGTTTGTACTTTTCCCAAACCAGAGCGTCCCAGATTTCCAACCGGTTGTATAAACCCGCGATAACCACCTTTTTCTTGATCGAAGCGTATTTCCTTAAATAATCCGGCAAAATGACCCTCCCCTGCTTATCAACATCCGCATCCATGGCCCCAGCCAGCATTAAACGCGCGAAAGCCCTGGTATTCGCCTGGCTGATCGGGAGCTTGGCCAAACGGTCAGCCAGCTTAGTCCATTCCTCTTTGGTGTATAAAAACAAGCAATTATCAAGACCGCGAGTTACGACCGCGCCTTTTGACAAGTCTGTCCGGAATTTCACCGGTACAGCCACTCGGCCTTTTTCATCTAGATTATGATGATACTCTCCGATAAACATTTATGTGTGCTTTAGACTAAGGTGTGTTATCCACCATTGTTATGGGTTATCCCCACTTTTATCCACTTTCAACCACTCTATTACCATTTTACACCACAACAACACACGCGTCAACACTATGTTACAACAGTTTTTATACCTAAAGGTCAAGTTTTTTGGATAAAAAACAGTCCCCTTTCAATATCTTGTGTGGGGTTGAGAAAAATGACACTAAATAACCGGCATGTGCCCTTGACAGAATATTTTTTATTTGCTAATATTATCTGTTTTGCTGTTCCTTCGCATCTATGCGCTGCATTAATTCCTAGGTCTTCGAATGAAGGAGGGGTTATGTGCCGCCGAAGGTCAAGAGGCAGCATTCCTGATCGAATCCGAGCTGCTGAGAATCGGGTGAGCCGACGTTTGCCCAGGGACAAGGCCGACCACATCCAGGCGCTCAACCGAATCATTCAGGGACGGCCACCCAGACCCGTGCCCTTCTCCGATCTCCGCCAACCCATCACCACCTAGCCCACCAGCGAGCGCAGCACAAAAAGCCATCCAAGCTTTCTAGCAAGGGTGGCTTCTTTTTTTATTAATTATTACAAAAAACCATGACCAGCCGCTGGGGGGTCTGGGGGAAATCCTGAGCGTCAAGGTAGGCTATACAAAGTGGCTATGCTAATGAGAGCGAATATTTCCCCCAGCAGTTCTTTTCTGTCACTTTTCTTGCTGTCAAGAAAAGTGACAAAATATTAACGCAAGTAAAAATGATAATCCTTGCCTATGTATATGTGATATCAATATGTATCAAAACCCAACCAGGTGTATTTCTTCGTGCAGTTCAATACCGTATTTTTCTTTGACCTTCTCTTTGATTAAGGCAATCAATTTAATCACCTCGCTCGCTTTAGCTTGGCCGGCGTTAATAATAAAATTTGCGTGGGTTGATGATATTTGAGCATCCCCAATCCGTGTGCCTTTCAAACCCAGCTCATCAATCAGCTTGGCCGCCGGATTGCCCGATGGATTTACGAAAACGCAGCCGGCCGAGGGTATCGAATAGTCTTGTTTGGCTGTGCGTTGTTTCGTATATTTATCAACCAACGCCAGGCTCTCCACTTTATTTCCTGGTCGCAATTTAAAAGTTGCCGTCAAGATAATGTCATCAGAATGCTTAAATACGCTTTCACGATAACCGAAAGCGCATTCTGACTTCGATAATATTGTCCGTCGATTACCAGCTGTTAATACTTCAACCGACTCCACGAATTCTTTCATTTCCGATCCAAAAGCTCCGGCATTGCCTCGAATCGCGCCGCCGATTGTTCCAGGAATGCCCGAAGCAAATTCAAGGCCGGCCAAACCCTGATTGATAGTCCAAATCACAAACTCTCCCAAACCCGCTCCGGCAGCAACCGTAACCAGGTTATTATTTTTTGTCCTCTCAGTTGTTTCGACAGAAATTACTAGGCCTTTTATCCCCTTATCCGCTACCAGAATATTGCTCCCCCTCCCCAGGATAAAGAGAGGCAGTTGAAGCTGACGCGCGGCAATAATCGCTTTTACTAAATCATCTGTTGTCTTGGTCCGATAAAAAAATTCGGCCGGGCCGCCTATCCGGTAAGTGGTGTGCCGGGACATCGGCTCGTTCTCGATAACGCCAGTTAATTTTTGGGTGATATCAATCGGCATTAAATTATTTTTTTATAACCAGTTCGCGCGCCAGATTGTCAATTGTGCCAGCGCCCATCACTAAAATTAAATCGCGCGGAGATACTATCTTCTTTATTAGGTGCTTGGCCGCATGGAAGTCCTTGGCGAATTGTGCGTCCCGGCCCGATTTCTTAATCGCCTCGGCTAATTGAAACGAGCTTATGCGCGTGCTTCCGGTTTCTCGTCCGGCTACGTCATAGATTTCAGTCAAAATAACCTTATCGGCCGAAGCGAAGGCGTGGGCGAATTCATGAAAAAGCTTTTTTGTGCGACTGCGCTGGTGGGGCTGGAATACCGCAATAATTCTACGGCCGGGATGGGCTTCTCGAGCTGATTCCAGCGTCGCCTTGAGCTCAGTTGGGTGGTGGGCATAATCAGAAATAACCAAAGCCCCCTGGAATTTTCCCACCAGCTCAAACCTTCGCCAGACGCCGGTGAAATGAGTCAGACTTTTTTTGATTATCTCCGGCGGAATTCCCAATTTATGGGCGCAGGCAATGACCGCCAAGGCGTTTAGGACATTGTGGCGTCCGGCCAAACCCAGCTCGACCTGACCCAGGTGTTTTTCGATAAACACCGCCCGGCGTCCATAGCGTATTTTCTCGGCTCGGTATTCGCCCTGATTTATACCGTAGGTCACAACCGGAACTTTTATTGTTTTAAGGGCTGATTGAACAATCTGGTCATCAGCGTTGGCCACAATAAAGCCCTTTCGATCAACATTTTTTAAAAATTGCGTAAAGGTCTCCTGGATATCCCTCAAATCCCGATAGACATCTAAATGATCAGGTTCAATGTTGGTTACAATCGCCACCCGAGGCCGGTAATTCAAAAAGGCTCGGCCGTACTCGTCAGCTTCCAGCACGTACGTATCGCTTTTGCCCAATCTGGCGTTTCCGTCAAATTTAGGTACTAAGCTGCCGACAATGATTGTCGGATCCCAATCAGCCTTGACCAATACCTGGCCCAAAAGCGCCGTCGTGGTGGTTTTGCCGTGAGTGCCTGAAACTGTAATTAGCTTTTTCCTTCTGGTTAATTCGCCCAGCGCCGCCGGGTAGGACAATAAAGTCAGTTTCCTTTTTTTCGCTTCCAGCAGTTCGGGATGATCGTTCGGAATAGCCAAGCTGTGGATCACCACTTCAGTCTCTCGGGATATATGCGTCGGTTTGGGCTGGCCGATGTGAATTTGGATGCCGAGCTGTTTCAAACTTTCGGTCACGGCGCCGCGAACTAGATCTGAGCCGATAACCTTTTTTCCCCGCCAGTGAAGCAGCCGTGCTAAAGCCGAAAGTCCGATGCCGCCAATGCCGATGCAAAAAATATTTTTTGCCGAATTAAGATTCATTTTGGTTTCTTGATTAACGACAGAAGCTTGTCGGCCAGTATTTCTCTGGCTTCAGGTTTGACCAGCTGACGGATGTTCTTGCTCAAAACTCGCCGCCATTCCATGTTTGAAAGAAGACCGTGGATAACATTGACCAAAAAATCCGGATCAACGGTCGACTGGTCCAACACCACCGCGGCATTGGCTCGCTTAAAAACCGCCGCGTTGGCTTCCTGGTGGGTATCCGGCATCGGTATGATTATTGCCGGTAAACCGACGGCCGCAACCTCGGTTAAGCTGCCCAAGCCGGCCCGGCAAAGTACGATATCAGCAACGGCGAAGGCCTCCTTCATCTCGCCAACTAGAAATTCATAACCGTGATAGCGTTCTTCTTTGATTTTGTACATCATTTTTTCCTTACCAAATAGATGGACGACTTGGCAGAACTTTGTCAGTTTAAAAATCATTTCCATCATCATTTCATTTATTTTCTGGGCACCGGTTCCGCCGCCAAACACCAGCACTGTGGGTAAACTCGGATCTAGGCCAAAATCTTTTTGCCCGGCGTCACGACTCCCGGTCAGGAGTTCCTCTCTGATTGGATTCCCCACCCAGATTGTCTTCTCTTTAGGGAAATTCTTCAGGGAAGATTCAAAAGTTACGGTAATGAGAGTCGCGATTCGCTGGAGCATTTTATTGGCCAAACTCGGAATTACATCCTGCTGGTGGATAAGCGCGGGTATATGCAGAAACCAGGCCGCCCAGACTACCGGTACGCTGACAAAACTGCCAGCCGCCAAAATCACCTCGGGTCGGTACTCTTTAAGTATTTTCAACGACTGAAAAAAACCGGCCAAAACCCGAAATGGATCTATAAAGTTTCTCCAGGAAAAATAGCGCCTCAGCTTCCCCGCTGAAATTGCCTGAAAACCTATCCCTTTCTCCCTGACTAAATTACCCTCTGGACCATACTGCGTTCCAATAAACAAAAAATCCGCTTCTGGATATTTCTCACTAATTTCATCGGCGACGGCCAGGAGTGGCGTGGCTGAGCCACCGGTTCCGCCGCCGGCAAAAATGATTTTCATAATTCAAATATACTAAAAAGGTGGATTTTTTAAAGTTATTTATCGTTTTCGAGAGGTAGAAACGACCGCCTGGCCTTGTCTTGAGATATTAACCAAAACTCCCATCGCCGTCAATGAAGTCACTATCGCCGTGCTGCCGTGGCTAATGAACGGCAAGGGAATGCCGGAGATAGGCACAATTCCAACCATGGCGGCGATATTAAAGAATGCTTGGAAAGAAATCCAGGTAACTATGCCAATCGCCACGTATTTACCAAAGGCATCCGGCGCCTGCCGGGCAATTTTAAATCCGCGAATCATCAGTACCACAAACAACACAATTAAGAAAAGGCAAAAGATGAATCCAAGTTCCTCGGCAATCACCGCGAAAATCGAATCCCCCGCGGCCTCCGGCAAATAATTATACTTCTGGCGCGAATGCCCCAAGCCTAAGCCAAAGAGCCCGCCCGACCCAATAGCCAAAAGCGCCTGATTGATATGATAGCCGATGCCCTGGGGATCCACTTCGGGATGGAGAAAAACCGTAAAACGGGCGGCGCGATAGGGCGCGATTTTTATCAGCAACAGAAACAATCCGACGCTGGCACCGCCAAGCCAGGTTACATGAACCAAATTGGCTCCGGCGATAAAAAAAACCGTTACCGCCATAAAGCATAAAACAAGCATCGTACTGAAATCTGGCTCAAGGATGATCAGACCGGCCACCAATCCCAACAAAACCAAAAACGGCAAAAAGCCATATGAGAAACTCTTCAAGCCCTCTCCTCTTTTTTGCAGCCAAGTGGCTAAATAGAAAAGAAAAGTCAATTTTGCCAGCTCAGCCGGCTGTAAAGTAAAGCCTCCCAGATTTATCCAGCGATTGGCGCCCTTCAAGCCCAGTCCAAGGCCGGGAATGAAAACAACAATCAGCAACCCGATCGTAATAATGAGCAAAGGAAAGGCCAGTTTTTCCCAGAGATGATAATCCAGCCTTGCCGCCAGCCAAAAACCAAAGGCGCCGATCAATACGCCGTAAACCAACTGATGCTTGAGGTAGTAATTGCTGTCGCCAAACCGTTCATATCCGATAACGGTGCTAGCCGAAGAAAGTAAAATAATCCCCAAAAAAACAATCAACGCCAAAACAGCTATGAGAATATAGTCTGGAGCGTGATAGCGACTATTAGTCCTGTTTTGGGTGGGACGCATTCTACGTTAAGTCTTTTACCGCTTGAAGATATTTTTCTCCGCGGTCAAATTCATTGTTAAATAAATTGAAACTGGCCGCGGCCGGCGAAAGCAACACCGTATCGCCGGGTTCAGCCAATTGGAAGGCCTTTCGCACGGCCAGGTTCATGTTTTTGGCTAGATGGACAGGCGTTTTTTTAACGGCTTGGCGGATTTTTTTAGAGGCTGTGCCAGGTAAAAGCACCAGTGACTTGGCCAGGCGATCAATCAAACGCCCTAGCTCGCGATAATCCAACCCCTTGTCCTGCCCGCCGGCGATTAATATTATCTGTCGGCCGGGGCTAAGAGCTTTCAAAGCGGCCAGCGTGGCAATCGGCGCCGTGGCGGTTGTGTCATTTACAAAAGTCACGCCTTTAAATCTTCGCGCTGTCTCAAGCCTGCTGCCCACGCTTTTGAATCGCCGAATGCTCGCGCTGATGATCTGATCCGGAACCTTGAGCGACCGGGTTAAAGCCACGGCCGCCAAAACATTTTCCAGATTATGCTCGCCCAGCAAATGAACTCCTGAAACTGGCAATATCGGCTGAAACTTCTTGGTTGTACCAAAAACAATATTACCCTCATTAACAAACGCCCCTCGCGCGGCCGGACTGGTAAACGGCCTTTTGGAAAACCAAATAACCTGGCTCCTGGCTTGGTTGCTCAGCTTGCGCGTTATCCGATTGTCATAGTTTAAAACAATCAGATCTCCGGGTTTCTGAAAGCGAAAGATAATTCCCTTAGCCTGGGCATAAGCATTGAACGAAGAATACCGATTGAGGTGGTCAGGCAATACGTTGGTAATTAAAGCGTATCTGGGGCTTACCTTGCGCCTAACCAATCCCTCAAGCTGCCAGGAAGAAAGTTCTAATACGACTTTTGTATTCTTGTCGATCTTGGGCAGAATATCGAGCATGGCCGCGGTCCGGATATTGCCGGCCACAATCGTTCTGGGAAAAAACTTTTTTAATATTTCACCGACTAAAGTGGTAACTGTACTTTTGCCCTTGGTTCCGGTAATGCCGATCACCGGCACTTTCACCAGCTCAAAAAATATTCCGGCCTCGTTTTCAATCGGTACTCCGGCCTTCCTGGCTAACTTTAAATAAGGCGAATCATTCGGCACGCCCGGGTTTTGGACGACTAAATCAGTCTCTCGAAAATCCTCTACCCGGTGCCGGCCCAGGACGTATTTAATCGGCCACCCCTTAAGCTTTTCCAGAGACGGCATTAAAACAACTTCCGATCGCAAATCAGTAGCCGTAACCTTAGCTCCAGCCCTGGCAAAAAACCTGGTTACCGCCACTCCCCCGCCGTGCAAGCCCAGGCCCATGACTGTTACCTTTTTATCTTTCCAATTGAGTTTCATCTCTATGATTATAGCCTAATTCGATAAAAAAATAAACTGTTTTGAGAATAAATACAAAATTCTGGTTTATATTATTTCATAGATTAATTTTTCGTTGATATAAAGGTATGGATATTTTTCACCCTCTTTCACTAGGCCATGCTTCACAGGGTTGATACGCAAATATTCAACGTGACGGTTAAAATCTTCTTCGTCGCGAATAATGTGGTCGTGGAAAGAAGATTGCCAAATTCCTCCCTGCAGGCGAGGATGGCCATCCTCGCCTACGAGTTTCCGTGATATCAGCGTGCGAATGTTTCGCGACGAGTGTCTTTTTAAATAATGCATGAAATCCGATATTGTATATTTCCCAAAAGGTTGTACTAACAAATGTACGTGATCGGGTATTACTACATAACCAAAAAATATTGCATCTCTTATATATTCGCGCCATACGAATAACCTCAATTAAATACTCCACCAATATTAGATTCCTAAAATATGGGTAATTTTCTTTTGTCTTTGTGGTCACAAAATATATCGCGTTTTCTAGGTAATATCGTTTTTGGCTGTTTTTGTATAACATAAAACAGGGTGGAGTCTCCCTGCTGTATATTCAGAGTACATACTTTTTTATGGAGTGGCAAGACGTGAATAGCCCGTCGAGTGTCTTCAGCTAGACATTAACTAACTGCTGCTGAATTTCCGAAAGCGGGCTCTCCATATCCAGAGTGATGTACTCCAGGCCCGCACTTTTCAATTGCTTTATATGCTCATCTGGAAAATCCCGCTGAAGCCGGCGCTCCATCGCCTCCATGTCATCGCCCCGAGCCCGAATCTTTATCCGCGCGCGGCAGGTCTCAACTGAGGCAGTGCATAGATAAACTCGAACTTCAAATTGCTGGCTTAGTTTTTTCAGTTCCTTGATATTAAACTCGGCGTGGTTTGTTCCCAGCTCTAGAATAACTAAAGCGTCATTTAATGACTCTAAATGACGATACATATCTTGATAGGCGTTTAGAGTTTTTTCTTCCGGAACTCGGCCATTCACTTTATACGACCAGACATAGGGCTGGACATCGATGATTTTCTGGTCTGGAAAAACCTTGTTTATTAATGTTGTTTTGCCTACCCCAGGCTTTCCAATAAAAACCAATAGCTTTTTCATTTTATAAACTTTGGTTTGTAATAAATCTTATGCGTCTTCATCACATAGTCGGACCAGCGGCGACGGATTGTCTGCTCTATCTTGAATCGTTTATCCAGACGCTTTCTTTCCCCCGCCGCCTTATAACCGCTGATTGTCGCCTTAATGTCTTTTAGATAGAACCAGCGGAAGCCCGCCAGGTATGCGCGACGACAATAGTCTGCGTCTTCACTGCGACAGCTTTTATCAAAGAAATAGCCGACCTTATAAAAAACCTTTTTGGAAAAAGAGAAAAAACAGCCAGCCAGGTTCCAAAACGGCCGGGGGTCGAGGTAATGCCGGCCGTTTTTCACAAACGGGTAACCGGTCATATAGGTGTAGGCTCCGAGAATAACTTGGTTGTTCCAGTCACGATGAGCCTGTCTTAAAATATTAGGCCAATTCTTGGTTTTAACCGTCACATCATTGTCGATAATCGTGTAATAATCCATCCTGGGAAATTTCTTCAGGACTAGATTAAGGCATCGTGGTTTGCCGAGATTTTTATTGTTCCGGATGAGAACAACTTCCGGGTGTTTGTCTTCGAATCTTTGAAGATATACCTTTGTTGATATTGAACTTGCGTCGTCAATAACACACAATATATTCTTTTTTAAATCAGTTGTGGCAACTAAAGATTCCAGACAACGCTTGGTTAAACCTGGCTTATTGAATACTGTAACGATAATGCAGTGTTTCATTTATACCAAACCTACGTCTTATCAATCAAAACGATTATTAAACCCAATCCCGAAGTCACGGCCGCGATAATCCAGAAACGCATGACAATCTTTGTCTCAGGCCAGCCAGTCGCTTCCAGGTGATGGTGGACCGGGGCTGACAGAAACACCTTCCGCTTAAAGAATTTCCTGGAAAAAAGCTGAATAATCACCGAGAGCGACTCAATCACGAAAAGCAAGCCGATAATCGGCAACAGTAAGGCGGTATTCGTCAGCATTGCCACAATGCCCAAAGTGGTGCCGAGGGCCATGGCTCCTGTGTCGCCCATGAAAAATCTGGCTGGCGGAATATTGAACCATAAAAAAGCCAGCAGCGCGCCCGCGATCACCCCGCAAAAAGCAGATAGATTGTAATCGCCCTGGGCAAAGGCGATCGCGCCGTAAACTCCAAATGCGGCCAACAGCGTTCCCCCGGCCAGGCCGTCAAGCCCGTCGATTTCGTTCACGGAAAACGAGGTCGCCACTATCACAAAAATAAAAATCGGGATATACCACCAGCCGATCTGAAAACTTCCCAGGAACGGAACGTGCAAGACATCCCAATCCAGCTTGAAATAAAACCAGTAAGCTCCGACTATGGCAATCAGGGTATAGATTAAAAGCCGATGGCGGATCTTAAAGCCGCCTCCATACGGTCCGAGTCCTTTGACGTTCAAAAAATCATCAATCAAACCGACTATCGCCGTGGCGACCAAGGCGCCCAGCGGTAAAAGAGTTTCGGAGCGCGTTAGAAAGTTGAACTTTCGCAATAATTCGATATCGAATATTTTCCCCAGGTAAAAAAACAATAGGGCCAGAACCAGCGTCGTTCCCCAGATCAAAACTCCGCCCATAGTCGGCGTGCCTGATTTCTTCCGGTGAAGCGCGGAAAAAACCGGCGCGCTTTTGTCGTCTCGAATCTGCTTGCCAAGTTTGTACTTGTATAAAAAATGGGTCAGGGCCGGCGTCCAGAAGATAGTCACGACAAAAGACAAAACTGTCAGTACAAAAATTTTGATAATGTGAAAATCTACTGTGAAATGCATATCTTAAACGATTAATTCACGGACAATCAAATAGCCGGCGCCAAGCAATATCAGCTCGCTTAGACACAGTCCAATTATTAAAATATGACTGAACATTTTTACCCTCTTATACATTATAAGCGATAGGCCAAAATTGATAAAGAAAAACGCCAGCCCGGAGAGCGGAATCAGCAGAATTTTGTACCAGGGCCCGAATAGATCAATGCCAAAATAAATGTTATAATGAAGGGGTACGTAATCCGTTTGACCATGAAATTTTGTGTAAAGCAACCACCACAGCCCAGCGTCAATTAGCAATGAAACGGCTAGTGGTACTGAAATTATCGGGTCTTTGAAAAAAGATTTTAGGCGAATTATCTTATCATTATCCATATTCGAACTTTATGCTTGACCTAATTAAAAAGCGCGCGTGGTTTATTGTCATTGGACTGCTGATATTGATGTTCACCCTCGAAATTTCTAGCGCTGTTAAACAGTCCCAAATAATTGATGAATCGCCTCACATTGTCGCTGGCTACTCCTATCTCAAGACTGGCGATTTTCGTTTAAACCCTGAGCATCCGCCGCTGATAAAGATGTTGAGTGGCCTGCCGCTTCAGTTTATGAAATTGCGCCCCTTGTCTGAAAACACTTCTTGGTTGACTGGCGAACAATGGTCAGCCGGGCGGATTTTCCTTTATGAGAATACGGTCGATCACTTCTGGCTGCTTTTCTGGGCCCGGTTGCCTATCATGCTTTTGAGTATACTCTTGGGCTTGATAATTTTCAAATGGACCAAGTCGCTCTTCGGGGTATTAGGTGGACTCATCGCCTTGCTTTTTTATGTTTTTGATCCGACCACGCTGGCTCACTCGCGCTGGATCACCACTGACCTGGGAATCGCGCTTTTTATTTTTGCCACGCTTTATTTTCTGTATCGTTTTTTCCAAAAGCCGACCCTGGGCCGGACCTTCGCTTTTGCTTTCGTTTTTGCCCTGGCCCTGCTGGCAAAATTTTCTGCGGTAATTTTAATACCGCTTACTTTACTCTACCTCATCATCGCTAAATGGCAGGGCTGGCCGTGTACCGTTCTGGTGCACGGCTGGCCCCGTACCGACATGGTACAGGGCTGGCCGAAAAATCAGATAACCCAGCAAATCCCAAAACCAGTTGGTGCCGGCAAGTTTATCCTGATTACCATAATCGTATCAATCATCACTGTTTGGGGCGTCTATGGCTTCGAATTAAAAAAGCCCTATAGCGATCCCGAAATCCCGGCAGCCTTCGCGCCGGGTAAATCACAGCAGCATTTTGATAAGGCCTGGCTGACTTTCGTGAATAAATTCACTGACACTGATACAGCCGAAGGAAGGCTGACTGAAAAATTGGCCAAGACAATTCCGATACCGGCCTACACTTATATAAAAGGCTTCGCCACTCTGGCCAATCATAATTACTGGGGGCACACTGCTTTTCTGATGGGTAAGTATTCCGCGGTAGGCTGGTGGTATTACTTTATCGTGGCTTTTCTGGTGAAAACCCCCTTGGTGACGATTCTATTTTTACTGGTGACCATTGGTCTGATCGGGATTCGAGCCTGGTCCCGACTTAAAAAGGGCTGGATCCAGCCAAATCAACTTGTCGCTACTAAAGGTCTAAATATGATAGGCGGCTTTTTCAAGAAGTTGTTCAACTTTTTCCGGGGAATTCCTGTTTACTGGTACATGGTAATCCTTACGCCTACGCTTTATTTCATCTGGACGCTTTCCAGTAAATTAAATCTTGGGGTACGGCATCTCTTGCCAATCTATCCGTTTATCTTTCTGCTCTTTGGCGCATTCACGACCATCAGGCTCGGGCGTCGGGCTAAATTATGGCGGGGTCTATTTATCGTTTTGATAATTTTATACATCGCTTCATCAATAATGATCTATCCGAATTACCTATCATATTTTAACGAAGCGGTGGGCGGACCAAGCCAGGGGCATAAATATTTGCTTGATTCAAATATCGACTGGGGGCAGGATCTCATCGGCCTGAAAAAATACGTCGACGAGCACCAGCTGGGAAAAATATATTTTCACTACTTTGGCACCGCTGACCCAACGGCCTATGGCATTATCCACGAATCCCCTCCCACCAATGAGCAGATCCGCCAGCTGCCGAATTTCAAAGGCACCGTGGCCATCAGCGTTTCCGGTCTCTATTCCGAAACTCGGGAATTTTCTTGGCTTCTCAAATACGAACCAATAGACCGAATCGGTTATTCGATTTGGATATACGACATCGAGTGTCCCTGTTCAAACTAGCTTAAGGAAGGATATTAGACACGCAAAAAATATCCGCGAAATTGTTTACTGTTTTTTGCTTCAGACAGAAAAAACACGAGTTGACGAAACTTTTTTTTCGTGATATAATATATAGGTAAAAATCAAGAAATCTATGCTGAAACCCGATCAAATCAAGGAAATTGTCCTGAAATCAAAAATCCTGCCCGAAGCAGACCTGAAAAAGGCCATTACTGAGTCAGCAAACGAGAACATGCCTTTTACCGATTATTTAATTGGACAAAAGCTCCTGTCGGAAAACGGCCTCTATGAAAGCATCGCAAATTATTTCGGTGCTTCTTTTATTGACCTGCGCCGGACCACCATCAGAAAAGATCTGCTTCGAGTTGTCCCCGACAGTATCGTTCAGGCGCACCAGATCTTGGCTTTTGATCAGGACAACGAAAATATCAAACTGGCGACTACTGACCCGACTGATTTAGAAATTATTGAATTTATAAAAAAGAAGACAAACCTTCAACCAGACATCTACGTTACCACACCCTCATCAATAAAAGAGGTTTTGAAGCAATATCATAAAGGGATAAAAGCCAGGTTTGAGGAGATGGCCACGCCGGGCGAAAAACCCGAAATTCCGGCCGACCAAAAGGATTTAAAAAAATTAGCTCAAGATCTTCCAATTATCAGGATTGTCGATACTCTGCTTGAATACGCGATTTATGAAAGCGCTTCTGACATTCACATCGAGCCAAACGAAAAAGACGTTATTGTCCGATACCGAATTGATGGCGTTTTGCGCGAAGTCATGACCTTGCCAAAAAAAATCCAGTCTGGCGTGGTTGCCAGAATAAAAATTCTTTCAAACCTTAAACTTGATGAGCACCGCCTGCCTCAAGACGGCCGCTTTAAAGTCAGTACCGAGGAATACAAGGTCGCTTTTCGTGTTTCAATAATCCCGGTCTACGACGGAGAAAAAATTGTTCTGCGTTTATTAAACGAGTCAGCTCAGATATTAAGCCTGGAACAAATCGGCCTCCTGCCCAAAGCCTTCAACATTGTCAAAGCCAATATTCAGAAGCCTCATGGCATGATTCTGGTAACTGGTCCGACTGGCTCAGGCAAAACGACTACCCTCTATACCATCTTAAACATTCTCAATAAACCCGGGGTCAATATTTCAACGGTTGAAGATCCGATCGAATACCGCATTCCGCGCGTCAATCAAAGCCAGGTGAATCCCAAAATCGGCTTTACCTTCTCGGTCGGCCTGCGCGCCCTTCTCCGCCAGGATCCAAACATTATCATGGTGGGAGAAATTCGCGACCTGGAAACAGCCCAAATCGCAGCCAACGCGGCCATGACCGGCCACCTAGTGCTTTCAACCCTGCACACCAACGACGCCGTGGGAACTCTGCCACGGTTGCTGGAAATCGGCATCCCCTCTTTTCTCGTTGCCTCGACGACAAACTTGGTGATGGGACAGCGGCTGGTAAGAAAAATCTGCCCGAACTGCGTCACCAGCTATAACTTAAGCAAAAAAGCGATTATTGAGCTTGAACGGCAAATCAACTTCAAGGAGCTTCTCTCGACCCTGGAAAAAGAAGAGGCCATCTCTTCGGCCAAGATCGCGCCTGAATCGCTCCTTTTCTATCGCGGCAAGGGCTGTCGTGAGTGCGGCCAAACCGGCTATAAAGGGCGGATCGGTATTTATGAAACTTTGGCCGTGGATCATGAAATTGCCGACTTAATTACTAAAAACACGCAACGAGAGCAGCTAATGGAAGTGGCCAGGAGAAAAGGCATGATTACCATGCTTGAAGATGGTTTTATAAAAGCAAAGATGGGAATCACCAGCGTTGAAGAAGTGCTTCGCGTGACCAAAGATTAATATGACCGAATTTCTATACACAGCCAAACGATCAGACGGCTCAGTAATCAAAGAAAGACTGGACGCCGGCAACCAGACCGAGCTTGAAGATAAACTGAAAAGAGACGGGCTGTCTCTGATTTCCGCTACCGTCGCCCGTAAATCAGACAGTCAAAAAATATCCTGGCTGGATAAACTCAGCCGCGTTTCGTTGGTTGACCGGATGTTCTTTACCCAAAATCTCGAAGTAATGGTGCGGACTGGTTTTTCGATCGCCAAAGCCTTAAAAACTCTGTCCGCTCAAACCAGCAATAAATATTTCGCCAAGATTATCAACCATTTGTCCAGTGAGGTCGAGAAAGGCAAGACTTTGGCTTCCGCTATGCGGCCCTATCCCAAGGTCTTTTCTTCCATTTTTGTGAATATGATCGAGGCGGGAGAAGTCTCGGGCCAGTTGGAGTCTGTTTTGAAACGGCTGACTCTTCAAATGAAAAAAGATCACGGCTTGATTTCTAAGGTTAAGAGTGCCCTCACTTATCCGGCAATCATTCTAGTCGCCATGCTCGGTATTGGAACCCTAATGTTCATTTTTGTCATTCCAAAAATTACCAGCATGTACGCCGAGACCTCGGTGCAACTTCCCTGGGCAACCAAGCTACTGATCACCACTAGCGGCTTTGCTGCAAAAAACGCCTACTATGTTATCGGATCTCTTTTCGCGATAGTCTTTGGCTTTTTTAGAATAATAAAAACCAGGCGCGGACGAAGAGCTTACCATGCCTTGTTGCTTAAAACCCCAATCTTCGGAAAAATCATAAAAAAAATAAACCTGGCCAGATTCGCTCGAACGCTAAGCTCGCTTTTGAAAACCGACATTCCCATTGTCCAGGCCTTTCAAATAATATCCAAAACACTGGGCAATGTATATTATCAGGAGGTTATGAGCATAGTCGCGGAAAAAGTCAAACAAGGCGTTACCGTTACGTCGGTCCTGGAAAAAAACCTTAAGCTCTTCCCGCCAGTAGTCACGCAGATAATCGACGTGGGTGAGCAGTCTGGAACGCT
Organism: Patescibacteria group bacterium; assembly: GCA_028714495.1. Lineage (GTDB taxonomy): Bacteria > Patescibacteriota > Patescibacteriia > JAHIZJ01 > JAHIZJ01 > JAQTMH01. The sequence goes on from JAQTMH010000002.1 coordinate 106,205, forward strand.
TGATACTATTTCTGAAGAGATCGCTGTTTTTTACGAAGATGACGTGGAACAAACAATGTCCACTCTCTCGACTATCATCGAACCGCTGCTGATGCTTATCCTGGGCGCCGGGGTCGGTCTAATCGCCGTGGCCGTCTTGATGCCGATGTACAATATTGTCGAGGCTTTCTAAAAAATGATTAGGAGGAATACAAAAGGAGTAACTCTCATCGAGGTCATTGTTGGACTGGCGATTTTCGCTATGGCCATGGCCGGCATCTATAATCTCTTTAATTTGGCCACTAAGATGCTGGGTGACAATCGAGCGCGCGTCGACGCGATTGCGATGGCAAATAAACGGATTGAGATGATCCGAAATCTTGCGTACGACAATGTCGGCATCACGGGTGGTATCCCAAACGGAACAATTCCACAGACCGAACAGCTGGTCGTAAACAACATTACTTATACCCTCGAAACGGATATCCGATATGTCGACGACCCTTTTGACGGTACGGCCACTGGCGCCCCGCCTGATACAAATAGCGCTGACTATAAACGCATCCGAATCGAAGTAACCTGGCCGCGGATGCTGAACAATAAACCCGTTATCTTGGTCACCGACGTGACGCCGAAGGGTATGGAAAAAACAGTCGGCGGTGGAACGATTTTGCTGACCGTATTTGACGCCCTAGGACAGCCTGTGCCGTCAGCCGCCGTGCATGTCGAAAATACCGACGTCAACCCGATTGTTAACTATGATACGACAACCCAAGCCAACGGTACACTTGTCCTACCCGGCATGCCCCCTTCGATCGAAACCTATGACGTCCGCGTGACCAAGGGCGGCTACAGCACGGATCAAACATATGAAATCGATCCCATCGCCAATCCCAATCCCACTCGTCCACCCCTGTCGGTGTATTTGAATGTTGTGACGGAAGCCAGCTTCTCTATTGATCGTCTAAGCACGGTGAATATCCAAACGTTTGATCAGGCTAGTCAACCACTCCCAAATATCGACTTTACGTTGCGCGGTTCAAAAACAATTGGAACCGATGGCGTCGGTGCCCCGATCTATAAATACTCTCAAGCATTCACCACGAACGCGACTGGAGAAATCACGATTTCAGATCTTGAATGGGATTCGTACAACTTTATTATTGATAATGCTGGGATAAATTACGACATCGCGGGAGCTAACCCACCGCTTCCGATTAATCTCGATCCAGACGCAACTCAAACAACACAAATTTCACTCGCCACGCCTCACACGAATCATACGCTTCTCGTCACAGTCCGCGATCAAAACATGGTCCTTATGCCAAACATCGCCGTTCAGCTAAACCGCTTAGTACCACCCTACGATGAAACGCAAACAACCTCCGCCTGGGGACAGACGTTTTTCCCGTCGCTTGTCCAGGGCGATTACACTATCTTTATCCAAGCAACCGGCTATCAGGATCATAACGAGGTTATAACAATCGACGGCCAACGGACCATAGAAATAGTGATGATCCCCCCAATCTAAACCATGCGCGCCTATTCCAATAAAACCGGATTTACGCTTGTTGAAGCGCTGGTCGCGCTGGCAATTTTTGGCATTATCTTAGCGATTTTATCAAACTTTTTATTACAGGGGATGCGTTTTCAAACATTTGCCAGCGAACAGCAACAGCAGGTCGAATTCGCGCGAAGCAGCGCCCAAACAATGGTTAAAGAATTGCGCGAAGCCGAGCCCGGCGATGATGGTTCATACATACTCAATCGGGCCGAGGATCAGGAGATTATCTTTTTTAGCAATATTGATGCCGATCAAGCGACCGAACGCGTCCGGTATTTTCTTGACGGCACGACCTTCAAAAAAGGAATTATCGAACCCAGTGGCGAACCGATCATTTATGACCAGGCAACCGAGACAGTAACCACGCTCGTAGAATACATACGCAATGGAACGACACCGATCTTCTTGTACTACAACGGGGACTATCCGGGCGACATGACACACAATCCCCTGCCCACGCCGACCCGTTTAACCGAAACAAAGTTATTAAACGTATATTTACGGATTAATGTCAACGAAAGCCAGGCGCCAAATCAAACCGAGGTTATAACCGAGGTTCAAATACGTAATTTGAAAAATAATTTATGATACGTATTATACGAAATAATAAATCACAAGGCGCTACCCTGGTTATGGCGATCGTTTTGTTGACGATTTATATGCTTATGCTTGGCGGTATTATCAACCTCGTCATGTCGCAAAACAAGCAAACTATTCGACAAATCTCCTGGGAACGCTCACTCGCCATCGCGGAGGCTGGCGCAAACTTCAGCCGTTGGCGCTTAGTCCACGACTCTAATGATTTCAGTTTTTCGGGCACCTATGATTACAGCGACCCCCAGGGTGGAGTTATCGGTCAGTATTCCTTGGAAATAACCGAACCCGTTACCTGCACCACCATGGTTACGGTCAAGTCAACGGGTTGGACGCTCGACTTCCCAAACGTCAAGCGAACTGTCAAAGTACGCTATAACCGAGCTTCATTGGCCCAATATGCTTTTTTGACTAATTCAGATATCTGGATTGGCGAGAACGAAGACGTACAAGGGCCGCTTCACTCAAATGGCGGCGTTCGAATGGATGGCACCCAAAACGCCGAATCGACATCATCTAAAGAAACCTATACCTGCCAGCCGATGCATGGTTGTAATCCCGCCACGCAAAAGCCCGGCATCTGGGGCAGCGGCAGTGGCGGCGCCAGCGGCTTATGGAGATTTCCCGTGTCAGTCGTAGATTTTAATGTCATTACGACCGACCTGGCTGATCTGAAGACTAAAGCGCAGAATGGCGGGTATTACTTTGAACCGTCTGGCGCCTTTGGCTATCATATCATTTTTAAAAATACCGGCGCCTTTGATCTCTATAAAGTTACTGAGCTAGAACCGGATGTCTGGGGTTGCGACACCGAGTGGAATTGCGCTTGGGATTCGAACGACATTAAACACGAAGAACTTGTCGACCGGTATGATTTGGCGGAAGATCAATGCGATATCCAAAACCTGATCTTTGTTGAAGATAAAAAAGTCTGGGTTGACGGAGTGTTAAAAGAAAAAGCTACAGTCGCGGCGGCTCAATTTCCCGATACTGCCGCCACTAATTCGTCCATAATCATTAACGGCAACATTACACGCGCCGATCCCGCTGACACTATGCTTGGTCTTATCGCTCAAAAAAACGTACTGGTGCCATATTACTCGCCGAATATTTTGGAAATCCAGGCGGTCATGGTCGCCCAGAAAGGCGCGGTCCAACGTTTATATTATGCCGGCAATGTAAAAAATAAAATACTGGTTCGAGGTTCAATCATCACCAACAACGTCTGGACCTGGTCATGGGTGAATGGTGGTGGCACGGTAGTTTCTGGGTATGAGCTCACGGAATCGCATTTCGAACCGGCCTTAATCTACGCTCCGCCGCCGTTCTTTCCCGGCACTGGCGAATACAATTTTATCTCCTGGGAGGAACTTCCTCAGGAGTAAAGCTTTTAATTATCCGAGCGGCCTGGTAAAATAGTAGCAGTAGGCGGAATCTAAAACTTATTATGTCTTTTTTCCAAAACAACCAAAACGCCATCGGGCTTGATATTAGTGATTTAACCTTGCGCGCCGTCCAATTCAAGGGTCAGGGCCGAGGCCTGGCTTTTGAAGGATACGGTCAGATTGACGTTCCCCCGGGAATTATAAAAAATGGTGAAATTCTCGAGCCTAGAACCGTCTCTGATTTAATTAAAAGAATGATCTCCCGCCCGAGTTTTGGCCGTTTCTCTACTAAAAATGTCATAGCTTCTTTACCCGAACGTCGATCATTTATAAAAGCGCTGGAAATACCCCAGATTGACAGCCAGCAGTTAGAGGTAACGATTCGTCAAGAAATGAGCCAGCATGTTCCTTTTTCGGCCGATGAAATATACCTCGACTGGCAAATGTTTAAGTCTGGGGCCTCGGCCGATACGTCCAGGGTGCTAATTGGAGCAACTCCAAAGTCGATTGTTGACTCATACATCGCGGCCCTCGAGGACGCTGACTTGAGGCCAGTCTCCTTGGTTATCGAATCAATGGCTATTGCCTACGCTCTCATCCCGCCAAACGCCGAAAAGAACACTTCGGCCATGATTTTGGACATCGGTCTCAACCGGACTAGTTTCCTGGTTTTTGACCAGGGGGCGGTTCGTTTCAGCGCCTCAAGCAAGGTAATCTCCGGGTCGGCAATGACTCGGCTGATTGCCCAAAAACTTAGTCTGAGTAACGATCAGGCTGAAGAGGCGAAAAGGCTGTGCGGACTTGATCCAACCCAGGGTAAAGCCGTCATTCCCAAAACTCTGATGCCGGCGATTGACCAATTAGCCAAACAAATCGAGAAATTTTTACAATATTACAAGACCCATGTGCCTCAGGCCAACGAAATTTCTCAGATCATTCTGGCGGGTGGCGGAGCCAATTTGAAAAACCTGACCAAGGTATTAAGCGAGAAGCTTGGCCGAAAGGTTGTTCTCGGAAACCCTTGGTGCCAATTCGAGCATCTCCAAAAAACCAAAGTTATTCCCAGCCAGCAATATCTCTCACAACCAACCTCTTTCGGCCTCGGTCTGCTTGGACTGGCAAACCTTTCTCGAAAAAAGAAATGATTGTATTAAACCTCTTACCACCAGATAAAAAAATCCTGCTTGCCTCGGAACACAATCTCCTCCAAATAAAAAGGGCGGCGATGATCTTTTTGGGCTGCGGACTATTGGTAGTTGGCCTGGCCTTAAGTTGTCGTATCCTCTTAAGCGGGGAGCTGAAAAAATTGGATGAGGAGATCAATCAAATAAAACAATTATCTGAAAATACAGGCAATACCGCTGGTGACCTGATTAAAAGAATTGCTTTGAAATCCAATGTCATAGCCGAAGCTCAAAAGAACTTCATTCCCTGGTCAAGCGTCCTGTCTCTCATCGGCCAGTCAGCCGGTCAAAATATTCAATTGAAAACCTGCTCTTTTGACGCTGAAAAGAAAACCTTTCAGATTCAAGGCCAGGCCAAAACTCGAAATGACCTATTAAATTTCAAAACTTCGTTGGAAAAACTGACTTTTCTCGAAAACCTCAACGCTCCGATTACTAATTTGATTCAAAAGGAAGATATCTCCTTTCAATTCTCGGGAACCCTTAATCCAGAAAATATTGCCAAACATGAAAATACAGGGTCATAAATCAATCATAATCATCGGCGGCGCGCTTATTATTATAGTGGGATTATTGGTTTTTGCCTTTTTGCCTCTTAATCGCACTATCGATGATCTCAAAACTCAGATCCTGGGCAAACGCATCGACTCAGCCCTACTTAAACAACAACAAAACACCGCCGCCCGTTCCCAAGACGAGGCCAGTTTAGTTGAAAAAGATGAAGAGCTTCGGGCCTATTTTATTCAAAAGAGTAAATTTTTGGAATTCATTTCACAAATTGAAGAGCTGGCAAAAAACAACAGCGTTAAGGAAGAAGTCACTCTGACCGAATTTCCAAATAACACCCAGGAGGTGTTTACCCACCCGATCTCAGTTAGCTTTACCGGTGACTATAACAATATATTAAAACTGATGGCCGAGCTTGAATCGCTCAACTATTATCTGGATTTTGCCCAAATCACTCTGAGCAATGCCGGAGATGGCGGCCTCAATGTCAATACCAACACTTCTAAACAAAGTCAGCTCCAGGTTTCCTTAACCGGCTTAACTTATTGGCAAAAATAACCCACTAAGATGAAACTTTTAAGCGAACCGTTAAAAAAATATATCATAAAAATCGTTTGGCTGACCAGTTTCCTTTTCGTGGCCTGGGTTATTTTTTCCTTTTACCAAACGATAAACGAGGCAATCCTGAATCCTCCGCCGATTGAGCAAAACCAAGTAAGCGAACGCCAGGGCAAGCTAAATACCAAGTTCCTGGAAGATATCAAGACTTTCCACGCCGCCAAAACGAAAAAAGTTCTTCCGGCTGAACTCGAGCGAGACCCTTTTGAACCCCTTGCCCTTGACATCCCAGCTGAATAAGTATAAACTTTTCTTTAGTAATTATTAAGCACAAGAAAATCCGTTTATGGCCCATACAAAATCAGGTGGCTCAACTAATCTCGGCCGCGATTCCCAGAGTCAACGTCTAGGCGTAAAAATTTTTGGCGGCGAGCCCGCCCGCCGGGGTCAGGTTATTATCCGTCAACGCGGGACTAAATTTCACCCGGGCAAAAACGTCAAAGTCGGCAAAGACGATACGCTGTTTGCGCTGGTTGATGGTGTGGTCGAGTTTATTCGAAAAAAACACCGCCGGTTTGATGGCAATCTCAAACCCGCGGTATTCGTCAACGTTGTGCCACAAAAATAATTCAATCCATAAAACCAAAACCCGCTAAACAGCGGGTTTTTTGTTTTTTGAGAATTACCTTTTTAAGTCGCGCCTCTGACTGCAGGCTTTCACAAAAGCCAGAAACAATGGATGAGGCCGTTCTGGCCGAGAAATATATTCAGGATGAAATTGGGTGCCGACAAAAAACGGATGATCGGGTATTTCGATTGCTTCAACCAGCTTGCCGTCTGGAGAAGTTCCAGAGACAATTAAGCCCTTGTCTTCTAATCGCTTGCGGTAAGCCGCATTAAATTCATAGCGGTGGCGATGGCGTTCCTGCACAGTCTTCGCTTTCTGGCCATAGGCTCTGGCCGTAACCGTGTTAGGAGTCAAGCGGCAGGGCCAATTGCCCAGCCGAATCGTGCCGCCGTACTGCTTCTTAGCCAAGTATTTCTGCTGTTCAGGCATTATGTGAATTACCGGGTGGGGCGTCTTGGGATCAACTTCTATGGAATTAGCGCGATCCAGACCAACTACATGGCGGGCAAACTCAATAACCGCCATTTGCATGCCATAGCACAGACCAAAATAGGGAATTTTATTTTCACGGCAGAAGCGTATAGCCTTAATTTTACCCTCTGAACCGCGGTTTCCCCAACCTTGAGGTACGATGATGCCGTTCAGGTCTTTCAAACCGCTGACCGCTGATGGATTTTTCTCGAATTCCTCTGAATTGATCCACTTGAGATCTGGTTTAAATCCTAAATGCCAAACCGCGTGTTTTATCGCTTCAATCACGGAAATATACGAGTCAGCCAGCGTGAAATTACCAGTAGCAAAGTATTTTCCCACAATACCGATCTTGATCGGCTGTCTGACCGTTTTGATTTCCTTAACCAGATTAAGCCAGAATTTTATTTGCTTCTGCCTGGGTCGGAGACCGAAGTGGCTTAGAATTTTATCCGTCAATTTTTCTTTTTCGAAATTAAGCGGCACTTCATAAATACTGTCCACGTCAACAGCTGACAATACGCTGCCGGCTGACATATTGCAGAAAATCCCCAGCTTTTCCCGACGGGGCTTGTCCATCGGCTTTTCCGAACGGCACAGAAGAAAATCTGGCTGGATCCCGGCTGAGTTTAAAGTTCGAACAGCGTATTGGGTGGGTTTGGTTTTCATTTCTCCAATTTTCGAGGGAATCGGCAGATAGCTTACTAAAACAAAGGCTACGTCTTTGGGCTGGCTTAAGCGCATCATCCTGGCCGCCTCGAGAAAGAGTAAATTTTGATACTCCCCAACCGTGCCACCAATTTCGACTAAGACAAAATCGGACTTGGTTTTAGCACCAGCTAACTTTATCCGCCTGATTACCTCCTCAGGAATATGCGGCACCACTTCAACGCACCGGCCGCTGTATTCTAAATTCCGTTCTTTCTGGATAACCGAGAGGTAAACCGCGCCGGTGGTCATATAATTGTCCCGGGTCATATCAGTATTCAAAAAACGCTCATAGTTGCCGATGTCTTGATCGGTTTCCAGGCCGTCTTTGGTGACAAAAACCTCTCCATGCTCGGTGGGATTCATTGTCCCGGCGTCAACGTTCACATAGGGATCAATCTTCATGGCCGTGACCTTGAACCCACGGCTTTTTAACAGCATCGCGATTGAGGAAACGGCTATCCCCTTGCCTAAGCCGGAAAGGACGCCGCCCATGACAAAAATGTACTTTCTATTTTTCATGGCTTGGTTCTATTTTGAGAGTTATTAAACGAGTCTGCTCGGCCAGCTTAATCGTAACTTTCTGCTCGCCGACTTCCTTGATCGGTTTTTCTAGCATAATCGCATCAGTGGGAACCAAAATACCCTTTTGTTCACGCAAAGCCCGGGCGATTGCCTTCCGGTCGACTCCGGCGAAAAGCCTGCCCTCAGGCGTCGCCTTGGCGAGAATTGAAAGCTGAACCTCAGCCAACGCTGCTAAAACCTTCTGAAAATTATCTTCGAGCTTTTGCTTCTTCAATTTCCTCTTTTTCTTTAAGTCCTCGACCTTCTTCAAGTTTGTTTCAGTCACTGGCAATATTAACCCTTTGGGAATGAGAAAATTGCGGGCAAAACCGTCCGAGACATTTTTAACATCGCCGGCCTGACCGAGATTAGGCACTGTTTGACGCAAAATTACTTTCACGGTTTCTTTGATAATTAATCCTTAATCACAAAATCGCTGTACTCACCGGTCGCCTCCGACCAATTTTCTGTCATCCGGTCAATTTGGGCGTGGCCGGGACGAGAATTTAACCAAGTCATGAACTTCTCTAATACTTCTTTTTCTCCCTCAGCCTCAATTTCGACCGTTCCGTCGTTCTGATTTGTCACGCAACCGGTTAAACTAAGCACCATGGCTTGTACCTTGACCATCGAGCGAAGATTAATGCCTTGGACTTCACCAAAGACTTTTAGGGAAAGTCTTTGTTTCATGGAGTTTGGGTTAGCTGTTTAATCGCGGCTTCAAGCTGAGGATCGACTCCCGCTTGATACTGTTCCAGGGTATACTTAACCGCAACGTCAGGCGTGATACCCTTCTTATCGATTGATCGGCCGGAGGGCGTTAACCATTCGGCTACGCTTACCTTCAAACTTGAACCGTCGTCAAACTCAGTATAATCCTGAACCGTTCCTTTGCCAAATGTGGTTTCACCGACTAGGGTCGCCAAATGGTAATCTTGCAATGCTCCAGCTAGAATCTCGGCGGCTGAAGCCGTTCCCGGATTAACCAGAATCACGGTTGGCACGCTCTTTAAACGACTGGTTCCATCGGAAAAATGCTCCTGGCGCCGGTCGCCGCTCATCTTCTCTGTTACCACTAGGTCATCTTCGATAAATTCGCCGGCCACTTTCACGGCCACATCTAAATAACCGCCCGGGTTGTTGCGTAAATCAAGAATCAAGCCCTTGGGCTCTTCTAAGAGGATCTCAGTTATGGCCTTGTTAAATTGGGTAACCGTGTCATTACTAAAGCTGGTGATAGCGACGTAGGCAAGCTTCGAATCAAGCATTTTCCAGCTGACACTTTCGGTAGTAATAGTGTCTCGGGCAATCGAGATGGCGACTGGTTCTGACTCGCCTTCATGAACTATTAAAAGCGTCACCCGGGTTCCTTTTTCTCCCCGGATCAACTGGATTGCTTGATCAACGGTTAAATTATAGGCATCCGTTTCATCAATCTTTATAATTTGGTCGCCAGCTTTCAAGCCCGCTTCCTCCGACGGTGAGCCAGGCATCGGAGAAATCACCACAAGTTTCTCGTCTTTAATCCCGATCTCCGCGCCAATGCCCTCAAACTGCCCGCTTATTTCGACATCAAACTCTTTGGCTTCCTGCGGGTCAAAATATACGGAATATGGGTCGTCCAACGAGGCCACTAAACCTTTTAAGGCGCCATAAAAAGCCGTCGTCTCATCAATTGGCTGGTGCACGTACTCATTTCCCAGGTATTGCCAAACCTCCCAAAACTGGTTGAAGTCAATATTCTTGTCTTTGACGTACTGCGGCGCTCTTTCGACAATCTGTGATAGAATCTCCGAACTGGAAAAGGTGCCCGGCCGGGCCAGCCCAACAAAGTAACCTACAAAAAACACCAACACTAACAACGAAAAAATAATATAACCAAAAAGAAATTTAAAAAAGAACGGCGTTTTATTTGTTGAGGGTGTCAGTTTATTTCGTACGTCCATTATTGTTTCAATCTAGTGATCTTGGCTCCGAGGGAACGTAACCTCTCGTCAATGGCTTCATAACCCCGGTCTATCTGGTAAATATTATCAATCTCACTTTTGCCGCTGGAGATCAGGGCGGCAATAACCAGGGCGATACCGGCTCGAATATCCGGGCTCTCAAATTTTCCACCAACTAATTTAGTCGGCCCCAGCACTACCACGCGATGAGGATCACACATAATTATCTTGGCGCCCATCTTATTGAGCTTATCAATATAAAACAGGCGGCCTTCGTAAATCGTCTCATGGATCAAGCTTAACCCCTTAGCCTGGGTCATCATTACCGTAAAAGGCGCCTGCAGATCAGTGACAAAGCCTGGATATTCGTGGGTCACCAAATTCGTGGCAATTAAATCCGGCGAATGCCAAACCTTGACCTGGTCTCGGCTTAATTCGAATTTAACGCCGGCCTGACCCAGAATTTTCCAAGGAACCTCGAGATGGGCTGGATCGCAGTCGCGAATCACGATTTCTCGACCGGCCAGAGCGCCCAAGATCGCGAAGGTGCCGGTTTCGATTCGATCAGGCATAATTTTTATGTCACCTCCGGTCAGCGATTTGACTCCCTCGATAGTAATAGTGTGGGTGCCGGCGCCTTTTATTTTTGCCCCGCGGCTGTTTAAGTAATTAGCTAATTCCTCAACCTCGGGCTCACAGACGGCGAATATTAATCTGGTCGTACCTTTGGCCAAAGTAGCGGCTGACATCAGAGTTTCAGTGGCCGTAACGCTCATTCTGGGAAAAACAAATGTATTGCCTGAAAGTCTTTTGGTCCGGAAAAGGTAGCCTTCGGAATCTTCGGTTATTTCTACACCCAGCGCCTTAAAGCCGTCAAGAAATATGTCGATCGGCCGCTGTCCGATCACGCAGCCGCCCGGATGGGGAAATTTGACTTCGCCAAAACGCGCCAGGATTGGTCCCAATAAAACCACCGAGGCGCGTAATTTTCTGACTAGCTCTGGTTTTAATACTGGCTTATCAATCCGGCTGGTATCTATCTGATAGGTATGGCTGTCTATTTGCTCCACGGCCGCGCCTAAGTCTCTCAGTATCTCAAGCATCACCCGAATATCGGCAATATCCGGCACATTCTCAATCCGGCAGGAACCCTCTGACAGCAGGGTGCTGGCTAAAATTTTCAGGGCTGAATTTTTCGCCCCGTTGACCCGGATTTCTCCCTCGAGTAGATTACCGGGTTCAATGATGAATCTTTCCATTGGCTTTTGGCTACCCTAACTTGTGTGTTATTATAAAAACAAGTTTACTCCTCCTATTTTACCCAGTAATCCAAAAAACGTCAAAATGACCCGTCGAACGCGCCGGATTCTCTATCTTTCTTTCATTCTGATGTTCTTTATATTGGCTCCGATTCTGGTGCTCTACTCTTCTGGCTACCGTTTTGACTGGTCCAGAAAACAGCTTCTGAAGACAGCCTTACTCCGTCTCAACACTGAGCCCGGGGGCGCCACAGTCTATGTCAATGGTCAGCCTCAAAAGAATAAAACCCCCACCGCCATAAACAATCTTTTGCCTGGTACCTACGATATCCGGGTTGAAAAGGACGGCTATCTTCCCTGGCAAAATTCCATCAGTCTAAAATCTAAAACTGTCGAATTTCTGACCGATATCACTTTATTCCGAGACACCTCGCCTGAACTTGTCCTGGATAAAACGATTGGCAAATTGACGGCCCTGCCGGATTCTAACGAAGCGCTCTTTGTGACGCCCATTGAAAACGGTTTTGAACTTAACAAGCTCAACCTGGCAAACCAGAAAGAAACGAATATGCTAACACGGCCGACTGAAATAAATATTGAAACAGAGGCCGTAAACAACCACTTAATTATTTCTTCCCTTGCCAACGGCCTTCCGGTTTATGAAGACATGGACATCACCGTGCCGGAGAAAGCCACGGCAATAAATTGGGCCCCGAAAGACATTTCAAAGCTCCAGTGGCTGGACAATAAAAGCTTCTTCGGGATTGCCGAGGGAGTCCTGTGCCAGATTTTTCTGGAAAAACCTGAATTTAATTGCGCTGGCCCAGCCGTGACCGAGTTTTTACTGCAGGATAAATATGTTTACTATCTTTCCTCCGATATTGAATCTACCCTGCTCTACCGAGCGCCAATTAATAATCTCGAGGGGGAGCTGATTGTCCGGCTGCCAAAATCCGAAGACTACCGCTTTATCCCAAAATCAGAACCATTGGTGGTTTTTATCGACGGCCAGACCGAAGACCTTGTCCTGATTGATCCGGAGAACACCCCCGGGAAGATAACCACCATACCCAGGACAGCCAAAGATGCTTTTTGGCATGAGGCGGGGGAACAATTGGTATATTATAACGATTTTGAGATTTGGCGCTGGAATATTGAAACCGATGAACGAACGCTTCTGACGCGCTTAAGCGAGCCGATCCAATGGGCCAATCGCTATGGCTGGTTTGATTACGTGATTTTTTCCCAGGAAAAAAACATTCAAGCCCTTGAGCTTGAAAGTCACACTCCATCCCGAACCACCACCTCCCTGGTCAATAATGCCACGGGTCACTTTATCCTTGACCGTGAAAGTAAAAACCTTTTTTATATCGGCAGTAACGGGGATAGACTCTGGAAACGCCCCTTGCGTTAAACCTTTTTACTCTTGAGATAATCAGCCAAAGCCTCGGTCCAAGGTCTGAGGGGTTTGAATTTGGTGTTAAGCAGCGATGAATTGGCTGGCCGCTTAGCGGCGGTTTTGTATTCTTTTGAACTGATGGCTTTCAGTTTGACCGGCATATCAGCAAGTTCAAATATCTTTTTGGCAAATTCATACCAGCTGACAGTTCCCTCGTTAACCAAATGGTAGATACCATAATCAGGCTGCGTGTCAATCAGCACGGCGATGGCTCTGGCCAAATCAAAGGTGTAGGTCGGCCTGATAAATTGATCACTGACTATCTTGATTTCACCGCCAGCTTTGCCTTTCTCAAGCATGGTATCCACGAAATTCTTGCCGTTCGGTCCGTAAAGTCCCTGGGTGCGGACGAGAAAATATGCTTCGGTGATTTTACGGAGTTTTTTTTCGCCTTCAGCTTTCGTCTTGCCGTAGGTGTTTATCGGCTTGGGCGGATCATCTTCCCTATAACCATCAGTGGTCTGGCCATCGAAGACGTAATCAGTGCTGATATGAATCAACGGGGTATTCAACTGTTCACAGCCCTCGGCTAAAATCGCCACCCCATCGGCATTTACGGCCTTGGCTTCTTTCTTATGTTTTTCCGCGCCGTCAACATCAGTAAAGGCGGCGACATTAATTACCACTTCGGGATTCTCAGCCACCATTTTGTCGATAATTGTCTCGTCCGTGATATTATACTCAGGCAAATCCCAAAGAACAAGCTGGTGGCCCTTAAGAACCTCTTTCAGGGCCGTACCAAGCATTCCCTTGTGGCCGATAATGAGTAATTTCATTTTTTTATAACTTAATTGGATAATTACACCTTTCTGGCTGCTTTATCTTACCTGGTATTTTTTCCTGTGTAAAGAATTATTTGCAGACTTAGCGGTTATACTGTTGTTTGTAATATTTAAGATATTCGCCGCTTTTCAGCTTCTTCCACCAATCCTGATGTTCTCGATACCACTCGATTGTTTCTTTAAGCGCTTGTTCAAATGAATGCTCCGGCTCCCACCCAAGGCGGCGCAATTTTTCGGAATTCACGGCATAACGACGGTCGTGTCCTGGTCTGTCTTTAACATATTCAATCATGGCTTCATCCAGACCCATGATTTCCAAAACCAAACGGGTAATCTCAATGTTTGTCTTACGCTCACCCGTGCCGATATTATAAACTTCACCATCCTCGCCTTTCTGGATAATTGTATCTAAGGCCTGGCAATAATCGGGCACGTAAATCCACTCCCGGATATTCAAACCATCGCCGTAGACCGGCACCTTCCTACCTTCAACCAGATTGGTGATAAAAAGTGGTATCAGCTTCTCGGGATATTGATAGGGTCCGTAAAAATTGCAACTGTGCGTAACAATAGTCGGCAAGCCGAAAGTTTTCCAATAGGCCCTGACCATATGATCGCCCCCGGCCTTTGATGCCGAGTAGGGGCTGTTCGGTTCAAAAGCCGTCTCCTCAGTAAATTCTCCGTCTTCGGTCGAACCGAATACTTCATCAGTGGAGACTTGGATATACCGCTTGACCCCGTATTTCCTGGCCGCTTCGAGAAGTGTGTAAGTGCCGAAAACGTCAGTCATGATAAAGCTCTTGGCGCCGAGAATTGAACGGTCAACGTGGGTTTCAGCCGCGAAATTAATTATCTGGTCAATCCCCTTTTTCATCACTTTATCAACCATTTTCTCGTCAGCGATATCGCCTTTGACAAATTCATATCTTGGATTATTTTCAATGTCTTTTAAATTTTCCAAATTGCCGGCATAGGTCAGCTTATCTAAATTGACCACCTGGAATTCCGGATAGTTGTTGATGAGATAGCGGATAAAGTTGGAGCCCATAAATCCCGCACCGCCGGTAATTAAGAATTTCATAATTAATTTAAAATTAATAATTTAAAATGTAAAATTATTGTATCCGCCCAGGGCGGATTCTTTCATTTTTAATTCTTAATTTTGAATTTTTCCCAGAACCACGTTGGGTTCTGGGAACCCCGTACCCAAGCCTGCGAGCGGTACGGGGTTAATTGCCTTATGTTCCCATCTCCCAAGCTGCCAGATACTTTTTCTGTTCTGGAGTCAATCGGTCAATCGTAATACCCATAGACTTTAATTTCAAAGCCGCGATCAGACGATCTATTTTTTCCGGAACTGGGTAAACCTGTTTTGAGAGTTTCTTCCGATTCTTGACGATATATTCGGCGGCCAGCGATTGGTTGGCAAAGCTCATATCCATGACCGAGGCTGGGTGGCCTTCAGCCGCGGCCAGGTTGATTAAGCGGCCTTCAGCCAGCAGATTAATCCTATTGCCGTTGCTAAGAGTATATTGCATTACGAATTCACGAACCGGCATAATTGATTTCGAGATTTTTTTCAAGCCCGGAATATCAATCTCCACGTCAAAATGTCCTGAATTGCAGACAATCGCTCCGTCTTTCATTTTCCGGAAATGCTCCGGCCTGAGAACATTTATATCGCCAGTCAAGGTAATGAAGATATCCCCGATTCGAGCGGCTTCGGCCATCGGCATTACCTCGAAACCATCCATGGCCGCCTCAATCGCCTTTGTCTCGTCAACCTCGGTGACAATCACCTTGGCACCCATTCCATTGGCCCGCATAGCCGCTCCACGGCCGCACCAGCCATAGCCGGCTATAACCATGTTCTTGCCAGCCAATAACACGTTGGTGGCCCTAATAATGCCATCCAGGGTACTCTGGCCTGTGCCATAGCGATTATCAAAGAAGTGCTTGGTCTTAGCGTCATTCACTGCAATAACGGGAAATTTTAATAACCCCTGCTTAGCCAAGCTGCGCAAGCGAATAACGCCAGTGGTGGTTTCTTCAGTGCTGCCCCAGATGTATTTAACGTATTCTTTGCGTTTCGAATGCAAGAGCGAGACCAAATCAGCTCCGTCATCCATCGTGATATTCGGCTTTTGGTTAAGACCAGCGTTCAAGTGTTTGTAATAAGACTGCCGGTTCTCGCCGCACTTGGCAAAAACGCTGATGCCGAAATCCTTGACCAGCGAAGCAGCCACATCATCCTGCGTGGATAATGGGTTTGACGGCACTAAAACGACTTTGGCGCCGCCGGCTTTTAGTGTGCGCATCAGATTTGCCGCTTCAGTGGTGACATGTAGGCAAGCCGAAATTCTAATTCCTTTAAAAGGCTTTTCCTTACTAAACCGTTCGCGGATAATCCGCAAGACCGGCATAAATTGCTCAGCCCATTCGATCCGTTTCTTGCCAATATCAGCAAGTCGGAGGTTCTTTACATCGTAGTTCATGAATTAGTTTATTGGTTAATTTGTTAATTGGTTGATTTGTTTACTCTGTGAATTGGAAGGTGGAAAGAAGCTGTGTGCGGAGTGAAGCATCACTATAGAATGCGTTTGTAGTATTGTCGCACTCACCGAAATACAATTTCATTATCTTATCGGTAGAAAGTGCTGTTTGAATCATATCTCCCCCGCAACCCGCGTCGCCTTCGCGGTACTGATAGCCGCTTTGCGTCCCTACTGTCACGGTGGTCGTAGCCTGTTTACCATAGATGCCTATGATGTTATTTGGATCGAGTGGTCCAGCTATAAAATTAATCTTGAATGCCTTGGAGTGGTCCGTAGCTGAGAATGACACTCCATCAGCACCGGTAATGTTGGCATAGGTCATATCAGCTGGATACCTCAGAGAAAAATGATGCTCAGTGTTCGTATATGTTAACCAATCCGCAGTTTCGTCGGTGAATTGGAAAGTGGAGAGAAGTTGGTCGATGTAATTCAGATTATTCTCTGTTTCGGCGGTCAAGTTTGTACGATCATACAAATTCCTGAGATCGTTTCTTCGGGCGCTCTCATTTTGATCCTCGCTCCCTAAACATTCTTGCGAAGATGGCAATGAGGCTGATAAAAGAAGACCGACATAATCCCCTGCCGTAAGATTAAGCCGGACTTCTCGGAGATTCCAAAACGAGCATTCATCACCCCAGGCAACAAAGGCATCATAAGTCTGTTGGCCATCAATCGTTGTGCGTCGGCAAATGTTTGTTGCCGTATCATTGAGGACACCTTCGTTTTCGCACCCTAACGCGAGGTTCTCGCCGCCATTGTATTTTAATTGCTTAAACTGGTTAAAATCACTCGAGCTTCCAATGAACGAAATACTCGCGGCTTGCGTAAAGTTGATTTGAATGGCCTTACCAGAAAATATTTTCGAACCTGTTTCTTGAACACTCATTGACGAGTCAATGGCTTTTGCGGTCACCTCACCCCAAGCTGGTGGATAGCTAAAAGAAATTCTAAGGTCTGCATTCGTATATGTTTTCCAGTCAGCGGTTTCGTCGGTGAATTGGAAAGAAGCCACCAATTGAGTAAAGTCGTCATGTGAGGGAACCGCTGTAACATTTGCCGAGTCATATTCCAAACCCCAGGTTTTACCGTTGTGGTTGAAATAATAATAATCAATAGTGGCTGATGTCGCACCCTTGACCCTATGCTTACCAACACCGAGCATACCAGTTATGCGGTAGGCGGTTTCACCAGCGACAGTGGTTGTGGTTGGCTCTAGATTGCCACCTGCTTGACTCGAAGCGAAAGCTGAAAGATCACCTTGGTATGTATCGTATAATACGACTCCAATCGGACCAGGCCCAACCGCATCAGTGTACCTCGGACCATTCTTGTCCGGATCGGTATTGGCGATTATGCGAACGGCCGTACCATTTGTGTATTTTCGGACAACTGCTTGATTCGGATATTCAAAACTAATGCCAAGGTCGGCATTAATATATGTGTTGTTTGTCGCCGTATTCGTGTTCTTGTTTGATTTAATCGTTAAACCGGCAGTATTGTTGTCATCAAGTTCTGTGAAAGTATTGTAAAAAAAGAAAGCGCCGCCGGCAAAAAGGGCAAAAGCGATAACAATCGCCAGAGCGATGACAGGAGAGAAGCCGGGAAAAGTAATTTTGGGTTGAATTTTCTTTTTTGTCATAATACGAAATTATAATTAGTCCTTAACAGTGAATTTTATAACCTTTTGATTTTGTGACACTAGTAGGTTATAGTTAAGCCCAATTGCAATATCTTGTACCCACTGCGCCCGATAAAAAATTTGTTTTGCATTTGTAAACTTTTCTCCATCAAAAACATACGTATCTCCAACAGTACCGATATACCAGTATTTTTTATCACTCGCGATTGTCGTCACACTCATTTCTTCTCCTGTATCAGTCACTGTTTTATTACCGTCGAATTTATAAACATGTGCATTTTCCTGGCCGCGTGTTCCGAGAAGCCAATATGATCCATTCCATGCACCCTTGCTGATATGATAATCATTAAGAGCGGATACACGGGTAATGTTATCCCCATTATACCAATATGCTTTTCCATCGTAAGTCAAAATGAGCCATCTTGCGCCGTCCCAAATGGCCTCCTCAATATTTTGAACATTATTATCTAATTGGTCTGGTATCTGGCTGGTAAGATCGGTGAATGTCGATCCATCATAACGGATCAGTTGCCCAAGCCTGTTCCCGAGGAGCCAATATTGGCCGTTCCAGCCGATGGCATCAAAACCCGTTAAACCAGACGAATTGGGCATTTGGCTGGATAAATTGATCATCGTGTTCCCATCAAACTCGAGAAGGGGCGCGTTCGGACTTTGAACGAGTGAAATAATCCAGTTCTGGCCATTACTTCTCAAGTTAGCCACTGATCGGTATTCTGGTCTATCAACCAAAGGTAATTTATTGGTAAGATCCACAACCCCGTTAGAATCATACTGAAATAGTTTACTGTTTGTTCCACCGATCAACGCGGTCGAACCATTAATATTAACTGTTTCTATTCCATTTCCACCAAAACCAGAAAATAATCCACTGATATCCTCAACCTCAAGGTCTTGCAAATCCTCTATGCCAGTGAATTGGAATGTTGAAAGAACCAATTCAGCAATAGATCCTTGTTCAGGATGAACAGTTGTCTGAAGTTTGTAGTTTATTCCGTTCCGTTCAATACATAGGATATATTGAACATTGCCCTTATCGTCAATTTTTTGTCCGCGCGTTCCTTCAACACTATCGATTGTTGTCTTGCTGGTATTGCTTAAATCCTGTAGGCACCATGACTGTGCTTGATTAGTCTGTATTTCAAAATCAATATAATACATACCCAACTGTAAAGTGGGCAAATATCTATCGTTATATTCATCAATATTGTAGAAATTATTCATCTGAATGTGTGTGCTTGTCGATATTGATGTTTGTCTTAAATCTGGTGGATATTTAAATGAGACACTCTCGATAGTATCGGTATATGTATCCCAATATTTCAGTCGTTCATTGGTGACTAACGAGTTCGTATTCAAATTTACGCTAGAATTAGTGTTTCTGTTTAGGTTTGCATCGAGATCGTCATTTAGATTGGTGCTTG
Source organism: Patescibacteria group bacterium (assembly GCA_028714495.1). Lineage (GTDB taxonomy): Bacteria > Patescibacteriota > Patescibacteriia > JAHIZJ01 > JAHIZJ01 > JAQTMH01. The sequence continues at coordinate 125,429 of JAQTMH010000002.1, forward strand.
CCACCGTATTGGTATTATTGTTCGTTTGAATTGATGTAATCGTGTTGGTATTATCATTTTTAGTCTGAATCGATAGATAATAAAATACTCCGCCGACGATCAAAGCGATGGCAACTACTATGACTATCCCAATCGCCGATGAAAACCCTGCTTTTGAAGTTTTAGTTGTCTTTTTCTTCGTTCTTTTCATGGTTTGTAAAGTATCAAATCTTTATATCTTCATGAAAATTTTCCTTGTACCGATTGATAAACTCCTGCGTTGTATACGACTGTTCCTGCGTGCCATAGTACTCGATCGGATAAACCGCGGTTAAGGCGGCCAGGCGGCCAATTACCTCCAGGGAATAACTGCCTAAAAAACCCTTGATCAATCCAGCTCGATAAGCGTCTCCGGCGCCGGTTGGATCCTTAATCTCCCGAGGCTTGGCAATCGGTATCTGAAAACCCTTGTCTTTGGTTTCGATTAATGAACCAGCCTCGCCCTTGGTGGTAATGACCAGCTCGGTTTTTTTTAAAATGTCTGACTTGGTTAAACCGGTTTTTTTTAAAATCAAACCAATCTCATAGTCGTTGCCGATCACGATGCGCGCTCCCTGGATGGCAAATTTCAAATGATCAGCTGAAATTACGGGAATCTGCTGGGCCGGATCGAAGATGTAGGGTATGCTCAAACGCTGGTATTCCTTAGCATAATATAGCATATCATCCACGTTGCCGGCGACCACTATTCCGAAAAGTCCTCCGGTTTGCTTTTTTATCGCTTCAATATCGACATGGCTGGCCTCTTTCATCGCGCCCGGGTGGAAAGCGGTAATCTGGTTGTCGTCCTGGTCAGTCATAATATAAGCGCCGGCCGTGTGATCGTCATTTATTTTTATATGGCTTATGTCTACTCCATGCTGATTCAGCCAGTCGCGATAGGGTGAAAAATCTTTCCCGGCCGTAGCCAAAATAATCGGTTTTTCTTTTAGCAGTGAGAGGTTATAGGCAATGTTACCGGCGGTTCCGCCAAAATTCTCCCTCAGATTATTTACGTGGAAGCTGACGCTAAGCACGTGGATTTTTTCCGGCAGAATATGGTCTTTGAACCGTCCGGGAAAATCCATGATTCGATCATAGGCTAGTGAACCGGAGACGAGGATTTTCATTTGAAATTAAGAATTCAGAATTTAGAAGTAAGAATGAATGTATTTGACAAAGTCAAACACTTAAATTATTCATTCTTAATTATCAATTATAAATTGTTTTTCTTCCAGTCAAACCCGATTGTCTGATCATCAGGCGCTAGGCGCTTTTCATCCGGGTTTTTAATGTCATACGGTTCGGTCGTGTGATAAAAAAGCAGCACCGGCTCTTCGCTCAAAACTTTGTAGCCGTGCGCCACGCCAATGGGAATGCGAACTACCTTGTAATCGTCCTGGCCGGCGAAAACAACCTGGGTTTCGCCCTTAGTCGCGGAATCTTCCCGCAGATCATAAAGCACGATCATCGCTTTTCCCGTGGCCACGAACCAAAGATCCTCCTGCCGCTCGTGGTAGTGGAAGGCCTTGATCGTACCTTGATAAGCCACCGTGAAAGTGGTTTGGCCGAACTTCTTGAGCAAGTCCTCGTCGTTTCGAATCACCTCCATCAGGAAACCTGGTTTGTCCGAATCCTCTTTCCGATCGGGTATGTCTTGGTGGACTTTTAAAGATTTAATCTGTACACCATGGATCATGGCCGGTATCTTTAATGGTCTTGGCTACGAGTTGTCCCGCCTCTAATAAACTTTCGAAAGATTCGCCGCCGTCTCCCCACCAACCCTTGAGCACGCTGTAAGTCATGGTACTTTCCTTGATGAAATAATTATTTACGTCAGTGATTTCGAGTTCACCGCGTTTCGACGGTTTGAGGGTATTTACCACATCAAATACGCTACTGTCATACATGTACAAACCGATAACCGCTAAATTGGACTTTGGTTTTTTCGGCTTTTCTTCAATGTTAATGATGCGGTCGCCGTCAATCTCCGCGATGCCTAGAGATTGCGGATATTTCGTCTCCTTCAAAAATATCTTTGCCCCGCTTGGCTGTTTTTCAAAATCTTGAACCGCCTCTTTTATGTCATCAACTAGGATATTATCGCCCAACATCACAATAATCTTGCCCCCGTCGATAAAATCCTTGGCCAAACCCAGGGCTTGGGCGATTCCCCCCGGTTCTTCTTGCACTTCATACGAGAATTTTACGCCAAATCTTTTTCCTGAACCCAGTAATTCCAGCAAATGGCCTACATGTCCTTTTCCGGAAACCACGAGAATATCCTCGATGCCCGCTTTTTTTAAAGTCGCGATCGGATAGTAAATCATCGGTCTATTAAACACCGGCAAAAGGTGTTTATTTGTCACCCGGGTGAGTGGGGCTAAACGCGAACCAGTCCCCCCGGCTAAAATTACGCCTTTCATAGTTTTTTATTATGTGTTAATGGTTTTTTAGGTCGTCTCGTAGCAAGCTAGTTAATAAGCCACTGATCAATGTTACCACCAGCAAAATCGACAAGTCAAAGTAGTTTGAGACGAAGTTTTCAAATATTTTATCCAGCAATAATAAGCCTAAATAGGTTACCAGCGAACTAATAAATATTTGCTCAGTTAACTTTTTTAGAAACCAGAAAAGGCTTTGGCTGCTGGTGGCTACTGGTTTGGCTTCGGTCTGGCTCATTTCTTAAAAAATCTTTTTTAAAAATGACTTAAATCTGGGCAGTAGATTGCTGAAGGTAATCGGATCTTTTTCAAACTTTACCGAGACTTCATTAATCTTGAATATTCTGTTGTTCTCGACCAAACCCGGCAAATGAACCATAAATCTAACAGTATTATTTTCAGTGTACAAATAGGGCACCTCAACTGTCTGGCTCACCACTTCCCAGTTTCCTTCATGGAGAGCTTCCGGGTAATCGGCGATAATGTAATCATATTTATCAATATCCGATTGTTTCATAATAACGCTTAATTCACTGATTCCAAAGTACGGATCAAAGTACTGTTCTGGCTCAAACGAGAAAAAACCGTTGCCTCTAATGAAAATATCGTTTTTCGGCGACACAATCTCCTGAATTTTTCCAGCTCCGCCGGTTTCCACCGAATATTCTTTGTGAAGTTGATCTATTTTTACCTCAGCTCCACCGATTTTTACCGTTTGAAAACCGTTGGCATGAGCGGTGCGCACTTGAAAACTATTTCCGTTTGAATAAATCGTCGTTGGCCGCTCCACCAAATCAGGAAAAGCTCCACGATACTCGTTATTATCAGTCAGGTAAAGGAAATCGGCGAAAACTATCAGGTGTTGTTTGGTTTCGATTTTCCGTATAAATATCTCATCGTTTTTTATGCCCAAACGGATGCGATACAAACCGTTCGCTGGCTTGGGAATAGATAATTGGACTTCTTTCTGGACTGATGGCTTACCGTTGGCGGAAGAATTACCATCATCAGCTACTTCAATGCTTTCCACCTTTTCCTCACCCTTAAATACGTCAATTGCGAAATCATCCGCGCCTGAATGCCGATTTATATCCTGAATGAAAAATTTAAAGTCGAGCGGTTCATTCTCAAGGTAGGCATATATCTCATGCTCACCCCTGATGCTTGAATCAATAGTGGTAATCTCCTGGGATGACTGATAGTCGGGTATTTTCAGATATGGACTTAGATCAATATTACTGCGCAGGACTTTTGCGTGGTTCGGAATTCTATTTAAAAATTCTTTTATACTGGAAGAGGTCGCTCCGTTTTCTGGTTCGTCCAATCGATCGTTTAAAGTACTCAACTCGGCCTTCAACCTTGAGATCTCACCGCTGTTTAGGCCACCCTCTTTCTCCTCTTCAGTTTGAATCTGCTCTTCAAGCTTATTTATTTCCTGGTCCAAAACCATAGCCTCGTCATCTCGCTGGTACAAAACCAGATTGTCTTCGCGGATTTTTTTCCAATAGCCAGGCAGGTTTTCCAGAGTCGAATTATAAACCCCAAGGTTTTTAAAATAATTATCTCCGCCCTTTTGGGTAACGCCCAATATTATATTGTTTTGCCCTGATGGATTCTGATATTTCAAAGTAACTGTGGCTTTTGGAAATACCCGGGGAACTTTTACGTCAAAATAGACGGGTTCCTGGGTGATATAGCGAAAATAGTCCATTGTCCCCTTGGCCGATCCGATCAATTCGTCTTTCTCTTTTGAAGCGAAATTTTGAACCAGGGGCGATTCCTGGTCCCCCACCCGATAAACCACCATCATTGAACCGAATGGCACGAAATTTTTATTCAAAAGCCACACCACAATCGCAATCGGGGCAATTATAAAAATTATTCCGGTTATCCGCAAAGCTCTTTTGGCTGATTTGCTTGGTTCCATGGCTTGAAAAACTATTTTCTGATATCGCTAGAATAGCACAATTCTATCAATAAATCCAGGCTCTTTAGGGAAATTCCAGTTTATAAAAGCTTGCCTGGTCAGACAGAGTGGAGAGTTCGATTAGTTTAATCGTGGGTAAAAACGCTGCCGCTTGCTTCTCGAGTTCTTGGCAATTTATTTCAACCGGCTGGCAATAATAATAAATCGGCGCCTGCTTTGCCAAACCTTTTATTTCGACGCGCAACTTAATGTTTCCCAGGTCAAAAGCGGCGATAACTTTGCGCTCAGGAAAAATCACCTTGTCCCCTTTGCCGGTTATCACCACGGAATTCTTCGGGGTTAATTTGACAACCTCTTGGCTAACTTTTTCATATCCGGCAATATCTCGACGAATTTTTGCCAGACCATAAAGCGGATCAAAAAGCACCGTCGTGATCGAAAGAGCGACGATTAAACATGCCAGGAAAATTCCGAAAAATATTTTCAACTTTTTCGTCTTAAACCAATCGATCATCCATGATAAACCAGTTGCGCAAAACGGCAAGCTAAAAATAAACACTGGCAGCCAATAACGCAGATATGAGTGTCCGAGGATGATCCGATCCGGGTCGGAGAATTCCTTGAGATCCCAGCTGCCATAATACAAAACCAACCAAATTAAAATAAACAAGAATGCTAAGGCGTATGTCTTTTGCCCTCGGGTAATTCTTCCTGATTCGCTTGGCTTTAGCCAATCTCTCAGCCAATTTCTAAAGAATAAAACTAGGCCGAGACCAAAGGGAATCGCGTACCAGGGAAAGATGACGATAAAATAATCATAAAAATTGTGAAGCGCCAGTCCGAGGTTCAAGCCAAAGGGAAATAGCGCCTGGCTGATTTTTAAACCTAGGCCGGTTGTGGCTGAACCGATCGTGCCAAAATCAAGCGTTTCCTGGGAATAGCCAAAAGCCAGAGGGTTTCCGTATAACTTATTGTTTAAATAGCCAATCGGCAACAAGAACAGGCAGAGAGTGAGTAAAGAGACGGCGGCTTTAAGCCAGCTAATGCGCTTTTTAAAAACTAAAAATAATATTAACAGCATTGGCAAAAGCCAGATGGCCTCTGAAACTCGAAATATTATCGCTAAACCCAACGCAATTCCAAGAAAGATGTAATTCATTAGTTTGGAAAAACGCACTGCCTTGATAAAAAAATAAACCGTGATAATAACGCAACTCGCGAAAGGAACATTGTGCATCATGCTTCGTCCTGAAAAATACCAAAAAGCCGGCTGGAGAAAAAGCAGCAACGAGCTAAAAAAAGCAATTCTATTATCAAATAACTGTTTTACCAACAAATAGAAAAATATCACGGCGATGATCGCGATCATCGGTGTGATAAATCTGACCATTGCTAGACTAAAAACTTTCGCTATTAAACCATAGATTAGCGGCAAACCAATAAAGCTATTCGGCACCAGCTTGCCCTGTACCATATCGGTATAGGGCTTGCCCTCAACTAAATCCACGCTGCGCGGTCGGATCAAGCCCGGAGCAAAGGAATCAAGCGGCTCTGAAACGCTTAAGCTGGAACTTTGCGCAAACGACTTGGTAAAAAAATAATTGGCTGTTTCGTCAGGAGATACAAATTTTGTAGGCGAACCAAAGGAACTGAAAGAGTACAAAACGAAAAAAGCCGCCCCAAGCAATACTAACATTATTAGCTCGGGTTTGCGCTTCAAAAAAGATGTTCTCGGTAATAACGTCATACTATCTCATAGTTTACACGTTTTTCGACATAATTCAAACACCCTTAGGCATACTAAATTGTCCTACCCAGCAATCCCTCTCGTGTAATTGCTGACCTCTCTATCCCTTGCCAAAGAATGGCCTTTTGTGGTTAAATATAAACGTAAATCAAAATTAAATAGGCAAGGAACCATGAAATTTTTAGTTACCGGCGGCGCTGGAGCCTGCCCCACACCCCGGCAAGTTAATAGAATCATTTATCAACATAATTACTACTTATGAAATTCTTAGTAACCGGTGGTGCGGGGTTTATTGGCTCTCATCTGGTCGAAACCCTGATCAAACAAGGCAATCAAGTCCGAATTTTAGACAATCTCTCAACCGGCAAACGAAAAAATCTGCACCCAAAGGCCGAATTCATCGAAGCAGACATACGGAACCTTGATCAAACACGCCCGGCTTTTGTAGGGATTGACGGTGTTTTCCACGTCGCCGCTCTTCCCCGTGTCCAGGCTTCAATCGCTAATCCCCTAGAATGCAATGGTTCAAATATCGATGGCACTTTAAACGTAATCTGGGCGGCCAAGGAAGCAGGTGTGAAAAAAATTGTTTACTCAGCCTCCTCATCAGCTTATGGAGATTCGAAAGAGCTGCCTCTGAAAGAAACGATGAAGTCTGATCCGATCAGCCCCTACGCTCTCCAGAAATACGTCGGCGAGGTATATATGAAATTAGCCGCCATGTTCTGGGGATTGGAAACAGTCTCACTCCGTTATTTCAACGTCTTTGGTCCGAATATGGCCGCCGAAGGAGCCTATGTTACAGTCATCGCCATATTTAACAGGCAAAAGCTTAATAATCAGCCACTAACTGCCACTGGAGACGGCGAGCAAACCCGTGATTTTACCTATGTCGATGACGTTATCCGAGCCAATTTATTAGCCATGGCTAGCACAAAAGTCGGCCAAGGCGAAGTTATTAATATCGGTAATAGCGACAATCGCAGCGTGAATTACATCGCGAAGGTAATCGGCGGGCCAGTCGAACATATCGCGGCGCGTGTCGAACCGCGCAACACTCTGGCTGACACCAGTAAAGCGAAGGAGCTTATCGGCTGGCAGCCTCAAGTCAGCTTCGACGAGGGTTTAAAAAGAACTATTAAATGGTATCAAGATAACGCGAATGAATTCATTACCCGAAAATAAATCGATTTTAAAATATTCAGTCATTGTCCCAGTTTATAACGAAGAAGGGGCAGTAACCACACTCCATGCCGAAATAAAGTCGGTCATGGAACGCTTGGCCGAACCCTACGAAATTATCTTTGTTGATGATGGAAGCAAGGATAAAACATACGATAATCTTTTTACTCTCTCCCCTATAAAAATAATCCGCTTCCGGAAAAACTACGGTCAGACTGCGGCGCTGGATGCCGGTTTCAAAAACGCTCAGGGAGAAATCTTTATTACCATGGATGGCGATGGACAAAACGATCCGGCTGACATTCCGCGCCTGCTCAAGAAAATGGATGAGGGCTATGATCTGGTTTCAGGCTGGCGTAGAAATAGAAAGGATTCATATTCGAAGCGATTTATATCCCGCGGCGCAAACTTGCTTCGCAAGTTCTTCGTCGCCGACCATATTAGAGATTCGGGCTGTACTCTCAAGGTTTACCGGCGAGAGTGTTTTGTCGATCTCGATCTCTTCGGTGAAATCCACCGTCTCATACCGGCGGTACTGGCCTGGAAAGGCTTTAAAATCGGCGAACTAGAAGTCAATCATCGGCCGCGTCTTCACGGCAAAACAAAGTACAATTGGAAACGCATGCTAAAAGGCCTCATTGACATGATGAGTGTCTGGTTCTGGCGGAAATACGCCAGCCGACCCCTGCATCTCTTTGGCGGGCTCGGTATTTTGTTCGGCAGTATCGGATTCATTCTTGGTCTTACGCTGACTGTCCTGCGAATTTTACGAATTATCTCATTACAGAACAGCATTTGGCCGTTGGTGGCCGTCTTTCTCATCCTCGCTAGCATCCAGCTTTTTGTTTCGGGACTCCTGGGCGATATTGCGGTTAAAACATACTATAATGGCAAACGGAGCGTTTACACCATCCGGGAAATAATTGAGAAAAAGTAATTGGAGAAGTCAGTGAAACGACGCATTTTAATGCTTAATTATGAGTTCCCGCCGCTTGGGGGTGGGGCCGGGAATGCCACTTATTACCTATTAAAAGAATTCTCTAAAAATCCCGACGTTGAGATCGATCTTGTAACTTCTTCAACGGGCAAATATAAGGAATATAGGTTTTCCGATAACATCACAATATATTTTTTGGATATTGGAAAAAGCCCTGATTGGCAAAATCAGTCTGCCCGTGAATTGCTTACTTACTCTTGGAAGTCATTTTGGAAATCACACTCCTTGCTGCGAAAAAAAAATTATCATCTTGTCCACGCGTTTTTCGGTATCCCCTGCGGATTCATCGCTCTTCTACTAAATAAACCATACCTTGTTTCCCTACGTGGGATGGATGTGCCATTTTACAGCCAGAAATTCCACTGGCTTGATATCTTGTTTTTCCGCTGGTTAAGTGCACTTATCTGGAAAAGGGCTCAAATCGTAATTGCAAATTCCCAAGGATTATGCGATTTGGCCTATCAGTCATACGCAAAAAAGAAAATAGACATTATCCCAAACGGTGTTGATACCGAACAATTCAAACCGAGATCAAAACAAAACAACATTTTTACTGTCTTGACCGTTGCCCGTTTGATACCACGGAAAGGAATCCAATATCTCGTCGAGGGTTTTGCAAAATTTACTGCTAAATTTTCCGAGAGCAAGTTAATTATCGTTGGTGATGGACCGATGAAAAATCAACTTCAGCAAAAAGCCGTCGAGCTACGGATTGACGACCGAATCGAATTCCCCGGTAATATTACCCATGACAAACTGCCTGGAATTTACCAAAAAGCTGATGTCTTCGTCCTGCCCTCATTAAACGAGGGTATGAGCAACTCAATACTGGAAGCCCTGGCCAGCGGCTTAGCGATTATCGCGACACCGACTGGTGGAAGTTCGGAACTGATCGATAAGGACAATGGAATAATTATTGAACCTAAAAATGCTCAAGCCATTACTTCGGCCTTGGAAAATTGCCTAGGCAATCAGAATAAACTGGCAAAAATGAAAATAAACAGCCGTGAAAAATCTGAATTATACAGCTGGCGCCGGGTAGCCGAAAAATATTATTCAGTTTATAAAAAAGTATGTGCGGAATAAATGGAATCGTAAAATTTGGCGACCAACCGGTCAGGGAAAAAGAGATCAGGAAAATGAACATCAAAATAAAGCATCGCGGACCTGACGATACCGGCGTTTTTATTGATAATGGCGTTGGACTGGGGCACAACCGCTTATCAATTATTGACCTCACACTGCGCGGCCATCAACCAATGAGCTACACCTATCAGGGACGGACAGTGGTTATCACCTACAATGGAGAAATTTATAATTTCCAGGAGCTTCGTTCTGATCTTATATCCAAAGGGTACCGCTTCACTTCACAAACTGACACTGAGGTGATCTTGGCCGCTTACCTAGAATACGATACAGCCTGCTTACAAAAATTCAACGGTATGTTTGCTTTCGTCATCTATGACGTCACAAAGCGAATTCTTTTCGGAGCACGAGATCGATTCGGAAAAAAGCCTCTTAAATATTATCTGGATTCCGACAGGTTTATTTTCAGCTCGGAATTGAAGGCGATACTATGTTGTGGGGTAAAAAGAGAAATCGACTATTTGGCGATCAATGATTATCTTACCCTTCAATACGTTCCGGCGCCAAAGACTGGATTTCAGGGAATTTTTAAGCTGCCCCACGCACATTATTTTGTTTTAAATTTAACCACAAATAAATTCACGATAAATCGTTACTATGATATTAACTATACAGACAAACTAGATCTTGCCGAGGCGGAATGGATTGAGGTAATAGAAAATCAGATCAGCCAAGCGGTAAAACGAAGGCTAATTTCTGATGTACCACTTGGTGCTTTTTTGTCCGGCGGAGTTGATAGTAGCGCTATTGTCGCCTTTATGAGCAAGCAAGTGACTAAAATAAAAACCTTTACGATCGCTTTTGACTATAAGGATTTCAATGAAAGTCATTTTGCTCGTCGGGTTGCAGACCAGTATCACACAGATCATACGGAATTTAATGTCCGATCCACGGACTTACTCAAATATATAGATTCTTTAGTGGAGCATTTTGAAGAACCCTACGCTGATAGTTCCCAACTACCGACCTATTTACTTTCGAAATATACGCGCGAACACGTCACGGTCGCATTAAGCGGCGACGCTGGCGATGAAAATTTCGGTGGCTATGATAAATACCGCCGCCACGTATTATTACGACGCTACCGACCACTCATCCACCTCCTAGCTATTGCGCAACCGTTGATTGGTTGGAGCTCGAAGCGTCTGACAAACGATTTTCTTGATCGACTTTCAATTTTCCTCCAGACTGTTCGAGCGACAACCCCCATGCGTCATTATAACTTCACATCGTATTTCGACGAATTTACGAAGGTCAATCTATATACTTCTGAATTCGCCGAACGGGTAATTCATCGCGTGAATCCGTTTGAGATGATAGCTAATACTTCCTTAACTGAAATGGATACGGTTTTTCACCTAGATTTCAATACCTACATCCCCGACGATATTAACGTTAAAGTTGACCTTGCCAGCATGGCGAATGCTCTGGAGGTTCGCGCGCCACTACTGGATTATGAGCTAGTCAACTTGATGGCGCGCATGCCGTGGCAGCTAAAAGTCGGTATGATAAACAGCAAGATCATTTTTAAAAAAATGCTAAGAAGGTATCTACCTCATGAAATTCTTTATCGCAAAAAATATGGATTTTCCGTCCCCTTAAAACATTGGTTTAGGAATGAATTAAGAGATTTCGCCAAAAAAGTTGTGACGCAGGACAATGGGTTGGTTTTAAAGATTTTTAAAAAAGAAAAAATTCAGAAGCTTTTGCACGATCATCAAAAAGGCAAAGATAATTCGAAAAAGATCTGGTCCCTCATGGCGTTAAATATTTGGCACCGACAAAACTTTTAAAATTACTATATGGACTTTATAAAAAAAGGATGGAAAAGCTTTTCCGATAAAATGGGCGGCAGGCTGATTTATTGGCTCAGCGTATCGCATCAATACCAGCTGTATCGAGCATATCACCGGATATTTAAGAAACATATTAAACCGGGACAAGAGCTTATAGACGTCGGCGCTGGACGGTTATTTTATCGTCGTATAATCCAAAATTATACAAAGAACTACAAAAGTATCGACGTCCAAAAAACTCATCCGGAAATTGATTTTATTGGAAGCAGCTCACATACCGGGCTACCCGATAATTCGTACGACATAGTTTTTTGTTCAATGGTACTCGAACATACACCCAATCCCCAGGAGAGCTTTAAAGAATTCTTTCGTCTATTGCGACCCGGCGGCATAGCAATCATTGCCGTCCCCTTTTTAATATATCTTCACAACGAACCTCATGACTATTATCGCTATACCAAATATGCTTTGCGTCTGTTTGTTTCATCATCTGGTTTGCAGGAAATTACACTTGATGAAATAGGCGGGATATTCGGTGCTTTCGGCAGTGTTGTAGCCATGGCATTGATCGGCCTAACCTGGAGAATTCCGGTAATAAACTGGATAGTCTTTGCGTTCAACATGGGGATTCAGCTGATTCTATTGACTCTTGATATGCTATTCCCAACTAAAAAAATATTCCCGGCTAATTATCTACTGGTTATAACAAAATGAATAAACGGATATGTTTTTTTGCTCCTGATATGGCAGAACTTTTCTTTCCCGAATTTCGCAAAGTAAAATTTGGCGGATCTGAAGTCCAACCGCACATGCTGGCAAAAGAACTGGCGCGGATTTGCGGATTTTTCTGTTTCTGCGGTTACAATGCTTCAACTATCTTTCTTGGTCTTTTTATTAGATACCGATATTATGGCAAATTATTTTCATAAATAACATGCTTTTTTCATATTTTTATATCGCTCTGGATAAAATCTTTTTTACCGCCAAAATCCTGCCGTTAAATTATTTAGTAATCGCGAGAAAATAATATGAGAATCGGCATTGCTGCTAGAGGGCTTTCGGAATTATGCGGCGGCGTGAAGCAATATATCGAAAGTCTGACCAAATCTTTATTGCAAATTGATCATGAAAATCAATACTTTATTTTTTATGATAGCAAAACTCCTCAAGCAAAGTTTGACCAAGACAAAGAAATCCTCTTAAAAACCAAGAATAAGCTCTGGTATGATTACGTAAAGTTGCCGCGAGCATTAATAAAACATAAAATCGATATATGCATTTTTCCGAAAAATGTTGTACCTTTCAACATAAAATGCAAGTCAATCGTGATTATTCACGATCTTCTTCATATCATGGATCCAAAAGTTTATAATCGGTTTGATTCTTTTTACATGCAATTAGCAATACCTTTTTCAGTAAAAAAAGCCGATATTGTTGTAACCGTCTCTGAAAATACTAAAAAAGATCTTCTAAAAATAACCGGTATAAATGAGAAGAAAATTCACGTTATACATGAAGCGGCAGACGAAAAGTATCGAGTCATTCAAAATCACAATGAAGCCAAGAGACAATTATTGCATAAATACCACATCACCTCCCCTTTTCTTTTATATGTCGGCTCGCTATCACCAAGAAAGAATATCCCGTGTTTGATTAAGGCCTTCGAAATATTAAATAAAACAAACAACGTTCCTAGACAACTTGTACTGGCCGGTGGTAAAAGTTGGAAAGAGAAAGAAATTCTTAGGCTAATTAGAATATCTCCGCAATCTAAAAATATTAATTTAACCGGATTCATTACCGATGACGATTTGCCACTAATTTATAATCAAGCCGAGCTATTTATATATCCCTCACTCTACGAAGGATTTGGATTACCGATCTTGGAAGCCATGGCTTGCGGCTGTCCTGTTGTCTCCTCAAATTCAAGTTCATTACCGGAAGTGGCCGGAGACGCCGCGTTGTATTTCGATCCCACCAATGAACATGAACTAGTAAACAAACTCTGTGCGGTAGCCGCAAACGATGAACTAAAGAAAAATCTTATTACAAGAGGATTAGTAAGAGCGAAACAATTCAAGTGGGAATATGTCGCTCAATCGATAATTAAAATCTATCATGAACTCTGATTGCTTGATGGTAAAGTCGAGAAAAAATATTTTTTTCTAATACTAGCAATAATTAAGACAAGAGATTCCTATTTGGATCAAAATTCAAAGTAGAATTAAACAATAAAAAAATACTATGAATGAAGAACAATATGAAAATCTAACAGTATGTCCTAATTGTGGTGGAAATAAAATATCGATGATTTTAAAAACTAGATATTTTTTAACAGACCAAAAAGACTTATTCTATTTAACCAAATGTAGCGATTGTTCTTTGTTTTTTCAAAACCCACGAGTAAAAGAAAATTATATTCATAATTATTACCCTGATTCTCTTCATTATTATGATTATAATGCCAATAACCATAAATTCTTTTCTAAAAGTGAATTAGAATTTTTAAGGAGAAATTGGGGTTATAGTTCTGACGGAATGATAAGGAAAGGTCCATTGTTAAATTACATAACTAAAAGAAATTTGATGATAAAACTAGTTCCAAAAAACGTGGAAAATGGCTCTCTGTTAGAAATTGGCTGTTCTTATGGACGTTATTTAAAAGCAATGAAGGAACTGGGGTGGGTAGTAAAAGGGATTGAACAAAACAAAAAGTCCGCAGATTATGCACATAATGTATTCAATTTAAACGTTCAGAATACAAATTTCGAGAAAGTTGACTTCGCAACAAATAGCTTTGACGTTATTGTTTTGTCTATGGTAATTGAGCATTTAGCTAACCCCTTCGAAGCTTTCGAGAGAATCAATGGGTGGCTTAAACCAAACGGTAAATTCTTGTTTTCTATTCCTTATATTGATTGTCTGGAATATAAAATATTCAAAAAATACTTCTATGGTCTTTCGCTTCCTACCCATTATACATTTTTCCATGGTGATAATTTATATCAGGCCCTGAAGAATTACGGTTTCGATGTGGAAGCTAAGATGTTTTATACTCCCTCGAAGGATTTTAGGGTCTCCTTAACAAACCTAATCCGAAATAGATTTAAGCTCAATAAAGATAATACCCTGATCAAAACCATTGAGAAAGTGAGCACAATTTTATTGAAGCCATATAAGATTATTAGACCGTTGCTAGGAAATGGATCAAGATTGTCGGTGTATACAAAAAAACGGTGATAGTTCTAGTTATTTTTTATTTATCTCTAAGAAGTTGAGTTATTGCATCAAGAAAGATGTGGTGTTGGTGGTGAAGGCCGTATTTCTCGTATAAAGACTTTATCGACATATTAGCATTTTTTAAAAGCGTTTTTTCATTCTCTATCATCTTCATCATCAACCGGGGGAAATCAGAAAGGCTTTCAGCTAAATAGCCATTTTTAAATTCGTTAAGCACTTCCCTGTTCATACCAATGGACGACGCTATTGCCGGTTTTCCCATAAACAAATATTCCAATAACTTAAAACTGCACTTTCCTTTGTTCCAGTCATTATTTTCCAAAGGCATAAGACCAATGGAGAAAAGCGAAAAGTAATGTTTGTTTTGGTTAAGTTGCCACTTTATAAATTTAATCTGTTTGTTTTGGGGTAGCTTGTTTTTATCTGAAATTAGAATTAGCTTTTGTTTCTTTCGCTCGAGGAGATCTATAATTTCATTAATAATAGGGAGAAAGTTTTTTTGATTGAGACTAGTACCAATCCAGCCAAACAATACCGCTTCTTCATTTAGTTTACTGGGCTGGTAATACTCTTCATCAAGCAGTGTGGGGATCATAATGATTTTGTTCGTATATTGAGAACAATAGTTTTTGAGATATTCATTTCCCACAATTACTGTATCTGCTAAATTTAAGACAAAATCCAGATCATCTTTATGGCTGCTTGCAGTGTTAGAATTATTCTCTACAAAGACCGCGTCATCAAGATCAAAAATTACTTTTTTATGAAGTAACTTTGCAATTTTATGTAAAAAAACCTTTCTTTTATATATTTTCTGAAAAAAAATTAGTTTATGGAGCGGCATTAAAATTATGATAATCAATAAGGTAAATAGATTTACTATTTTATTCTCCCTTAATTCAGTTACGCTAAATCTAATATCTGCCATAGCTAAAAACGGTAGATATTGAAATACACGCTGTCTGCTGCTGGGTTTGTTAATACCGCCAGAGGTAATGAATAATACATCTTTCATAGAAGTAGCAGTTATCTAAGTAGGAAGTTTCTTATTGGTTGGAGTTTTCTTGAGTGATATATTCCATTATAGATTTTTGGTAAAAACAAAGCTCCAAGAAACGCTAACTTTTTACCAAATGATAATTTTTTAATTCTTTCCTTATGCCTTTTTAAAAAATCCAATCTGCCAATATTTTTGTTTATTTTCAATTCTTTCATCAAGTAGTATAGCTGTTTGATAGTTATGATCCCAGAATATTTATAGTTGGTATAATTATTAAACCCATCATACATTTTAACCATTCTTTTTGCCGATTCAAAATCATTCTTAGGAACTATCATGATCGTTTTTGTTGATGAATTGGGCACTCCCACACGATAGGAAGACATTATTTGGTTTATGTAAGCAAATTTTCCTTGTTGACTAACAAATAGTCTAATAGAGACGTCGCCTACTGGAGAATAAGTAATCCAATCGGGTAAAATTGCAATATATTTATTTCTTAAAAGCAAAGATGACTGCATTGATGTTAATTTATACCATTCATTTTCTGAAAAAACTCTATCCCTATTAGCTTGCCTGTAAACACCTAGGGGTTTTTTATCTATGTAAAATACTCTTTGTACAGCATGACAACATGCACTATAATCATTATGTTTCTCCATCAAGTCTATTTGCTTTTGTAGCTTGTACGGATCGGTCCAGTAATCGTCACCCTCAAAATAAGTAATGTACTTGCTTTTAGGAGTATAAATTAAATCGAACCAATTTTGGGCGGCCCCAACGTTTTTTTCCTGCAGAATTAATTTAATCAATTTCGGGTTTTTTTCTGCATATGCTTTTATTATTTCCCTGGTGCCATCAGTAGAAAAGTCATCAGCAATAATTAATTCCCAAGGATAATTAATTTTTTGCATTAAAACGCCTTCTATGGCATCACGGATATAGTTTACATGGTTATAAGTAATCAGGCAGACTGATACTATTGGTTCAGTCATAAAGATGATTTATTTCGAAGAATTATTGCTTAAGGTCTTCTGGCTTGACGAAATGCTCCGGGAGTTTTTTCCAATATTCGCCCTTTCTGATTTGTTCAGCGCCCTCGTTTTCGCGTGCGATCCTGGCTTGCCAGGCTTCGCTTTGTCTCACCTGGTCGATTAATGTCCGATAATGATCGCTACGCAGTGGTAAGACTTCTTCTGCAGCTACACACTTAATAGCCACATCCATCTTTCGATATTCCGCCAGCGCCTGTTTGAACTCGGCTTTTTCAGACTCACCATTCGGATCGTGCAACGCCTCCATGTGTTCCAGCATAGCCTCAATTCTGGGTATCTGATACTCATTGGTCAGAATTGCAACGTTTTTCCAGCCGTTTTTCACAACCAGTTTTATTAGTTCAATGAGTTCGGTAAAGACGGAGTATGATATTTCCTGATGAGTAATTTTATTCGGATCAACGCCCATTTTCTGAAGCTCTTGGGACATCACCGAAGCAAGACTGAGCGTGGTTCGTTCACCGGTTTGTTCGTCTATCTTTGAGCCAATACTATTGGTAACTATTTTTGCCTCTGGAAAAACACCTGCCAGCTCGGCGGCGGCAATTACTCTTGGTTTTCCTCCGAGCATATAACCATCGTAATCAATCTGGGTATATGAAGCTGACTTTAAAGACAGCTTTTCGCTTTTGGGATTTTCCACGATGCCTTGGCCAAGCACATAAAGACAATCTGGCTGGCCGCCGCACAGAGCCTCATACTTTTCTCGTTTAGTTTCTGGCTCAGAACGTTCGATGCTTGATTTTTCTATCGACATAAACGCTATTTCCCCTTTTCACAGAGAATAAATATGCTTGAGCATAAATCAGGATATTCTTTCCCCAGTTCATAACAGCCGTCTAAGTATTCCTTTGAAATAATGTCCGTGGCTAATAATTTATCCCATTGAAAATTAGCCAAGGCTTTGAAGAAGATGCCAGAGCGGTGGCTGACCCGCAGGCCAGCCTTTATCGCGTCTTTTTCCAAGGTCTCTAAGGTGTAGGTCCGACGATGGCCATGTTCTTTTTCCGCCAGAGTAACAGCCGTAGGATATTCTATTAAACCCATTTTTACGGCAATCTGTCGTGAGGCCGCGTTGGCGTTCGGGCAGACGAGAAAGAGCCGGCCGTTATTGGACAACCATTCATTATTAATCCTTTTCAGAACGGCGATCGGATCGTCGAGGTGCTCCAACGTGTGTGTTAAGACGATGTTGTCGTATGTTGTCGGCAGTTTTACTGTTTCAAAAAGCGCGCTTACAAATTTTACTTTATTTCCCAATTCTTTTTTCGCGACAGCAATCGCTACATTTGATGCCTCGACGCAGGTAATATCATCGAAATAGGTAAGAAAGCGCTTTGTAAAATTGCCTTTGTAACTACCCAATTCGAGAAGGCTACCTTTGATAAAAAACGGAACAAATGATTTCAGCATAAACGGATGCATTACGTCAAAATCAAAGCTATAACCATACCTATGGTTGTTCGTGTCATGCAATTCATTATTATAGTTACGATGTATTTTCATGATCGTTATTTATCAATTTTCCAAAACTGCTAAACCAAATCCACGCCGTCCAAATTCATTGCCATTATACAGCATATAAATCTTATCGTCACACCGGAAGACGTGTGGATAGCATTGCATATCTGAATCCCAGCCGGTTTCAGAAACGTCAATTCCTGTCTGCATATCATTGCGAATCCACTCTTTCAAATCATCTGAATAGGCATAGCCGATCCGATAGGCGCTGTTTTTGTCGCGGCGGAAACTAGCCGGCTGGCGATAACAAAACCACATATGGTAGCGGTCGTCAAAGGAAATCACGGTCGGCAGTGCCTGGCACTCGTCCGCTTGAAGTGAATCGTTGATGATTTGACGATCGTCTTTTTTCCAGGTAATCCCATCAGCTGACAGGGCGTGGCCTATTTTATATACTCGATCCGGGGTAGCCTCTTTATTGTACACCGACCATTTAGTGCCGTAGATGTACCACATATGATAATATTCTTTAATTTTTAGGACAAATCCGTCAGCAACAAGGAACGGCTCGTGCAAGGAGGAGGTTAATACCGGTCCGTTTCCGTGTTTTTTGAAGGTTGATCCGTTATCAGTGCTGATTGCGAGACCGATTGATGAATCGGCTGACACCGAGACCTTCCGATTCCAGCCGGTCGTATACGCTAAAACCCGGTTTCCGTCGCGCAGGATGTTCACCGGAAAAATCCCGTGTTCATCAAAGCAACCGAGATCTCCCAAGGGAATAACGGTGTCTGACGACACGCGGTGAAGCGTTTTGAAATCCTTGCTGAATTCTGCAAAAGCGACATGACTCAGATATTTTCCGACAGCGTCTTTTTCTCGTGTGGAAAAGTACACCCGCACGAAATTATCGAAGACGAGCGTTTGAGGCGACTGAGCAAATTCACGGCAGTTGTTTGGCAGCCGGTGTTCGGTCGGATCGAATATGTGACCAAGCTTCTTCCACTTCATACGCTGACAGCTAAACCAAAGCCGGTTTTTCCGACTTCGTTGCCTTGATAAAACATATAGAGCTGGTCATCGAGTTCAAAGACATGGGAGTAGCTGACTGAGTCAGAATCCCATTCCTGACCAGAAGGTATGAAGTTGACCTGCGTATCATCGCATGTCCAATGAACGAGATCGGAGGATGAGGCGTATCCGATTTTATAGCCCCGGCCCTTTTCCTTGAAATTCAAGTTATAACGATGAGAAAAATACATATGGTACATTCCGTCCCGGAAAAACACATCTGGGCTGGCCTGACATTCATCCGCTTCCAGCGAACTCTCAATGAGATCCTGCCCCTGCTTTTTCCAATCAAGGCCATCAGCAGAAACTGCCAGACGGATTTTATAAACCGGTTCAGGACGGCCCGGGCCGCCAACCCATTTTTTTCCGGCCACGTACCATAAATACCACCGGCCGTTATACCAGCGGATTTTCGGGCTGCCGAGTACAAATGGCTCATCCGGGCTATATGACAGAATGGGTCCCGGACCGAGTTTTTCAAACGTCTGACCGCCATCGCGGCTGATGGCCACCCCAATGGCGGCATTAAACGGCACGGACTCGCATCTGGTCCAGCCGGCGTAATACACTCGAATTTCATCATTCTGTTTGATAACCGAGGCGGGGTAAGTGCCGAATTCATCAAAAGTGCCGAGATTGCCAAGCGGTAAAATGGGTTTTTTTGAGACATCAACAATGTCGAACAGATTATCCCGCTTGAGATCCACGTACGCCAGCCGGCTGATATACTGGCCCTGGCTGTCAGCGGGCTCCCGGCCGGAAAAATACACCCTCACGAAAGTGTCATAAACCAAGACTGAAGGCGCCTGGGCGAATTCCTTGATCCAGGCGATGCCATGCGCGTCCTGCGGGTTGAAAACGCGCCCAAGCGTTTTCCATTTATACATTGTCTTCTCCTTTTCCCCCTGGCAAACGGCAGAGGTTTCGGGCACCGGTTTTCAGACAACCATAGTAATAATCATTGAAGCCAGCCTTGTCCATGAGGGTAAAGACTTTTTCCGTATCGTATTTAACTCGGTGTAAAGTAAATGTCCCGTTATCAAAGGTGGCAAACGCCGCTCTAGGATCGTTGTCACGGGGCTGGCCAACTGCGCCAGGATTACAGTAGGTCTTTGCGCCGAAATTCTTCAGTGTTTGAATATGGGTATGCCCAGAGGCAAAGAGCGTGCCTACCAATTGCGAAAAATATTCTTCTGTGATCAGGTTTTGGGTAAAGGTTATGCTAGCCGCAGAGGCTTTGCCGTTAAAATGGGAAACATACTCTTCACTTGGCTGAAGGTATTCGTCAATTGGATCAGCCCAACCGCCATGAACCATATGAATATCTCCGATTTGCATTTGTATAGCAAAAGTCTTTACCCAATCTAAATTTTCCGGAGTAATAACCTTTCTTTGGTAAGCTAGGCAGTCATTGACGCTTTTCGATCTTGGACAGAAGCTACCGCCGACCAGATACCAGTCGTGGTTGCCCATAAGGCAGGGGATGCGACGCGTCCTCAGTTCGTCGCAGCACTCATTGACCTGGGAATAATATCCGACTACATCGCCCAGGCAGTAAATTTCAGAAACCATTAATTTAGCCAATTCAGCCAAAACCGCTTTCAGCGCCTCGTAGTTTCCATGGATATCGGCGATGATCCCTATTTTTTTCATGTGTAGAATATAAAGTCTTCAGTATAACGGACAGCCCTACCCTTTCTCATAACCGGTTGGGTTGGAATCTTGCCTTCTAAAAAATAGTCTATGGCCATTTTGCATTCATTATATCCAAAGGCTGTTCTGATTGAAGTAGCCGAGGAGACTCGGGGATTGACTTCAAGAAGCTTCAAGACGCCATTATGCTTGCGGAACTGAAAGTTCGTCGGTCCGATTGGCTGGAAGTATGCACAAAGTTTCCCCAAGGCCTCGTCCACGCCACCAAGGTCAAAGACTTCAGCCTTTTCTGTGAATCCGGCTTTTGACAGTTTTCTCCGCAGAGTATTGCTCGCAAAATAGCCACCCCGGCCATCACAGAATGCTGATGTAGTGAATTCCTCTTCTTCGTTCCCAACAATTTCTTGGACCATAAGCTTAGTTCCGATGTCATTTTGGTATTTTGCGAATTCTTGCTCGGTGTTTATCCGATCAATACCTTTTGAACCGTCTCCCTGTCGGGGTTTGATGAGGAGAGGGAGTCCGAAACGTTTGGATAAAACTGAAAAGTCTTTTTCAAGGGTTGTTTCGATCGCATAGGGAGAATCCATTTTCCGTAATGATTCATAGAACACCCATTTATCACGGCAAAGCGAAATCAACTTAGGATTATTCAGCATCACTTTCGCGCCGCTTTTCTCTAATTCTGAAATATGCTCAACCCAGGTGTAAATGTCGATTTCAATACCCGGGATGATGAGATCGGCGTGATGTTTCTTGACCATTCGCAAAAGCCAATCGGTGTATCCCGGATCATTGCTAGGTGGGGCGAGCTCAAATATATCGCAAAAAGCCGGAGCAACCGAATCATCATATATCGTTGTTCCAATTAGCCTCAAATCCAAGCCTGATTTCTTCAGGGAACGGAGAATTCCATAACCGATAATACCGCTGGTGCCAGTGACGAGAATGGTTTTCATGAACGACCCTTTCTATATAAGGCTATTTTTCGCATCCCCTCCTTAATTGTAACTTGAGGATAAAAGCCTATTTTATTAAATAATGAATCGTCTTTATTAAAAATATTATCAGAAATATCTGGCTTATCTTTAAGGAAACGAAGATTGCTTTTACTCATAAAAGCCGCGATGGCTGCTTTGGCGATTTCCGAATAAGTAACATCTGTCGGATACTGGCAAGAATAGGTTCCGACAATTTTGTTCTGCACAACCCTTGAAATAATAGTGGTTAGATCATTAATGTTAATGAAGTTTCTTCGTGCATCATGGGAACCATAGAGAGTGATATCTTCGCCTTTTTCTGCTTGATCAACTAGCGTATAGAAAAAGGGCTGATTTTTTCTAAAATAATCTTCATTGCCGTAAATCTGTGATGGCCGTAAAATTGCCAAGGCGGTTGAACTAGTTGAAAAGCAATACCTGGCAATCTCTTCTGCCTGTTTTTTTGATAGGGCATAGATATTGTAAAATGGCGAATCGTCCTTTAAACAAGCAAATATGCTTGAGATTAATATGAAGTGTTTGGCCTTAGCCCGAATGGCTGCTTGGCATATTTTTATTGTACCCAAGACGTTTACCTCTTCTGTTTCCAAATTCTCTTTCGCGGTTTTACCACCAAATAGAGCCGCCGTATGAATTATGACATCGCTATCATTTGGCAGATTAATTTTTTCAAGTGGATCTTTTAAATCCAAGTATATATCACAATTATTTCTGCCAGCAGTTATTACCTCGCCGAATTCTGCGAGTATTGGTTTTAAAGCGCGTCCGAGTGATGATTGCCCCCCAACAATTACAATCTTCATTGCGCCTCCTTCAGTTGCATTAAAATCCCGCAGGAAAGTTCCGGATATTTTATTCCGACCTGGCATAGGGCTTGAAGCATTTTTTTATCAAAATTCATAGATAATATCTGTTTTGTTGTAAATGGCTTTAAATAAATGCCTTCAATCCGCTCGATTATATAACCTGCCTGCTGCACTTCCTGGGTTATTGTCTTAGCCGTATAATATCGTTTATGCCCTAAAAGAATATCGTTTTCGGAAAGTTCATGAATGTCTGGCAAAAGGCCAGCCAGGTGCCCCAGTCGTCTATTTAGTACTTCGGCATTCGGGACCGAGACAAACAATTGGCCGTTTGGCGCAAGAAATCTTTTGAAATGACTGAGAATTTTCGCAGGATCGTCAACATGTTCAAGAATAAACCCCATGACAATGACATCAAACTTTTCGTTACTAATAAAATTATCAAAATAAGTATGAATAATATTCACGGGACAATTAGGATATTTATTCTTAAAATTGTCAATGACCGCAGAGGATCCCTCTAGGACAATATGTTTAGCAAAATATTTTGAAAAAGTCATTGTGGTATAACCGTGGCCCAAACCTAATTCGAGCAGAGAGCTTGATTTATTGGTAAGTTCAGTGATTCTTTGGGAATACCAGTTAAGCATTAATGTATTATCAAAATCATACTCAATGTTTCCTTCATACGCTTTCACGTGTTTATCTAAAACGTTTTTCATAGCTAATTTAGAATATAAGAGTTTAGCATATTTTTAACATTTTCTTTTGAATTAAACATCATTACATCAATAATTGACAGAAAAGGAATAAATTCATTAGCAAACTGCGGGTATTCGAAATCTTTTAGCTGGATAAAATGCAGATCAACACCGGACTTTTTAAAATCATCTTTTGAGTAGAGCTCGGTTCCGCCAATCGGATTTATATAGGTATCAGCCTTTTTCGCTTGACAGATGGCCAGAACTTTTTTTTCTGCTTTAAGCGAATGATCAATCGGAATAGTTGATGAGGCGATTAGAGGCGTTTTAATTTCCAGATAATCCTTAATAATCTGCAATGAGTTGGCGATGAACTTGAATAGATTTATTTTATCAGATAAAACTATTTTTTCAATAAACGGAAAGACTGAATCAAAAAAAGGCGATTTTTTATAAGCAGCAGTGATTTTATTTATTATTTTATTTCGATCAGATGACCAGGAGTCAGCTAAACATCTTTTCCCGATATCAAGATAGTCGGAGTCCTTTTTTAATGGAAGGGTGATATATGAAGCTTTTCCGTTAAGTAAAATTCTATTTCGGTTAATCCAGCCCTTTTTCGTGTACTCGATATTATCATAAATGACGAATTCATCAACCACGTTCATTAATTGAAAATACCCTATATAAGGAAAGAAGTAGGGTTGCATGATACCGAGTTTCATAGTTCAAACTTTATTGTTTTACTATAAATTCTTGATTAAGCTACATATTGTGCTTACATCACCCTTTGACAAGTCAGGATAGATTGGTAGACATAGTACTTGCTTGGTTATTTTTTCAGCGACCGATAAGTTTTCAGCTTTAGCGGACGGCAATTCTTTATACATTGGAAACTGGCTAATCAGAGGGTAAAAATAACGCCTTCCATAGACGTTATGCTGTTTAAGGTACAGATAAACCTCATCTCTTGTTCTGCCGTATTCGTACTTACTAATCAAGATGGGAAAGTAGGCGTAGTTGTGAGTCACGCCTTCCATGTCTACGAGAAAATGAATTCCAGAAATACCTTTTAATTGTGCTCTGTACATTTCAGCAATCGCTCTGCGTTTGGCAATATATTGATCTATGTATTTGAGCTGCAATAAACCAAATGATGCTTGAATCTCGTTCATTTTAGCATTAATACCCGGCTCAATAACCGTAGTTTCGCCCTCATGGCCAAAATTTTTCAATAAATCAATCCGTTCTTTAGTCTCTTTATCATGACAGATAATGGCCCCACCTTCAAACGTATTAAAAACCTTTGTGGCATGAAAACTGAGAATCGACAGATCGCCAAAATTAAGAATAGAATCGCCATTAATCTTCACTCCAAATGCATGGGCCGCGTCATATATTAATTTTAAATTATGGCTGGTGGCGATTTCTTGAAGTCGTTCAGTATCGCAAGGGTTTCCATATATATGAACTGGAAGAACGGCAGTGGTTTTAGGTGTTATTGCTGCTTTTACTTTTTCCGGATCAAGACCAAAACAATCTGGTTCTATGTCAGCAAAAACAGGTTTTATGTTATTCCACCACAAGGCATGGGTGGTGGCGACAAAGCTGAATGGCGTAGTAATCACTTCGCCGGTAATACGCAAGGTCTGTAACGCGGTCATAAGCGCGAGTGTTCCATTAGCGAAAAGAGAGATGTACTTAACTCCTAAATATTCAGCTAATTTTTTTTCAAACTGTTGATGGAAGGGGCCGTTATTTGTTAGAAACTTGCTATCCCAAATTTTTTCTAAGTATTCCATGAATTCTTCCAATGGAGGCATGGCTGGTTGTGTTACATAAATTGTATTTTTCTTTAATTTTTCAGGCATATGATTAGCATAAACTAAGAAAATTGGGCCATAGAATTAAATTCATCACAAGCTTGCATGAGCTGTTCATAACTACCACTAGCTATAGCTTTTCCATCTTTAATAAGGAATAGCTTATCGCAGTTTTTAACCGTGGTCAATCTATCGGAAATCATGATAATCTTTCGTTTCTCTGCTGCCCTATAACTCTCGGAATATTATTTTTTCTCATGATAACCGATAAGAGATTCTTTTGTCATCCATTATATAATAAAAAAACGAAAAAACCTATACTTTAGCGAATAAAACGCTCTCCTCATTGTGTACCGAATAATGCGCGAAATGGAATTTATAACCCAAATTTTGCGAATTGATATATTTAGGAATCTTATAGCAGTCCGTGACTTTATGATACACGGAAATTGCCAAAATTGGTTTGTATTTTTTTAAAACATTTTTTGCGCCCATCAAGGCCTCTAACTCCGCGCCCTCGATATCCATCTTTATAAAATCAATACGTTTTAAATTGGATAAATGGTCAAAGTCATCCAATGAGATCGTTTTAACCTTTATATCATTTGGCTTAGACGCAAGGATTACTTGATTCCCGGGACCTCCATTATTACTTCCAACATCGATATCGCTCTGTGACCATAAAGGTTTTTCAATGACGTTAATTCTTTTATTATAATTTAAATTTAAATTTAAATTTTTATAAAGTATGTCGAGATTTGGTTTTGAAAATTCAAAACAATAAACCTTGCCATCCGGTCCGACTGATTGAGCAAAATAAATAGCCGTCTCTCCATAGCAAGCACCGGCATCAATAACAACGTCGCCCCTTTTTACTCGAATGTTTAATGCATTATATTCATATGCCTTCTGAATGAATTGATAAAATATTGAAAGAGCCGGAATGTAAATCTTGGCAAAATACCCATATTTATTTAGATCATGCAGATAAAATTTTTGATTAATATTGCTATTAATATAAGCTTCTTTGTCAACGATACTTTTTTCGACTTTTTGAATATTCTCTAAATAGTGACCATCATTCATTGGTAATTTAACCTTCCGATAACCCAAGAGTCGATACGTTAACACTTGGATAAGAAGTGCTTTTGAGTATTGATCATTCAACCGCTCATATAAATATTGAAAGCTTTTTATTAAGGTTCTTTCTTTTTTTCTCATTAAAAAACTAACCCCGATAAAATAGGCCGCTCTTACGGAGTAACTGACGAGTTGTTTTTTTATTATCCGTTTCAGCTTTTTGTGACGTTCTTCTAGCAAATTATCTTTGTAGTCGTTACCAACATTTTTTCTGATTGACAGAGCAACTGCTTGTTCAAACTCGGTCTGATTATTCATATAATGCTTTTTAATTAAACTTATTGTGTTTTCTTAAGAGCTCATTATAGCTATCGGCTTCAATAATTGTACCATTTTTAATTATAAAAAATCTATCGCAATTCATTATGGTAGTTAATCGATGAGAAATGATTATAACAGTGCGTTCTCCTATAAGTTGTTCCACCGCATTCATAATCTTTTCTTCTGTCTCGCCATCCAGTGAAGAAGTTGCTTCATCCATAATCAAAACTTCGGGATTATTATATAAAGCCCTAGCGATACCGATTCTTTGTCTCTCGCCTCCACTTAGCCTCACCCCTCTTTCTCCCACTACAGTATCAATTCCTTGTGGTAATTTATTTATAAACTCGTCAAGACGAGCCATCTGAATAGCGTTTAATAAACATTTTTCATCAATTTCTTCTTCATCTAAACCAAAAGCGATATTATTTCTAATTCTGTTATCTGATAAATAGATAAATTGTGGAATATAGCCAATATTTTTTTGCCAGCCAACCAGGTTTTCGCTTATATCCTTACCATCTACCTTAATCGTTCCCATTGTTGGCTTTAAAAGTCCCAAAACTAAATCTATCACGGTAGTTTTTCCTGCACCAGAGGGACCGACAAACCCTACCGATTCGCCTTTTTTAATGGTGCAACTCAAATCCTTCAAAACCCTATCGGTTGATCCTGGATAGTGATAGCTTACCTTAGAAAGCTCAAGAGTATTGTGAAGATGAAATTTTGATTTATTAATTGCGTCGCCTTTAGCAAGTTGAAGATTTTTTACATCCAAATCAACAAGATCGCTATGAATATTATTTAGTACATAGCTATGAAATCGCAAGGTATTATAACTGTTGCTAATTTTATCAATAGAAGGAATTAATTTAAAACTGGCAGCGCCAAAAAGACTCAGAACGGGAATCACTGCATCTACCCCCCTGTCCTGCCATACTAAAATTAAGGCAATCAGAAGCATTCCGGCAATAGCTACGGTTTCTATGACAGGCTTGGAACTTTTTCCGGCAACCTGATTAAAAATCTGGGCTTTAGCAAATTTATTAACGGAATATTTAAACTCTTTAACAAACCAAAACTGCCGATTTTGAATCGCAATTTCCTTGAGTCCTCCCAAACCTTCATTTACTTTTTTAATCATCTGCCCCCTATGTTCAACAGCCTGCGCGCCATGAGCTTTTATGCGCTTTTTCAATAATTTAAGCAGTAAGCCTCCGGCAACTCCCATCAAAACTAAAACTGCCAGACTAATCAGCGGCTCAGCAACGAATAAAAATATGGCTATACCTATTATAATAATGCTTTCCATTAGAACTTGTAATATAGGCAGCATGACCTGACTTGTTAATAAAATCGTATCGGTGACAACATTACGGATTAGCAAAGCCGTGTTTTTATTTAAATGAAATGCGTAGGGCGCATACATATACTTTTCAAAAAGTCCGTTGGCAATATACTTAAACCGGTTATAAACAAATCTGGATTGAATAAAATTAAACACTAGTAAATAAGTATTTTTAAAAATAAAAAGTCCAATTAGAGCAATAGAACCATAGACTAATAAATCTTTAGAGCTGACAATATTAAAAAAAGACAGCATGGGATGTAGCCACTTGATGCTGAAAATTTTTTCTGGGGTAGAGAGAATGGATACAAACATTAAAATCAATCCTAATCCGACCACTTCCAGAACTGAGGCGAAAAACATTAACAAAAACAGTCCCAATAGTTTTTTCTTGTCTGATGGTTTTAATATTTCAATTAATTTTTTAATAGCTTCTAGCATGGTTTGATTTATAATTGGTCGTAAAGCTGAATAATACTCTTAACTATGCTATTGGGCGAATACTTTTCTAATTCTTTAAAAGTTCTATTTTTATTCTTTGATAAAATAATGGCTTTTTCAATAGCGTTAATCAGTCCATTTTTATCTCCGGGATCGTAGAAAATTACATTTTCTTTTAATATTTCCATTGCACTAGGATTATTGGTTGAGACGATTAAAAGGTTAGCACACATTGCCTCTAGCCAGACTCGGGAAAAGGGTTCAAACCACTTTGCCGGATGAATTAATATATCCGATGAAAAATATTCTTTCCGTACTTCTGGATAGTTTTTATATGTGAGAGTCACCCGCCCCTTTAGATTATACTTTTTCAGATAAATAGCAATTCTATTCCAATGCTTTCCCTTGCCTATAATTTTCAAGTAAACATCGTGATATTTTTTATTGATTATAACAAATGCCTCTATTAGATCCATAATGCCTTTGTTGTCGCCCAACTGTCCGGAATATAAAAGTGTTATATCCTTCTTTGTTCTACTTCCCTCTGCTGGCCTAAGAAAAAGTGGATCAAACATATTGGGAATTACTTCTATTTTAGAAGAATCGTAGTTATGCTGTACGTAAAGATTTTTTATAGCGTGGGTCAAGGCGATATAGATATCAACTTTGTGTTTGAAAATTTTAATCGCATTAGTTGTTAAAAAATTACTTATCTTATTCACTAAAGGTATGTAACCTAAGTAAGTTGAAGTCAAAGCTCCTTGGGGATTATTAATCGTTGCCACCAACTTACAATTCTTACCTTTTGTTAACGCGGCCGCTGGAATCAGTCCCATATTGTAAACATGAATAATGTTATAAGTACTAAGCTTGTTGATTAAATAAAAAATGGCAACTATATTATTCAGAAATGGGATTTTAGGGAAGCCCCTGAAATAATAATCGTTCCCATTTTCGGTTACGTTTTTTTCGCGCTTGGTATTAAAGCAGTAGACATCAACATCATAGCCATTTTTACGTAATTGCCCAACCAGCAATGAACTGCTGATTCCGCAACCACCGATCGGGTTGGGCGGGTAATCAGGAGTAATAAATGCAATACTTTTAATGTTTTGGTTCATTGTTAATTGAAAATTTCCATATCTTCGCAGGATGATGGAATCTTTAGTAGGGTAGGCCAGGTGAGCTGTTTGTTAACATAAAAGTTGTTATAATCGTAATGCATAATTCCGATTTCTGATCCGATGAATACTGCATTTGGATTTTCTAATAAAGCAGCTACAAGTTCTCGATTGAGTAGATGAACATAGGTGCCGATAAACCAAATGTTCTTACATTGGTATCGAGATAATAATTCCCGGTAATGAATTTTAAAGTTACTATCTGCGAGTGATTGGAGATATTCCGTATCCCAACGGGCAAGAAACGAGTTTACTGGCATTGAGTTAAGGTAAATATATTCACTCGTTGTAAAGATAAAAATATCATTTTTTAGATCGGAGTGACTGTTTAGGTAAGAACCCATTTTTTTATATTCTGGGGCAACCGCTCGACGATGAATATATGCCGCTCCCTCATATGAACGCCACCATGGTTGTCCGACTGCGGTATATTGTGAGAGAGCGAAAGCTTGCGGTAATTTGAAGGGTAAAATATATGTTGGGATCGAAATAAGTACAAGAATAAATAATATACGAACCACTTTGTTAAAACCTGCCATTTGAAATATTTTTATAGATCTCCAAAATAACTGGAAACTGATAACCATGGCAAGAATTGCTATTGGCATCAGAAATGATATATAACGGAAATCTTCATATCTGTCTCCAAGATAAGCGACTACATAATAACCTAGTCCTAACAGAAAAAAGATAAAAATATATTGCCATTTTTTTTTAACAAATAAAATTATACCAGAAATAAATAAAAGAAAGAAAATTATATATTTAAAATGGTAATTAAAAAGGTAATATTGATATATTGGTGCCACTGACGAGTAAATCGGAGTGTCGAAATTCATATGCGTTTTTATAATATATTTGATATAACCTAAATTTAAAAAACCAATAAATTTAGATCCTATAAACAATAAGATACACGTAATTATTAATGATAATAGAATCTTTTTAATAGAATAGCGAGTTGTAATTTTTTTGTAATTAAAAATTGTTATACTACAGACTGATGCTAAAAATGTGATACACAATAAAGTGGTCTCAGCAGATCCAAAATTGTAACTTAGGTATAAAAATGGCGCTGCGATAGCAAGTATTTTTAAACTGCTCCTATCAAGTAAATTTTTATTAATTTTTCCAACTATATTAGTTAGAAGCAATGCGGCGATAAAGAAAAAGAGTATTTTAAGTGAATATTCCCTAAAAAAACGTGATAGATAGATAAGATATGGATTAACAGCGATAAGCATTGAGCCGAACAAGGCGAATCCTGTTGATACAAATCTTCGACTAAAAAAATAAAAGACTGGAATTAAAACTGTCCCGGCAAGAGCAACTGGGAATTTGATGACTGCTTCAGTATTCCCAAAGTGTTTAATCAAAAATGCGCTGGTATATGTCAGAAGGCTGGCTCGTGAATATGGTGATGATAACTCATCTGTAACTGGGTTATAGATCGCCGCTTTTCCGTGTTTTACAACACCCATAACCGCTGAATATTGTATTAACTGATCATGATATAACGCTTCGTCACCCAAATTATAAAATCGCAAGATTCCACCAAATAGAATAATCAAACCAAGTAATGTAAGCACGGCGATGGAAAGTTTTTTCTCTTTCTTCTTTTCTTTCTCTATATGCTCTTCTTGCTCAAGATTATTGTCCAGATAAATTAATTTCTTTTTATGCGCAACGATTGACCTTCTTAACTCACCTTTGGTAGAAAATATCATCAAAAAAGCAATGCCAATAATTAAATAATTTATCCATATGTCAAAATGATAAATTCCTTCTCCTTTATAATTATTAATACCAAGCGACCAAATAAAATTTATAAATAAAAGACTAATTAGAAACCAGAGCCAAAATATTTCATTACTAACCCTACTCCGCCGTATTGTCTTATTCAAAATAACAAAATCAACTAGAATAAGAAATACTAAAAAAACGTCAACTTTCTGGAGTAATATCAATTGATCAGAAAAAAATATTCTCCCAATCAATATCCCAACACAAGCGATAATTCCCACCCACGAAAAAACATAGCCCATCTTCCTCATCAGTCGCATTAGGCTATTGTCTATCGGTTTCCCTACTATCTTAATGCTTTTGGTCTTCAGAAAATTTAATGCCATGGCTGGAAAAGGCAGATTTAATATTTATCAAACAAAGTATATTATACCATAGAATAATAATATCGACTATTCTTGATTATTGACTATTTGCTGTTTTTTTAGTAGAGTAAACCTGAATTAGGGTGATTTTGTATTATTAAATTTATGGAGAATATGGATTCAAACAAGATATTCGTGGTCATACCGGCATATAATGAAGAAAAAAACATTGGTAATGTCATTGAGGGCTTGCTCAAGGTTTATAATAACGTGATAGCTGTCGATGACTGCTCGACAGACCTGACCCGTGAAGTACTAAAACGATATCCTATTCGGCTGGCTAGCCATATTGTTAACTTGGGTCAGGGCGCGGCCTTGCAGACTGGAGATGAATTGGCTCTGAAACTGGGGGCTGATATAATCGTTCATTTCGACGCAGACGGCCAACATCGGGTTGACCAAATAGAGAAACTTATTTCCCCTATCAGAGATGGACGGGCTGACATTGTTTTTGGTTCGCGATTTATCGATAATCAAAGCGCCCTACCCTGGGCTAAACGTCATATACTTCTTCCCATCGGACGGATTGTTAATTGGCTATTCAGCGGATTAAAACTGACTGACGCGCACAATGGCTATCGGGCGATGAATCGGAAGGCCGCCGAAAAGATTATACTGACGCAAAATCGAATGGCTCACGCTACGGAAATATTGGGCTTAGTCAAAAAAAACAAACTGCGCTATACCGAGGTGCCGGTGGTTGTCGAATACAAGGAATTCGGCCAAGGATTCCTGGGCGGCTTAAAAATAGTACGTGATCTGATTCTTAAAAGTATAACCAAATAATATGACCATTAAAGTAATCTTAGTCGTCCTGGTTGTTATTATCCTCTTTGGCGTTTTTAAAAGATATCGAAAGCAGGAATTGAGCACCAAAGAGCTCTTCAGTTGGTTAATCTTCTGGGGCCTGGTAATCGTAGCGGTCCTTATCCCGCAGACAACCGATTTTTTGGCTTCAAAAGTCGGTGTCGGCCGCGGCCTGGATTTGGTTCTGGTAATTTCCGTCATTACCCTTTTCTACATCGTATTCAGAATTCTTAGGAAACTAGAAAAAATCGAGAAAGATATCACGAAAATAGTCAGAGGGGTCGCCATCCATGATGACACTGAAAAAAGAAAAAACGATTAGACAACCTGGAAAAGACAAAGGTTTAATCAGCTCGGGCTTAATCCTTGTTTTTTTTGTTGTCGCGTCTCTCGTTTTAACCTGGCCGCTTTTACCAAATATTACACACCAAATCGCTGGCGAAACCGATGCTTTTCAACTCTTGGGCAATGTCTACAATTCGGCCAAGACCTGGGAAGTCGGAAGTCTTTTTAATCTAAGCGGCGTTTTTCAAGTATTCACCCTCGGATTTCATTTGCTTATATTCCACTTTATTTTTGGCGAACCTCTGGGTTATAACCTTTTTTGGCTCCTGTCCTTCGTTCTGACTGGTTGGGGCACTTATTTGCTGGTCCACAGTCTTACTAAACGAAAAATAGCCGCTATTATCGCTGGGATCATCTTCGCCTACTCGCCGGTCCACTTTGCTTTTTCAGCTGGATTTCATGGGATGGGTCACTTGGAATGGTTCCCGTTCGCGATTTTATTTCTGATTAAGTTTTTTCAAAAACCTACCTTCAAATATTTTATCGGGTTTGGCGTTTTCTTCACTATTATTGCGTCCTATGACATCCATGGGGCGGTGTTTATGGGACTATTTTCCATTGTTTTTGGCGTTAGTCAGCTTATCCGGCGAAAGAATCTTATTAGAGACAAAAGGTTTTTAATATATTTAGGAATATTTTTAGCGCTGGCTTTGTTATTTTTGATCAACAAATCCCAGGGCCTGATTAAGATTGCTACCTCGGAAAACAATTACCTCAAACCCTCGCTCGAAGAAGTTGTCACTTATTCAAATGACGCCGCTGGTTTTATTATTCCGTACGCCTATCACCCGATCTGGGGCAATTTCTTTTGGCAAAAGATCTCAAGCGGTTTTGTCCGTTCCATAGGCGAAAATACAAATTACATTGGAATAGTCGTTCTGGTACTCGCCGGCATTGGATTTTTATGCTTCAAAAAAGAATATTGGGCAAAGTTCTGGCTAGGTATCGCAATATTGTTTTCAACGCTTAGCCTCGGCCCGTTTCTGAAAGCCGCCGGGGTAATCGAGCCAAAAATTCCCGCGCCTTATCTTTTTCTCTATCATTACATACCGTTCCTAGAAAACATCCGCGGAGTAGGTCGTTTCTTTGCTTTGGGAATGCTCGGCTTCTCGATACTCGCGGGCTATGGCTTCATCGCGCTGTTGGATAGATTAAAAAAATTCAAAGGTAAGGCGGTTATATTAACTATTGTGCCGCTACTGCTTATCGTCGACTTCCTGGCCGTTCCCCGCCTGTCAACTTCAGAAGTGCCGTTATTCTACTTAAAGCTAGCTGGGGAGGCCGGTGATTTTTCAATTTTACAGACACCGAGCGTGACAAGTTACAATCCCTCGTCTTTACTAAAATATTACAATTCACAACATGATAAGAAGGTTCTAGCACAAAAAGCCTACTTCAGTCGAGATGAATACGACGAGTCACGGTTAGCTGACATAAGGAACACGCCTGTTCTAGGAAATATTCTCTATTATCTTCCACAAGGCATAGGTCCGGAACAAGATGTTCTAAAACAGGATTATCGCGCCGTAGCTCAAACGATTTTTAAACAGAATAACCTCAAGTATATTATTCTGCATAAAAACTTTATCACCGATAATTCATATATCGGTTATGGGATTTTGCCCGAAAATTTCGCCCTAACGAAAAAATTTATCGAGGTCAACCTTCCGGTTACAAATTATTTTGAAGATAGCGATACGTTGGTTTATCGAACCAACCTTGAGTTGCCCGAAACGCAAACCACCTATCTTCGCCTCGGTGATAGCTGGAAAAAGGAAAAAAATCCGGTCACCTGGGCGCCCTATTTGATTGGACAAAATGAATCAACCATAAAAATCCAAAACAATTCCACCGCTCCGTCCAATCTAAAAGTTACTATGAACCTCGGTACTGTTATCGGCCCAGGCAAAGCAAATATCTCTTATCAGGGAAGAATCTTGACTTCAATGGAAATAACTGATTCTCCCATACCATTCACTTTTTATCTTAATAATATCCCAATCAACGAAAGTGAAATTAATATATCCTTAGACGAAAGTGTCAATTCGGTCAGTAACGGTTTATTTATTAACCGAATTGTCTATGAGAAAATAGACGACATAATCATCCCCGATATATATCATAATATTTCCGCCCAATCTGACAATCTCTCTATTCTTCAGATTGGTCATTACAACGAATATGGGTTATTTCCTGAGACGAATGGGAATATAAATATTCTGGGTCATAAACTATTCTTACCAAAAAACATAAGCGACGAGACTACCTCAATCAATAGCCTTCCGATTGAAAAAAATGACCCTATCATAAATGATTTAATTTTTCATTCTTGGCGCTGGGACTGGAAATATCCGGGCCAAGCCGAACCCTGGAATAAACTTTACTACTATCTCCTTTCAAACAGAGGCTTGCGAGACCAAGGCATCGGCTATCTGGTATTGGATAAAACGGTCTCTAACCCGGAAGAGATAACAGACGCTAGCTTATATATTCTTAACACTCTCCAGGTTGAGAAATTTGCTGAAGACTCTACTCATCTGGTCTACCGCCTCATCACTCAATCCAAACAGTTGGAAATACCACAAGTATACCTCAACGGAGATCCTTTCAGTCGCAACAATCAAACGCTTGCTAATAATTCAATAATTACTATAAACACAGGCTCCAGCGAATCATCCAATTATGTACTAACTGGCGCCATAATTAATCCGGGTGATAAAATCCAGGAAATATCGGTTAAGAATGACTCCGGGCAATCCTCAATTCTAACGCTTGAGCCTGGGAAAAATCCATTGCGACTGGAATTTGCTAATATTGTCGATAAATCAAGTTCCGCGACATTCGCCAATAGCGCAACGTCCTCCGATGTGCCGTTAGATCTATTTCTCACTGACGTCGAAATCTATCCGGCAGAGTATGAATCGCTTCAGGCCTATCTAAAAGCACAAGATCTTTCGGTAAGCAAAACTGAACAAATATACAATCCAACGATTAATAGCTACGACGAGGTGATAGGAACGGCCGAATCAATTACCGATCCTCTAACTAAAAATAACGTTCTAAAAGTAAAACCAACGTGCCAAAAACAGTCCGATGGCAATCTTAACTGTTTTGCTTCGGTAACTAAATTTTTTGATAACTTCACCAGCGATGCTGACATTGAGGCCTGGGTTAAACTTAATGACTGGTCGCCAAACACTAACCTTAGCTTTCGGTTTATTTATGATGGCAGTGAAAGGACTATTTTTTCGAGTATTAACGAAGGTTCGGGTAACTCACCGACCATAAGCGATGTCTTCAGCCATGACTTTATTTTGAACAACTGGAATAGTCTAAGAATAACCAATAGTGAAAGCGACGAATTTACTTTATCCGAAAATAAAACTCCTCTCTTTTGGTGCCAGGACTGCGTTGAATCACGTATTTTAGGTTTTTCAACACGACTGGAGACTGATTCTGAAAATATCGAGCTCTATATTGACGGCGTTCAGTATCAGCGTGATTACTACAGATATGAATGATTCTGTAATCAACCCAAACAATCTGCCGCCAGTCGCGGTAATTATTGTTAATTGGAATGGGCTATCTTTTTTGCCGGATTGCCTGGGCAGCCTGACAAAAACTGATTATCCGACAGAATGTTGGCGGATTATTCTGATTGACAATGATTCGTCTGATGGCTCAAAAGAGTGGATTCAAAAGCACTACCCTCAAATTACTATAGTTTCAAATCGACAAAATCTGGGTTTTGCCAAAGCCAACAATCAAGGCGCCGGCTGGGCGATCGAACATGGTTTTAAATATGTCGTCTTCTTGAATTACGACACAACCGTGGAGCCGGCCTGGCTGAAAGAGCTCGTCGCGCAAGCTGAAAGCGAAAATCTTATCGGCTCTGTCCAGGCCAAAATCCTCCTCTTTAATGACAAAACAAAAATAAATACCCTCGGGAACAAACTTCAATATCTCGGGTTTGGCTACTGCGGCGATTATCTGAAAGATGAACAAACTGCTCCGACGCAGTCCCAGCAAATCGCCTACCCCAGCGGCGCCGCCATGCTTGTGAAGTGCGAAGTGCTCGCTAAAGTCGGTTTGTTCGATGAAGATCTTTTTATGTACCATGAGGATCTGGATCTCGGCTGGCGAATTTGGCTCGCTGGCTATCGGGTCGTGAACGCTCCCCGTTCACATGTTTACCATAAATACGGCTTTAGCCGGAATCCGAAGAAACTTTTTTATCTGGAAAGAAACCGCCACCTGGTAATATTAAAAAATTATTCTCTGAAAACTCTTATTTTGCTTTCTCCGGCGGTCGCGCTGATGGAAATCGGCATGCTTGGATATTCTCTGGTGAGCGGCTGGTTCATTCCCAAGCTTAGAAGTTATGGCGATATTTTTCGCGAGTTGCGACGCACCTTGGCAAAAAGAAAGAATATCCAGAGCAGGCGTTTGATTACCGATCGCGAATTTGCCCGCCATCTTTCCACCGGTATTTCTTTCGAAGAATTTCGAAGTCCGTTAGTGCGCTGGATATTAAATCCCTTGCTCTGGTTATATTGGAAAATAATTTACTTATTTATTTAAATGGCGAAAACAAGCAATACCATCTTGCCCAAAATCACGCCATCGTCCCAGATCGATGTAATAATCACCTGTTACAAATACGGTCATCTTTTGGCCCGGGCGATTGACAGCGTTCTGGCCCAAACCAATAAAAATATTAATATTATAGTTATCGATGACGCCTCCCCAGATAATACCGAGCTAATAGCTAAGCGATATAGCCAAGTTATTTACATAAAAAATTCTGCCAATCTTGGTTGTGTTAACTCGATGGAACGGGGCCTGAAAATTTCTACAGCCCCACTTGTTTCCCTTTTAGACGCCGATGATGCACTCGAACCGGATTTTGCTAAAACTTTGCTGGAGGCATTAATAAATAATCCAACAGCCGCGTTTGCCTATAGCCAGATTCAATATCAGGGAGACAAAACGCATATCTATAAAAGCTCCCCCTTCTCGCCCTTTAAGCTTACTCACGCCGGTAACTACATTGGTAAAACCTGTTTGATCAGAAGAGCGGCCTTTGATTTGGTTGGCGGCTTTCATAAAAATATGGGGCAAGGGCAAGAAGACTGGGATCTCTGGCTGTCTTTTATTGAACGGCGTCTCTTTGGAGTTTTTGTTTCCAGGCCCCTTTTCCGTTACACAATCCACGAGGCCAGTCGAAACGCCGAGGTTACCGCGACCGTCCAATCGCGAAAACAAAATATCAATTTAATCCGTAAAAACCATCCCGGATTATACAATTGGCGGTTCTGGATAATTCATCCTTTTTACATGCTTTACTGGATTATTACACAGAAATTTCAACCCTCTTAATATGGCATACCCTAAAGTCGGCATA
Organism: Patescibacteria group bacterium; assembly: GCA_028714495.1. Classification (GTDB taxonomy): domain Bacteria; phylum Patescibacteriota; class Patescibacteriia; order JAHIZJ01; family JAHIZJ01; genus JAQTMH01. The sequence goes on from JAQTMH010000002.1 coordinate 163,589, forward strand.
ATCGTGCTTAATTGGAACGGTCTTCAGGATACCAAGGAATGCTTGGAATCTTTGAGGCTTGTCACCTACCCCAATTTTCGAATCTATTTGGTTGATAACGCGTCAACCAATGACGAATCAAAAAAGCTTAAGGATACCTACGGAGACTTTATTGAGTTGATCCAGAATAATCAGAATTTGGGTTTTGCCGGCGGGAATAATTCCGGCATCAAAAAGGCGCTGGCTGAAAATTGCGATTATATTGTATTACTCAACAACGACACAATCGTTCACCCTGAATTTCTTAAATACCTGGTCGAGAGTTCCATGTCAGATCCGAAAATTGGTATTATCGGCTCGAAAATACTCAAGAAGAATCAGCGCGATAATATTTGGTTTGCCGGTGGTGTCATTAGATGGTACAGCGGCCTGCGCGTTTTTCATCGCGGTGTGCATCAAAGAGACGTTGGTCAATTCACTGCTTTGTCAGATGTTGACTTTATTACCGGCTGCTGTTTAATGATCCGAAAAGAGGTGATAGAAAAAATCGGTTTAATGTCCGAGGAGTACTTTCTCTATTTTGAGGATATTGACTGGTCAGTCGCCGCCAAAAGAGCCGGCTGGCGCGTTGTCTTTGAGCCGCGAAGCGTCATCTGGCATAAAGAGGTTTCTGAATCAGCCGAGCTTTCTCCTCAAAAAACCTATTACCTGGTAAGAAATTACCTTTATTTTTCCAAAAAATACGCCAGCTGGTTGCAAAAAATATTTTTCATCGCTTTCTTCGAAATTTATTACGGCCAACTTTATCTCCGGAATCTTTTGGCCAAGAAAGGCCAGCACAACCATATGCTTCTAAAAGGAATCCGGGACTATCGGGCCGGTCTAAAAGGACAATTGTCAAATTAATCATATGAAAATAGGCATTGACGCCCGCAGTCTCTTAATCGAACAAAAGGAGGGCATGCACGTTTACGCGGATAATGTCATCCGGCAGTTTTCGAAATGGGACCGGCTGAATTCCTATTTACTTTTCGTAGATAAAACCGTTCCGGAAAATATCAAATCGCAATTCCCGGATAACTTCCATTTTGTGACCTTAAGGCCGAAATATTTCTGGCCTCAAACCAGATTGACTCTTCGATTCCTTATCAAACGAGCAAAAGATACCGATGTCTTCTACTTTCCCACCCAGTCAATGTCTCTTTGGTGTCCAAAAAATACTCTGGCGATTATTCACGACGTGGCCTATCTGAAATTCCCTGAATATTTTACTTCCTGGAATAAATTTGTCCTGTCCAGGTTGACTACCAATTTCACTGTGAGACTGGCCACCAAACTCATCTGCGTTTCTGAACAAACCAGAAAGGACGTCATCGAACATTATAAGGTGCCGGAGAATAAAATCATTGTTATTCCACACGGTTATGATCCAAATGTTTTTTACGTCAGAAACCCCGAAGAGATTTCTCAAGCAAAGAACAAATACGGAATATCAAAAAAATACATTGCCTATCTCGGCACTTTGCAGAAACGTAAAAACATCGTCCGCCTGATTGAGGCGTATAATTGGCTGCGGCAAAACCACCACATTGATCATCAATTGATTATTGTCGGCAAACGGGGCTGGCTTTATCAAGACATCTTCGCACGAGTAAAAGCGCTGGGTCTAGAAAAAGATGTTATCTTTACCGGCTACGCTCCGATTAATGACGCTGCCGCGCTTTTAAGCGGAGCCGGGGCTTACGTACTGCCGTCTCTTTATGAAGGATTTGGCATTCCGGTTATTGAAGCTATGGCTGCCGGCGCGCCGGTAGTTGTCTCAAACACCTCTTCCCTGCCTGAAGTCGCCGGGCAGGCCGCGGAATTCATTCAAGATCCATATGATCATCTATCGATTGCCCGAAGCCTTTGGTCAGTAATAAATAATCCCGCTCGTCAAAATGACCTGAAGCAGGCTGGTTTCGAACAGGCAAAAAAATTCTCCTGGGAAAAATGCGCCCGGGAGACTCTAGATGTTATTACGAGTTTAAAATAACCAGAATTACTCGCATTTACCAGAGTATATCAATCTGGTTTTTTTATTTTAAATACATACACGTCGCCAAGTTTTTCAGAGGCGCCAAAAACCGCGTGTAATTTATCAATTATCGTCGCGTCTCCGCTAAAACGTTTTTCAAAGAGGAAAAAGCATTGATTTGCTCCGGTCAAATCAAAAGCGTCGAACACTTCACTGTAATTTTTTTGTGGATTATTAATTAGGCCGTAGAATATTTTATCCTTCTCGCTCTGAATAAAATCGCGACTGACTGGAAAACCGCCACCCTGAATTCTGTTCCGAGACGCTTCCTGCAAAGCCAATAGTTGCCACTCTTCAGCCAACACGCAGGGATTCGGCTTATCCTTCAAATATTGACTGTAGATATGATCAGCCGCCTTTATTTCATCTGTCGTTACGGTTTTCAGAATCGGAGCCCGGGTATACTGCTGCAAAAGCACCAAACTGATAATTAGCGAGGCTAGCATCAGGGCGGTCCGGCTAAAGCCAGCTCGCTCTAAAAACGACTGAACCCCCAGAACGATAAATGGCAAAGAAAAGAAAACGATAAATAGATCCATTCTGCCCGTGACTAGACGCAGTCCGTCCATAAACTGCGTGGCGAAAAGATTTATAAAAAGCGCGAATAGCAAAAGCCAGGATAAAACTTTAAGAACTGTTTTTACCGTGCTATTTTGAAGGCTGGACAATTTGCCTAAACCGATTATCACTAAAACCCAAAGGATGAATTGAGTAACCGCTGTTTGCGCGTTTTTGCTAATATCCGACGCTAAACCGCTGGAAATACCAAAAGCCGTGGCAATAAACCATTTCCATATGCCCGCGATAACAACGCTTACACTCTTTAACCGATCCCAAACTATTACTGACATCTGACCATATAGATCGACTGCCACTAAAACAACGAATATCATTGCGAACATCGATAGAAGCAAAAATATTTTGTTTTTTAAAGACTTTTGGCTGTTGACAATCAGACCGATAATCAGCAATGACCCGAAAAACACCGTGGCGACTGGATATTGAAAAATAAACAAAGGAGACAATATGACAACGGGTAGGATTGATCTTATTTCCTTCTTCAGGTACAAAATCATGATGACGGAAAAGCCGGAAAACAATAATAGACTAATACTTAAAGGCACTGTTAATGAACCGCCTACCTGAAATACGTCAAAAACAACTGGGAGAAATGCCAGAAGATATTGCCAAGGACGGGAATCGAATAATAGTTTGCCGATCGTAAAAAATAATAACGGCATCAAAATAATCCAGAGAGTCGGGAAAAACCAAATATCGAGAGCTAGGGTGTTTAAATGGGTTAGCTTGCCGATTGTCGCCATCACCCCCCAAGTGTAGCTATAACCGATTCTCGAATCGACCATGACAGCCGGGACTGAGACCGGACCGATCTTCTTCATTTCCGTTCCCTGCTCCGAAATCAAAGTGGGTGGGATCGGTCTTTCGTCTATTATTTGTTCCTCATAAGACATGTGCCGCCAGCGATCCCCGCCAAATCCCCCTTCATAAACTACCATCAAATATGAATGGACTAAAAACGAGAATACGATAATGAGAAAAAGAATAACTTTTTTTGAAGTCTTGGTAAAAAATATCAAAACCAGTATCAGACTGAGAAGAAAAACTACCGGCGCGTAAAAAGACGGCAAGGCTTCCCAGGGCGAAGTAATAAATTTGCCGGTCCGGCTCGAAAACACCATCACAAAAGCAGCAATAAACAAAGTCGGAATTGCCAGTCTAATCCAAATTGGTAAAGAGGATGACCGTCGGTTTTCTTTTCGGGGTTCTTCGGGCATAATTGGAGTTCGCCCAAGTGAATATTTCCGGTGGAGTATTACAAAAACCAGATTGGGAATAAGTAAAATAGCCAGCAGCGCCCAGAAATCCAGAGTGTAAACAAGTGTGGCTATCGCCGCGCCACTGCCAATAAAAAACAGCGTGGATAACAAACCGATAACCAGACGGATAACAAATGATATTGGCAAAGATTTATAAATCCGGGCTAAAACAAACGCATTGAGAGTGAGGTATAAAACAAAAAGGGTCGTGCCTAAGAACGCTGAATGGCAATAGCGAGTTTCCAGCGCCAGAATAAACGGCAAAATCAATAAAACAATCCGCAATAAATATCTTTGATCTTGGTAGAATATATATAACTTTTCTTCGAAGTTTCTGGGCATTTTTTTAGGTAGCTTTAATCACTCGAAAATATTCTTTGACTGAATTTGGAAGGCTGTCGATAACGCCTATCTTTTTTAAATAGGTGGGGGTATTGACTCTGTTTTTTTTAATAAATTTTCTCTTCGCTATTAACTTTGGCAGATTTGGTAGGAAATTCAAATAGGCTTTAAAGATAATTACCGGCCCTTTCGGGTTCAAACGCACTAGAGATAAAATTAATATTAAAAAGTCAAAAATCGCCGAAACAATCAATCCGACAGCGATCTGCCCTGAAGAATAATTCTTAATGAGCGTATACAGCCGGTTCCGTGTGGCAAAATACAGTCGAAAATTGTTCCGGTGTTTGCCTGAAGTGCCTCCAACCGCATGATAGACGATCGAATCGCTGACATAGGCGCATTTGCCGCCATAAAGCCAATTGCGCAAACAAAGATCGACGTCTTCAAAATACATGAAGTAATCCTTGTCAAAGCCTCCCATTTTTTCAAAATATTCCCTCTGAACCATCAAGGAAGCGCCGCTGACACCGGCCGCATAACGGCTGGCAGAATAATCCTGGCTGTCTGGGCGGCCAAAGCCACGATCATAGCCAGAACCTATAGCGGTAATGCAAAAACCGGCTGAATTTAGAACCTTATTTTTACCTTGAATATAAATCTTGCTGCCAAAGAATTTAGCTTCGGGAAAATCAAAAGTGGCTTTTACCAATTCGCTCAACCATCGAGCGTCAACCATTGTGTCATTGTTTAAAAAGACCACATATTCGCCCTGACACGCTTCACTGCCGATATTATTCCCCTCGGCAAAACCATAATTCTCGCTGTTGGCAACTATTTTAACCGTCGGATACCTCTGCCGAACATATTCCACGCTGTCGTCTTGAGAGGCATTGTCCACAAAAATAACTTCAAACCTATCCTTCGGGTAGTCTAATTTCTCAATCGCGGCCAAGCATGGATCGATATATTTTCGGCCGTTATAATTTAATATACAGATGCTGACAAGGGGTTGCTTGGATTCTGCTTGAAATTGATTATTTGTCATCGCGGAATAAATTTACTATAAATAGGCGTTTTACTAACTCGGTGGGTCAGATGCCAAGCCAACCCTTTCAACCGATGATGAAAAACTTTTATTTCTTTCGGAAAGTAGAATAGCAGATTGACAAACATGATAAACACGAACCAAGGAATGAAAATCAATCGATGATAAAATCTTCCGTGTTTTCTGATGAACATGATTGAATTTCGTGTATCATAGTACACTGTCAAAGGATTGCGAACATTACCGCCCACTGACGCGCCCTCCTTATGATATATCTTCGACCCAGGCTCGCACAATATTCGATAACCGGCTTTAAATAACCGGTAACCCAAATCTACGTCCTCGGCGTAATAAAAATATTCTTCATCAAAATAACCCACTTCTTTTAAAGCCCGACAAGAAGCCATAAAGGCGCTGCCTGAGAAATATTTTAAGGTATATTTTCCATCGTCTTTAAAACGGGTGGGATGAAAAGTACCGCCGATAAACCTCCAGCCCGTATATAAACTGAGGATGCCACCGCGCGAATGGATAATTTCTCGCTGGTGATATAAATGGATTTCCGGGCCAACAATACCGCAACGAAGATCAGATTCAGCCCTAGCCACTAATCGATCTAAAAAATCAGGCTTAACTACCGTATCATTGTTCAGAAACATTATATACTTACTATTCCCCTCAGTTAACACAAGGTTAATGCCGACATTATTTCCACCGGCAAAGCCTAAATTCTTTTCATTTTGAATTAACCGAATATAATTACCGAATTTCTCCCTAAGTGTTTTTACATCGTCGCCCTTCGAATCATTATCCACGATAATTATTTCGTAGTTTGGATAAGAAATCTGACGCAAAGAATTTAGACATTCAATGGTATCATTGAGTCCGTTCCAATTGATTATCACAAACGAGACACGTGGTTTAGAGCTTATCATTCGGTGAATTTACTGTTTTCTTTAATACCAAATCCCTGAACAATCTAAATTCTTCCCTAGTAATTCCGCGAATCAACACTAAGATTGCAATATACGCGGCGCTGCCAATTATAACAAGCAATAAAACCGGCCAGCTGCCGACCAGCCATAACACCAATAACATTCCCAGGCTGGCTATTAAGGGTTTGCCAAAATAGCTGATAAACGGTAGTCTGACAACCTTTTGAAATTTTATATAAATAAAAATAAGTACCGTCAACTCGGCTGCCAAGGTTGCCACCGCCGCGCCATTTAGGCTGTAGGCGGGAATTAATATGAGGTTTAAAATAAAGTTTACTAAGGCGCCTAGACCAACCGCCGTGAGATAGGTCCTTTGCCGATCGCTGGCCTGAAGCCCGTTTCCAAATACCACGCTCAAAAATACCACTACGGCAGTCCAACAAAGAATCCGAAAAGCCAAGGTGCCACCAAGGAATTCGACTCCAAAGATATATCTGATAATTGGCTCAGCTAAAAACAATCCCCCGAAACCCAGGGGCAGGGCCAAAGTAATCATTAGTTTTAATGATCGGGATAGCAATTCTTTCAGCCTGGGTAATGACTCTTTGTAGAGTCTGGAAATTTGCGGAAATAATACTACGCCAATGACATTGGCAAATATCAGTATAAATAAAACAATTTTATAGGCGGCGTTGTACCAACCCAGCTGAATATCTTCATCCATAAAGCCCAGCATCACGGAATCCATATAATAATACACTGATATAAAAACCGTGCTCAGGGCAAAAGGCCACGATTCGCGAAATAGATATTTCCAAAAATTAGTTTCAAATTTAAATGAAAACCGAAAATACCTCTTTCGAAACAGAATTACCGTGTAGCCGAGGGCCACTAAGCCAGCCAAAGCGTACATCAAACCAAACGACAAGAGTGAAAATTTTTGTGCGATAAAAAGAAACCCCAATATAAAAACCGTAGCCGAAAAAATCAGTTTTCCGATTACTTCATATTGCATCTGATTATGAGCCCTGAAGATCGCCACAAATGACTGAATTAGATTCAAGAATATTACCTGAGCGCCAGTGAGCATAATCAGATATACTATGGTCAAATCCTTCCCGCCTAAAAATACCAGCGCCATTATCAAACCCAAAAAGATAAAACTGAGTAACACTCGAAGCGAAAGGATATTATCAAGATATTTATTAGCGAGTGATTTATCCCTGGCCACCTCACGAATTGCCAATGTCCCAAAACCAAAATCGATAGTCACTGAGAATAGAGTAACTAGACTGAGAGCGAATCCGAGCTTGCCGTAATCCGACGCGCCTAAATAACGCGCCAGCCAAATGGTCAAAAAAAACATCAAAATGCCGTTGACCAGCTCAGCCAACGATAACCATATTGTATTCTTGAATATTATCCTGGCCAGACTCGACATAGCATATTTTATCGCCCGATGCCCAAATATTTATATCCGAGCTTTCTCATGGTATTCTGGTCCAAAAGATTGCGTCCGTCAACCAGCTGGGGCGAGCGCATCAAGCCCTTAATTCTCTTCCAGTCTAGCTCCCGGAATTCGGGCCATTCTGTGGCGATTATAAGCAAATCTTGCCCTTTAGCGAGAGAATAGGGCGAACGAGCTATTTCGACGCCCTGGAGGCGTTTTTTAGCGTTTAGAGAGGCCATGGGATCAAAGGCAGACACTACAGAACCGGCTTTTTGCAGTAATTTTATGAGATCTATGGCGGCTGACTCTCGAATATCATCGGTGTTTTTTTTAAATGCTAGGCCCATAACTCCGATCTTTTTATTTTTTAATGAGCCGAGCAGGTTTTTGGCTTTGCGCAGAGCTACCTGGCGCTGGAGATTATTCACCTGGATTACCGACTTTAGCAGTTTAAATTCATAGCCATTGCGGCCGGCCATTTGATGCAGCGCGCTGACATCTTTTGGGAAACAGCTGCCCCCGTAGCCAATCCCGGCCTTCAAAAAGCTGGGGCTGATCCGATTGTCTAAACCCATGCCATAAGCAACTTCCTTCACGTCCGCGCTCACGTGGTCGCAGATATTGGAAATCTCATTGATAAAAGAAATCTTCGTGGCCAAGAAAGCGTTCGAAGCGTATTTGATGAGCTCGGCGCTGGCCAAATCGGTAACGAGCCGGAGGGCCCGAATTGGTTTAAAAACATCCAGCAGAAGATTTATGGCTTTTTTAGTTTCGCCGCCGATGACTATGCGATCCGGATGCATGAAATCTTTTATGGCCGACCCCTCGCGCAAGAATTCAGGGCAGGAAACCACGTCAAAACGACCTTGATAATACTGTCCGATGATTCTTTTCACTTTCTGGGCTGTCCCCACCGGCACTGTGCTTTTGTCCACGATCACGGCGTAATCAACTAGGGCGCGAGCGATTGATTTAGCCGCTTGGAAAACATAGCTTAAATCAGCCAGGCCATCTCGGCGAGCCGGTGTCCCAACGGCAATCATAATAATCAAACTGCCTCTGATTGCCTTGGGGTAATCGGTGGTGAAAAAGAGACGTTTGGCTTTAAGATTTTTCTTTACCAAAACCGCCAGCCCCGGCTCATAAATCGGCATGAGTCCGCGTTTTAGACGAGCGATTTTTTTTCGATCAACATCAAGACAGGTAACCTGGTGACCCAATTCGGCCAGACAGGCGCCGGTGACTAAGCCGACATAGCCCGTGCCCACGATGGTAACTTTTATTGGAATTGTGGAATGATTCATGGAGTACAGACAAAGTCAAAGTTCCTCGAGCTGAAGAGGTTTATTATTGACTTAGTGCCACTTAAGATTGTCTTAGAGATATTTTCTTAGGATTTTTACTTGGTCTGTTTTTTCCCAGGTAAAACTTACCTCCTTGCGCCCAAAGTGCCCATAGGCAGCGGTGGCTTTATAGATTGGCCGCTTGAGTTTAAGATGACGAATAATCCCGCCTGGGGTCAGATCAAAATGCTTTCTGATTATCGCCACTAGCTTCTGGTCGCTGACCTGGCCAGTGCCAAAAGTATCCACCATGATGCTGATCGGCTCAGCGTAACCGATGACATAAGCGAATTGTATTTCGCATTTCTTGGCCAGGCCGGCGGCTACGATATTCTTAGCTACGTAACGGGCCATATACGAGGCTGAGCGATCGACTTTTGACGGATCTTTGCCGGAAAAACAGCCGCCGCCATGGCTCCCCTGCCCACCATAAGTGTCGACAATAATCTTCCGACCCGTCAATCCGGCATCAGCCGGCGGTCCGCCCTTGACAAATCGGCCGGTGGCATTGACGAAGACCTTTGTCTTCCGGTCAAAGTATTTGCCCGCGATGGGCTTGATAACTTTATTAAGCACGTCGCGTTTAACTCGCTCCTCGGCCACCGCTTCATCGTGCTGACAAGCGACAACCACTGTATCCAATCGTTTGGGCCGTCCATTAACGTATTCTATGGCTACTTCGGTTTTGCCGTCAGGCCTCAAATAGGGCAATTTATTGCTCTTCCTGACTTGAGCCAGCCGGCGGGCCATTTTATGGGCCATGATTATCGGCAAGGGCATCAACTCCGGGGTTTCGTCTGAGGCATAACCAAACATTAATCCCTGGTCGCCGGCTCCTTGTTTTTTAAATTTCCCTTTGCCCGCGTCCACACCCTGGGCAATATCCGGGCTTTGCTCATCAATGGCCACGATTACTCCACAGTCTTCCCAATGAAAGCCATAATCATGATTTGAATAGCCGATATCGCGAATTGTTCGCCGGACTATCTTCTGTACGTCAACGTAACCCTTAGTCCGTATTTCGCCGGCCACTACCACCAGGCCGGTAGTAACTAAAACCTCACAACCACAATGGCTTTCAGGATCCTGTCGGATCAATTCATCCAAAATGGCGTCCGAAATTTGATCGCAGATTTTATCCGGGTGGCCTTCGGTAACCGACTCGGAGGTAAAAATAAAACGTTCTGATTTTTTGAGTTTGGGCATGTTCTTTTTTACTTATTATTATAATTTAATATCTTCTAAACCGATTACCTTGCTCCCCTTCATGTCATCAATAGTGTACTTCAGGCCTTCTTCGATCGGCACGACCGGAAACCAGCCAATTTTATTTTTGGCCAGAGAAATGTCGGGGATGCCTCGATAATGAGCGTAGGGAGAGTCTTTCTCAAAAGAAATTTCTGATTTTGAACCAGCCAGCTCCCGTATTTTCTCGGCAATTTCCTTCAACGTGATTGTCGTGGTGCTGCCGATATTTATCGGCCCGGCGATTTCCGATTTCATGATTTTTAAGATAGCTTCAATCACGTCGGTAATGTAGCAAATGGCTGTCTTGGCCGTTGGCTCGGCGTAGACCACCATGGGCTGGTTCATGATCGCTTTTGAGATTAAGCGGGGAATCATCCGGTTGTCCTTTAAATTCATCCGGGGACCGTAGGTCTGGAAAAGACGCATGATCCGGGCATCAATATTATATTCTTCACGATAGATTTTTACCAAAGTTTCAGCATAACGCTTGCCCTCGTCATAACAGCCTCGGTTGCCTAAATGGTCAACAAAACCCCAATAATCTTCCTTGTAAACCTTACCCTCCTTATCAATCGGCCAGCCGTAAACAGCCGAGCAGGAAGAAAAAAGAAATCGGGCGTGGTATTTTACCGCTAGATCAAGCGCGTTTTTAGTGCCGAGGCCGTTAGTCAAGACCGTGGCGATTTGGTGCTCGAGTTTTTCATAGTTCGAAGTGGGGCAAGCCAGGTGATAAATCTCCTGGATGCCATGAAAAGGGATTTTGAATTTTTTCAAGCCCGGGTAGGCTTCTAGGTCAGGCGGCTCAATCAAATCATGTTTGACAAACTCAAAATTCGGCAAGTGAAGCAGGTGCTGGATGTTTTCAATATTGCCGGAAATGAAGTTGTCTAGACAGATGATATTTCCCTCTTTGATCAGGGCGTCGCACAAGTGGCTGCCGATGAAACCGGCGCCGCCTGTTACTAAGATGTTTTTCTTTTGGATTAATTCGGATACGGCCATATTATTTAAATAAATGTTGAAATCTTATTTTAACCAGGGCGAGAAACATGTTTAAGCTGGTTCTCATTAGTTTCGTGGTTGAACCCAGCATTTCTGAGCTTGATTTGTCGACCCAGACGCTCGGTACTTCGGTGATATGAAAGCCGGCCCTCTTCGCCAGCCAAAGCAATTCAACGTCAAAAGCCATGTTTTTTTCCTTCAAATTCGGCAGTATCTTCTGCACCACCTCGCGACGGAAAAGCTTGGCTCCGCACTGCGTATCCCGAACCGGCAGCCAGAATAAAAGCTTTGTGACCAGATGAAAACCCTGGCTGGTTAATTTTCTCAAGGGCGACTTCCGGCCGATAATTTGCGAGCCCTTTTTCCAACGCGAGGCGATTGCACCGTCGTATTTTTTCTGTAAGATGGCCTCAACTAATTTTCGATATTCCTCCGGGCTGGTTGAGCCATCAGCGTCCAGAAAGCCAACGAGCTCCCCTTCGGCCTTTTGAAAACCGTAGTGGACCGCCAAACCTTTGCCGCCGGTCTTTAAATCAAAATACCGAATGGCTGGACCCAATTCTTTGATAGCCCGCTCAACCACTTCGCGGCTATCGTCTCTACAGCCATTTAAAACCACGATTATTTCTGTTTGGCCGGGATAAAAATCCTTCACGTACCGGTCCAAGGTCTCACGGATTCTTTTGGCTTCGTTATAGGCTGGAATGACTATGGAAATGAGCATATTATTTTTGGGTTCCCAGAGTTACCTCGATGGTTTTAACTTCAGTGTCTCGCAATACTTCAAGTTTAACGCTATCGCCCGCCGAATAACTTAGAATTAGGTTGGTTAAATTGTTCGTTTCATCGACAGATAGGCTGCCGACTTTCAAGATTATATCCCCTTTGGCCAAACCGGCCTTTTCAGCCGGACTATTGGTCAAAACCGCCGGCTGGTTTGCTTCCAAATCCCCATAAATCAACGCGCCGTTCTTTTTATTCTGGGAAAATAGACTGGCCACGTTTTCCGCCCGACCCAGATCAAGATAATAAACGCCTAATAACGGGCGAACTACTTGGTTATTTTTTAGCAGGCTGTTCAAGCCGCTTTGGATCTGATCGGCTGGAACCATCTGATTAGTCGGCCAATCGGCTGAAGCCACTATCCCGACAATTTCACTTGAGGCGTTAATAACAACGCTTCCTTGGTACTGGGCCGCTACTGGGTCTTTAATAAGCCAATGTTCATTGGAGGTGTCGCTCGACTGATAATATTCATCAGCCCGGGATGCGTCCGGCTGGTATTTTTGGATAAGCTTGGTCGGCCAAAGCATTGGTAAGGCTCCGCTGTTTTTTTTGATTAAGAAAATTTCTTGTCCAGCGGCAATCTTATCTCTGGTCGCGAATTTATTTACCGTGAAATTTTTACCATTAATTTTTAAAAAGTACAAAGACGTGGCTGGATCAGCCATTATTTTTTCCACGGCGTATACCTCGCCACTTGAAGTAACGGCCACGTAAACTTGCTGTAAATCAGGCGTCGCCCACTTCGGTACCACCACCCAACCATCGCTAGTCACTAACAGGCCGGTTGATAACTGTTCCCAGGGATGATAAAGCGAAGCCCGCGGATCGGCCGCTGACTGATTTGTCTGTTTTTTAAATATTCCGACCAAGCCAGCTTGAGACTGTTCAGCCAAATCCGATAATTTATTCGAGTCAATTTCGGTTTGGCGGTTTGTCTGGACAGTGGCAGTCCCCTGACTGGTATTTTGATCCGTAAAGAAGTTGTAGAAAAAATAACCACCAAAAAAACCCGAAAAAACACCAACAATAACGGCTAAAAGAATAATAAAAAGTCGTCCACTCTTAGGTGGCGGCCGATGTATCTCGGTCAAGCTTTTATCATGATAGAGTTTGTCCAGTTCTTTGAGGCGTTTATTTTTTGGGGAGGTGGGTGTCGGTTCGATTTCCATAAACATTTATTATTTATAGGACTTACGCGTTTGAGACAACCCCGGATCCGAGTCCGGGGGAGGAAAAATGCGAGGATTTTGCGAGGCGTAGTCAAACTACGACGAGTAAAAACGTAGCATTTTGACAAAGAAATTGGCCAAAGCCGCTTTAGGATCGGGCTATGCCCGTCCGAAAAGCGGCAAGCGCGTAAGTCCTAATTTGCTAGGCCCAACGGGCGGTTATCAGCGTTAATATTAACACACTTAGACTGATTATTAAATACCTGACAACTACCGAGGCCTTTAGCTGCCCCAGCAGAGAATAGCGGCCTAAATTTATCGTGGTGTAATAAATTACCGTAAGGATAAAAGCGTTGACCAGCGCGGCTGAGGGTAAAAAACTTAGCGCCCAAAAAATTTCTCCGCAAACCAATCCGCTCATCAGGGCAAAAAGCGCCGTCGCGCCGAAAGAAACCTTGCTGATCCAAATCGCCTGGAAGGTAAGCAGGGCCGAGATAATAAACATAGCCAAGGTCATCGCCCAGGCTGGCCAGCTCAGGTAGAGAATCAAACTAAAGCCGACGCTGCCCATAAGAAAAATAGCGATTAAATTCAGATAACTTGAAATATTTTGAAGGGCGTTGACCTGATATTTTTCCGTTCGAAAATTGTAGTAAAATATCTGCGTCAAATACAGCCCATTCAGGACTAAAGAACCGGCAATGACGATTTGCCTGGCTAGTTCTCCGGAAATGAAAAAAATGAAAAAGAATACTCCCGTATTTAAAACAGCGAGGGTGATAAAAAAGATATAGAGGATCCTACGAAGCCCTTTGGTCGATAGCCAGAGAAGGGTCAGGAATATAACCACAATAACTGCTCCCCAGAGATAAAAGAGATGTTCGGGAAAGCGCAATAAAGCCTCATAGGTTAAAACCAGGAATAAAGGCGTGGCGAGAGTGAGAATGCGTCTAATAAGAAGCATAGTTTTTTAAAAAGGAAGTTTGGGATTAAGGACCTGGCCGGTTAAGACCAGGGCGCCTGGCTCGGTCTTTAAAGTCTTTAGCTTTACGTAATTAATCGCTTCATTGTTTAAAGTTTTTAAAGGCACTTTGAGCATTTCATGCAATAACGCGTTGACCAGAGAAGCTGGCAAGGGTAAACGCTCAATTTTTGCTTTGGTGATTTTAAAATCAATCTGGCCTTCTTTCACCATCGGCTTGGCCAGGGCCGCGAAGCGGTAGGTCCGGTTTTGAGAAATCAGCTGGCCATAAAATTCCACTCCTTCGGCTTCAACCGCCGCTTGGATCTCGCGAAAAATTGAGTCCTGGGTGAGAAGCGATTTTTGGATTAAAACCGTCAGCTCTGATTCAGAAATTTCTAAGCCGTCCTTTTGGGATATTACCGTGCTGGCAAATCTCTCGCCCAGCACTAAACCAATTTTTCCGTCTAAGCCGGACTCAATCTGAACTGAACGAACCGGCTGAAGCGGACGATAGAAAAGCGGCGTGAAAACTGGAACCTTGGCGACTCCTAAATAGGCAACCAGCGCCGCTACCGAGAAAATAATTAAAGCTAATCCAAAAATTAATTGGCCGAGACAGCTTCGCGGAAATAGGCGGAAACGGAAAAATGAAAAACGGGAACGCTTTGGCTTTGCTGCTATGGGAGTAATCGTTTGAGCTGATTGGGGAAATACTCGAGCCATAACGCTTATTCAATAGCTCCAGGCAAAGGCGTCAACCAATTGTTCCCCTCGCGGGTTATGGCTTCTCGATAATTCCCTTGCTTATTCATTTTCCAGATTTGGGCTCTGGGTCCAGCTGGTCCGAGTTCAAGGGTATTGTACCAGATATCATTTTCCTTTGATGACCAGCGGGCTAAGATCCCGATGATGCCAAATTCCTGGATCTGACCGCCGTCAAGCGTCACTTGGCCGATCCGGCCCTGGAATTTTTCCTCGTCCAGCATTGCCGTATAGACAATGCTTTGGCCATCGTCTGACAAATCAAGCGTCCAGTTAATCGTGCCGGCGATGTTCGGCAAAGCGATTATCTCTTTTTGAGCCTGGCCGCGCAAATCGCCGCTGGCCAGATAATAATTCTCATCTTGCTTTTTAACAAAAATAATCTCTTCGCTCGAGGCTGAAAATATCGGTGCCAATGCCTCGCCCGAGTAAATCAGAAACGGTTCGCTCAAAGTGTCGGTACGTATCAATTCACGTACTGATATACCCTCCTTATCCGCGTAGGCGATCCGGCGGCCATTGGGTGAAATATTCAGGCTGCTGATGCCTGAGCCGATTTCTTTGATTTGTCGCGAATCCAAATATATAATAAAGCTCCTTTGTTTGCCTGGTTGGATCGGGTCAACGACTGAGTAAACGGCCAAGCGGCCGTCAGTCGAGGCGGTCAAATTCACCGGCCGTTCACTAATGGCTATCAGAAAGGTGTTGCTTTTCTCACTGAAAGAATAACTCCAAAGCTTATAAAAACCGCTTTCCTGGGTGAAATAGAGCAAACTTTCGTTGTCAATCAGGACTGGCAAAAGCTGGGCGGCCAGCCCTGGTAAAACAGCCCCAGCGGAGTTCTGGGCTGAATCGTAAAAGTATATCCTCCGAGTGCCATCGCGATCAGAAACAAATGGTTCGCTCCAAGAAGACGGAACTATTTCAAAAGGCGCCGGTCGCGCGATTTTACCCCTGACCTCGCTGATACCGGCCGGAAGCTTTTTAATCTGCAACCAGCCGATGAAACCAGCTAGGCAGATTAAAGCTATTACTAAAAAAACGATTCGCTTGGCCATAATTAATTATTTACCCGCCCTTCTCCCTGAAACATTGTAAGAAATCTTCATTGTCCTTCCATTGGCATTGGCCCGAAACACAACCGCAGCTTGTTAGGGCGTAACATTGATAATACTCACGGTACAAACAGGGCGAGGTGATGGTTTCAACCATGCCCTTCAAGCCGCAAATTTCATTAGAGCAGCCGCCAATAGCGCATTCACTGTCTTCGGCGCATCCGGTCTTGATGGTCCCGTCCGAAGATGAGTTGTTGATATTAATTGAAGTGTTTCTATTGTTGATCACCTCGTTAATATTCGAAGGTTCGTCGCCATCTCCTGATTGCCAAAACAACAAATAGGTCATCAATCCGACCCAAAGTAGAAAAATCGCGGCAATTACTATTATTAGAATTCTTTTATTCATTATTCATCTAAATTAGCATATTTGCGTCAGCGCGTTTACTCGGTCGCCTCTATTTTTCCATCACCCAAGGGATTGTAGCCGCTCTCAACTTCCTCGCCGTCAAGAAAACCATCGCCGTCTGAATCGGCTTTACTCGGTTCAGTCCCCCATTCGGCTTCTTCAGTATCTGACAATCCATCACCGTCAGTGTCAGTTGATGAATTACCGTCTCCGTTGGCTGTGTCTGCTTGAGCCTCGGCTTCCAACGAGATTGAATCTGGAGTTAAAGTATTCTGACCTTTGACATAAGTCCCTCGAATTGACGCCGCCTCTTCGTCGGAGAAATCCATTTGATATAACAGGGCGTATGCACCATCCTCTTTTTCATAAGCATATGGCTGATTAGTAAAAACATCTGTCGTCTCGACTTCATCTTTCAGGCTGCAGGCCAGGGTTTGAGTGGGAAGGCCAGTGTTATCGCAGGCATCGCCCAGAGCCGAAACTAATGTCTCAAGCGAAACCGGATAATCCCCCGAATTTTCATAGATAATCGCCAGTGCCTGTTGAAGATTGTCAATTTGGGTTGCCTGACTCTGGACGTTCAATAGATTACCAATCGATACGTCCTCTGACGTGCCACCGGTAAAACCACCCATAAAACCAGTCAAAAAGTCCTGGAAAAGGCTCATAAAATTTTCTGACTCAGTTGGCGCCTCGACTGTTACCGGCTGATTTATCTTGCTTTGGTTGAGCGTGATCGTAAAATCAGCTTTTGTGTCAGTCTCCACGTCCATACTCGCCTTCACAACTAACTGCCGAACAAAATAATCCTTTTTACCGATAGCCATCTCTCCTGATAGAGCCTTTACGTTCTTATAGATCGCGTCAACGGCTGATTGGATGGTCTCGCTAGTTATCCCAGAATTGCTGCTTAAAGTTTGAAGGCTAGAATTCAGTAATTCTTGAGTGAATTTTTTAATTTCATCAATATTAATGGCCAGGCTGTAGCGATAGCAATTTACCCCATCAAGCTTTTGATCAGGCAATCTTTTGTCAACACTGTATAAATTATATTTATTGACCAGCTCTTTGGCTTGGTCAAGCAATTTCTTCTGCTGTTCTTGATTGGGCAATTGCGTGTTTGTATTCTGATTCGTTAAGCCGGAATTTTTCAGGGCATCCTCGGCCGCTTTTTGCATTTCCACGGGGTCAAGGCGGAACCACTTACCTTCTATTTCGCTCAGAGACGCCACATCCAGCCCTGGGATTTGGGGTATTTTGGGAATCCGGAAATAAAAAATATCGTTAGCCGATTTGATATCAATATCAAATTTCAGCTCAGAGCCAGTCGAAGCGAATGTTCCTTGAAGCTGCCCCTGTAAATTTGACTGGTCGGAATCCATCAACAGTTTTAACTTGCCGTTAGATGAATTATTGGCCTGCGTAAGAGTAAAGGCGAATTCCAAATCAGAGTGAGCCGATTTAACAGCTGTCATTTTATCCTGACTGAGTTGCAAAACTTTATCGGGGCTTTTTTCTAAAAGTGGCAGAGTAAAAACCGTCTGGGTAAACGGAATTTGGCAACCGACAATAAAAACAACCGCGGCGCCTAAAACACTGAAAATTGCAATGCGCTTTTTCATTTGATCTTTCAAAAATAATAATATTTAAATTCGTCGATTAACCGGCACTGACACCGCCGCCACCGCCGCCACCGCCTGAAAATCCGCCAGAAAAGCCGGACGAAGACGAGCTGCCCGACGAGCGAGGCGAAGATCCCAGCGAGGCGCCGGCCTGACTGGTAAATCCCGAAAGCTGTCTGGTAAAATCGGTGATGAGAAACGCTCCCATGTAAGCTCCGGCCGGGTGATACCAATTTGGCGGCTCTTTGTAAATATCGGCAAAACGCTTGGCCCACTCTTTTTCCACGCCTAAAACCATGGCGTAGGGCAAATATTTTTCAAAAGTCTCCGGTGTCATCTGGCCGAGTCGAAACCGTTCAGCCGTGATTAAATACAGCTTGAAGCCTTGAATCCACCATTTGGCTTCAGCGCCCTTGACCGTTTTCTTCGGCATGGCAAGCGCGAATATTAAACCGATTATTCCAACTAATAAAATCGGAAAAAGCAGCCCGAAACTGAAAATCATCGTGACAAATCCCAAAATCAGAATGATCAAAGGCTTCATGGCATTCTGACGCCTCACTTTGTCCGGTGGAAGGTCGAAATATCCATTATCAGCCACTGCTTGGTAAATGGATTTTTTTATCCCGGGAATTTCATGATAAAACTTCATTTGCAAATCGGACAGATCAACCTCTGGCTTTGAATGAAACAGACCCTCCAGCATAAGTCGCTCATATTCGGTTAAACCCTCGGGCGTCTTATTCGTTCTGATTAACCGGTAATCCTTTTTGCTAAACCTCGATTTTGGTTTCAGCTCCTGAATCGTCAGCCAGCCGCGGACAGCGAAATCAACTATCATCGGCGTAATGTCCTTGAGCTGAACTCGCTCGTCAATCACCGTTCCCATCTCGCTCGGGGTCATGTCTTGGGGGGGTTCATATTGGGCGATAATGGTTTTCTTCTCGTCTGGATCTTGCCCCAGCTTCTTCCAGCGTCGGTAATAATAGATAAAAGCAAAAATCGGCAGCAGCCAAACTGCCACCGCTAAAACCGCCAGGATAAATTTACCCCAGCGATACCACCAGGTTTCGGTCAGGGCAAACGAATAAGAGGTTGTTTTGCCTTTTTCGATGGTTAATTCTTTTGTTTCGCTGGTATAGCCGAACTTGCTGATTGAAATAGTAATAACTTCTCGAGTGGCTGTAGGGTCGCTGATTTGAAAAGCTTTCGGCGTCTGGCCGTCAGTTTTTTCGCCGTTTACAATGATGGCGGCACCTTCAATCTCACGCGTTCCAATCCTGGCTTCGATTCGAAGCGTGCCCGGATCTTCGACTATCCCCTTTGGCCAGCTCGAGACAATAGTAAAACCCTCGGCCGGGCCAATTAGCTGACCCCGGAACTTGATTGTTCGACTGTCCGATATTTCATAGTCTTCTGACTGTTGAGTGGAACCCTGCGGTCCAAGGTATATCGTCTGGGGATAATCAGCCAGATTGGGCGCGTCAGCCGGGAGAATCACCGCCGCCCTGACAAAATCAACGCTAACCTCTCGATCCATCGGCAAGACGTTCCAGTAAAATTCGTCATGGTCCTCAAAAAAACCAACGCCGCCTAAAACCTCATATTGAAAAATCCAAGTTTTTTTCTGGTCGGTGGCTGAAAAATTGAGCCTGGCCCAAACCCGGTCAGAATAATCAGCGGTTTCAACATCGGGAGAGCTCAATAGATTGTTTTGCTCGTCAAAGACCTGGAAATCAACGATATCCTCCACCCGGTTTTTATAAATCTCGGTCTCGACCCAAGAAAAAGAACCCTCAAAATCAAAGGTCCTGGTCTCCCGCACAGTAATAGTGCCATCCTCGTGAACTCGGATTTGCGAGTCCCAATCGCTAATATCCCAGGATTTCGCCTGGCTGGCTTTTGGCGCAAAAAGTAAAAGCCCAAAAGCTCCGACAAAAATAAGGGTTTTAATAAAAGTTTTCCCCATAAAATCTAAATCATTCTACCACTTTTACCTTGTTTTTGCAAATAAAACGCGGGCGAGGTTAGTTAACCTAGTCTACCTGGTTTCAATATAGCTATTTTATTCCCACCGATTCAAGTACACCTGAGCGGAAAGAAGTGCCGTTGCTCCTTGACCAACCGCTATAGTAATCTGTTTATAAGGTATATTGACCACATCTCCGGCGGCGAAAAACCCCGATATTTTTGTTTCCATTCGGGTGTTCACCTCGATAAAACCCCCTTTGTCTAGGACACCCAAATTTTTTACCATCTCAGTGTTTGGAATTATTCCGGCGTGGATAAAAACGCCCTGGGTGGCAACCGTTTTTTTCTTATTCGTAACCTTATCCAGATATTCAACGCCAGTGACCGATTGATCACCCAGGATTTTGGTGGTTTGGGCGTTGCTGATCAATTCGACATTGGATAGATTTTTGATTTTTTCAATATAGACCCTTTCGCCCCGAAATTCCGAATTGCAATTAATCGAATATACTTTCTTGGCCAAACCGGCCAGCATGAGAATCGATTCTAGCGCGACATTGCCTCCGCCAATCGTTGTGACAACTTTATCACGATATAAAGGACCGTCGCAGGTTGAACAGTAGGATAGGCCTTTCAGATAGAGTTCTTTTTCGCCGGGCACGCCCAGAGGTCTGGGTCTCGCGCCAGTAGCCAGGATGATAGCCTTGGCCTCATAAGTCTTTGGCTGGTTATTTTCGTCTGTCGCGGCGACGATAAACGTCTTACCCGATAAGGTTACGTCTTTAACAGTAACGCCCATCTCAAAATCAATCCGGTTAAACTTTATTTGATCGGCAAACTTCTGGGCCAGTTCGAATCCGTGGATTTCATTGAAACCCGGATAATTCCCAATTTCGCCAGAATTGGCGACTTCTCCGCCAAGATCTTTGGCGATTACCTTAAAATTCATTTTGGCTCGAGCCGCGTAAATCGCGGCGGCTGAACCGGCAGCCACCCCGCCGATGATTAATAAATCTAACATAATATGTTTCTTAGAAATTTTTGGCTGGGAGAGTAGGATTCGAACCTACGTTAGTGGAGCCAGAGTCCACTGTCCTACCACTAGACGATCTCCCAATGATATTTTTAAACGCTCTCGCTAGAGAGCCTCCTTCATTATTAATTATTAATTCTCAATTCTTAATTGCGCTCTTCTTACCCTACCACCTTCCCTCCAAACGTTTCCAAAATCGGATTGAGCTCGCTGGAATCGTCCTCGCTTGAATCGCCAGCTGCGATATCGCCTATCACCGCCTCAATTTTTATCTCTTCGCCAAATACCTCGGACAGAACCTGCTCGATGTTTTTACGGGTGGTCTGCTGTTTCAAACGATTGATGTGAATAGCGTAGGGGCAGCGGAGAGTCAGAGTGTGGCCGGAAAGCTCGCAGGGTTCAGACAGTTTAAAGACCAGGGCAAGTGAAGGATTGGCTTCACTAAAACGTTTCTTAACCTCGCTCCACTGACCACGAATATCTTCCAGAGTTATCTTCAAGCTGTTATTTTTCTTAAGCGGAGCCGTTTTTGGCGGTTCTTTAGCAGCCGAACTAGAGCCGGTCGGGGCAACTGGGGGTTCAGGCGGCCTGGCCGATGGCTCGGTTTCACAAATCTCGACAATCGCCAGTTCCAGTGGCAACTGCGGAATGTCGGAGTATTTGATATCCCTTTCTTTCTCTAAAAACAGATTGATGGCTTTAACCAAGCGTTCAAGCTCAATCTCTTTAGCCTGGTCAATTGTTGATTTCTCCATTTCTTGAGTTAATTCCAGCGAAGAGAAAATATCCAGGCGCCCGTTAACCTTGATTAGAAGGATCTTGCGCAGAAATTCCACCAGCTCTTTTGAGAACTGCACGAAGTTAACGCCTTCCTGGGCCAGATTATTCACCAGTTCCAAGGCCCCGCTGGTTTTCCGACTGGCTAAGTAGTCGAAGAGCTTGGCCGCCGCTTCCAAATTTGAACGAGGTAAAACCAAATCAGCCATTTCAGCCGTGATCTTTTTTCCGCCGAGGGTGAGAATCTGACCGAGGAGACTCTCGGCATCCCTTGATGACCCTTCAGCCCGGCGCGCGATCGTCTGCAGAATGCTTTCGTCAACCTTAACCCCTTCCTTGTCGATAACAAACTTCAACCGCTTCAAAAGATCCGCCTGGTTTATTTTCTTGAAATCAAAGCGCTGGCAACGGGAAATTATCGTCTCCGGCAACCGGTGGATCTCAGTGGTGCAAAGGATAAAAACCGCGTAGTCCGGAGGTTCTTCCAGGGTCTTGAGCAGGGCGTTGAAGGCCGAGAGAGAAAGCATATGCACCTCGTCGATAATAAATACCTTATACTTCCAGCGGCTGGGGGTAAACCGGGCATTTTCAATAATATTGTCCCTGACATTGTCAACGCCGGTGTGTGAGGCCGCGTCAATTTCAATCAAATCAAGCGATCGACCGCCAGTGATGTCTTTGCAGGAATCACATTTATTACATGGCTCGCTTTCGCTGGGTTTCCGTTTTTGGCAATTAATCGCCTTAGCAAAAATTCGGGCGGTCGTGGTCTTGCCAATGCCCCGTGGCCCGGCAAAAAGGTAAGCATGGGCAATCCGGCTGGTTAGTATTTCATTTTCCAGCGTGATTTTGATATGATTCTGCCCCATTATTTCTCCGAAGGTTTGGGGCCGATATTTTCTGTAGATAGTGTGTGACATAGTTTGTTTGTTCTTCTTTTGTATCTTACCAGGGTCTCATTAATTAGGCAAAGGCGGCATGTTTCGATAACAAATAGCACCTGCTGGACGGTGACCGGGTGCCAACTTTAAAATAAAAACCATTTCTTTACCCAATAAACACTTTCTAGGTTAGGTCCTCGATCTTTTCCGGAGCGGGCGATGCCGCATCTGGTTCGTTGTTTTTCACGGTCTGGGCGATCCCACCCTTTTTTATGATATTTTCAACCGCCGCCCACTTACTATCTTTATCCTTCGGAATCAAAATAACCACTTCGTCGCCCGGCTCACCCTTAAAATAGGTAATGCTGGCCAGCAATACCTTATAGCTTCTGTTGTTAGCCAGAACCCGATATTCGCTGGTCTGCTCGTCCCGGGTTAAGACTCCGACCAGCCTTTGGCGTTCCGCTGGACCGATTTGCTTATAGATAAATGAACCGTCCGGCGTGATGGTCAACTTCAGGGTATCTCCTTCAACCAGTTTCGATTTCGAAGCATAGTTGGCCGGGACCGAGTACTGTTTGCCGTCCGGTCCGTTCATGTTCTGACCGTCGAATTGGCCCTCAATAATTTTTCCCTCTGGACCATCGGTCACTTTGCCCTCCACCGGTTCACTAATTGAAACCTCGGTGAGGTCTTTTCCACCCAGTTCAACAAGTAATTGTCGAGCGACTTGGATATTTGTTTGGGCGTTTTCCAGGGCTTCTTTTATTTTTATGAGTTTTGGTATCTCGGTCATATTTTTGTAATTTATTGGTTATTTATTGTGTTTGTTTAACTTTTGTATCTAGAAACTAGTATATCATATCAATGATTTGAGTCAATTAAAATTTTTCATTTGTTGCCAATTTTTCTAACCGGTTTGTTGTAGAGATAGATGGCGTTTGAATTCGACTCTGGTTTGCTCACTGCCACGGGCTGGCTGTCAGGCAGAGAAAAACTGTAAGAAACGAAACGGCTTCCCGGCCGCAGTTCTTTGGCCACCTTTGGTTTCAACTTGCGCATCGCCCAGGGAGTTAAAAAACAGACAATCACGTCAGCCGGACCAAAGTCCTCCCGAAAGAAATTACGATAGCGAATCTTGATTCGACCCTGGCACCCGCTTAGCCAGACATTCAGAATTGACCAGAGCCAGTGAAAAAAGGAGATTTCAAAACCCACGCCGCGAGCGCCGTATTGCTTCGCCGCATTTATGAGTAAGCGTCCGTCCCCGGAACCCAGATCATAGACCAATTCGTCTCTTTGAATACTGGCTAAATCAAGAAGTCGCTTCAGGTCTTTTTTCCGGGTCGGCAGCCAAGGCGCGGCCAGCACCCCAGCCAAGAGCGCCGTGCCAAAAAAGAGCACCAACCCTATCAGAATCAATAAAAAAATAAGAGTATTGGACATGCTCTCAGTATAACTTAAATCTTAAGAAAACTACATCTTGGAAGCCGCGCCAAGATTATTATCGGCTTGGGATGTCGGCGAGCCTAAACGGCTGCGCTCGATAATTTCCGCCTCGACCGCACGGCGCTCGCGGCCGTATTTGGTACGACATAGTTCCTTAATTTTCTGAGATAGCTCTTTATTGCCCGGCTGGGGCGGGAAGGGCTGGAAATTGAAAGCTCGGGAAGACTGATTGTCTATCAAAAGTCTAGCGTAGGCATTATATTTTTCGATATTAAGCACGTCGTATTCATTAAACACCGGAGCGAACATCTTCGATACCATTTCAGCGTCCTCTACTCCAATCTTGAAGGCGACCACTGTGCCGGCATTGCCCAGGACCGCATCCCGGATCTTCGCATCCTGACCTTGAACCAGCTGGCTGATGTATTGATGGGCAATAATCAGATTCAGGCGGTACTTCCTCGCCTCTGACAATATCGTAGCCACGCTGTCAGTCACGAAGTTTTGGAATTCGTCAATGTAGAGGTAGAAATCCGGCCGTTGATTTTGAGGCAGGCTGGCTCGCGATAAAGCCGCCATTTGGAGTTTTGAAACAATGATCAAACCAAGCAGCGAACTATTAACTTCGCCGGTCTTGCCTTTGGATAAATTAACCAGCAAAATTTTGCGGTTGTTCATTATGTCCTTGAAGTCAAAACCGGATTTTGATTGACCAATGATATTCCGCATCATTTCGTTTTCGACAAATCGGCCGACCTTCGAGATAAGATAACCCAACATTTCTGATTTATGAAAATCGGTAGTCTTGGCCATTTCCTTTTCCCAGAACGAGCGGACCACCGGATCGGTAACTTTGCTGAGTTTGAATTTTTGGTACTCGGGATCAGTGAACATCCGCGGAATTTCGACAATCGTGCCTGGCTTCTCCCGGTCAGCCATTAAAGTCAACATGACATTGCGCATATTATGTTCAAACATCGGTCCGATCATCTCCGGCGGGAAAAGCTTATAAAAGATGGCAATCATCTCCTGGACCGTAAAATCGCGCTCCTCAGGACTGTCAGCCTCAAGCATATTCAGGCCGACTGGCCGTTCCATGTCAGAGGGGTTGAAAATTATCACGTCGTTTATCCGGCTTTCCGGAATATGGCCCAAGATGTCTTCAATCAAATCGCCGTGCGGGTCGATAACGCAAACGCCTTCGCCGTTTTGAATGTCTTGAATCGCCATGTTGGACATCAGCACCGATTTGCCGACGCCCGATTTACCGATGATGTAAATGTGGCGTCGGCGGTCATCCGGCTTGATGCGCACCATTACCTTCTGTCCTCGGTAGAAGCTTTCGCCCAGGATCAGTCCCTCAGCCGGCAGATTCACGGGCGGCGCTGAACGCTTCGCCACAGCCCAGCGGATATTCGGCGTCTCGGTGTTTGATAAGGGTAGGTGGAATATGCTAGCCAGCTCCTCGGTATTAAGAATGAATTTGGCTCGGCTGCGGAAATAGCGATAGATGGAGTCCTTTATAAAACGGCTCTTGCGCAGAACCTTGACTCGACGGAATCTGTTGCCTGCTTCAGGTAAGCTGTATTGCGAAAAAGTATTAATAATGTTTTCCATGAAAAGCTGCGCCCGGGAATCGTCCTGAGCCGACACGATCACTCGGATATTTGTCTCAAAGCCCAGTTTGTTTGCCTTTTCCCCAACCGCCTTGACCTTTTCCTCTTCCATCGGCGACATCCGATACATCCGTTCTCTATCAAACGATTTTTGGGCGTCGGCTTTTGATGAAAAAGCGGATTGCATAACGCCGCCCATGGCTCCGCCCACGCCGCCTGCCTTGCCTCTCCCCTTGATTATCCGGCGGCAGTATTCCTGCGCGCTAGACTGCCAATTCTTAGCCGCCGGCCGGATAAGGATCTGGATCGCCGCCCCCTCGGGCGCCTGGATCTTGCTCAGAACATTGGTTACGGCAAACATCGGATCGGTTTCCATCTTGAGATAGGTGCGGATCGGAAACATGTTCGGCTTGGTCAGCTTAAGATAGTTGCAGCGGATCACTCCTTGGGGCGAAAAAATATTGTAATCCTCCACCTCTTCAATTTCCGCGTCCGGGTATTGGGCGTGGATCAACTGTTCCACAAACTGTTGATATTTACGCGGCACGGCGAAATAAAAAGTAATAACGCCCTGAACCGCCACAATTTCAACCGCGATATGGTCCTGCCGGCCGAAAAGCAACCGGGAATAAAATTTCTGCTGGCGGACAATTCCTCCGAAATTGGAGTAAAGGTATTCGGCCACGGCCATCAGCTCTTTGATACCGCCCTGCGGCTTTTCCGATTTCTGGTCAAGCTCCAGATGTTCCTTAGGCACCGTCACCATCAGAACAACCCGCTGAAAAGCCGCTGGTAATCTGTTGGCACTGATTAATACTTTTCGAATTATAAAAAAGGCGATGACAATCACCGCAACGGCTCCAAAGATCATGGCCAGCAATATAAAAAGATCGCTTACCGTCTCGGGTTCCGGTGTCGCTACATTTACCGTGGCTGGCAAAGTAACAAACATATCCAAAATCATTACTCTTTTCGTTTCAAAGAGATTATTTTATCGGTTTTAATTTTTGCCTCCTGCTCGAGAAAAAATCTGTTGACGTGAGGGATAAACCTCAGCCATTTTTTAATCAGATCAAGCACCTTCTTAATGTTGACCTTAGTGGCTTGAAGCAACAGTTCAATCTTAGTGGCTGTGCGCTCGCCTTCCTTTTTGAAACGCTCGCGGCTTTCAGCATCCAGGCTTTTGAATACTTCGATCAAGTCCTCGGCCATGATATTTTCAACCGCTTGAAGCGTCTCTGATTTAGCAGGCGCCGCTGAAGTCTGGACAGTTTTTGGCGGTGGCGCGGTACCTGGCTGTTCTTTGGTTTCTGTTTCACCCCTTTCCTCGATATCCGGTTTTTCGCGCTCGCGCTGGCCTTCTATTCCCTCTGGCGCTTTTTCAATCTCAACCGTCCGGCTCAAGGCAGTTTCTTGTTCCGGTTTTACCTCCCCAGCTTTTAAAACTGGATTAGGTTCAATTTTTTTCTCTTCTTCTATTGGAAACTGATTCATTCTGTTTATAGTATATCACAAAATTGTCTTTTTGGCAAGGTAAATCTACCGTCTCACAGTGCTCTTGACAATAATTATTTACTATGCTAATATTGCGAGTTCTGTGGTCTGGAAAAGGAGTATCGATCAGCCATAATGGCTGTAGGGTTCTAGAAGGAGGGCTGGTTCGATGAAAGCTTCGTCGCTCTTTTTTGCTTGCATGGTCTGCGTCCTGGCTGGAACCATCTCCGGCTGCACTGTCATCCGGGGCGGACTCTACGTCGGGTTCAATCCGGTGGGGGCGATCTGCGGTAAAGTCCTGACCATCAAGGATGGTTCAGGCTACCGCTATCTGGGTGACGAGAAGATCAGCACCGATGGCAACACCACAACCTGGGCGATCTCACAGATTGCCACTTTGGACCGGGGCGTTCACTTCGGCATCAGACCGCGTACGCTGTACGGGATGTACATCTGGCGCGTGGAATGGCGTCAAGCAGATGGGGAATGGCATCGGATTCGATTCCAGAACTATCAAGCCAACCCCTACGAATTCACTGCGAATCGGAAAGCCATCGGGGCTTGCCAGATCGAGATGCGCATCATCTACCGGCTGGCAACTGCCACACCAGACTGCATCGACGGCACCGTGATCATCGGCTCCGATGAACCGGAGCACGATATCATTGTGGAGTCGGATGTGGTTCACCACTATCTGATTCCAATCACGTTCTTATCGCGGTACTGCGATCTTCGCTGACCGCGACACCATGAAAGGCGCTCGTGTGGTTTCATCCCCGCGGCGCCTTCTTCTTTTTACCAAAAGAATTTAATCATCGCGAACCCTTGCTATTTTTCAAAAAATGTGCTACAATATAGACATGGAGTAAAACTCTACTCCAAATCAAAAACAAAAGAAAAACAAACAATGAACGTCAAAACTCTCCAAGTCAAAGACCTGCGTTGGGTTAATGTCGTCAAGCCAACTAACGAAGAAATCGAATACCTGCGGAAAAATTTTTCATTTCACCCGCTTGATTTAAACGATTGCCTCTCTTCCCCAGCCCAACGTCCGAATCTGGACAAATACACGGATTACATGTTTATGATCCTCCTCTTCCCGGTTTTCGATCGGAAAACCCGCGAGATTAAACCATCAGAGGTGGATTTTTTTATCGGCAAAGATTATCTGGTGACTGTTCATCAAGACAATCTGCCGCCTCTAATCGATCTATTCGAGCTTTGTTCAGCCAATGAACAGGCTAAGGATAAATACCTCCAAGAGGGGGTGGAGAAGCTTCTCTTTACTATTCTTAATTCCCTCTTCCTCTATTGCTACCCGATGCTCGACCATGTCAGTATGGATATTGCCCAGCTTGAGAATAAAATATTTTCTGGCAATGAAAAGAAGACGGTCCGAGAGATAACGGTTATTCGTCGAAACATCACCAGTTTCCGGCGAATCATGCAGACGCATAAAAATGTCCTGAAAAAGCTGACTCGCAGCTACGACAGCAGCGTCTTCAAACTCAACGGCTTAAAACTATATTTCGAACAGCTGATTGAAGATTCAAAAGACATCTGGGATACGCTGCAGGGATTTAAAGAAGGGATTGAAACGCTCCAGCAAACCAACGAGTCCTTAATTTCTTTCCGGATAAATGATATCATTAAAACGCTGACCATAATTTCCGCGCTGGTCCTGCCAGTCTACGTCACGGCGTCAATTTTCGGGCTGATGAAGGGTTATTTCCCGGTCCTGGGCGAAACACATAATTTCTGGCTGCCCCTGGCCCTCTGTTTCGGCTCAGCCCTCAGTATGTACTGGTTCATGAAAAAAAAGAACATGTTGAAATAAACAATGGATTATCTACTTTACTTCGCGATTATAATTTCCTTGATTTTTCTGGCCGCTTGGTTTAACCGAGGCCGCGGTTTTAATTTATCACGGGGCAAAACTCCCCTCCTAAATCTCTATGCCCGCGATCTGACTCAGCTCGCCCTCGAGGACAAGCTTGATCCGGTAATCGGCCGCAAGCATGAAATTAGCCGAGTAATCCAAATCCTCTCCCGCCGGACAAAAAACAATCCGGTTTTAATCGGCGAATCCGGCGTGGGCAAAACCGCCATTGTCGAGGAACTGGCCGCTGAAGTCGCGAAAAACAACGTCCCTGGACCGCTGAAGAACAAACGGGTTCTCCAGCTCGACTTATCCGGCTTGGTTGCCGGAACAAAATACCGCGGCGAGTTTGAAAAGCGGCTTAAGGGCATCATGGACGAAATTGTAACGGCTCAACGAAACATTATCCTCTTTATTGACGAACTTCATACCCTAGCCGAAGCCGGCGAAGCCACTGGCGCGATTAACGCGGCCGATATCCTGAAACCGGCCTTGGCCCGGGGCGATCTCCAGGTTGTTGGCGCTTCGACTGACAGAGATTACAAAAAATACATTGAACACGATCAGACGCTAGAGCGGCGCTTCCAGTCCGTCTATGTCGAAGAGGCTACGCCTGAACAAACCCTGGAAATCTTAAAAGGCATTCGCAGCCGCTACGAGCAGCATCACCAGGTCGGCATCACCAACGAAGCGATTGATGAAGCTGTTGAACTGGCCAAAACCGCCCTGCCCAAACGCACCTTCCCCGATAAGGCCATCGATATAGTTGACGAAGCCGCCGCCAAAGTCAGGCTCGACGCCATCAGCAACCCAGACAAATACAAAGGCGGAATTTATCCTCAAGTTACCAAAGACGATGTCCGCGAAGTGGTGGCTGAATGGGAAGACGATGCTGAGGCCGTGCACCGCCACGAAGCAAGCGCTTCCGCCCAAACCAATCCGACGGGCCCTACCGAACCGAGTTAAGCTTTTTGAAACAAATTTGTGCTTTTATATGGCACTTTTTTTATTGCCTAATTAATGCTAAACTAAAGGGCGTATGCTTCAACTTTTCAATACCCTGTCGCGCGAAAAAGAGATTTTTAAACCCCAGCGAAAAGATTGGGTTGGTTTGTATACCTGCGGCCTGACTGTCTATAACTACGCCCACATCGGCAATTTGAGAACCTACCTATTTGAAGATATCCTGAAAAGGGTTTTGCTGCTCAATGGCTACCAGGTCAAGCACGTGATGAATATTACCGATGTCGGCCATTTAACCTCTGACGCTGATGAAGGCGAAGACAAGATGGAACTGGGCGCGGAGCGTGAACATAAGACCGCGGCCGAGATCGCCAAATACTACACCAAGGCTTTCCAACAGGATTTGAAAGACCTCAATATTCTCAAACCGTCAATCTGGGCAAAAGCCACCGCGCATATTGCGGAGCAAATTGCCTTAATCAAAAAACTAGAGCAGAAAGGCTTCATTTACAAAACTAGCGACGGCGTCTATTTTGATACCTCGAAATATCCTGATTACGGCAAAATGGCTAGACTCGACTTAAAAGGCTTGAAAGAAGGCGCGCGCGTTGCTAAAAATTCCGAGAAGCGGAATCCGACTGACTTTGCCCTCTGGAAATTCTCGCCCAAAGACAAAAAACGCCAAATGGAGTGGCCTTCGCCCTGGGGCAAGGGTTTTCCGGGTTGGCACATCGAGTGTTCGGCCATGAGCATGAAATACCTGGGCGATACCCTGGATTTGCACGCCGGCGGAATTGATCATATTCCGGTCCATCACACCAACGAAATCGCCCAGTCTGAAGCCGCCACTGGCAAGCAGTTTGTCCGCTACTGGCTGCATGGGGATTTTTTGGTTCTCAACGAGGAACGAATGGGCAAGTCAAAAGGCAACTTTATCACCCTAAAAACTCTAAAGGAAAAAGGTCTTAACCCGCTCGCCTATCGGTACTTCACTCTACAAGCTCACTACCGCGCTAAGCTTAATTTTTCCTGGGATGCTCTCTCTGGCGCCCAAGCCGCTCTCGAGAAATTATCCGAACGGGTGCGTGAACTCCCGGCCCCAAAAGGCAAATGCGAGAAATACGAAACTAAGTTTCTCGAAGCCATAAATGACGACTTAAATACTCCCCAAGCCCTAGCCGTCGTCTGGGATTTGCTCAAGTCGGATTGCCCGGATTCGGCTAAGCGCGCGGCTCTCAATCGTTTCGATAAAGTTCTAGGGCTCGGCCTAGGTGGCTTGAAGAAAAAGCGGGCGGCTTCCGTGCCTTCGGATATTCAAAAACTTATTGACCGTCGGGAAAAAGCTAGAAAAAAAAATGACTGGGCCGGAGCCGACGCTCTCCGCCAGGAAATCGAAAAAGCCGGCTTTGCCGTCGAGGACACTTCAAAAGGCCCAAAACTGAAAAAGAAATAGTTTAGAATATATAACAAAAAATCCTCCCATCGAAAGTTTTTTATTTATCCTTATTCCTTAATTCTTCCCAGAACCACTTTGGGTTCTGGGAATCCAGCACCCTATGTGGTGCTGAATTAATTCTAAATTTTAAATTGCTCTATACCTCATACTTGAACTTTTTCTCTTTCCCGCTCTTCAGGAGAATCATCAAAACGATCGGCGCCACAATCCAGACAAAGCGACCGACCTCACTGGCGAATATTGTCTTAGTCAGGGGTGAAAGGCTATTGAGCGAACTGTCAGGCAGGAACGAAAGAGTAATGCTGATAAGCAAGCCGACGTGGAGAATGCTGAAAATCATTATTTGAAAGAAGCCGCCTTTTTTATCCGAAGAAGCGATCGTCTGCAAAAGGGCTGAGCGCGAAAGCAATAGGAACAAAACAATGAACACGCCCAGGAACATTGAGATCCGGATCACGAAAAACTGGTTAATGCCAACCTCTGTGGAAAAGTTGCTGATATACGGCGCGGTATTTACAACCGCCAAGGACATGTAAATACTTACCAATATCACCAATATCCTATCCCGGCCCAGGGATAAACCGTATAAAAACGAAGCGATTATGAAAAACAGGACTATAAACAAGTCCCAGGTCGGTTTTGACCAATCAATATTGGCAATAAAAGTAGAGCTTGTGCTTGCCGCGACCGCGAAAATCATAGATAAACACTGTTATTTTTGTTTGACTCCTTTATTATAGCATAAAATATAAAAAGGGGCAACCTATCGACCCCAAAAAAAATAAAGAACCGCCTAGATGCGGTGCTATTTTTCAATTCGAAAACGATTTATTTATTTTTTCAAATGCTGATTCATGTTCCTGGCTGGCTGGATCCCCTGCTTTTCAATGTCCGATGGTAATAGTGTCGGTCTTATTTCTTCGCCCATTACCTCGCCGGCTATCTCTGGAACTGGCTTAGCTGTTTCTGGCGCCCTAATCCCATGGTATCTCACGCCCAAAACCTGCGCCTGGGCTATCTCCCGGGATTCCTTCTCACTCCCGGAAAACGAACCCAAAACCGCCAGCCCGGCAATCCAGGCAAAAAATATCAAGGCCAGCCAATGCACGTGGCTGTGGTAGGGAAAAGCCTTCCAGCGCCGGTACCAATTCAGTTTCTTGGTTTTAGGGTTTGGTTTATTCATCAAGCCATTATAGGCCCAGATTGCTGAAATTGTCAAGCTGGGATGGGAATTGTTCTTCACCTTATCGCGATAAGGTGAATTAAAAAAAGACCCCGTGGAACGGAGTCTTGGAACACGACTGCTGCCAGTTATCAACCTTCACCTTCATCTTCATCGTCATCGTCACCCACATCAGGGTCCACTGGTTCAGCCCGGGGAACCTCGAAACGATCAAGATGAGTAATGATGGTGATGGAAAAGTGCGGCGCACCAGGGCCACGGCCATCAAGAAGCCACAAGCCCGTCTCCCGGTTCAGTACGAAGTGGTGGTAGTAGGAGGCGCTGTTGCTGTTCGTTGTGAGCGTGCAACGTACTCCAGTCAACAAATCAGTATATACCACCACTGGACGAAGGACTTCTCCAGGCTCAAAGTTAGCCCACCGTTTCTCTGCCAGACAGACTGCCTCGATGACATCACCGGGTGTTGGTATGGTCACTTCTCCGACCCCGATCTTCTCAACGCGTCTTTGGTATTCATCCGGCATATTCACCTCCTGGTAAAAGCCAAGTGCTACTGCTTCTTACTTTAACCCAAAAACAAAAAGAGCCAAGGCTATCTTAATAGTATAGTCTGAGACTGTCAAGAACTTTCTCTATACCATTAATATGGCCTGTTTGAGCTCCTTTATATTATGAGCCAGGTAGTCGGGCCTAGCTTTCTTCAGGCGTGATTCGCTGTGTACGCCCCAAACTACTCCTATCGTAAGCACGCCAGCCTCTTGGCCCACGAATATCTCATAGTCAGTGTCGCCGATAAAAATTGTCTCTTCCCTTTTTAATTGATGACTGCTGATTATTTGGTTCAGCCCGGCTAATTTATCGTGGGCTCCGCAAGCTACATCGTCTAACAACCCGTCTAATTTAAATTCTTTAATTTCGCTAAAAAGATAATCTTTGTGTTCCGAAGTGACAACGAATATTTTTAGATCCTTAGCCTTGCATTTTACGATAAATTCCCGTATTCCGCGATACGGTTTTGGTTTGGGTAGTTTCGGATAAACTGCTTTAAAAACAACGTCTTGCTGTTCTTTGGTTAAATCCGGCAAATAATTCTTATAAAAATCCATATAGGGCATCTGCCATTTTTCTTTGAATTCTTCGAACGACAACCTCTTTCCTCCGTAGGTTTTCAGAACAGTCATAGCTGCTCGATAAGTCAATTTCGCGTTATCTGATATTACGCCTGACCAGTCAAAAATTATATTGTTGATCATAAAAAGCTAAAATTGATAACTCGAACAATCCGCTATCCAAAATTTTGAATTATTAATTTTGAATTTTTAATTTCCTCTTATTCCCCCTCCTCTGCCAATCCCTCCAATAGCTGTTTGGCTTTGCGCGAGAGGTGCTTGGGTACGCGCACGTGAACCGTAATCATCTGATCGCCTCTGCCCCTGCCCCGCAGTCTTGGCACGCCGCGATCAGCCAGACGAAACACTTTTCCCGACGGAGTGCCTGCTGGAATTTTTAAATTTACTTCACCCTCAAGCGTATTTATGGCTACCTTGCCGCCAAGCGCGGCCACAGTGTAGGGAATCTCAACCGTCGAGATAATATTGTCGCCTTCGCGTTTGAATTCATGGTCCTCGTTCACCCGCACCCGGATAAACAAATCGCCGGCCGGACCGCCGTTCTTTCCAGCCTCACCTCGGCCAGTCAGGCGGATCGTTTGTCCGTCTGAAATGCCGGCCGGTATCTTTACCTCAAAGTTGTCATAATCCTTGACCGCGCCCTGGCCATGGCATTTTTTGCATTTCTGGGTTGCGTGCTTGCCTTCTCCCGAGCACTCTGGGCAAACCCGGGCAGTGCGAAATTGCCCTAGAATCGTCGACTGAACCTGCTCAACCTGGCCAGAGCCTCCGCACTTGGGGCAAGTTTCTATTTTGGTTCCCGGTTCTGCGCCATTGCCAGAGCAGTGTGGGCAAGTCATCGTTTTATAAAGCTTCAGGGGCTTAGCCACGCCGAAAACCGCCTCGCGAAATTCCAGGGGCAAATCAACTTCGATGTCCCCGCCCCTTTTTGTCCTGGTCCGTCTGCGGCCGCCGCCCATGCCAAAGATATCGCCAAAGACGTCTCCCAAATTCCCGAAACCCAGGTCCTCGAAATTGACGTTAGTTCTGTAGCCATTGGCCCCGCCGCCCTGCGCGAAATCCTGCCAATTAAAACCCTGCGACCCGTCAAATGACTGGCCGAATTGGTCGTACTGGGCGCGTTTGTCCTTGTTCGAAAGGGTTTGGTAGGCTTCGTTTATCTCCTTGATTTTCGTTTCGTCGCCGCCGGTTTTGTCCGGGTGATGCTGATGGGCTAATTTTCTGTAGGCAGCCTTAATTTCGGCCTCTGAAGCCTCCCGCGAAACGCCTAATATTTCATAATAATCCTTAGCCAAGTGAAAAATTTTATAGCTTAATAATCTGGCACTCCTTCATTTCTTTTTCGTACCGGACAAACTTGGTCAGCCGCAATATTCCGTAAACAACAAAAGCCAGAAACCGGGTAATCCAGCAGTAAACAAAACCGAAAATCTGCAAAAGGAAATAAACCGTCAAAGCCAAGATCGGCGGAATGAGATATTTAAACGGCTTGAAGAGATCGTCGAAATAAGCCTCAAGAGCTTTCTCCAAAACCGTTCCCATTTGATCATCGCCGTCGGCTTCGATATTCAAAGCCTTGACCAGTTGTTCCCTGGCCTTGGCAATCTGCTGTCCAACCATCTGATCTTTGATATCCTGAAAAACCTTTTTGATGTATTCCGGGTCTTTCTTTACCTGTTCTTCAAAATCAGGCGGGATTGCCGCTTTCAGCTCATCAGGCGAAATACCCTGAAGTTCATTAGTCATGCCAGAGAGATCCAGGCCGAAAAATGAGCTCTGGTCTCCGCCTATCGGTAAATTCAATTCTGACTGTTCTTCGGCGGCTTCAACTTTTTGCGCTCCTTCGCTGCCTTGGGCCAGGAGCAATAGAATAAATTCATCCAATGTCATTTTCGGGTTGTACCCGGGTACTTGCATGACCAAAATCTGATTGCCCGCGTTGGCCGTGAATTTTGACAGCACCTCGACCGAATCAAGCCCCTCAGTACCCTTCGTGGTCATCGCTCCGTAAAAGCTGATGGAAATCGCCAGAAGCAGCGCGCTGATGCACAAGCCTAGGCCATTACGCAAAAATTTGACTATTGATGCCTTGATCCGCGCTCTTTTCTCCTCCCTAATCTTAAAGCCGAACTGCAGCAGCCCCAGGAACCAGATGCCGGCAGCCACTAAAGTGTATAGGCTATCTCCCAAAGCCACCAGAAGGGTCATCGGCAAAACCGCGCTAGTCAAAACCATAAACCACCTCTTCTGCTCAACCGCCGCTAAAATCCCGAAAATCGCCAGAGCCAATAACAGAAAAAATAGGCTGGCGACAAAATTCCAAAGGGTGGTCATGGTCAGCGGTTTGAAAACGAACTGCATGCCACCGAATGTCTCGCCCAAAAACCACCAGCCGGCCAGGCTCGTTAAGATCAAAACCAGCCCTAAGCCGACTAATTTAATAATCTCCCTTTGTTTCATAGTATTCCGATTTGATTTTAATAATTCGCTTTTTTAAACGGTCTTAAAACCGATCGGCTCTGGCGCCTGGGCTTCCTCGATCTTGCCAAACTGGTTCTCGTACTTCTTGATATTGTCCTGGAGCGCCGAGATAATCCGCTTCATGTGCCCGGGCGAAATGATAATCCGGCCGGTCACGATGCCGGCGCCCTGGTGCGGGTAGATGTTCATGAAATCGAGCGTGAATTCCTCCTTTGAGTGTACCACGGACATGGCGTTCGCATAAACTCCGCGCATAATTTCATCCGTAACTTTAATCTGGATTTGTCGGGTTTGTTGTTGGGCATTTGGATTCGGTTGATTTTGCATTGGTATTGTTGTTAATGAATAATTTTATTTTTAGTCTCCGTGGGCGGGTCCATCCACCCTCGTAGGCGAGGATGGCCATCCTCGCCTACAATGGCCTAGGATGATCATCCTCGCCTACGGTGACGTTACCTCGTCATCGTAAGCGGGCAAACGTTTGCCCGCTTGCTGATGTATTATCGTCTTCGTAGGCGGACAAGCGCTTGTCCGCCTACAATGGCCTAGGATGATCATCCTAGGCCACTTCCAAAATTATTTACTTTTTCACATCCTCAACTTCACCCTCAACCGGACCCTCGTCCTTTTTCTTCTCGTCTCCACCTTTGGCGGACTTCCCATCCGCGCCGGGTTGGGCACCAGGCTGATTGCCGTACATGGCCGCGCCAATCTTTTGGATTGCCTGGCTTAATTCGTCAGTGGCTTTCTTGATATCTTCAAGGCTGTCATGATCTTTGACTTTTTTCAAAGCTTCGAGTTTCGACTCAATGTCTTTTTTATCATCGGCCTTTACCTTGTCCTTGGCATCGCGCAACGACTTCTCGGTGGTGTAAATCAAGGCGTCAGCCGTGTTCCTGGCATCAATCAGCTCGCGCTTTTTCTTATCCTCAACCGCGTGGGCTTCAGCGTCCTTTTGCATCTTGGCCACCTCGTCTTTGTTTAAGCTGGTCGAGGCGGTGATGGTGATTTTCTGCGATTTGCTCGTGGCCTTGTCTTTGGCGGTTACGTTCAATATGCCGTTCGCGTCAATGTCAAAAGTAACCTCGATCTGAGGCATGCCTCTGGGCGCCGGCACTATGCCGTCAAGAATGAACCGGCCCAGGGTTTTATTGTCATGAGCCATTTCACGCTCGCCCTGGAGCACGTGGATCTCCACGCTGGGCTGATTGTCAGCCGCCGTGGAAAAAACCTGCGTCTTCGCGGTCGGAATCGTGGTATTGCGTTCAATCAGAGGCGTACGCACACCGCCCAGGGTCTCAATGCCCAGGGTCAACGGAGTAACATCCAGCAATAACACGTCTTTCACGTCGCCCTGGAGCACGCCGGCTTGAACCGCGGCGCCAATAGCCACCACTTCGTCTGGATTAACGCCCATGTGAGGCTTCTTGCCAAAGAATTTCTCGACTGTCTGAACCACCAGAGGCATGCGGGTCTGGCCGCCGACTAGAACAACCTCTTCGATATCTGAAGTTTTTAGTTTGGCGTCAACCAAAGCCTTTTTCACCGGTTCAAGAGTTGCTTCAACCAAATCGCCCACCAGCTCTTCCAGCTTGGCCCGGGTCATCTTCAAGACCAAATGTTTGGGTCCTGAAGAATCCTGGGTGATAAACGGCTGGTTGATTTCAGTTTCAGCGGCTGTGGAAAGCTCATGCTTGGCTTTTTCCGCTGCCTCTTTCAGCCGTTGAAGCGCCAGTGGATCTTTTGACAGGTCAATGCCCTGATCTTTTTTAAATTCGCTGATTATCCAGTCAATTATCTTGCGGTCAAAATCGTCTCCGCCCAGATGAGTGTCTCCGTTGGTTGACAGCACATGCACTGTATCCGCATCCACGTCCAATATCGAAATATCAAACGTGCCGCCGCCCAAGTCATAAACCGCTATCTGCTGGTTTTTCTTCTTGTCAAAACCATAGGCGAGCGCCGCCGCCGTCGGTTCGTTGATTATCCGCTTCACGTTGAGGCCGGCGATCTTGCCCGCGTCTTTCGTGGCCTGGCGCTGGGAATCGTCAAAATAAGCCGGTACCGTAATTACGGCGTCGGTTATTGTCTCGCCCAGACGTTCTTCGGCGTCGGCTTTCAGCTTCTGAAGAATCATCGCGGAGATTTCCTGCGGCGAGTAATCCTTATCGCCCATAGTCACGGCCACGCCTTCGCCGGCTTGCTTCATTTTATAGGGCAAGACCTTGAGATCGCGTTGAACTTCCGGATCTTCGAAGCGGCGGCCGATCAGCCGTTTAATCGAGAAAATGGTGTTCTCGTGATTGGTCACGGCCTGACGTTTGGCGGTCATGCCGACCAAACGCTCCCCGCTTTTCGTAATCGTTACCACTGACGGGGTGGTTCGGGCGCCCTCTTTATTTTCCAAAATCTTGGGCTTGCCGCCTTCGATTACCGCCATCGCGGAATTTGTCGTGCCTAAATCGATACCTAAAATCTTTGACATTGTTGATTTCTCCTTATTATCCTTGATTATTAATATTTTTTACTTGCGCTTAAAATTGGGATTGGTCCGGAAATATCCGTCGACGTGACCGCCTTTTCCCGTGTATCCCGAGACCCAGATCATTTTCCGGGTGCGGGCCTTCGGCTCTTGGTGCGCGTCCGAACGGCTGTATTTCCGCCCGGTTGTCCGCTCTTTTTTCCAACTGCCTGATGATTTTTTCATATCCATATTGGTTAATAATCATCCCGTGACCCGGGCCCTTCCGCTCACCTTTCAGGTGAAATAGAAGACGGACCGGGGTACTGAATGACTATTTTTTATTAGATTTCACTTGAATCTTCACGGTCTTTGGCTTGACGCGTTCCTCCTTCGGAATGGTGATTTTGAGCACTCCATTCTCGAAGACAGCCTGGGCCCTGTCCCCTTTCACGGCTGTGGGCAGGACCACCGAGCGA
Organism: Patescibacteria group bacterium; assembly: GCA_028714495.1. Taxonomy (GTDB): domain Bacteria; phylum Patescibacteriota; class Patescibacteriia; order JAHIZJ01; family JAHIZJ01; genus JAQTMH01. Next base: position 202,868 of record JAQTMH010000002.1, read on the forward strand.
TGAAAAGAGCCTGACCGGATTTCTTTGCGGTAATAGTCTTTTTCGTCAACTTCGCTCTTTTTCTCACTTCCGCCCTCGACAGTCAGGACGTCATTCTCGATTGAGATGTTGACGTCTTCGGTTTTGAAGCCCGCCAAAGGGGTTTCGACCACTACCGAGTCCTTGGTCTGATAGACGTCGATCGCCGGGACAAAGGCGCCTTTTTGGAAAGGTCCAAATTCGCTCAGCCACCGATCCATGTCATCCCAGGGCTCAATTGAGGGTCGCCATCTGATAATTGCCATATTTATTTCCTCTTCATTTAATTATTAATTCTGAATTTTTAATTTTGAATTATACTTCTTACTTCGCTACTTTAACCCGCGCCGGCATCAGAAGCTTGTCGTGCAAGCTAAAGCCGGTTTTCACTTCTTCGACAATCGTGCCCGAAGCCTCTTCGCTCTGAATTTGCTCTACCGCTTCGTGGACAGCCGGATCAAACTTTTCACCGACAGTCGGGATTTCCTTGACGCCGAAATAAGCCAGGGTTTTTTCGAGATTCGTCTGGATATGCCGGATGCCCTCAACCCAGTCAGAGGCTTTTAAATCTTCCGGCAAATGCTTGAAAGCCTGCTTGAAATGATCCACCAGCGGCAAGAGTTCGCGCAACAGGCCCTCATTGGCATACTGAACAAATTCCAGCTGCCTTTTGTCCGTCTCTTTCTGGAGATTGGCGTAATCGGCCTTGGCCCGCTTCCAGCCGTTTAAATATTCTTCAGCCTGTTTTTTCAGTTTTTCCAGCTCGCCTTTCGTTGAAGCGTCCGCCTCAGAAGTTTTTTGTTCGCTCGGCGTTTGGGTAATTTTCTGGTCGCTCATTTTTAAATAATTATTTGCTAAGTAAATTCCGAGTGTATTCCAGCAGAGCCCGGTGCCGTTCATAGGGCATGCGAATCGGTCCGAGTATGCCGAACATGCCCGCGGGTATTTTGCCGCCGCCGTATTTGGTCAGGAGGACGCCGCAGGTTTGGCCAAAGGGATTATGCTTGCCCAGTAAAATTTCAACCCGGGGTCTGATTCGCGGGAATATTTCCTCCATCACTTCATCCAGGTGATCGACAATCTGAGAAAAATTCTGGATTAAATCAATCTCGGCGAATTCAGGCTGGCGGAAAAGATTGGACAGTCCGGTGTAATATGAATCCCGGGGCGCGAACCCGACAATTACCGCGACTGATGAAAGGTCAGCCACTGCCTTGGCCAGCTCGCGGATTACTAATCCGTACTGTCCGCGGTGAGCTGATAGAACTCTCTGTAATCTTTGCTGTTCAGCCTTATCCAGTTCCCGCTCATGCAAAAAATTAGCCACGTAATATTCATAGGCCTTAGTCGTCGGGATTCGGCCGGCTGACGTATGCGGCTGTTCAATCAAACCAACCCGCTCCAGCTCTATCATATCATTGCGGATAGTGGCCGAGCTGATGTCTTTGAGATACTTTTCCACGATAACCTTCGAGCCGACCGGCCGTGAATGCCGGATGTGCTCGGTAATTATCGCCAATAATAGCTGCTTTTCTCTTTCGGTCATAGATATCTATTAGCACTCTTTATATCCGAGTGCTAATTGTATAATATAATAAGAAAAAAGGGGTGTCAAGACCTATCCCCCGTTCCTACCCAATTTCTTTTATTTGGCCTTAATTAGCCTAGATTTCTTAACCTTATTCAGCACTTCTTTATAATACTTCTCAATCTCCAAAGTTACCTTTGGCCAGGAATAGCGCAGGGCTTCGGCTCTCCCCTGCCGTCCCATCTGCGTGCGCAGTTTTTTCTGCTTGAGGAGCTCGATCACCTTTTCGGCTATTTTTATCGGCTGTTTTATTGGAATAAGAAAGCCGGTCCGGCCATTTTTTACTACCGAGTTATAGCCTTCGATATCCGATGCCACCACTGGCACGCCCGAAGCCAGTGCCTCAATCAATACGATTCCGAAGCTTTCGCCTTCAGTGGCCGGTGAACAAAAAACATCGGCGGTTCGATAGTACCGGGGCAAATCTTCGGCTGAGACAAAGCCGGCGAAATGAATTCGGTCAATGATATTTTCGCTGATTTGGGTCCGGTAATATTCCTGGAGAATCCCGCCGCCCACGACAATCAATCTGGTTTTAGGAACGGCGGCGATAATCAATGGCATGGCCTTGATTAGATGCTTCAGCCCCTTCCTCGGATCCATCCGGCCGACAAAAAGAATATTAAAAAAGCCGTTACGGAATTCCTCTAACGGTTTTACGGCTGGACTGAAGCGTTCAGTGTCCACGCCGTTTGGGATAATCCGATAGTCTCCTGGGAAATATTTGCTAAAAAATGTTTTAGCGTCCTGGGATACCGCGATCCGGCCGTTTAGCTTTTTAAAATATCCCTCCAGCAGCCTTTGAAAAAAATTAAAACCATTAGAACTTTTCATGTATGAATGGAACGTGCCGACCTTAGGCGCCCGGATAACCTTGGCGGCGACCAAGGGCAGCACCGGATCAACCGGCGAATGGATATGAACTATATCAAACTTTTTTTCCCGCTCGATTGCCCGAAGCTGCTGGGCCAATCGCCAGCCAATCGTCACGTTGCCAAAAGCCCCGTTGCTCGGCACAGTCAGGTCAAAGCCGATCCGCCTGACCAACGGGCTGTCATAAAGCCTATCCTCCCGGCCGAAATTCGCCGTGATGATAGTCACGTCGTGCCCGCGCTTTTTCAGCTCCAGAGCCGTGTGATGCACGTGTTCAGTCACCCCTCCGTGAATGGGAAAATAGGCCTGCGAGATAATGCCAATTCTCATTGAGTATCAAAAAAAGAGTTTATCGAACTCTTGTATTGTAGCGGAAAAATGAGAGAGAGTAAACCTAGCAATCCGCACAATTTACTGACTGGTACCGCTACCGGGAGTCGAACCCGGGTTACCAGGATGAGAACCTGGCGTCCTAGCCCCTAGACGATAGCGGCATGTTTACACCTGTAGGCGAACAAGCGCTTGTTCGCCTACGGAAATTATTACGTACCAAGTGTACGAAAAATTTATAAAAGCGTCAATATAATGCAGGCGAGGATGATCATCCTCGCCTACGGCACTTATTTATTACCAATCAACCAATCAACTATTTCCTATTCTTGACTTTCTTTCCTATGTACACTGCCATCTCGGCTAAACGGCAGGAATAGGCCCATTCATTGTCATACCAGGCGATAACTTTTGCCAAATCTCCGTCAACAACCTTGGTGAGTTCCAAATCAACAATCCCGGAAAATTCATTGCCGATATAATCCGATGAAACCAGGGGCTCGCTGGATACGCCAAGAATGCCCTGGTACCTGGGGCTCTTCGAAGCGCGGATCAGTACTCGGTTAATCTCCTCGGCCGTTACCTTTCTTTTGAGCAGCATCGTAAAATCAGAAAGCGATACTACCGGAGTTGGGACGCGGATCGATAAGCCGTCAAAATGGTTTTTCAGCTCGGGAACGGCTTCGGTCACAGCTACGGCAGCGCCGGTCGTGGTCGGGACAATGTTCTCGGCCGCTCCCCTGGCTCGACGCAAATCCTTATGCGGCCCGTCCTGGAGATTCTGATCGGCGGTGTATGAGTGAACCGTGGTCATAAACGACTTTTTCACGCCAAAATGCTCATGGATGACCTGAATGACCGGCGCGATGCAGTTGGTGGTGCAGGAACCCATATTTATCACCGGCTCGCCTTTGAAATTCTTCTCGTTAACGCCCAGCAGAAGCGTCGGCACTCCCCCACCCTTGGCCGGAGCCGAGATAATCACTTGCTTGGCGCCGGCTTTTATATGGAGCGAGGCGTCTTCCTTAGTCGTGAACCGTCCGGTACATTCGAGAACGATATCCACGCGGTATTTTTTCCAGGGAAGTTTAATCGGGTCTTTCACGGCCAATACCTTATAAGCCTTGCCGTCTACCACGATCGCGTCCTTCCTGGCTTTCACCGGCCGGTGGCACTCCCGATAGCTGGTGTCGTGTTTCAAGAGATGGGCCAGGGTGGCGGGTTCGGTCAAATCGTTAATTGCCACAATTTCCACGGCTGGCTTGTTCAGCAGGGCTTTGAAAGTATTCCGGCCGATCCGGCCGAAGCCGTTGATTGCCACTCGAATTTTTTGTGGATTTTTCATAAGAAATATTACTAAATTGTTAATTTAATGTTGCTGACTAATCGGGACAACGAGTCGACCAGGTCACTGCTGGTTCGCCTTGAATAAAAGAAGTCGGAGGAATGTTACAATTATTTTCTTGGGGTCCCTTTTCCAGCATGAAGTAAAGCGCGTAGGAATGGGTTCTGCCCCCCTGGTCTGTAGCGTCTGTCATATAAACGTACATATTTTGATTTGGATTAGCGTGACTGCCAGGGTCTCGAGGTGGCGGGGTGATATATTCTTGCAGCCAAGGGATCCAGTATTGAACAGCTGACATTGAATTGCATGTCCATCTACCGCTGCCAGGAGGAGACTCTTCACAACCGCTTGGCGGGTAGTTTGTATTATCATGATAATACAAAGCCATAGCTGTCTGGAGAGTTGAAATATCAGCTCGCCGCCTGGCATCACGGGCTTTAGCGCGGGAATCCTGCAATGTTATTATCAGCATAGTGGACAGCAGGCCGATTATGGCAATCACCACGAGCAATTCAACCAGAGTAAAACCTTTCTTGTGGTGCTCCATTTTATATCTTATTCGCTGAACCTAATATATTTATTTTCTCTTTGACCAGATTCTTGATCGCCTCGATCGTCGGCGCCATCAGGCCTCGAGCGCCATCGATATGCTGGTTGGCCTGAATCGTTTGGCGGATCGAATCGACAAAAAGATTCTTTATCTCGGTGCCGAAATTAATCTTGGTTATGCCGCTTTTTATCGCTTGGCTTATTTCCGAATCCGGCAAGCCAGACGCTCCGTGAAGAACTAACGGCAGGTCGGTAATTCCCTTAATTTCGCGCAGTAAATCAAAATGGATTTTTTCATTGTCAAACTTTCCGTGGACCGTGCCCAGGGCCGCGGCCAAAAGATCCACTTCAGTGCGTTCGATAAATTCACTGACTTCGCCCGGATTGGCTAGGGGGATTTTACCTTTGAATTCCCCGGACTCGCCGTGACCGCCGTAAATCGCTCCCAGCTCGCCTTCAACCCAAATCTTGCGCAAATGGGCGTATTCGACCACTTGGCTGGTTAAATTAATATTCTCATCAAAAGGCAGGTGCGAACCATCGATTTGCACTGAGGTAAAGCCCTCCTCAATGCAGGCCTTAGCTGAAGCCAGACTTCGGCCATGATCGAGGTGCAAGGCAATGGGCACGCTCACGCCCTGATTCTCGGCGATGCTTCGAACCAGCTGGGCAATCGTCTCGCAGCCAGCGAAAGCGATGGTGAATTCCGAAACTCCGATAATAACCGGCGAACGCATTTCCACGGCGGCCTCGGCAATTGCCAGCGTAGATTCAAGATTATAGGTGATAAAACAGCCGATGCCGTAGCCCTCTTTTTTCGCCCGGTTTATAAGATAGTCGGTTTTTATTAACATAATTCTATTTTGATAATTTTGTTACTTGCACCAACTTTGTAAATTCTTCCAGGTTCAGGCTGGCTGTTCCAACCAGACCGCCAACCACATACCTAAGTTTGAGAAAATCTCCGATGTTTCCAGAGTCAATGCTACCGCCGTAAATAATCCGAAAATTCTTCATTATCAGATCCAGCGGAAACAGGTCGACTAAAGTTTGATGGATCAATTCCACCATCAAGGCGACTTCCGAAGGTTCAGCCGGTATTCCCGTGCCGATAGCCCAGATTGGTTCATAGGAAATGACTGTTGGTTGGTCGCCTTTAATATTTTTTAGGGCGGCTTTGAGCTGACTTATAACCTTGACCTCTTTCTTCCCGGCCTGGCGTTCATCAAGACTCTCTCCGACACAGATAATAGGCGTAAGTCCGTGGCTAATGGCGCTTAACGCTTTTTTGTTGACCATATCATCTGTCTCGCCTAAATTCCGGCGGCGCTCTGAGTGGCCGACAATGCAGTATCTGGCGCCAGCGTCTTTCAACATCCCAGCCGAAACACCTCCGGTCAATGCCCAGTTCTCTCCCCAGGCCATGTCCTGCGCTCCCAAAATAAGCTTGGTCGGCTTTAATATCTTGCTCACTTCTATCAGTCCCAAGTGGGTCGGACAGACTACCACTTCGGCTTTTTCGGCAAAACGTTCAAGCTTGACCGCGAATTGCTTCGCTAAACCAACCTCTTCATTCAGCAAAAGGTTCATTTTCCAGTTGGCGATAATCAGCGGCTTTTTATCCATAAATCACTTCTAATTATATCACACTTCTAGGACTTACGCGTTTGAGCCAAGTTCGAGGAAAAATGCGAGGATTTTGCGAGGCGTAGTCAAACTACGACGAGTAAAAACGAAGCATTTTGACGAAGAAATTGGCCAAAGCCGCTTGCTGACCCGGCTTCGCCGGGCCGAAAGCGGCAAGCGCGTAAGTCCTAAATGGACCAGCGCCAGTTTTCAAATGTCCAGGTTATCAAGCCCTTAATCTCCTGAAAACGGCTTTCCGAGCTCTCGGAACCTAAAACAACTAAAATAACTTTGTGCCCTTGACCGTCGTCAGTTCGCACGACCAGACAATTACCCGCTTCATTGGTAAAGCCGGTCTTACTGCCGGTCATTCTGACAAAAGATTCAAAAAGCTTATTGGTGTTTGTAATCGTTACGACTCGCCGGCTGCCGATTGGTTCAAAAAGGTATTCCGGCAAACTGGTGGCTTCGCTGATAAAAGAATTGTTAAAGGCGTAATTCGCGAGCTGGGCTATTTCCAGGGCGGTTGAAACATTGCCCGAGCTTAAACCCGTAACGTCGACAAATTTGGTATGGCTTAAACCCAGATCCTTGGCCCGCTGATTCATGGTTGCGATAAAAGACTCTTCGCTTTTGCCGCTTAATCTGGCCAGGGCCTTGGTCGCGTTATTAGCCGAGCCAACCAAGCTGGCGTGAAAAAGGTCTCCCACGATCAGATGTTCGCCATCTTTGAGCTCCAGGTTTCCGCCTTCAACCTGGTCCGCAGCGGTAAGCTCCGCTTCTTGGCCAAAATTGGGATTTGATTCGAGAAAGACTAGGGCAGTCATCAACTTTGTCAGGCTGGCGATCGGCCTGACTTCCTCAACATTCTTCTGGAATAATAAGCTTTGGCTGGCCGGATCAAAAACTAAAGCCGAATGAGCCGTGGTCTCGATGCCCAAACTCTGGGATATTTTGGCCGGGGCCGGCGAGCGGTAAATTTCCGGCTTCAGAGAAATTGCCGGCACGATTTCCACCTGATGCTCGGTCGTTACTTCCGCGGCCAGGGGTCCAATCAAAAGATCCGGCTGCAATAACCGGCTAGTAAAAAATATTCCAATAATCAGTGAGCTAAGCATTTTCTTCCTCGGGTTTTTCCTGGTTTAAAGTCAATACTTTTTCCAGCGTCTCATGGTGAGACAGCTTGTCGTAATCAGGCAGCTCATTGACCTCTCGGATGCCTAAGTAGCGGATAAAATCAAAGGTGGTGGTATAAACCGTCAGCATCCGTTCCTTGTCTTCATTAGCCTCGACCAGGCCCTTGATCATCAGATTGCGCAAAATCAAGCTGCAGTTAACCCCGCGGATCTGCTCCAGCTCGGGCTTGGTAATCGGCCCGCGGTAAGTGACGATGGTCAGCGTTTCTAGAGACGGCTTGGTTAATTCGCCGAATTGCTCATCCCGCAGGTAAGCCTCGACTACCGAGCGGCTCTCGGGGCTGGTCATCAGCTGCGCCTTGGTGTGGTGGGTAACCAGCTGGATGCCGCGCTTGGAATCATTGTATTCTTTTTTTAGCTCTTCCAGGGCGGCTTTGACCTCCGCCTCCGCCGCGCCGGTCAGCTCGGCAATTTTACCGAGGCTTAAGGGCTTGGTCGCCACGAACAGGAGGCTTTCGAGTTTATTCTTGAGAGACATGTTCTTCGTATGTCTTAATGGTAATTTCTTCAAACGTGCTTTTTTGAACAACCACGATGGTTTCTTGTTTAATGAGTTCGAGCAAGGCCAGAAAAGTCACGATAATGTCGGTCCGGGTTTTGGCCTGGTTGAGCAGAGAGCGAAAATCGGTCTGGGCTTGGCTGGCAATAAAATCTTTTATCTGGGCGATTTTTTCCTGGATTGAAATAGTCCGTTCGATGACCGCTTCAGGCAGGCTGATAAGCGGCTCAAGCCGGTTAATTATTCCCAGCATCATTTTACGAAGATCTTCAATTTCCAGACCCGCCGGCGGAGTGAATATGGGCTCTAAAAAGGCTCGGCTGACCTCCCGGGTGTAGGTGAAGCGCTTTTTCCGGATCAGCCGAAGCAGCCCTTTTGACGCCTCGAGATATTCCTTGTAAATCTTGAGTTGCTGCTCGAGATCAATCTCGTCCTCCTCGGGCTGCAGGATCGGCAGCAAGGTCTTCGACTTGATCAAAAGAAGCTTGGCCGCCACGACCAAAAAATCTGCCAATTCTTCGGCTTTAATATTTTCAAGAGTTTCCAGGTGAGCCAGGTATTGATCGGTAACTTTGGCCAGCGAGACTGTGGTAATATCAAGCTTTTCCTCCTCAATCAGCTTCAGCAAGAGATCAAGCGGCCCTTCGAATTGCTCAAGGGTGATTTTGTACATTCAAAATATCCGATTTTTATTATTTTTTCTTTTGGGCAAAGCTGCCGACCACTGGTTTCTCGAGTTTGATCACGGCCGCCGGGCTCATTTTCAATGATTCTTCGAAGCAGCCTGAGCCGACCAAAATGGTCTTCTGGCGTTTTAACGACGCTTCAAAATATACCGGCAATTTGTAGAGCTGTCCGAAGGGCGTGATCGCGCCAGGCTTGATATTAAGCTTCTTCTTCATCAAGCCCTCTTTCGGCAAAGCCACTTTTTTGGCCTTGGCCAGGACCTTTAACTTGTTGAAATCCAACCGGCTCGAGGCTGATAAAACCGCCAGTCCCAAACCGCCGTCGATCTGGACCAGGAGCGTTTTCGCGATCTGGGGCAGTTTCAACCGGAGCGTCTGAGCCACATCGTAGGCGGTATAAACAGTCTTATGTTTAACTACTTGGTATTTGATTTTGTTTTTGTCTAGATACTGCAGGAGCTTCTTTGGTGTAGCCATGGGTGTAATATTAATTATTTAATCGTTTTATTGGGAGCGGGCTTATTCTTTTCAGCCTCGGCTATTTGACAAATTTCGAGCTTAACTCCGCCTACCCAGTCCGACCAAAGGTTATAGAGCCAGGCGACTAAGACACCGAAGATAAATCCCGCGATATAACCCAGAACCACCAGGCCAATGCCAAAACCGATTATCCATCCGGCATCCGAATCTATCAAAAAAGAGGCGTAAAAAATGATCGAAACAACCAGGCTGATGAGCGACAGGCAGCCAGAAATCCAGCCAGCCATCAGGGCCGAGCCGATAACGCTAATTTTCTTAATTTCGTACATACTTTTTTAATTAATGGCTATTTTTCGTTTAGTTGCTTCCGGCGTTGCAGGAAAACTATCAGTCCGGTTAGAATAATAATCAGAAATATAAAGACCAGATACACCCCAAGCGTCTTCTGCTGGACCACGAGAAAAGCCGCCAGTTCTATCACCACGTGGACCAGAAGCCAAAAGGCAAAAACTACACCAGACCAGGTTAAGCCCCGGTAGTAGGGCTGGCCGGTGGTTCTTAAATGGGTAAAGAAATACAGAATAATCGCGCCAAGCAAGATCGGGATAGCGAAGGCGCTGTGCAACATTATTTCATTAGTTCGGTAGTCGGCCGTCTGACAATTAACTGATTGATAAATCGGGGTAGCGCTTTCATATAATACAGCCGGGTGATATGAGCTAAGGCGGCAACCACCGTATTCAGGGTTGAAGGCTTTGTTCAAGTCGGAAAAAACCCGCTCGCCCAAAAGTATCAGAACGACCGTTAAAATAATGATTAATACGATAGCCAGCGGAGCAGTCGCGTGCTTCTTAGGTTGCGCTATGGGTGCGTTGGCTAAAACATTGTTGGCCATGGTTTTATTGTCGGTTAGTTTTAATCTTATTGTTACTTGGTTTAGTCTCTTTTTTATTGAGAAAAAAGAAGATTAATACCAGCAAAACCACGCTCAAAAAAGAGCCGGAGAGCATAACGATTTCAAAAGCCCGCGTTTTATCAGCCGACTTCTCCGGAGCATTAACAGCCGTATCGTCATCCGCCTGTCGGAAGATCAGATCATCCTTCATCTCCGTGGTTTGCATCACTCGATAGAATTTGGTCAAATAATATTTTTTCTGGCTGGCCTGAACCCAAGGCTGGGTTTGATCATCAAAAGCCAGCTCTTCGACCTGCTTCTTTGTCAGCCAACCGGCATAAGGCGTGCTATACCCCGGCGCTGACTGTTTATGACCGCTAATTACGTAGAGAGTGAGTGTTACTGTCGCTGGCGGTTCATAGGTCGTCCAGCCTGACGCCGTACGATTATAGACCAGCAGCTCGATTTGACCGTCGCGCCTGGTCAGGTTCAAGTTATTTTCAAATGACGCTGACCAAAGGAGCGAGTCCAGCTGTTCATTCGAACCGAGCGAATAGCTGGCGGCGATTTGTTCAGTGGTTAGGGCTGAATTGAATATTGCTAATTCGTCCATGCCACCGCCTAAAGGATATTCGTCTAGATATATTCCCCGCTGGCCAAAGTAAATCGTGCCTGAAGTTGTGGGATTAATATCGCCGGCCACAAGTACTTCCTTAATGTTGTTTCTGTCGCGAGTGGCTAAAGCCTGTCCGTCAAAGTAAATTTGCGGCTTCTGATTTTCAGCCCAGGTTACGGCTACTTGATGCCAACCAGTCGAAGTCGTGTCCGAATCAATAAAGGATTGCCAGATAGTAGCTTGACCTGATTCAGAATAGTCAGCAAATTCGATTTTTCTTCCTTGAGAACGAAATTCCATAATATCGTTTGACTCTGAGCTTACGACATTCACAAATTCCTGATAAGTGGCTCCATCGGAGAAATCAAGTCCTTTAACCCAAAGCGCCATGGTCCCGGCTGAAGCGTTAAAATTGCCCATAATCGGCACAATCAATTGATCCCCTTTACCAAGGCGTATCGCTTGGCCGGATTTACCGGTGAGATATCTGGGGTTCGTAGTGTTTGTAGCTATCTGAGCGTCTTCTGTAATCCCCGACTCTGGAGTTGGCTCATCTCTATATATTATCTGGCTGTCATCGTTGTAATAATTCATCGCTCCCGAAATCTTCAAGGGGTAGATAATCTTGTCGGATTTAAATACGATTTTCACTGGGGTGGCATGGCCGGTTTTCAACTCCTGGCCTACTTGGTCGCTTAATTCCTCGGCGTTGATTTTCATGGCCACGAAATACCAGCCTTCATTAACGTAATCCTCAAGAATTCTCTCCCCCAGCGAAGGATAATAGTAATCATTGTCATCAAACCACTCGAGCAATTCATCCGTGTCCTCGGCCTGAAGAGTGGTAACTTCGTAATAATCGACTTTTTTTGTTTCAATCACATTGACCCCGCTTTCCTTGGTATCTTCGATAGAACCAATTGGGTAATCCAGCCTCTGGCTGTAGTTCGCTATCTGGGTCAATTCTTCGAGCGAGGTGAATAATTCATCAGATGATTTTGAAATCTCCGGCTTATTTGGAGTCGGCACGAGCCAGGCGAAATCACGGGCATCGCCCTGAAAAGCCGTGGACAGAACTAAGGTCTCGGTTCCGTTCTCGTAAAAAATTGCCGCCTTTTGCGCGGTTTCGTACATGTAATAATCGGGCGGCGGCACTATCATGCCATCAGCCAGGGCGACCGAGGGCAGCATTAAAGAAGCCGTTAAGATAAAAAATGCTGTTTTGATCAATTTTTTCATGATATTATTTCTTCTTTTTTAAATGTAAGGGCAGGGCTTGCTGGCGGCCGAGAAGACTCCGAGCCGTCCGCCGGCCGAACGGTGTCAATTTCACCTCGCCAATAAACCATTTTTGAGAGGTCCGCCGGCCAAAGCCGATAAGCAATTCCTTGTCGATCAATCGTTCCAGGCTTTTGGTAATAATATTCTGGATATCATCGATTTTGGGGTGCTTGGCCTGGCCATTGTAAAATTTAATGATGCCTGAACGAGGGTAGTTTTTCGAACGGCTGGCTGCTACTTCGCGCAAAATAAATTTTTGAAGCGGAGAGAGCTTCATTTTAGCCTTTATCAACTCTTAAGCCTAAATCACGGAGCTGGGCTGGAGTAACCTTGGTCGGTGAATCCATCATCGGATCCCGGCCTTCGCTCGTCAGAGGAAAAGCAATCACCTCTTTCAGGTTTTTTTCTCCCAGGATCGCCATTAGCAGGCGCTCAATGCCCGGGGCAATGCCGCCGTGGGGCGGGACACCGTATTGAAAAGCCGTGAGCAAATGCTTAAATTGTTTTTTCTGGTCCTTAGTAAAACCGATGATGTCAAAAACTTTCTCCTGGATCTCCGCCTGGTGGATCCGAATGCTCCCGCCGCCGACCTCAAATCCGTTTAACACCAAGTCGTGCTGGTAGGAATGTACTTTTTCAGGAGCGGTGTCCAAAAGCGGCAGATCCTCTTCCTTGGGCGCCGTAAACATGTGATGTGAAGGCGCTAATTTATCCCCGGCCCCGTGGAAAAAATCTTCCTTTGTCTGTTTTGTGAAAAGCGGAAAATCAACTATCCAGGCAAAGGCCAATTCGTCCTTGTTGTCCCGGTTCTTCCTCAAATCCGGCTTGTCAGTGCCGTACTTCTCCATTGCCTCGGCGTGCTTTAACCTTGGCCAAGGTTCCTGGCTGAGGCGCTTGTTTGGAAAAAGCTTTTTGACAAGAGCGGTGACCATTTCCTCGACCAGCTTCAAAATATCGTCTTGGCTGATAAAAGCCATCTCAATATCCAGTTGGTAAAATTCGCCAGGACTGCGGTCAGCTCGGGCATCTTCATCGCGAAAGCATGGAGCAATCTGAAAATACTTTTCAAAACCCGCCACCATCAAGAGCTGCTTGTACTGCTGGGGCGATTGGGGCAAGGCGAAAAACTTACCCTTTTGAAGCCGCGAGGGGACCAGATAATCCCGGGCTCCCTCGGGAGTTGATTTAGAAAGTATCGGCGTTTGAATTTCGGCAAATCCCCGGCCGTGCAGCCAATCGCGTAAAAACCACATCATTTCAGATCGTAAAATCAAATTTTGTCTCATTCTCTCGTGGCGCAGATCAAGGTAGCGGTATTTCAAACGCAGCTCCTCCGAAGCTTGCCGCGTCTCATTGTCAATCTCAAATGGCGGTGTAAATGATGGACATAATATCACTAGGTTTCTTGCAATAAGGTCGATTCGGCCAGTCGTCTGCTTTGGATTAATGTTTTTCCCAATACGCTCAACGACTTGTCCAGTTACCTGAATAACCGATTCCGGCTTAACACTCTTGGCTTTTGCAAATGGTTCCGCTTGATCATTTAAAAAAACAATCTGTAAATGCCCGCTGATATCGCGCAAATTAATAAAAATAATCTGGCTGAGAATCCGTATTTTCTCAACCCAGCCAGCCACGGTAACGATCCGGCTTACAGATTTAATTGTTTGAGAGGAAAGTATTCTCTGCATATAAATGAATCCTAGGGCTTTAAACGATTAATGAGGCGCGGGAATGGAATAGTCTCGCGGATATGCTCCAGCCCGCAAATCCAGCGCACCAGCCGCTCCAAACCCAGGCCGAAACCCGAGTGCGGGAATGAACCATAGCGCCGTAAATCAAGATACCATTCGAAATCCTTGCGCGGGAGTTTGAATTCCTTGAGCCGCTTTTCCAAAAGCTTCAGATCATCTATTCTCTCTGACCCGCCGATAATTTCACCAAAGCCTTCTGGCGCCAGCAAATCATCGCCCAGCGAGAGTTCGGGATCAGCCGGGTCAGGCTTCATGTAAAAGGCCTTGATCTTTGTCGGGAAGTGGGTGATGAAAACCGGCTTGTCAAATTGTTTCGAGAGAACCGTTTCTTCGTCGCCCCCAAAGTCATCTCCCCTTTTCATTTTTAAACCCGCCTTGATTAATCTGGTAACAGCCTCGTCATAGGTAAGGCGCGGGAAAGGAACTGCTACTTTTTCCAAAATCTTGGTATCTCGCTCAAGCAGTTTTAATTCCTCCCGCCTTTCAATCAAGATGTTTTGAACAACCTGGCTGACAAGCTCTTCCTGGATTTTCAAATTCTCTTCGAAATCCACAAAAGCCGCTTCGGCATCAAGCATCCAAAACTCAGTTAGGTGGCGCCGGGTCTTTGATTTTTCCGCGCGGAAGGTCGGACCAAAATCATACACCCGGCCCAAAGCCGCGGCCGTGGCCTCGATATAGAGCTGGCCGGTCTGGGCCAGATAAGCTTTTGTGTCAAAATAGTCGGTGCTAAAAAGGGTGGTCGTGCCTTCGCAGGAAGTCGGGGTGAGAACTGGCGAATCAGTCAGGACAAATCCCCGTTCGCGAAAAAACTTCCTAAGTTGCCAAACCACTTCATCCCGCACTTTTAAAATCGCGGCCTGACGCGCTGAGCGCAGCCAAAGATGTCTATTGTCCATCAAAAACTCAGGGCCGTGCTCTTTCTTGGCAATCGGATATTCCTCAGCCAGCTGAATAATCTTCAGATCCTTTACCTCAAGTTCAAAACCGTAGGCAGAACGCTTATCCTCGTGGACCGTGCCAAAAAGCTCGATTGAGCTTTCCATGGTCAGTTTCCCGCAAGCCTGCCAAGTCTTTGAATCAACCTCTTTTTTGCTGATTACAGCCTGAATCCGGCCGCTGCCATCCCGAAATTGGAGGAAATAAATACTGCCCGAAGAACGGACATTAAAAACCCAGCCCTTTAGGCTGACCTCTTTTTCTGGATACTTTGATACCTCGGAAAGCTGAATTAATGGCATATAAAAAATCGCTATTTAGTGAATAAATTATAGCGATTTTCTGCGAAGAAGTCAAAAAGCAGAATATTTCACAATAATCATTTAAACATTTCGTTAAATGTTGTTGAACAACCAAATACTAAATATTCCAGAAAATAATATGCTGGGTATCAATAGGAAAATCAAATGCTCCATATTATGTACCAACTAAAGAAGATGAGGAATTCAACATTACTATTAATAATTTTGAATTAACCTTAATGCTATCATGCTATATAGCATGATAGCACATGATAGCGCCACAAAAATTTATGGCTTCAGTGCCGCGCTTGCTGGAAATATGCGGTGACATAATTTGGCGCTACAAATCAACACCCCTGGGATTTTCTTTATTCTTTTTTATTCGCGCAATCAAAACGCAAAAAATTACTACAATAACGGCTCCTAACAAGTTCCACATCAAGTCATCAGCCGTATCAAACAAATCCGTTATCCGGTGGGTGGGAAAAAGCTGATCTCCGATGTATTCTGATATTTCATATATAACCACTATCAGCATTGTTAGGCTGATAGACACCATATTAGTCAACCAGCTCGGCAGTCGCAGTAAAGATTTTTTATGGAATTCGCTTAAGACCGCCCAGAACATGGCTGTCGGAGCCATTGAACCTACGAAATGAGCCAGCTTGTCCCACCAAAGTATCCGCCCAAAAAGATGCTGGAAATTGGCCAACCCATCGATCCAAATCCCGGCCGCCACCAGCCAAGCGATTATCCAAGGCAAGGCAATTCCGCGGCGGCGCAGAGAAAAAAATATTATAAGAAAAATCCCCCCGCCAACAATGTTTGTTACCGATAAAGCCACTTGTCGCGGCCAGGTGTCGTATTTCGTCGCCAGCTCGATTACCAACAACACGACAAGTGAGACAAAAGCCATCGCCGTAAAAACGTCATTTCTCCGCATATACTTTTTTTTGCTGCAAGAATAAATATTTTAATAGCTCGATAAAAAGAATAACGAATACGACCACCGCTCCGATAATCAGCCAGTGCTCCAACGTCAGGGGAACCGTCTGCAGTACTTTTTGGATTGGGCCGAGATACACAGCCGCGAATTGGAGTAACATTCCGCCCAACACCGCTATGATCAGCCAGGGGTTTGAAAAAGGATTTTGCTTAAATACGGATACCCGGAGCGAGCGGCAGCTAAAAACGTAAATCAGCGAATCGATTCCGACCGAGGTAAAAGCTATGGTCCTGGCTAGATTCAAATCATCGGTTGTCTTCCAAAAGTAATAAAAAAGTCCGAGCGTCACTATCCCGGTAACAGCGCTGATCGTCCCAATCAGCGTTTTCATCTCAGTATCGAGAATGGACGCCTGACGGCGAATCGGCCGCTCATCCATAATGTGTTTTTCTTCTGGTTCGACTGTCAGGGCCATATTGGGCAGGCCATCGCCGACCAGATTGATCCATAATATCTGCGCGGCCAGAAGCGGCAAGGGAATGCCGAGAAACAAGGCTCCGGCAATAATTATGACTTCGGAAAAGCTGTCCGACATAAGATAAAGCACAATCTTCCGGATATTTTCAAAAATTACGCGTCCCTGTTTCACCGCCGCGACAATAGTTTTAAAATTGTTGTCCAAAATAACGAGATTAGCCGTCTCTTTGGCAATGTCCGTGCCCGAACCGACTGCCACGCCGATATCAGCCGCTCGCAAAGCCGGCGCGTCATTGACGCCGTCGCCGGTCATCGCCACCACCTCCCCGGCTGCCTGCCAGGCATCGACAATCCGAAGCTTGTCCCGAGGCGTTACCCGGGCATAAACTGAAATATTCCTGACTCGCTTTTGGAGTTCGGTATTGTTCATTTTTGCCAGCCCGTCGCCGTCTAAAATGTTTTCCGCTCTGGCTGGCAAACCCAGTTCCTGGGCAATCGCCTGCGCGGTCAGCCGGTGATCGCCAGTAATCATCACCGTGCTGATACCGGCCCTTTGGCACAGAGCAATCGTTTCTTTAGCTTCCTGCCTCAGGGGATCTTTGATGCCCATCAGACCGACAAAGGCGAAATTCTCATAGAGCGCCGGCGATTCCTGCAACTTCTTCATTTCAAGCGGTACGAATTTAAAAGCCAAGGCGATAATCCTCAAACCTTTGTTGCTCAAATGCTCATAGCGTCTGCGGATTCGTTCCCGCTGATGCGGCAAAAAATGATGGAGCTTGCCCTCGATATCGATCAGGCTCGACATTTCCAAAATCTTTTCAGGCGCGCCCTTGAGATAAACAATGTTATGAACCTTGGTATCGCGGTGGAGCGTCATCATCATTTTTCGATCAGAACTGAATGGGATTGTATCAAGCCGGGGTTGGATTTTTTCGAGATTCCGGCGGTTCAGGCCGATCTGGCTGCCGGCCAAGATTAGAGCTTTCTCGGTCGGGTTGCCCAATATTACCCAATCTTTCAAATCGCTGTATTCATTTTCAATAATGGCGTCATTGCTGAGCACACCGATTTTTAAGGCTCTCAAAAAACTCGACTGGTCGCCGGTTTCCTGCAAATGCGTTTTAAATCTATCATGACCGGCTTCCAAATCGTGATTATTGGTAATCACCCTGACCACCCTCATTTCTCCCTCGGTTAATGTCCCCGTCTTGTCCGTACAAATTACTGTTGTCGAACCCAGGGTTTCAGCCGCTACCAGCTTCCGCACCAGGGCGTTTTTCTTCAAAACCCGCTGCATCCCGATCGCCAATACCACTGTTACGCCCACAGCCAGACCTTCTGGCACCGCTGCCACGGCTAAGGCTACGGAGGTGGTAAACATTTCCAAAAAACTATGCCCGACCAAAAGGCCGATAGCCAGAATTGCCAGGCTGACAATAAGTATAAAACCGCCTATCAGCCTGCTCAGAGAGTCAAGCTTGGTTTGGAGCGGTGTTTGCTCTTCTTTGGTTTCCTTAATAAGCTTGGCGATTTGGCCCAGTTCGGTCCGAAGGCCGGTTTCACAAACTATTCCCGCGCCCGTGCCGCCAATGACAATCGTCCCCATAAAAGCCATATTCACCCGATCAGCCAAAACCAAGTCCGGGCCGAGAATTTGAGTTATTTTCGTCACCGGATTGGCTTCGCCCGTTAACCTGGCCTCGTTTATCCTTAAATTGCTCGCTTCAATCAGGCGCAAATCAGCCGGTATCTTGTCTCCGGGCCGTAACACGACCAAGTCGCCGGGTACTAATTCCTTTACCTCAACCAATTTATCCTCGTTGTCGCGAACCACGATTGTCTGGAATTTCACGATCTGGCGCAGTTTCTCCATCGCCTTCATGGCCCGGCGTTCCTGAAAAAATCCCACAATGACATTCAGAAAAACCGCCGCCAAAATCACGTACATATCAACCAAATCTTCCAGGAGCAAACTGATGCCCGCGGCCACCAGCAGAATATAAACCAGGGAATTTTTAAACTGCCTCAAAAAAACAATCAGGCCCGTGATCTTCTTCCCTTCGGGCAGGACATTCAAACCGTGTTGTTTTTGACGAAGACTGACCTCTCGATTGGTCAAACCTGTCTTCCGGGTCTTGAGCAAATCAAAAACTTTTGGAAGGGCTAAATTATACCAAACAATATTGGTGGTCATAACTGCCTTAAATTGTACAATAAAAAAACGTTATTATCAATATAACGCTTAATAGGCCCCTTCAGTGCGAGCGGGGTAACAGGGTTTCGCTTCGGCTCGAGGCATGACAGAATTTCCCCCGCACCCCTCTTATGCCAGCCTACGCTTCCGACGACGATTTTTTCGTCGGGTTTATCATAATCCAGTGTTTGTATTCTGAAGAATTTTGGTGAGGGAGATGTAATTTTCTTTTTTCGCCAAAATTTCTATCTGAAATATAATAAACGTTTTTCGCGCTAAGACGAATATCCTTATCAAACCAATTTTCAAATGCCCTAAACCCTTTCGTCTGCGTCAGGCGCCAAAGCAGACTCAATTGAGTGTCGGTAGAAGTATTATTATTTGTAAAACGGACAACCGCTATATGGTTCGAGGGTATTAAAATATCTTTGCCCGTATCGGCTGTCACAAAAATTGTTTTCCAGTTTTTGTGCGAAATAACATCGGATATTTGAGTATCAGTAGCTCCTGCGAATGCAACCAATTCAACTTTGGCAATCGTTAGTCCAAAGAAAACATCCGTTATGCCCTGAGCAGCGGCTAAACCAAAAACGTTTTCATCAAACACAACTACTGTTCGGCCGTCCTCTGGAATTGCAGAGTTAAAATCCGAATTGGTAGTTGAGGGATTAAAAGAAGATAAAAATAAATTGTCATTCTGAAATTCGTCAATCATGCGGTAAGCGTTTTATTTTTTATAAAACTCGCCTTGTCGGGAGTAATTACAAGTACATCAACGGGGCCACCGACATTTTTGGGGCGAGCTTGAAAACGAATTGTGTCAATCGTTGCCTTGATTGCAAATTCTGAAAAATCTATTGCGTCTTGCAGTGGCATGGCATCCCAAATGATAGGAGCGGGTTGGCGTAATACTTTTTGTGTACCAGTCTGATCGGCAACAACAACTGGAGTAATAAGTCCGGAAATTACATCAGCTTGGCCAGACCATGTTGCCCCATATGCAAGCGAGTTGTCTGGTTTTAGGTTTCTGCGAGAAACTTCGTTGCGACCAATATGACAATAAAAAACATACGGAACGCTCACTTTGCCGTCTTTCTTATACCCGCAAACATGGAAACCACAATCTGTTTTTCCAAATTCTTTTGCAAAAAAATCGACGAGCTTGCGGGCGATTAATTCTACATCATCAGTATCTTTCAAAACTTCTTCGCTGAAACGCTTTATATGACTTGCCATTGGTACGCCGCCGAGCAAATCCTGTCCAAAATTCGAAATACCCACCTTCTGTTTTTCAAGAAGGAAGGTTTTTGTAACGGCATCAGAGTTTACTGTTTCCACATTAAACTCTTTGCCATCGGGACTTTTGCCGGAAATGGTAACAGACTGGCGACTATCAGACGCCATTGCGATACCTTCTGGAACATATGTTGCGACAACTAAACTCATAAAGATATTATATTTTAATAATTAGATTTTGTCAAGTTTTATGCTAGATTTAATTCCAGAATTTTTTCACCGGGTACTATCTCTCGCTTTTTTTTGATGGCTATGCTATCCGAAGCTCCAAAGGAGTGAAGGCTGGTGCGCCGTGGAGGATTCGTGTCCTGGGCAGCGGCGACCTGCCACTGGCAGCTCGCCGATCGCTCGTCTGTCGCTTCGCTCGGTCTCGCTCCTGCCCTTCGAATCCCCTTCATGGTACAAGGCTGATTTCTGTATTTAAACTGAGCGTGGATTCTATGGTGCGCCGTGGAGGATTCGAACCTCCGACCGTCTGCTTAAAAGGCAGCTGCTCTACCAGGCTGAGCTAACGGCGCGAGTTTTTACTTAATGAAGATTAGCAGATATTTATATTTTTTGCAAGGGTCGAACTGAAGCATAAAAAAAGCCCGGATACTAGGTGGTATCCAGGCGTGGTACTTGCTCAAGTCAATGAGCCGCTGAAAAACACAGGCTCCTCAGTCGGAGTGAATGTTGACCGACTGGTCAGCAACGGACCGCTAATTCGGAATGTTGGAAATCTGTCCGTCTGACCCCTGGTCGGATCTTGGTCGTCGTTGAGTTCATGGAGCACGCCCGAACAAACGATGAATTCCGGTCCGCCACAGAGCCGACTCCATTCTGGATGCGTGAGCAGGAGAATTGCCACTTCAAAGGGCGTGAGGACAAACCGGCTTTGCATGCGGTTTGTTTCACTGATCGCGCGAGTGAAATCACGGTCTGGCACGGTCAGACAAGTGACAGACACGACCATGAAGTCAAATTCATCGAATGTAGCGATGTGCTGAATGTGTTCATTCGCGATCGAGAAGGTAGGTCCTAGGACAGATTGAAGATCGAAGCCCGAGGTGATGGACGTCACGAATGGCTGGCGCGACATCAGCAGAATCAGGGCGTGATAAAGCGCCAATCGGTAATGGCTGCTTAGTCGGTTTGGATTTGGGATGACTGCCAGACTTCTCTTTGGCCCGCGTGTGAGCAATGCTTCGGCTTGCGGACGCACTGGCTCTGCGTTGAATCTCTGGAACAGTGGCCACTCGAGCAATAAATCTAGCTGCTCCTCCCAGGGCCGAAGCTCACAGGGCTTCTCCAGTCTGGTCGAGCCGATAATCTTCTGAAGTAGGCAGCTTACCTCATGCGGATCTCGCTGGCCATCGACTACCAGTTTGCTAACCGTTGCCCATTGCCGGAACAATCGGTCTCCGGCCCGGACCGCGACACTACTCATGTCATTTCTCCTTTGAAAAGAGCCTTGGTCAACAGCTGACTGCTCATCAGCCGGCTCATCTCACTTTGAGACGAGCACAATTAAATTAAGCTAATAATGCTGATTTGTCAACCCCAGACTAGTTTGCCCTTCAATGTGTTCAGGGGTGAAGGGGCGTCTCCTTGGTTGCCTTATGAATCCCTGACCCAGGATTCCGATCCAGGGGAAAGGTCTCCTACTCTATGGAGATGCTTCGTTTCACTCAGCAATTCAGGACAAGAATCCCTGAACGTAGTGAAGGGTCTCCTACTCCAGGGAGATGCTTCGTTTCACTCAGCAATACAGAACATGAATCCCTGACCCCGAGTCATATCGAGGGGGAAGGGTCTCACAATGATAAAAGTCGTTCTCGGTTAGGAGATCCTTCGGCCAGGCCTCAGGAATACAGACCAAGTATCCCTGACCCCGGACTCCCTGCGCCTCTCAGACCTAAACCCTTCAAAGACCTTTTTTATATTTGACTATCTTTTTCATCTGGAGCAAAATATAAGCATGGAAGAAATCGCGAAAAAAGACGCCCTGGCCAAAGCCAAAGAATGGCGGGCCGCCGGTAAAATCTGGCATTTTCATCTGCTGACGCCTGATTGCGTTTTCAATGAAAGCAATGATAGACACGCCGTAATCTTGGAAAATACCGAGGACGAACAAATCTTCGTGGTTTATACTGACAAGCGTTCCCTGACCATGGGCAAAATCCTGCTAAAGCTCCTCCATGGCAGCAAGGTCCTGGATCGGCCAAAGCGAGCTGCCCCGCCGAAAAACCCGGAGCTCCAGAAATTGCTGAACCGGGCCAAGGAAATGAATCGCCTGGGTATTCCCTGGCACCACCACAATCTTTTTCCCGATTGCCAATTTAACGACCACGTGGGGCAGTGGAATATCGTGATGGAGGACAAGGATAAAGGCAACCTGCTCGAAGCCGCCTACAACACCGAACCGAAAGAAGACATCAAAGAAATCGAGCGCCTTTTCTACGCACAGAAGGAATAAATATTTTATTAAGCAAAATCTTATTTTAGGGATTTTGTTTTTTGAAATAAAAAAGCCCGGATATTCATCTAGAATACCGGGCAAAGGAACGAATGAAGTGCTTTGCTGTCAATTGCCTTCAGGCTGACTGCCCTGCCTGGAGACAATCTCCAGCCGTTTGTTCTCGTATCCCCTTCGCTTGGCTTTCACCTCCCAGGTGAATCCCGAGCTACTGCCTGAGGGATCGATGATATCGAAACCGGTCTTTCCGGGCTGGTAGTACCAGTTTCCATGGGGCCCAAGGAAAGACGCGTTGACGATGAGCGGATATTCATCCGAGATCGTCACGAGTTCAAGGAACAGAGGGTCAAGCTCGACATGCGCAATTCCGTTCACTAACTGGCCTCTACCCAAGTCAGAAAGGTGGCCCTCTGTCGATGTAGAAACATAGCTCTCCCTCATTTCACCGCCATCTTCCTGAACCATAGAAATACCACCAGTTGCCTCAATTCTGCCGATGCAGTAAAGGCCCAGGGCACTACTGTTTGGCATCTTGATGTAGACGCCTGTGCCGTTCACGGAGTTATTCTCCGCCAGAATAGTCCTCGCAGAACCAGTCGTGTGTTTTGAGATTGCCTTCACGGCAGCCGCGTCGGCATTGCTGGATTCAATGTCTCCTTCAAGTCCATAGACGATTCCTGATCCATGGACAGCTTCGCCAAACACGCCAGCCGGCACACTGGAATTTGAGCCTGATTGCTTGTAACCATGCGTTCGCCCAAGAACTCCGAAAGTAGCGCCCCCAACAGTAGCCCCGGTATCAAGTGCCATTCCGTAAACTCCAACAGCCGCCGCGCCTCCTGGATTGGGTTTTCCTTTTGCACGCGTTATCCCTTTCACACCATATGTCGCATTCTCGCCCTCGTACTTGTTATCCGCTTCGATAGCGGATTGATCCTGGCTTCCCACTGAAGCAGTGCCGGCTCTCACGAGGATACCATGACCTTGACCTTCGTTAACCACCCGTAGAACAGGGACACCCAATGACGTGTTGTCTCTGACATGAAGTTTGTTTTCCGGATCAGCAGTCCCCATTCCAACTCGTCCGTCTGTCATCGCGGTTAGAATCCGCGTGCCGCCGGAAGCACCCTCAGTATCGATGAAAAACTGGTCCACGGCGCCCCGCTGGTCGACCAACATCCTCCAGAGATTCTTGTTTGGGTTCAGCCGCACCTCGGTACCGTCGTAGTACCCGTTGAAGTTAATTGCCTGGAACCCGCTGTTTTCACCGGGGAGCGGTTGAATGATGATGTTGGAATTCGCAGTACCATCCGTAACGCGCAATCCCCGATGAGTCAACTGTTGGCATTGTACCGTGAAGCGGCTTTGAGGCGTCGAAGTGCCGACTCCGACATTGCCAGAGTTCGTACTGTAAATGTCATTGCCAGAGCCAGCCCAGTAGGATGTCCCCGCGGCCGTAGTCTGCACGGTGCCGTCAGGGAACTTGAAACCTCCGGAGGCCGAGTGGATTCGACCTACCACCTGCAGTTTCTCCGTTGGATCAGTAGTGCCAACACCGAGATTCCCGCCCACGAAACCATCCTGATATGATCCAAATCCATCGGCATCAGCCCAGAAATAGGTGAGGGTGGCTCCATTGTTCTGAACGCCGAAGTATCCATTCGCACCAGGGATACGAGCAGCCAGATTCGTGTTGTCGCTATACCACCCGGACAATACATTTCCCATTCCTTGAATGCCATTAATGCCGAAGATCTCTCCGCCCTGAACACGCACATCCCCATTGACATCAAGGGCATGGGCTGGGTTGGCCGTCCCAATCCCGACTTTGCCATCCTTACGAACAAGAAAACGTGAGTTGGTTTCATGGGACAGATGGGCCAGATATCCTTCAGTTGAGCCCGAACTTACGATGAACAAACCCTCACCATTCTTGTAGGCAAGTCGCACATCTGACGAGTTGTCTCCCAGACTGTTCGTAAAGCGCGCTGCCCAGTCATCACTATGGCCGTCAACATGAAGACGAGTGATAGGTAAAGTTGTCCCAATCCCCACATTACCATTGCCCAAAACGCAAAATTCGGTACCCACCGCGTTGCTCACCTGGAACAACCGTTCGGTCAATGGCACATTCCCTAAGCCGTTAACCAGCATCAGTTCATGCGAGCCGGTTAGATAGAACGGCCACATGGCTGAACCGCCATCGAAGTGAAACTTGTATCCAGGGTTGCTCGTACCGAATCCGATATAGCCCGGGTTCGTGTTGTAGATGTTGCCGTTCGACTCGGCCCAGTGGCTGTCACCACCTCCGCCCGTTCCGGAGGAATCAGCATAGGCCGCGTGGGTCGCGTAATCAGCAGTTTCCGCGTGACTAGCTGCCCGGGCTGAATCAGCCAGGGTAGCCTCTTGGGCGGTCTGCGAAGATACTGCCTGATTGGCCATCTGTGTCAGAAACGCGTATGGCACCGAGGCAAGCTCTGTGCGGGGAGAAAGCGTGTCTCCCTCGATCACCACAGACAGGAAGAGCTGGGTATGAGCGTAGAGATCAGACGGCAGGGCCGTGGCGTCTCCGAGATAGGTCTGGAGCAAGCCATCAGCCACTGTCAGGCTCTTTTCCTCCATCCAGAAATGCGCTCCGCCAGTCAACTGGTCATAGAGCAGAAACGTCATCTGGTGGGTGCCGCTGACTGCCTGACCGTCTTGCTCGAGATATCCCTGGTAGGACATCTTGGTCGGAACATCCGCCTGGCTGACGCTGACTATTGCCAGCACCGCCAGAACGCCGAGAATCCATCTGAACGATTTCATGACCCGTTTCCTCCTCTTACTTGAGCACGATCAGCCGCTTCGTGGCTGAATTCTTGCCCGCCCAGAGCCGACAGAAATACACGCCTGAACTCACCGGCTGCCCGTTTTCATCCAAGCCGAACCACTCAACTCGATGAGGGCCGGCTGGCAGGGCATCAGTGACCAAGGACTTCACCCGCCTTCCAGTAACATCGAAAATCACCAGGCGGGTTTTGACGTTCTCCCCTCCTGTGCCTGGCACGACGAATTGAATCGTGGTCCGGGGCTTGAAAGGATTGGGATAGTTCTGACCCAGCGCGAAGGCGTAGGGTCCGAGAGATTCCTCGCCAATGGCCGAGGGAATTTCCATCGAAGGAGTCCAGAGCCCCTGGATAATCACCCAGGGTTCCTGGGAAACCTTTCCAGTGGCCACCCAGCCAACAGAGCCGACGAGCCGCGAGGAATCAGAGCTGACCGCGACAGTCCCGGCGGAAACCGAAGAGTTTCGCAGGGAATACTCGGCCTGAGCCGACACCGCGAAGAGTAACGCCAACAAAACCGCGGCAATACAAATTCCGCTCTTCATGCAACACCTCCATTGTTCTTTTTGGTCCGTTGATTCTATTGTCAAAGAGCCTTTCAGCTCGGTTAGTGCATCAGGTTCAAATCATCATTTCGTCTTAACATGATGTCTATGTTATGTCAACAAATTTACATAACAAAAAGGGCGGAATTTGCCGTCCTCAAAAACGATCTTATCATTAACGAGTATTTTTTGTCAAGCTATTTTAATGATTCTATCAAATCACCATCTCTTCGCCTGTGCCCGTTCATTCAGTTTCAAAAAGACTTGGCGGGTTACCTCGACGTCAACTTTTGCCCGATGAGCAGAGGGCTGAGGAACCTTGAGATAAGCCGCGACCTTGCCTAGGCTGTACGAAGGAATGATCAGGTATTTTCGAGCCAGCTGGATCGTATCAATCGTCATGTTGGTGATGGGCGGGAGTCCCAGCCTGGCGAGATGGGCATTTAAGAATGTTAAATCAAAACTGATGTTATGCCCGATCAACGGCAAATCGCCGATAAAATCCAAAAACTCCGGAATAACAGATTGAACCGGCCGGCCTTCGCGCAGTAACAAATCTTCGGTAATTCCATGAACCAGTATTGTTTCCGCGTCAATCGGATGATCTGATAGGACCAACGAATGGTAGTCAGCCACCACTTCGGTTTCGCGTAAACGTTCAGCCGCGATCTCAATAATCGAATGCCCTTCGCTCGGCCTAAACCCTGTCGTCTCAACATCTAAAATAATATAATCGCTTTTGGTCATGATTGTGAATTATAAACGCTATCGAATATCCGCGCAAGTGCTGAAAAACCGCCAAAATCCAAATTTACCTGCCCAAACCCTAATGGGGATAAAGCGTTGAAAACCTGTGCTCCTTTTCGACTTGCCTTATCACACCCTTTTGGCTACTATGAAGGAACTGAAGTGGTCTCAAAAAACATCTTATGCCAGACGGGAAAACCAATGATAAAAAAACTATAGGCAAGGTGCCGCCGCACAATCTCGAAGCCGAGCAGGCGGTTTTGGGTTCTCTTTTGATTGATAAAGAGGCGATCACAAAAATTGCCGATATTGTTACTGCGGGCGACTTCTACCGTGACATCCACCGCTTTATTTTTGAGGCAATGTTAGAGCTTTATAGTAAGCGCGAGCCGATCGACCTTCTCAGCCTGTCCAATCGGCTGGAGGAGCTGGGTCATATCGATCTTATCGGTGGACGAACTTATCTCACCACCTTGGCCAATATTGTCGCCACCTCTAGCCATGTCGTGCACTATGCCACGATTATCCAGCGCAAGGCCACCTTGCGCCGGCTGATTGAATCAGCCAGTGAGATTACCGAAATGGGCTTCAATGAACAGGATGAAGTTGACTCGGTGCTGGACCGGGCCGAACAATCGCTTTTCCAGGTCTCCCAGAGGTTTCTCAAACAAAATTTTTACCCGATCCGCGATTTGCTGACTGAAGCCTTTGACCGGATGGACGAGCTCCACCGCGAGAGCGGCAAATTGCGCGGCCTGGCGACTGGTTTTCCCGACCTCGATAATCTCCTGGCTGGTTTGCAAAAATCTGATCTGATAATTTTGGCCGCCCGGCCTTCAGTCGGCAAAACTTCGCTGGCGCTTGATTTCGCCCGCCAGATCGCGATCAAACAGAAAGCGACTGTGGCTATCTTCAGCCTGGAAATGTCAAAAGAGCAATTGATTGACCGCTTCCTCTGCTCCGAAGCTAAGGTCAGCCTCTGGAAATTCCGGACCGGACGTCTCTCCGACCAGGGCGAAGAAAACGATTTTACTAATATTGCCCACGCCATGGGCAAACTCTCCGAAGCCAAACTTTTTATCGATGACTCGGCCACCGCCAATATTATGGAAATCCGGACCAAGGCCAGGCGCCTCCAGTCAGAACACGGGCTTGATTTGCTAATTGTCGACTACCTTCAGCTGATGGAAGGCCGGGGCACGAGCGATAACCGGGTTCAAGAGGTGGCTGAAATAACCCGCGGTTTGAAAGCCGTGGCGCGCGAGCTGAATGTGCCGGTGCTGGGTTTATCCCAGCTGTCGCGCGCCGTGGAAATGAGCAAGCCGGCGATTCCAAAACTGGCTCACTTGCGCGAATCCGGCTCAATCGAACAGGATGCCGACGTCGTCATGTTTATCTACCGTAAAACGATGGATCGAAATTTCCAGCGAGAAGACATCAAACCCGAGGAAATAAATCTGGCTGAACTTCACATTGCCAAACACCGCAATGGCCCGACCGGCAATATCAGGCTCAGATTCAATGAAAATAGCGTATGTTTCGAGAGCGATATCGGCGAACGATTCGCGACCGAGGAATCTCCATTTTAAAGTTTTCAATTTATGTTTGAAAAACTCAAACAATACAAAGATTTGCGCGACAAAGCCAAGCAGCTAAAAGACGAACTCTCCCAGGAATCGGTTGTTGTTGAGTATAACGGTGTTCACGTGGTCATGGACGGGAATCAGGAAGTGCTGCGGGTTGAAATAGACCCTCCCCTGCTCGCCCCCGACCAGAAAGAAAAGCTCGAGCTGTCTTGCCGCGAGGCTTTTAACCAGGCGCTGAAAAAAATCCAGAGGCTGATGGCTGAAAAAATCCGCTCGAGCGGTTCTTTCAACCTGCCCGGCCTTTCTTAATTAAAACCATGAGCCAGCTGCCCAAGCCAATCCAAAACCTGATTGAAGAATTCAATAAACTTCCCGGCGTCGGACCGAAGACTTCGGAGCGATACGCCTATTACCTCTTGCAACAGCCCGCTGCCGAAGTACAAAAATTCGTTCAGGCGCTTTCGGTTCTCCGCCAGAAGATAAAAACCTGCTCGCGCTGCCTTAGTTTTTCCGAAGCTGACCCCTGCCTCATCTGCCGGAACAGCCAAAGAGACGCCTCCCTGCTTTGCGTCGTTACTCATTCGCCCCAGATTAACTTATTTGAAAAAACCGGTGAATATAATGGTTTGTATTTTGTCCTAGGCGGGGTGCTGAATCCTATCGAAGGCATTACCCCGGAAAATCTGAATATCTCCGCTTTGCTTAAAAGGGTAAGGAATGCTCGCCCGAAGATCAAAGAGGTAGTTTTGGCTCTAAATCCCGATGTCGAAGGCGAATCAACCTCGCTTTATCTCAAAAAAATACTAAAAGACCTGGTGCCAAAGATTACTCGGCTGGCCCGGGGGCTGCCGATGGGCGGCGATCTCGATTATGCCGATGAAATTACCCTGGCAAACGCGCTCAAGGGAAGAAACTAAGATAAATATTAAACGAGTTATTTAAATAACCCGTTTTTGTACTACTTAAGAAAATTAGTCTGCTTATTAGATAGTATTTATGTTATCAAAATAAGTATTAATAATCTGGAAGGCGGGCCGGGGTCTGGGGGAAATCCTGAGCGCCGCAGCAGACTGTAATAAGTTGCCTTGCTAATGAGAGCGAATATTTCCCCCAGGATTTCTTTTCTTGATACTTTTCTTTCTAAAAGAAAAGTATCGGATTATTGTCCAAATAATAAAAAACGAATCGCTTAATACGTCGACTCGTTCTTTATTTCCCTAATCTATATTAGTCGCTTACTTTCGTAATCTCAACCAGAGTGAATGCCTGGCGGTGGCCGACATTTTTGCGGTAGCGCGTCTTGGACTTGTATTTAATAACTGAAACTTTTTCCGACCGGCCCTGTTCCAAAACCTTGGCCTCAACCTTAGCGCCCTTAACCAAAGGATTACCTATTTTTACCGACTTAGCCTCGGCATCGGCGACTAAAAGCACCTGCTCAAAAACATAATTACCGTCTTTTCCGGCCGGTATTTTCTCAATCTTTAACTGGTCCTTTTCTTTGACTAAGTACTGCTTTCCGCCTGTTTTGATAACTGCGTACATAATAAAAATTGATTAATAACTAGTTGATAGTGTACCTTATCGAATATTTTCTGTCAACGCTCTGGACTTTTTGCGGCGATAGGTCAGCACTAGAATCAAGGCCAGGACAACCATAACCGCTAGTAGAATAAACAAAGTGATTAACTTGCCCTTGCCGGTTACCAGAAGGCCGGCAAAGCCGAAAACTGCCGTTAAAACGTACAAAAAGACCACGGCTTGCCGCTGAGTTAAGCCGATATCCAGCAGCCGGAAATGGAGGTGCTTTTTATCGGCTGAAACGATCGAACGCTTCTCCCAGAATAACCGCCGGAGAATGACCCAGACGGTGTCGAGTATCGGAATGCCCATGATTAGCAAGGCGGTGGCGATCTTCGCGCCAGAAATAATCGATAATACCCCCAGGAAAAAGCCGACAAAAACGCTCCCGCCTTCGCCCAGAAAAATCTTGGCCGGGTTGAAATTGAGCAGGAGAAAGCCCGCGCCGGCTCCGACAAAAATAATCGCCAGTAAGGCCGTCTCCGGCTGGGCTACTGTCTGGGTCAGGCTCAGGCAAAAAATAATCAGCGAACCGATCGTGGCAATGCCGGCTGACAATCCGTCCAGTCCATCTAAAAACTTCGTCGTGTACATCATGCCCATAAGCCAGACGACCGTAAAAAGATCGCTGAACAAAGTGATGGAATATGGCAGTCCTTGCCAGGTAAAAAGTTCAAGTTTTACCGTATCCAGCCGGATGACGTTGCCCAGCGGGTTTGAAATATATGCCACGCCGATGCCGCTTCCCACAATCACGAGGCTGGCTAGAATCGGGAAAATGATTTGCTTAGCCGGCGATAAGCGATACCGGTCGTCCAAATAGCCGCCGAACATTATTATTGCTCCGCCGATTAAAACCCCTAGAAGGTGTTTGGACAATAGATAGCCGCCCAGGAGTTTATTGCAGACTGTGGCGTAAATTACGACAACCAGCAAAACGGCTAAATAGATAGCCAAGCCTCCCAGCAGAGGTGTGGGCTGGGTGTGGATTTTTCGATTGCGATCAAATTCTGGCCGGTCAACTATTCCTCGGCGCAAAGCCAGCTTTCGTATCACCAGAGTAATGCCAAAAGCCAGGGCGGCTGATATGACAAAGGCAATGATATAATCGGCTGATTTCATGATTTTAGGGCTTTTTGGTCCAAATAATTCTGGAGAATAATCGTCGCGGCCAATTGATCACGCTTACCTTTTGGCTTGCTGGAAACGCCTGGCATATCTCTCATCAGCCGGTCAGCCATTTGACTAGTCAGCCGTTCGTCCAGAAGATTAACCGGCAGAGAAGTTTGCCGTGATAATTCATCAATAAATTTTTTCAGGTCGCCCTCGGGCCCTGAAACTGAGCCGGCTAAAGCCTTTGGCCAGCCTACGACTATTTCTCCCACTCCCTCCTCGGCGTTTATTTTTTTTATCTCAATTATCGAATCCCGCCAGTGTCTGACATTCAAGGTTGGCCGGCCAAAGGCGAATTTCTGATTTTCATCTGAGATTGCCAGTCCAATTCGCTTAAGGCCGAAATCAATCGCTAAAATCTTGCCCATGTTTATGGCTTGGTTAAAACTTCAAAGCCTTGCTCAGTCACAACGATCGTGTCTTCGCAATGCGCCGCCCAAGAGCCGTCAGCCATTTCAACTGACCAGCCGTCATCAGCGGTTTTTACGTCCGGCTGGCCGATTGCCACCATTGGCTCCAGCGCGATCACCATGCCTGGCTGAAGCAGCGGGCCGGTTTTGGCCTGGCCAAAATTGGGTATTCTCGGCTCCTCGTGCACCTGATAGCCGACTCCATGGCCAAAGAGCGTGCGGATAACCGAAAAACTGTTTGATTCAACGTATTTCTGAACTGCCGCGGATATATCGCCGATCCGGTTCCCTGGTTTTACCTGGGCAGTGCCAATGCGCAAGGCTTCCTTGGTAACTTCAACTAATTTTTTTACGTCTTTTGAAATTTTACCGACTACCGCGGTCCGGGCCATATCAGTGCACAAACCCTGATACCAGATGCCCAGATCGAGGGTGATGATATCCCCTTCCCGCAATATTTGCTTCGGGCTGGGGATGGCGTGAACGACCTGGCTATTGACCGAGGCGCAAAGCGAGGCGGGATATCCCTGGTAATTTTTAAAAGACGGCTTGGCGTGGGCTTCCCGGATAAGCTTCTCGGACAGGTCATTTAACTCCTTGGTACTGACGCCCGGTTTAACCGCTGTTATCACATTATTTAAAATTCGGGCGAGAATGGTTCCGCCCTGACGCAATCTTTCAATTTCTTCAGCTGTCTTTTGCTTTATCATGCTGACGTTTCTACTGGTTGATATCGCTCAATTTTATGAATTATTTCTTCGGCCACGGCTGGAACTGATTGTTCGCCGTTAATCGGGACGAGTTGTTGGCGCTTCTGGTAAAAATTTACCAGGCTGGTAATTCGATCGATATATTTTCGATAGCGTTCCCGAGCCACTTCCGGAGTATCGTCAGAGCGACGGATCAATTCGCCGCCGCAAACCGCGCACTGGTTTTTTTCATAAGTCGGCGATTTCGGGTAATAAACTGAATTGTCTTTGGGACAAAATTTACGCATGCCGAGTCGTTTAACCACCTCATCTTCCCCGACTTCCACGTTGATAGCGACTGGCTGGGCTAGTTTGAACTCGGTGATAATCTCATCTAATCCCAAAGCTTGTGGCTCGGACAGCGGAAAGGCGTCAAAAATAATGCCCTTGGCCAGATCCAGCTCAGAGAGCTTCTGCCTGACTGCTCGCAGTATCAGATCGTCTGGTTGCGGCTCGCCCCGGTCATACCTCTCCTTCACTTCCTGGCCCAGTGGATCACCAGTTTCAGCCCGGCGGCACATTTCCCGAACCACATCACCGGTGGCCAGATAATTGAGACCGAATTTTTCCCGCAATAATTTAGCCTGAGTTCCTTTTCCCGAACCAGGCGGTCCCATTATGATAATTAATTTTGCCCGAGCCAGATCCATGAAAAGTGAAATATTTGCTAGAATCCTTCGTAATCTCGCATCTGCAGCTGGGAATTTATCTGTTTGACTGTCTCAATAACCACGCTGACGACGATCAGCAAGCTGGTGCCGCCAACCACAAAAGTGCCGATACCCGTGGCGCCCTGCACGATAAAGGGAAGAACGGCGATTAGGCCCAAAAAAAGCGCGCCAGTGAGAAGAATCCGATTACTCACTCGATTAAGGTATTCGGCTGTTTGCCTGCCCGGCCTG
Source organism: Patescibacteria group bacterium (assembly GCA_028714495.1). GTDB lineage: Bacteria > Patescibacteriota > Patescibacteriia > JAHIZJ01 > JAHIZJ01 > JAQTMH01. The sequence goes on from JAQTMH010000002.1 coordinate 235,740, forward strand.
ATGCCAGGGATAAATCCTCCCTGTTTCTGCAGATTTTCAGCGATTTGATCCGGATGGAATATTACCGCCGTGTAAAAATAGGTAAAAACCACTACCAAAACAAAATAAAAGGCGCCGTAAAACAGCTGATTATTAAATAGGTTGATAACGCCATTGGCCAAATTGGCTAGAAAACCAGCTTGCCCCTGCGCCAAAAACTGAGCCACCACCGGAGGCAAGACCAAAAGTGATATGGCGAAGATAATCGGAATGACGCCCGCCTGATTAACTCGCATGGGTAAATGAGTGCTGGTGCCGCCAAAAACGCGTCGTCCCCGAATCTGCCTGGCATATGAAACTGGAATGTTCCTTTGGCCCTCCGTTATGAAGACGACGCCGGCAATCGTCAAAATAGCGATGGCCAGGAAAATAACGACGTTTAAAAGCCTTGATGGATCAAAAATAGCCGCAGTTTGTTGAACCGAAGACGAGAGCCCGGCCACGATGCCTGCAAAAATGATTAACGAGACGCCGTTGCCAATCTGTTTCTCGGAGATTAACTCACCGATCCACATAAGAAAAATACTCCCGGCCACCAGGGTTACTATAGCTGTGGTTAATTGGAAGACTGTTAAATCTCCAATAATACCTGTTGGCGCGTTTACCGCGCCACCCATAAGGCTTTGGCTGCTGCGGCGTAAAAGCGTAATTGTGCCATAAGCTTGAAGCGCCGCCAAAGGTATGGCCAAAAGACGCGTAAACTGATTGATCCTCTGCTGCCCCCGCTCGCCCTCTTTCTGCATTTCCTCAAGTCGGGGAATAATCATGGTCAAAAGCTGCATGATAATCGAGGCCGTGATATAGGGTGCCACGCCCAGCATGACAATCGAAAAATTCTCCAAAGCGCCGCCAGAAAAAACATTGAGCAAGCCTAATACCTGATTGGAATTAAAAAACTGTTTGAGGTTTTCAACGTCGACGCCTGGCACGGGAATATGGGCCGCTACCCGGAAGACAAAAAGCATGGCCAGAACAAAAAAGATCTTCTTCCTTAAGTCACGGATGCGCCAAATTTGGATGACTTTGTCCCAAAACCTCATTATTTTAGTCTAAATTTAGTTTCACCACCTGCCTTTTTTATAGCATCTTTAGCCGATTTTGAAAATGCGTCAGCTATTATCACCAAGGATTTTTCAAGCTTGCCTTCACCGAGGATTTTTATCTGGCTATTAACTTTCTGAATCAGGCCTTTGGCTACCAGCTTTTCAGGCGTTACTTGCTCTTTGTTAGAAAAAGCGGCTTGCAGGTCTTTTAAATTTACGATTTCCGGCTTGAGGTGATGGCTTCTAAAACCGCGGCTTTTCGGTGTCTGCCGGATGATCGGCGTGCGGCCACCCTCAAAACCTGGTGGGATACTACCGCCAGTTCGAGATTTCTGCCCTTTTAAACCCCGGGTCGAATAGGTGCCGTGGCCCGAGGCGTTTCCTCGGCCAACTCTTTTTCTATTTTTCCGGCTGTTGGGTTTGAGGTTGTGGAGTCCGATTTCCATGGATATTTGGTTTAATCTTTTTCAGGCTTTTTAAGGCTAGAAGCGTCGCCTGAACGTTGTTAATCTTATTGCGTGAACCAAGCATTTTAATTACGATGTTTTTTATCCCGGCCAGTTCCACTACGGCTCTAGTCGGTCCGCCGGCCACCACGCCGCTGCCCTGAGGCGCGGGCTTAAGCAAGACAAAGGCCGCTTTAAATTTCGTACGGACCTCGTGAGGAATAGTGCCCTCAATTAAATTTACAGAAAATAAATGTTTCTGGGCTTTTTGGACAGCCTTATTCACCGCCAGAGTAACGTCTGAACCCTTAGCCAAAGCCATGCTGACGCGCCCTTTCATGTCACCGATCACCACGCAAGCTCGGAAACGCATTCGTTTCCCGCCGGCCATGACCCGGGTGACCCGCGCCACGTCAATAATGCGCTGATCAAATTCAGACTGTTTTCGTTCTGGTCCTCTTGATCTTCTTCTGCCTTCGTTTTTTGCCATGTTTCAATAACTAAAATTTAATTCCCGCTTTCCGGGCTGCCTCGGCCAGAGCTTTGATCTGGCCGTGGTAGCGATAGCCGCCCCGATCGAAAACCACCGCGGCAATCTTCAAAGCCAAGGCCTTTTCAGCAATTGCCTGGCCTACCGCCTCGGCTGCTTTCAGGCCCTTTGATTTATTCTTTAACGTACTATCGGAAGCCGCAGCCAAGGTCCTGCCCTTAGCGTCATCTATCAATTGAGCATAGATATGTTTTGAACTCCGGAAAACCGAAAGCCTGGGTCGAACGGCCGTACCATAAATTTTCGCTCTGACGCGTCGGCGTCGACGTTCTCGGCCAGCCAATTTATTCTTTTGTGGATTTGCCATATTATTTTGCTCCTTCGGTTGTCTTGGCCACTTTGCCAGCTTTCCTTCTGACAACCTCGTCAATATATCGAATGCCTTTGCCTTTATAAGGCTCTGGCGGTTTAAGGTGCCTGATCTGGGCGGCTATTTCGCCAACTAGCTGTTTGTCGATGCCGGAAATCGTAATAACATTTTTTTCAACCTTGGCTTCAATGCCCTCGGGAACCTCAAAAACAACTGGATGCGAGAACCCAAGATTGAAATTAAGTGACTTTCCCTGCAGCGCCGCCCGGTAACCCACACCATTAATTTCCAGTTTCTTTTCATAGCCCTGGTTTGAGCCAATCACCATATTATTTAGCAAGGAACGGCTTAAACCCCACAAGGCACGCTGCATTTTATTATCCGGGTTTTTAACCGAAACATTCACCTTGTTATCCTTAAGCTCAAAGCTGACGCTGCGATCGAATTTCCGGGTCAGCTCGCCCTTTGGTCCCTTAATTGCCACTTGGTTCGCTTCATCAATCTTGAATTCGACGCCTGGCGGTATTTGAATTGGAGTTTTGCCAATCTTTGACATAATCTTAATAAACTTCGCAAATTATTTCTCCACCGATTTTCTTTTTTCTGGCTTCGCGATTAGTCATTATCCCATGGGAAGTTGAAACAATCGCGACGCCGTAGTTATTTAAAACCCAGGGTAATTTATCCCAGCTGACATAGACGCGTCGGCCAGGTTTGCTTATCCGCTTGATGTTGGTTAGCTCCGGACTGCCATTTTCGTCATAGTGTAATTTCAGACAAAGGCGGGTCGGTTGATCGGGATTTTTAACCGCTGACTCGAGGTAGCCTTCCTGCGTTAGAATTTGGCTAATAGAAAACTTTAGCTTAGAAAACGGAATCACCACGTCCAGCTTTTTTGCCTGATAGGCGTTTCGAATTTGAGTTAACATGTCAGCGATAGGATCAGTTATCATACATTTATCGATTCACTATTTTATCCCTTAAGGCTTTGCTAAATTATTAATTAATTTTTACCAGCTTGATTTAGTTACTCCCGGTATCTCACCTTTGTTTGCCAATTCACGGAAACAGATGCGGCAGATACCAAACTTCCGCATATAGGCGCGTTTTCGTCCACAACGCCAGCAACGGCTGACCTTTCGGGTAGAATATTTCGGCTTTTTTTTCGCTCGGGCGACCCAGGATGATTTTGCCATATGCTTTATTTCTTAAAAGGGAAACCTAGCAATTCAAATAATTTTAAGGCTTCTTTATTGCTTTTAGCGTTAGTGACAATCGCCACTTCCAGGCCGTGGATATTCTCTACTTCATCGGGTTTAATTTCCGGGAAAACCGTATTTTCTTTGAAACCAATATTCAAATTACCGTTGCCATCCAGCGATTTTGGTTCCAAGCCCTGAAAATCGCGGACTCGGGGCAAGGTAACATTGACCAATTTATTCACGAAATCATAGAGGCGTCGGCGGCGGATAGTCACGCTCAAACCTACCGCCATCCCCTTCCTCACCTTAAAACTGGAGATAGACTTCCGGGCCAAACGAACAACTGGCTTCTGACCGGTAATGCGGGTCAATGTCTCAGTATAGGCCTGCTTGGTCTTTTCATCACGAGTCGCGTTTCCCGTACCGATATTTATCACCGCCTTGACCAGTCGAGGCACGGCTAAATCGTTTTTGTAACCAAAGCTTCGGCGCATCTCCGGCACTACTTTTTCCCGATATAATTTTTCCAGCTGATTTATTGACATTGTTAATCAATTACTTCTTTGCACTTCCGACAAATTCTGACTTTCTTTTTGTTTTCTAGGATCTTATAGCCGACTCGAGTCTGTTTGCCGCACTTCGGGCAGACCAGCATGACATTGGAAGACAGCATCGGGGCGTTGAATTGGACCTTCTGGCCTTTTTCTCTGGATTTTCGCGGCCGGAGGTGCTTGACAAAAATATTGGCCTCTTCAACCACAACCTTATCTTGTTCGGGCAAAACCTGAATCACCTTTGACTTCTTGCCTCGGTCTTTGCCGCTGATAATTATGACTATGTCGTTTTTTTTAATCTTCATAAGCCTGGTATTTAGAGCACCTCTGGGGCCAGTGAAATAATTTTAGTAAAGCCAGCGGCCCTTAATTCCCGGGCGACCGGACCGAATATTCTTGAGCCCTTCGGTTCTTTATTTTTTTGATCAACGATTACTCCCGCGTTATCATCAAATCTGATATAGCTGCCATCAGGCCGCCGGTATTCTTTACGCTGACGGACAATCACCGCGTGCACGACTTCGCCCTTTTTTACCTGGGCATAGGGCACCGCTTCTTTTACCGTGGCCGTTATTATCTCACCTAGCCTGGCATAACGTTTCCGATTGCCACCCAAAATTTTAATGCATTTCAAATCTTTGGCTCCGCTATTGTCAGCGACTATTAGATGTGTGCCAGCCTGAATCATGGTTTGGGTTTGGTCAATTTTTTAACAACTTTCCAGCTTTTCATTTTAGAAATCGGCCGAGTTTCAACAATTTGAACAGTTTCGCCAAGCTGGCATTGCTTGTCTGGGTCGTGGGCCAAATATTTCTTACTGATCTGATAGCGCTTGGCGTAGAGGCGGTGAGTCTTTGTTTGATCAACTCGAACGACCACCGTTTTAGCCATTTTAGTGCTGACGACCCGACCCTCGAGTATTCTTTTTTTGCTTCGTGGTTGATTCATGTTTTAAGTATCGATTATGCCTGAGCAGGCGTTTTTTTATTATGCAAAACCGTCATAATGCGAGCCATTGTCTTTTTCAGCTTACGAATCTCTCGGACGTTCTTTGTTTGTTTGGTCGAAATCCGAAATCTAAGCTCGCGTTCTTTGGTCCGGTGCTCACTTAGCATTGTTCTAAGCTCGGTGGCTGATTTGTTGTTTAATTCGGCAATCTTCATTTGATTATTTTTCAACAAATTTACTCTTGACTGTCAACTTGAAAGCCGCTAATCGCATCGCCTCACGGGCAGTCTGTTCAGATACGCCGTCAATCTCGAACATTACCGCCCCGGCCTTTACCGACGAAACGTAGTGGTCGACCGCGCCTTTCCCACCGCCCATTCTGACTTCCGAACCTTTAAGCGTAATCGGTTTGTATGGGAAAATTCTAACCCAGATTTTACCGCCTTTCTGCACAAACCGGGTAATCGCTCGGCGGGCGGCCTCAATCTGCCTGGCGGTTACTAAGCCGTTAGACATGGCTTTTAGGCCATAGCTGCCAAAATTAACCCTAGTCTTGCGACTCGCCACACCGCGTTGCTTGCCCCGCTGCCATTTCCGGTGTTTTACTTTTCTGGGATTTAAGAGACTCATGATTTAGCAGGTTTATTTGCTTGGTTCTTCTTCGCGAAAACTTCACCCTTATAAATCCAAACCTTGATGCCGATCTTGCCGTAAGTAGTTTGGGCCTCGCCCTGGGCATAGTCTATCTCCGCCCTGATGGTATGCAAAGGCACTTTACCGCTGCCCAGCTTTTCCGTCCGGGCTATCTCGGCCCCATTTAAACGCCCGGCTACGCACACCTTAACACCCAGCGCGCCAGCCCTTTCAACCTGACCGACAGTTTGTTTCAAGACCCGGCGGAAAGGCATTCGTTTTTCAATCTGCTCGGCCATCATCCTGACTACCAGTTCGGCGTTGAGATATGGTTTGGTGATTTCCTGAATATTTATTACCAGTTCTTGATCGGGCTGTAAATACTTCTTTTTTATCTGCTTTTTAATATCTTCAACGCCAGCGCCGCCTCGGCCAATCACCACTCCGGGCCGGGAGGTTTTTATCACCACGGTGATCTTATTGGCTGAACGCTCGATCTCAACCGTAGCCACGCTTGCCTCTTTCAGTTTCTTGAGAATAAAAGTACGGATTAGATTATCTTCTTCAAGATAATAACTAAACCTCTTCCTGGCAAACCATTTGGATTTCCAGGTGGTATTATTATTGAGACGAAAGCTTCTTGGATCGACTTTTTGGCCCATAGTTATTTTTCGCCAGATCGACGAATAAATTTATCTTTTATTTCTTTAAACTTGATAAAGGGTTTCTTCTCCCTCTCAGCCGTTCTAAATTCAGGCTTGGATTTTTCTGTTTCGGTGCTTTCTTTCTTAATTTCCTCATATGATACTAACTTGCCTTTATCACTTAAACGTTTTTTGCCTGCAGTCTTCTTGGCGCCTTTTGAGGTTGGTTTTTTCTCGGCTAAGATTATCGTGAGATGAGCCGAACGCTTGCGAATCATCCCGGCCCGGCCGAAAGCTCTTGGCCGGAAACGCTTTATCGTTTCACCCTGACCGATCGTGTATTCTTTTATATACAAATTATTCTTATCCAATTCGAAATTATTTACGGCATTAGCCACCGCCGAATTTAAAAGCTTTAACGCTGGCCGGCTGCTCGCGCGCGGCGAGAACTGTAACTGCTGTTGGGCTGTTGCAATATCCATCCCTTTAATAAATTGGGTTGCCAAACGCACCTTCCGGGCTGACATTCTCAGGTGATTGATTTGAGCTCTTACTTCCATATGGTTATTTTGGGGCTGGACCCTTAGTTGGTTCTTTAGGTTCTTTAGTCTCGGCTTCTTTCTCAGTGGCTAATTTCTGACGTTCGGCATCAGCCGCGGCTGCTTCCTGTTCACGCTGCATCCGTCCGCCATGTCTAACAAATTTACGGGTAGGCGCGAATTCGCCCAGGCAATGACCGACCATGTTTTCAACTACAAATACCGGCAAATGTTCTTTCCCATTGTGAACTCCGATCGTGAAACCAACCATTTCCGGAGTAATTATCGAGGAGCGCGACCAGGTTTTAATTACTGTTTTATCGCCACGTCGAAGTTTGGCCAGTTTTTTAACCAGTTTTGGATCGGTAAATGGACCTTTTTTTAAACTTCTAGACATAGGCTTACTTGCGCCGTTTAATAATGAATCTATTTGTCTGTCTCTGCCGTCGCGTTTTCACGCCCAGAGCTGGCTTGCCTTGCGGAGTCTTGGGGTGTTTCATACCGATTGGCGATTTGCCTTCGCCGCCGCCATGGGGGTGGTCAACCGGATTCATCACTTTTCCTCGAACCGTGGGTTTAATCCCCAGCCAGCGCATTCGACCGGCCTTGCCCAAACGAATATTTTTATGATCAATATTGCTGGCCGTACCGACTGTGGCTAAACACTCCTTGAAAAAGTTTTTGATCTCGCCTGAGGGCAGTTTAAGCTGGACAAAAGGCCCCTCAAGGTTTAATAAGCTGGCGGCATTGCCGGCCGAACGGGCCACTGTGCCTCCACTGCCTGGTCGGATTTCGATGTTGTAAACCGGGATTCCCACCGGAATATGTTCCAGCGGCAGGCGATTGCCAGGTTTTATTTCAATTTTATTTTTTGAAGACATTATCTTATCCCCGGGTTTTAGGTCAACGGGCGCGATTATGTAACTCATTGCCCCGTCTTCATACTTCACTAAAGCAATGCGGGCAGCGCGGTTTGGATCATATTCGAGAGTTACAACTGTTGCCGGCTGATCATAGCGTTCGCGTTTAAAATCGATTATCCGATAAAAACGTTTATGGCCGCCGCCCCGGTGCCGAACCGTAATCCGACCCTGTTGATTCCGGCCACCGGTCTTTTTGATTATTTCAATCAATGATTTGGGCGGTCTATTGCCGCTTAACTCTTTATCCAAAATCACGCTGGCGTGCCGCCGACCTGCTGTATCTGGTTTGTATCGTTTAATCATTGCCATATTTATACCTCGTCTTGAATATTGATGCTTTCGCCTTCTTTAAGCGTGACAATGGCCTTTTTCCAGTCTTTGGTGCGACCGTCAGTTCGGCCATAGCGTACGTCCTTTCCAGAAGTATTGATAATGTTCACCTTAATCGGTGTAACGCCGTAGATAATCTGAACCGCTTTGGCTATCTCTATCCGGTTAGCGGAAGTCGGCACGGCAAAAACGTATTTCCCATACTGCCCCAGGCTGGTCGCTTTTTCAGTGACAACCGGAGACAGTAGCAAGCGGTCAGTCTGATCGGTTTTTTTAAGTATCTTTTTTTCCGATTTTTTCCAGTTTGAATCTGGCGCGGGCTGGGCCACGACCTTGGGCTTCTTTACCGGTGTCTGGCTGGGCCTTTGAACGGGCTTAGCTTGAGCCGCAACCGGTTTCTCCTTGGATTTCTTTAATCTATCGAAAATTCCCATATAATTACTTGCCTAAATAAACTTGGGATACCTTGGTTAAGGCTTCTCGCGTAAAAACAATCTGCCCGTGCTTCAGGATGGCTAAAATATTGAGGCTGTTGGCTGGCAAGACATCCACATTTGATATATTGTGAATCGAACGCTGGATATTTGTATCTTTGGCTTGAATCACGAATAACGTCTTACCGGCCGAAAGACCCAGGGTTTTGCAAATACCGGCCACGATCTTGGTTTTCGGCTCGGTAATTTCTAGCTTGTCCAGCACCAAAATCCTTTTATTCCTGGCGCGGTCGCTTAAACTCATAAAAAGGGCTTGGCGTCTCATTTTGATATTTATTTTTTGTGAAAAATTACGATCTTTCGTCGGACCAAAGGTTACTCCGCCTCCACGCCAGATCGGTGAACGAATCGAACCGTGTCTGGCCCGGCCCGTGCCTTTTTGTCGCCAGGGTTTCCGGCCACCACCCCTGACTTCTGAACGATCCTTGGCGTGGGCGATGACGCGTCGAGCATTCGCTCCTTGCGCCACGACTACCTGATGCACTAAGTCTGGTTTTAATTTCACTTCAAAAATTTTCGGCTCGAGAGTTTCCTGCCCGACCACCTTGCCACTAATATCTTTTACGTCTACCTTTATCATAATTATTTCTTTCCTCTTGGCTCAATCGTTTGAATCATTACCAGGCTATTCCGGCAACCCGGCACAGCGCCGTTTAAATACAACAGGTTGTTTTCCTTGTCAATTTCGACCACCTTTAGGTTTCTAACACTGACGCGCTCACCGCCCATCCGACCAGCCATTCTGACGCCCTTGAAGACTCGGCCAGGATCCGTGGCACCGATTGAACCGGGAGCGCGGAGATTATCCTTGTGGCCGTGTGAAGCCGGACCGCCGGCGAAATGATGGCGTTTGACTACTCCTTGGAAACCCTTGCCTTTAGACGTACCAGTCACTTTCACGGTATTTCCGACCTCAAAGGTCTCCACGGTTATTTTATCGCCTGTTTTGTATTTAATCTCGTCAGCAATCCTAAATTCGCGCAGATAGCGTAATAGGCCAAGTTCTTTCAAATGCCCCTTCAGAGGTTTGGCTAGCTTCTTTTTTGCGCCAAAACCAAGCTGAACTGCCTGATAGCCGTCTTTTTCTTTCGTCCGCACCTGGGTAACCGGACACGGCCCAGCCTGAATCATCGTCACCGGCACTACTTTACCGTCAGCCTGGAAACGTTCCGACATACCAATTTTTTTGCCTAGGATGAATTTCATATGCTACTAAAAAAACCGGCTCTGCCAGCAAAAACCCGCGATTTGAGATCCGGTTTATCTACTAGCAGATCGTTATCCGGAGATTAATGGCAATCAACAGTCTATTTTCGAACCAGACTGGTATTATCATCTCCAGAACCAATCTACCTGTCGCGTTTTGTAACGCGACCGTATAAATCAATTGTTAAACTACATTTTTATTTCGATGTCGACACCCGCCGGTAAATTGAGACTCATCAGGGCATCGACGGTCTTAGCGGTGGGATTAATGATGTCAATCAGCCTTTTATGCACCCGCATCTCAAATTGTTCACGTGAATTCTTGTGGACAAAAGGCGAACGGATAACCGTATACTTGCTCTTTTCAGTCGGTAACGGAATCGGCCCGCATACTTGGGCACCGTTTCTTTCGGCCGTATCAATGATCGTCCGGGTAGACTGGTCGATGATCTTGTGATCATAGGCACGGATCTTTATCCGGATGCGCTGCTTCTCCTCTCCGGTCTCAGTCCTTACTTCATTTGGCATAAAGGGCAAGTTTGGTTAATAAGCCGATCTTATCTTTATTTAATTACCTTGGTCACAACACCCGCGCCAACCGTATGTCCACCTTCTCGGATAGCAAACTTCATTTTTTCTTCGAGAGCGACTGGACCGATCAATTTGACCTTTAGATTAACCGTATCGCCAGGCATTACCATCTCGGTTTTTTCCGGCAAAATGGCTTCGCCGGTCACGTCAGTAGTTCGAATATAGAATTGGGGTTTATAGCCGTTGAAGAACGGGGTGTGTCGTCCGCCCTCTTCCTTGGTCAAAATATAGGCCTCGCACTCAAATTCAGCGTGGGGGGTAATCGTCCCTGGCTTAGCTAGTACTTGTCCGCGCTCAACTTCGTCTTTCTTCGTGCCGCGAATAAGTATACCGGCGTTATCACCAGCTCGACCTTCATCAAGCGACTTGTTAAACATTTCAATGCCGGTAACGACTGTTTTCTGGGTTGGCTTCAGACCAACTATCTCAACTTCGTCGTTTAACTTAACCACGCCGCGTTCGATTCTTCCAGTTACTACCGTACCGCGACCTTCGATTGAGAAAATATCCTCAATCGGCATCAAAAATGGCTGATCAAGCGGCCGCTGCGGTTCTGGAATATAGCTATCTAGGGCTTCGACTAATTCAACAATCGATTTCTTGGCCTCTTCATCGCCCTCCAGGGCTTTCAAGGCAGAGCCCTTGATGATCGGGGTCTTGTCACCGGGAAACTTATATTTCTTCAACAAATCGCGAATTTCAACTTCGACTAAATCAATCAACTCTTTATCGTCAACCTGGTCGGTTTTATTTAAATACACGATAATCGCCGGCACGCCTACTTGATAAGCCAAAAGAATGTGCTCGCGGGTTTGGGGCATTGGTCCGTCAGCCGCTGAGACCACTAAAATCGCGCCGTCCATCTGGGCAGCGCCAGTAATCATGTTTTTTATGTAATCAGCGTGTCCCGGACAATCGATATGAGCATAGTGCCGCTTCTCTGATTCATATTCCACGTGAGCCGTGGCGATAGTAATGCCGCGTTCACGCTCTTCCGGGGCGTTATCGATTTGATCGACTGATTTTTCCTGCGCCTTCATTCCCTTTTCCCGCAAAACTTTAAGAATGGCCGCCGTCAAAGTGGTTTTACCGTGATCAACGTGACCGATTGTTCCAACGTTTACGTGCGGTTTTGACCGTTCAAATTTTTCTGCCATGGTTATAACTCCTTAATTCACGGGTCGCTAATCTGCGTTTCCCGTTTTTATAATTATTACCAAATAAATGTGCACTAACGATTATAGCAGAGTGGCGTATTTATTGCAAGTTTGGGTAGTTTTCCGACTGCTATCAGAATTTTGGCTCTAATATTAGCCAATAATACCAAACGTTATTTTTTAATTGTAATCTCCTCAATAATTTTGTCAAGAGTATCGGACGAGGTGTAACTGGTAATCTGGTACAGATAATTACCCTTTTCGGCCAAAATCATGGTCACGGGCGAGCCATCCTTCATATTCCCGCCAACTAGCTTTTTAGCGCTAAGGCCTGATAAAAGGGTGTCAGATTCTCTCTCGATGCTTAATGAATTCCTGACCAGGCCTTCCAATTCCGGATCCATTACTGAAATTGTGACAAAATCATCATTTGTTTGGTTAGTCAGTTTGACCGACAGGAATACCAGACCGGCCGAATCCACCGCCTGTTCAGTGGCAATCCAGCCGCTCGGTGGCTGGATCTCTATGCCATATTTTTCACTCGTGTAGGTTGTGATGTTTGTGTTTGAGTTTTTTGCTTGGTTTCGTTGAAACGTGACCGTAGGAGAGCTGGCTACGTCCAAACTCGAGGCGGTGGCATAAATACCGTAGCCTCCTCCCACGGCCAGGAGCAGCAGAATTACTATGCCGCCCACCTGGTTGATGCCTTTTGCCTTCATATTATTTGATTAATAATATTTTTACCCCTTCTTGGTGTCCCGGCCTTCCTGCAGCTGCGTGGCAATGTGGCGCGGTACTTCCGAATATTTCAAAAACTCCATGTTGTAGCTGCCTCGCCCCTGGGTCATTGATCTAAGTTGGGTGGCATAACCGAACATTTCAGCCAAAGGCACTTGGACATCGATAATTTTCATATTGCCGCGATCACGCATTTCCTGAATTTGGCCCCGCTTAGAATTCAAATCCCCGATTACTTCACCCATGTATTTCTCAGGTACAATTACTTCGACTTTCATAATCGGCTCAAGAATTACTGGCTTGGCTCTCTTGCAAGCTGTCTGCAGAGCCATGGAGCCGGCAATCTTAAAAGCCGCCTCAGACGAATCAACCTCATGATAGCTGCCATCATAAACCGTGGCTCGGACATCAATCATCGGATAGCCGGCCACCACGCCGTTACCTAATGATTCATGAACGCCTTTTTGAATCGGCAAGATATACTCTTTTGGAATAACGCCACCCTTTACATCGTCCACGAATTCAAAGCCCTTGCCCCGTTCCAGAGGTTCAACCCTTAGCCAACAATGGCCATACTGGCCGCGGCCGCCTGACTGACGAATATATTTACCCTCGCCTTCGGCTGAAGAAAGAATTGTTTCTTTATAGGCCACCTGGGGACTGCCGGTGTTGGCTTCAACTTTGAACTCGCGCTTCATCCGATCGACGATAATCTCCAAATGCAGCTCGCCCATTCCTCCAATGATCGTCTGGTTGGTCTCTTCGTTTGTCCTGACCCGGAAAGTCGGATCCTCTTCAACCAAACGAGCCAGGGCCAGACCCATTTTTTCTTGGTCAGCCTTTGTCTTCGGCTCAATCGCCATGGAAATAACCGGCTCAGGGAAGACGATTGATTCGAGGATAATTGGGTGTTCGGGATCGCAGAGTGTGTGCCCAGTCGCGGTCCGTTTTAATCCCACCGCGGCCGCGATTTCTCCGGAATATACTTCTTTCACGTCCTCCCGATGATTGGCGTGCATTCGGACAATCCGGCCGATTCTTTCTTGGTCACCGGTCGTAGCATTATAAATATATGAGCCGGATTCCAATTTCCCTGAGTAGACGCGGAAAAAACATAATTTACCGACGTAGGGATCAGAGGCGATTTTAAACGCCAAGGCCGAAAATGGCGCGGTGTCGTCAGCCGGCCGCTCTTCTTCAGTCCCGGTTTTCGGATTCAGTCCCTTGACCGGCGGAACATCGAGCGGCGAGGGAAGAAAATCGTTTACCGCGTCCAAAACAAATTGGATACCCTTGTTTTTCAAGGCTGAACCGCAGAGTATTGGGATCAGCTTATTTTTAATGGTCGCCTGGCGCAAGACCTCTTTCAAGTCTTCGATCGGAATTTCCTGGCCATCCAAAAATTTATGCAGTAATTTATCGTCTTGCTCGGCAATCGCTTCAACCAGCTTGCTCCGAAAATCCTCAACTTTATCCTTCATGTCCTCGGGTATTTCGGTCTCTTCATACTCTTTGCCTAATTCGTCCTTATAAACTATGGCCCGGCGGGTGAATAAATCGATAACGCCAAGAAAGTTGTCTTCCGCGCCAATCGGCAGTTGGATCGGGTGGGCGTTGGGATTCAGCCTGTCCCGGATAGCTTCCAAATCAGCGTAAAAATCAGCTCCGGTACGGTCCATTTTATTGACAAAGCCAATCAGCGGGACGTTAAATTTCTCAGCCTGATGCCAGACTGTCTCGGACTGAGGTTCGACACCGGCCACGCCGTCAAATACCACCACTCCGCCGTCCAGAACCCGCAGCGAGCGCTGAACCTCGACCGTGAAATCAATATGACCCGGCGTATCAATAATATTTATCCGGTGGTCTCTCCAAAAACAGGTGGTCGCGGCCGAAGTGATTGTAATCCCTCGCTCCTGTTCCTGTTCCATCCAATCCATTTCTGCTTCGCCCTCATGGACTTCGCCGATTTTATGCTTCTTGCCCGTATAAAATAAAATGCGTTCGCTGACAGTCGTTTTTCCGGCGTCAATGTGGGCGATTATTCCGATGTTGCGAGTTTGTTTTAATGAATACTCTCTTGGCACGTTGGTTCCCCTTAATCAATTAGTCTTTATATCTTTCACGGCGCCGGTGGCGGCGTCAAGATAAATTTCGATTGATTCGTAAGTATCAGCATCCGTCAGTTCGTAGTAATACACACCCCATTCAAATCCCACGGCAGTTTTGTTGTATAAATCGAGGGTAATGCTATATGACTCTTGGTTTTTACGAAAGTCACTTCCTCCATTTTGTTCGGCAATTTCTAGAGCCTGGGCAAAACCGATTTTTAAATCTTCCGGCTTAATCGCCTGGTACTGAATAATCGGGGTTTGACCGTTGGCAAAAGACTCTTCGCCCCATTCGGCCAAGCTTTTGAAGTCTTGGCTGAGCTCAACAAAAAATTCTTTATTCAGACTTGCGTCTGAGGAACGGAAGTAGAGAATCGGCGGATGATTGGCTGATAAGTTCGCCTCTTGAAAGAAAACATTCACCGTGAACAAATAAGCGTCTGATTTCCACTCCTGGGCTTTCACCAGGGCTTCGGGAATCCGGTCCTCAAGTTTCTGGCTTACCTTTTCGACATCCTCATAGCCAAAGTCTGGGAGAGCGACAACCGAGCTCGATTTGCCCGAGCACTTCATTCCAGTTATCAATAGAGCCAACGAACTAACAAAAAGCCAGGCTATCACTGCCCTGGAACTTTTAAAACAAGCTGGTTTCGTTCCTGTTATTTCGCTTCCGTTATCTAGGGGCATGATTTTCAGGCAAAATGAGCAAAGGCGCGATTGGCTTCAGCCATCCGGTGGACGTCTTCTTTCTTCTTAATCGCTTCGCCCTGATTATTGGCGGCCGCGATGAATTCCTCGGCCAATTTCTGCGACATGGGCATCCCCTTTCTGGTCTGGGCGGCTTTAATCAGCCAACGCATGGCCAAGGTAATCCGGCGGTCGCCTCTAACTTCAACCGGGATCTGATAATTCGCTCCGCCGATGCGCCGTGATTTCACCTCAAGTATCGGCGTAACGTTCTTAAGGCCTCGATCGAATATTTCCAGAGGATCTTGCTTAGTTTTCTTGGAAATATCATCAAGCATATCGTAAATAATCGCCTGGGCAACAGATTTCTTGCCCCGTCTCATCACGTAATTAATAAATTTGGCAATTATCAGGTTATTGTGTTTTGGGTCGGCTTCAATTTTCCTTCGAGCGGCTTTATTTCCTCTCATATATTTTTAATATCCTTACTTTTTTTCCTCATACTTAGCGCCGTAGAGACTGCGACCCTGCCTCCGACCTTCAACGCCCAGGGTATCATAAACACCACGCACTACATGGTATCTCACGCCCGGTAAATCTTTCACCCGGCCGCCCCGGATCATAACAATCGAGTGTTCCTGCAGGTTATGGCCGATGCCTGGAATATAGGCAGTAACTTCAAGGCCATTGGAAAGCTTAACCCGGGCGATTTTCCTCAGGGCTGAATTTGGTTTTTTGGGCGTGGTAGTTGTGACCTTGACGCAGACACCCCGCTTAAATGGACTGCCCTTGGGTAAGTGCAGGCGCCGGCGTTTTAGGGCGTTCAGTACCGTTGATAGGGCCGGGGTTTTTGACTTCTGTTTCGGCTGTTTTCGGCTCTTTCTGACAAGTTGGTTAATGGTTGGCATTAAATTCTCGCTTTAGCTAAATTATTTATTAAATTTTCTATCCTACCTTAGCATTATTTCCAATATTGGTCAACTATTTGACTCTGCCAGGAGTCAGATTCAGGGCGAACACCGGTTAATCAAAACGTCAATCTCTAGCTGATAATGCGATAAGTCAGATCCAGAAAAAACTCAAAAATACTAGAAAAAATACCTCCACCAAACAAGAGAACCCCCAGTAGCACCCAGGGTCCATATTGCTCCAGAAACAGCCGTATGCCTCCCTGCGAAGCGGGCAAAATCGCGAAAAGAACCTTTGAGCCGTCTAGCGGCGGCACGGGAAAAAGATTGAAAACCAACAAGACCACGTTTATTTGTATCAAATATATCAGAAATATCACCAGGAGATTGTCTTGAGACAATATCGGAATAAAAACTTTTAAAAGTATCCCAAAAATCGCCACCATTAATAAATTCGAGACAGGCCCGGCTAGGCCGACTAACGCTGGCCCAAAACGTTTATTTCGCAGATTGTACGGATTAAAAGGTACGGGTCGGCCATAGCCAAAACCCAGTATCAGCAGCATAACAGTGCCCAGTGGGTCGAGATGAGCCAGAGGATTGAGTGTTAGCCGGCCAGCATTGCGTGCGGTCTGATCGCCCTGTACTGAGGCGGCCAGGGCATGACAAAACTCATGGACCGTGATACCAATGACCACAGCTAGCATCCAAGTGAAAAAAAATATTGGTTTTGTAAAAAGGAGGCTTAGCAGTCCAAAACTCATAATACTTGATTCCTTTGAAGAATTAGGCTATACTTGATTCTAGAATTTTTAATAACTAAGAGATTAGCCCTATGGCCCGAACTTGTGATATCTGCCACCGCGGTTCAACCGTATCAATTTCCCGCAGTCATTCAAACATCGCCACCAGACGAAAGAAGTTTATTAATCTGCAAACTCGGTCAATCAACGGACAACGTCTGACTATTTGCTCAAATTGTCTCAAAACTCAGACCAAACGGGCAAAATAATGGTGACCTGCGTTCGGGGATTAGCGCAGTTTCCGCAAAGACGCCGTGCCCGCCTCTGGAGGGGATCAGCCTATGGCTGAGGCTAGCGCGCATGCATGGCCCCGCACAAATCCTCACTACGTTCGGATTCTGCGGGGTAAAGGTACAGTATAAATATACTATTGTCCGCTGTGGTCGGGGTATGGCGCAGTTGGCTAGCGCGCATGCATGGGGTGCATGAGGTCGTGGGTTCAAGTCCCACTACCCCGACCACAATGGAGAAAGTGCATGCCTGTTTCGCACCTGAACCTGGTGAATGGTGCGGGAAGGTCGCGGGTTCAAGTCCCGCATCCCCGACCACAGGTCATTTATTAATCCTTCCTTCCAATCTTGGTGTTTCTAGTATAACACCATCGAAGGAAATCCCAAAAACCAATAAAAAAATCTGGCTTGAACAAGACCAGTTTTTATTTTCGCCAAATACTGCAAACTAGTGGCGGGACAAGACGATTATCGGATATACCCAAGCAAAAATAAACAAGAAAACGCCGAAAAGGGTTTGGATCGGTTTAACAATCGGTTTAATATGTAAACTTTTACTCATACAGTTACTAATTATACAGCAACTAAATATAGCGTCAACGCTTATTCAAAATGTACTTATAAATTCAATGCTTGCGCCACTTGTTTTATCAGGGCGACACCGATTGGCGCCGGTAAAAGGCTAAAAGATTCCTGACCGTTGTCGTCTGTTACAGTCCAGGGTTTTTCAGTGATTCTGACTGATTTCTTAGCCTCATTATATTCATATTCATAGGCTGGAGTTATTTCATATTCATCGACGGATTTCTTCGCTTGCTTGACCGGGACTGAATTGCGTAAGTATATTTTTGGCACGCCTTGAAGTCCAAGCAAAGTCCGCATAACCTTGTCATCGATTTCAATCCGCTCGCGTATCGATTCTATTCCCGCGCTGTCCCCTTCTTTCGGAACCATCCGGGCTTGGTTACAACCGTGATTGTCACACGTTAAATAATATTCCTTGTTTGAAGTGTCATAGCCGACATTTTTTGTTCGCAACAATCTGACATTTCGCGGTGTCTTGCAAATCGGACAGATGACCCGGTATTTCATCCGTTCATCAATAACCGTTTCTGGAACGTCGATAAAAACGAAAAGGTCGGGATCGTCGCGGTAGCCCATTAAGGCACGGAAAAACAAGGACAGTGAAACTTGATCCATATTGCGGGGAAAGCCATCAATAAATATTGCTTTCCGGCCAAGGCGGTCAATTTCAATCTCGACGAAGGCAAGAATCGCCTCAGTCGGCAGAAGTTTCTGCTGTGACCGACTCAATATAGTCTCCACGACCTGATCAACTGTGATAAACCCGCGGTATCGTTTTCTAAATTTTTCTAAGAGCGGCGCCTTTTTCTCTGGATCGCGCAGATCTTGATCAACGTTGCGGATGATGTCGCCGATTGAAACATGGGCGACGTGTTCATGGCCGACTGCCTCCATAAACAGCTTGGAATAAGTGCCCTTGCCTGAATTTTTCTTGCCCAATAAAAAAGCCACAAAAGTATTTTCACGCAAATAGTCTTTTAGTTTCTCGATTTCCGGACCGGCTTTAAATTCAAAATATTTCCGTCTGGCGACCGGGTCTTCAAGATTAAACTTCTCGTTTCGTCCCTCTATTTTTGTCTTGAATATTGGGAATTCGTAATCTTTCATGTTGTCCGTTTGGGGTTTATTTGTAAGTTAAAATACCGCGCCTTGTTTCAGCCAGGTCCTCTCCGCTATAAAATATTATTTCTCAAAAAATGCCTTAGCTTTATCCACGACTTCAGCCGGAGTATGATTGGCTTTTATGAAATAATCGTCCGCGCCCAGTTCTTTGCCTTTTCTGATATCTTCATCTTGCCCCAGGTTAGTCAGCAGGATAACTGGAATTTTTTTCAATTCAGGATCCTGCTTTAGGGCTTTCAAAACGACAAAACCATCCAGTTTCGGCATAATGATGTCCAGGAGAATAACGTCCGGCTTGATACTTTTGGCTTTCGTTAATCCTTCTTCCCCGTCATATGCCTGAATCAGCTCATACCCCTCTTTGGCGAATTTCGTGGCATACATCGAAGAAAGCATCTTTTCATCTTCAACTAAAAGGATTTTTCTTTTATCGGCTGCCATTTTATAATTGATATTAATGGTTATAGCTAGACATTATAGCACGGGCTATCTATTTTGGCAAAAAATATCAAGTCTTTGGGGTCTGTTTATAATATTGGGTTTCTTTTTGGTAGGCATGAGCCAGCGCCAGTATTTTATCCTCCTGAAAGTGTGACGCCATAATCTGGATACCAACCGGCAAGCCTTTGGCAAAACCGGCTGGCAGAGACAAGCCGGGCAGGCCGGCAATATTTGCCGAAACCGTGAAAATATCCGAAAGATACATAGTCAAAGGATCCTCATACTTCTCTCCCAGGGCAAAGGCTGGGGTTGGCGAAGTCGGAGTGATAATTAAGTCTACCCTTTCAAAGGCGCGCTGAAAGTCTTCGATAATCAACGTCCTGACCTGCTGGGCTTTGCGGTAATAAGCATCATAATAGCCAGCCGATAAAACATAAGTGCCCAGCATAATCCGCCTTTTCACCTCCGGTCCAAATCCAGCCTTGCGGGACTTTTTATATACATCATCCAGCGTCTTGGCTCCGGCTTCAACTGAAAGTCCGTAGCGAATGCCGTCATAGCGAGCCAGGTTTGACGAAGCCTCAGCTGGCAAGATCAGATAATAAACCGCCAGGGCCTGGGGCGTATGCGGCAGAGAAATCTCCTCGACTGAAAATCCCAGCTCAGTTAATTTTTTAATTGCTGTCCGGGTGATCTGTTCAACCTCTGGATCCATCCCTGGCACAAAATACTCCTTGGGCACGCCAAGACGAAGGGTCGGCGGATCTGATTCAAATTCGGCCGAGTAATTTGGGACAGCTTTTTTTACGCTGGTTGAGTCGTTCGGATCCTGGCCGGCGATTATTTTTAATACCGCGGCGCAATCCTCAATTGTCCGCGTGAATATTCCGATCTGATCAAGCGAGGAGGCCAGTGAAATTAACCCGTACCTGGAAACTCGACCGTAGGTGGGTTTTAATCCGACGAGGTTGCAAAAGCTGGCCGGCTGTCTGATTGAGCCGCCGGTATCCGTGCCCAAAGCCAGAAGGCATTCGCCGCTTGCCACCGCTGCGGCTGAACCTGAAGACGATCCGCCAGGCACGCGCCTTAGGTCCCAAGGATTTTTGGTCGGGCCATAGGCTGAATTCTCTCCCGAAGCGCCCATGCCAAATTCATCGCAATTGGTTTTGCCGACGATAACAGCACCCGCCTTGATCAAGCGGTCAACCGCGGTGGCCGTATAAACAGGTTGGTAACGCTCTAAAATTTTTGAACCAGCCGTGGTTCGGATGCCTTCGGTCACGAGCAAATCCTTTATGCCGATTGGCAAGCCAGTTACCGCCTCAAGCGGCTCGCCCCTTTTGATCTTTTTATCCGCTTTATCAGCCTGGGCTAGGGCGGCTTCATCGCTGACGGTAATAAAAGCGTTAAGCTTGGGCTCAAGCTTTTTAATTCCATCGAGCGCGGCCTGCACCAATTCCCGACTGGAATAATCTCGCCTGACCAGGCCCTCGTGCGCGTCTTTTATTGTCAGCTGATTTAATTCCATGGCTATTTCCCAAATACGGCTTTAACTCTGTAGTTTTTACCTTCCCGCCTTGGCGCCTGATCCAAAATATCCTTTTGCCTGGCGTCTTTTTGAATTTCATCGCGCCGAGAAATACCGACTTGTCCCGTTACCTGGGCAGTCGGTTCAACCTTGGCCGTGTCAACTTCGCTTAAAGTCTTTACGTAATCCAAAATTGACGAAAGTTGACCCTGGAATTTTTTCGTTTCCTCTTCAGTCAGCTCAAGCTTGGCGAGATTCGCCAGATGTTGAATTTCATTCTTTTTTAGCTTTGGCATAACAGCTAAAGCATATCATTTTTAGGCTAATCCAACAATGGTTCACGGTATGTATTCAATATTATCCACAGAACTGAATAAAAATTCTAGGCGCTGTATTTGGTGTTGTTTATTATAAGAATCGCGCTCCAAAAAAGTCTTTGGAAACGCAAGGCGTGGTGAGGGCAAGTCTTGACAATTATTTAAAATGAAATTATCTTATATAGTATTGCAAAATGCCCTTTAATTGTGTTGGCTGGGGAGTTGGATACACGGCTGCGAAGCCCCGAACCCAAAACAAAAAGAGTGCGGTCCGCTTACGCAAACCCCTTCACCCCGGCCAATCTTTTTATTTGCCTTCACACCAGCAGTTGTGGAGTTACTTAACAATATTTTCAGTACAAACGAAAGCGGAGCCATAGGCAAATAACCCCGCCCCTATCCTAAAGATATTTGTCGTAATAATGATGGCATAGCCGCTAGGCGGCTTCGCCTTACGTCCATGAAATACTTATGACATTACTGGGATAGGGGCGGGGTATGGTATTTATTCTCTTTAGCCACAAAATTGCCGCCGAGCCACGGTCTCCGTGCCGGGGCGAGGCGGGGTCAAGTATAATAAATACGACCAGATCCGTCTATGGCTTTTTTGATATACCAACTCTCTATCGAATCATCTTTAAAAATTCCGGTTCAGCCAGGACTTTAATCCCGAGCTTTTTAGCTTTGTCCAGTTTCGATCCCGGCTCCTCGCCCGCGACCACATAGTCTGTTTCTGAACTAACCGAGCTTGATACGTCACCACCGGCTTCACGAATTTTTGCCTTTGCCTCATCCCGAGTCAGGCTGGCCAGCGTGCCGGTCAAAACAAAAGTCTTGCCGGTTAAAGTCGCTGCCCGGCGCTTCGGATTGATTATTTTAACCCCATTTTTTAGTAGTTTTTCCAGCAAGCGGACATTTTCGGCTTTTTTGAAATAGCTCTCGACGCTTTCAGCCACAACCTCGCCAATCTCGAAAACCGCCTGCAACTCCGCCTGGTTGGCCTGCCTTATTTTTTCCAAGGTGCCGAAATGTTGAGCCAAATCAATAGCGGTTTCCTCGCCCACGTGCCTAATGCCCAGACCATAAATAAACCTGGCCAGAGTAATCTCCCGGCTTTTAGCGATCGCCTCAACCAAGTTAGCCGCTGATTTTTCGGCAAAACGTTCCAGCGGCTGAAGATCGTCTTTGGTCAGATTATAAATGTCGGCTGAATCGCGGATTAAACCCTTTTCCCAGAGCTGATCAATAATCTTCGGCCCCAGGCCGTCGATGTCAAAAGCCGTCTTTGAAACAAAGTGGTAGAGCGCCTCTTTGGACTGGGCGAAGCATTTCGAATTTGTGCAGTAATAAGCCGCTTCGCCTTCCCGGCGAATTACCGGCGAGCCGCAAACCGGGCATTTTTTGGGAAAATGAAACTTGCGCTCGTGGCCCGTTCGAAGCTTGGGCAACGCCTCGACAATGTCCGGGATTACGTCGCCGGCTTTTTGAATTATCACCGTGTCGCCAATCCGAACATCCAGGCGTCTGATTTCATCCTCATTATGAAGCGTGGCTCGCGAGATAATTGAGCCGGCCACCTGGACTGGTTTGAGCCAGGCCACCGGAGTCAGCGCGCCGGTCCGACCGACCTGAACCTGGATATCTTCAACAATGGTCGTGGCTTGTTCAGCCGGGTATTTAAAAGCGATAGCCCCTCGCGGCGCCTTGCCCGCTACTCCTAATTTTCTAAACGTCGCGATATTATTGACATTTACCACGACCCCATCCATCTGGTAGGGCAAACTCGGTCGCT